>JAGVRI010000013.1 GCA_018606645.1 Chloroflexota bacterium
TTGCTCTTCCGATCTCCTCCTCCCCGCCGGCCAGTTTACCCCACCCCCACACCCCCTCCCCGCCTGTCACTTCACCCCACCCCCACACCCCCTCCCCGCCTGTCACTTCACCCCACCCCCACACCCCCTCCCCGCATGCGGGGAGGGGGCTGGGGGGAGGGGTCTCACTTACCGGGCCAGGGGGAGGGGTCTCACCCACCGGGCTGGGGGGAGGGGTCTCACTTACCGAGCCAGGGGGAGGGTCCTCGCCCATCGGGCTGGGGGGAGGGGTCTCGCCCGGACCAGGGGGAGGGGTGTACCACGCCGAGTTGTGGGGGCGCCGCGAAGAGAAATACCGTTGGCTGGAAGCACACGACTGGACGACCACACCCTGGCGCCAGGTTTGGCCCCGGCCTGGATTCTACCTGTTCGTGCCGCGGGACGAGGCAGAACAGGAGCGCTACCACTCCTTCCCCCGGCTGACCGACATCTTTGAGCAGTACAGCGTGGGGATCGTCACCGCCCGCGACCACCTGACCATCCATTGGACGCCCGAAGAAGTCTGGACGACGGTGCTCAACTTCTCCCGAATGGACCCGGAACTGGCGCGCCAGGCGTATCAACTGGGCAGGGACGCCCGCGATTGGCAGGTGACGCTGGCCCAGCAGGACCTGCGCCAGAGCGGTCCCTCCCGCGACCTCGTGGTGCCGATCCTATACCGTCCCTTTGACGTGCGCTATACTTACTACACCGGTCGTTCCCGGGGCTTTATTTGCAGGCCCCGCCCGGAGGTGATGGGCCACATGCTGGCGGGGGAGAATGTGGCGCTCATGACCTGCCGTCAATTGTCACAAACACCGTGGGCGCATGCTCTGGTAAGCAATCAGATAACGGATGACTGTATGGTGTCTAACCGGACCAGAGAACGCGGGTATCTATTTCCCCTCTACCTCTACCCCGACACTGGGCGGAAGGACCTGTTCGGCGACCTGAAGGTTCAGGGGCGGCGGGTCAACATCAGCGGGGCGCTGCTGCGCAGGCTGGCCGAGGCCTACGGCTCCACCCCCTCGCCCCCTTCGGGCATGTCAGGTGACCCCACCCCTGCACCCCCTTCATGCGCGCTAGATCACCCCACCCCTGCACCCCCTTCGGGCATGCCAGGTGACCCCACCCCCGCACCCCCTTCATGCGCGCTAGATCACCCCACCCCCACACCCCCTCCCCGCGTGTCACTTCACCCCACCCCCACTCCCCCTCCCCGCATGCGGGGAGGGGGCTGGGGGGAGGGGTCTCACCCACCGGGCTGGGGGGAGGGGTCTCGTCCAGGCCAGGGGGAGGGGTCTCACCCGGGCTGGGGGGAGGGGTCGAGATGGCGTACGCCTCCCGACCTCTGGGAGAAACTCAAGCCCCTGGCGCGCGAGATGCGCCAGGCCCCGACCGTCGCCGAGGAGAGACTGTGGCAATATCTGCGCCATAAGCAATTGCTGGGCTACAAATTCCGACGACAGCACCCGATCGAGCGCTTTCTGGTGGACTTTTACAGCCCCGAGGCCAACCTGGCCATCGAAGTAGACGGTCCCGTGCACCTGTATACCCAGGAAGAGGATGCCATCCGTCAGGCGTTCCTGGAAAGCCAAGGTCTCCGCGTCCTGCGCTTCACCAACGAGCAGGTGATGGAGGACATCAGCGGTGTGGTCCAAACCATCGCCCGCATGTTGCAGGAAATTCATGGCGACTGCTCGTCCGTCACCCCGGAGCAGGTGTTTCACTATATCTATGCCGTCCTCTACGCGCCGTCCTATCGGGAGCGGTACGCTGATTTTCTCCGGCTGGACTTTCCGCGCATCCCGTTCCCTGCCCGACGGGAGGTTTTTGAGGCCTTGTCCGAGCTGGGCCGGCGGCTGGTGGCGCTGCACTTGCTCCACTCGCCCGATCTCGATCGCCCTCTGGCCCGTTTCGAGGGAAAGGGGGACAACCGGATCGCGCCCAGCAGGCGGGAGGGCTTGCGCTACGAAGCCGAGGCAGAGCGCGCCTACATCAATCCGACGCAATACTTTGCCCCGGTGCCGGTCGAGGTATGGGAGTATATCATCGGCGGCTACCAGGTGTGCGACAAGTGGCTGAAGGACAGGAAGGGACGCGAGCTTACCCTGGACGACATCCGCACCTATTGCCGCATCGTCACCGCTTTGGTGCGCACCCTCGCCCTTCAGCAAGAGATTGACGAGCTGTATGGGCAGGTGGAGGCGGATCTGCTGTCCGAAGTGTACGCCTGATCCACGCCGGAAACTCGCACGGCGGCGTCTGACTTGGACACTGAGTCCAGTGTCGGCTGCGTGACCGGCAGTTTTATCTGATGCTACCGACGAATGGAAGCACAGCCGCAATGCTGCGGCCTGTCAGAACATAATCAAGGAAAGGGGGAAGCCATGAAATACGAAAATGTCTTGTCCATGAATACTTCCAGCCTGAAGTATGGAGTGGGCGCCACGTGGGAAGTGGGCTACGAGATGAAGGACCTGGGCGCGACCCGGGTGATGGTTTTGACCGATCCCAACCTGAGGGACAGCGAACCAGTGGCGGTTGCGGTCGAATCGCTGCGAGCCGAAGGGCTGGACGTGGTGCTGTTCGATCAGGTCCAGATCGAACCGACCGACGTCTCGTTCAAGGAGGCGATCCGCTTCGCTGTCGAAGGTCGCTTCGATGGGTATGTGGCGGTGGGAGGCGGCTCGACCATGGACACGGCCAAAGCGGCCAATCTGTATGCCACCTATCCGGCCGACTTTTTAACCTATGTCAACCCGCCGATCGGTCAGGGGCGCCCCGTGCCCGGTCGGCTTTGTCCGCTCATCGCCATCCCGACGACGGCTGGCACCGGCAGTGAAACGACGGGCGTCGCCATCTTTGATTACCTGGAGATGAAGGCCAAAACGGGCATCGCCCATCCCGCGCTACGGCCGACATTGGGCATTGTCGATCCGAAAAATACCCTGTCGCTGCCGCGGATGGTCACCGCCTGCACGGGCTGGGATGTGCTGTGCCACGCTCTGGAGTCCCTTACTGCGTTGCCCTATACCCAGCGACCTGCTCCGGAGCATCCGCGACTGCGGCCAGCGTATCAGGGGTCCAATCCGATCAGTGACGTCTGGGCAGCGCGGGCGATCGAGATGGTGGCTCAGAACATGGTTCAGGTGATCGAGCATCCAGACGATATTGAAGCGCGAGGGCAGATGGCGCTGGCCGCATCGTTCGCCGGGGTGGGGTTTGGCAATGCCGGGGTTCATCTGGCGCATGGGATGTCCTATCCGGTATCGGGGATGGTGCGCGACTATGTTCCCGAGGGATACCCTCCCGATCATCCGCTCATCCCCCACGGGATGGCGGTGACGCTCAATGCTCCGGCTGTCTTTCGGTTCACGGCGTCAGCGAATCCGGAGCGGCATCTCCTGGCGGCGCGGCTGATGGGGGTAGACACCAGCGGCGCCAGGCCTGAGGAGGCTGGCGAATTGTTGGCGAAGGCGATTATTGACCTCATGCGGCGCACCGGGATGCCCAATGGGCTGAGCGCAGTCGGCTATGGACCGGAGGATGTGGATGCGCTGGTCGAGGGTGCCTTGCCGCAACATCGGGTGATCAAGCTATCGCCCCGACCGGTAGACGCCGCCGCTCTGCGGCAATTGTTCCTGGATGCGATGGTATACTGGTAGGCCAACACGGCTGTTGAAGTCCAGCACCCAATGGGAGTGGAGGCTTCAGCCGGAACGGAATCACGCAGAACCCAGCGAAAGCTTCCACTCCTGAATTGTTCCGCAAAGCGACATCGGGCTTGTCAACCTACTTGGCAACAGCCCTGGGTAGGCCAATGGCGGAGATGTGACGAGTTCTATTTGAGAAACCCGCCGGCAGCAAATGGATGCCCCGGTTCGGCGAGGCACTGCCGGGCCGGTATTGATGACGCTGCCCTCCCGCAACCCCGCCGTCGGGAGGGCAGATTAACATAAAAACTATTGACAAATTCCCACTTTCGGTGTATAATTAACGCGTGTTAGTAACGCGAGTTAATTAGGAGCGGAGCGTGTCACGACGGCCGGCCAGGAGCGAAGATGTGGCCAGGTTAGCGGGGGTTTCCCGCACGACGGTTTCCTTTGTCCTCAATAATGTCCCCGGCGTCAAGATCAGCGCTGAGACCCGGGAACGCGTGCTCCAGGCTGCGCGCGAGCTGAATTACTATCCGGCGGCTGCGGCTCGTTCCCTGGCCAGCGGCAAGACCCATCGGATCGGTCTGGTGCTGGGAGTGGGACAGGAGCGGCTGTCCGCTGACGCTTTCCTGCTAGCCTTTCTCCAGGGAGTGACGGCTTCGGTTCACCGACGGGGATATCTGTTGATGCTGCAACTGGCCGAGGATGTGCCCAGCCATGAAGCCTATGTCCGTCTCATCCGCGAACAGCAGATCGACGGCCTGATCCTATCCGGCCCACGACTGGACGATCCGCTGCTGCCCCAACTGGAGGAGGAGGGATTTCCCATGATCCTGCACGGTCGGCTGCCGGGCCGTCGCATCCCCCAGGTGGATGTGGACAACCGCGCCGGCGGCTTCCAGGCCACGAACCACCTCCTCAACCTGGGACACCGGCGTATTGCCTTTATTTCCAATGCGCCCCTGTCCTACTCGAGCGCCCAGGAGCGATTGAAGGGGTATCAGGATGCCCTGCTCAGCCACCATGTGCCGCTCGATGACCATCTGGTGCGCACGGCCACCTTCATGCCCGAGACCGGGCGCGCCGCCATGGAAGAGCTACTCGCGCTGTCGGAGCGACCGACGGCCGTGTTTGCAGCCAGCGACGTGGTCGCCATCGGCGCCATGAGCGCGATCCAATCGGCTGGCTTGAGAATTCCCGACGACATCGCCGTGGTAGGCTTTGATGATATCTTGCTGGCTGCCCACACCATACCCCCTCTCACGACAGTGCGGGTGCCAGCCTATGGCCTGGGTTGGACTTCGGCCGAGGTGTTGATCTCTCTCATCGAGGGCGAAGATGAAGTTCCATCGGTTTTGCTGGAAACAGAACTGGTGATCCGAGAATCGTGTGGGGCATCTCGCTTACAATCCCGTGAGCCTCAGCCGCACCGCCAGGCAATGGAGAGTGAACCGCACATCGCGGATCCTCCACCGAACGCAGCGTACAGTGCTGACTAGACGGTCTTGTCGAAGGGAGGTGATAATGGACAACCCCATAGATTCAGAATGTGAGACGAGTCGCACGTGCGAGATTCCGTACAAAGAACGGTAGGAGGAGAGTCACAATGAAACGCAACCTGTTTTCAATCATTGCGCTGCTGATCATCATCAGCATGGCAGCGGTCGCTTGCCAGCCAACGCCCGAGCCGACCAAAGCACCGGAACCCACTCAAGCGGTAGAACCCACCAAAGTTCCGGAACCTACCCAGGCGCCGACCCAACCCCCGGAGGCCGCCATTGACTGCATGGGCGCGGCTGCGGGGGACGAGGTATCAGTTCTGTATCAGTGGTCGGGTACGGAGGAGGAAAAGTTCAACGCGGTAGTCAAGCCGTTGCTGGACCAGTGTGGGATCAAGATCGTGGCCCAATCAACCCGCGATGCAGCAGTGCTCGACACCAAGGCCAAAAGCACACCGCCAGATGTGGTGTTCTGGCCGACGACGGCACCTCTGACGCTCTACACGGCGCAACTCAAGGAACTGGACAGTCTGGGCGCCAAGGCTGAAAACTATGCCGACTTCTGGGTCGAGATGGGCACCGTCAACGAAAAATGGCTGGGCATCCCGGTGAAGGCCGACATCAAGACCATCATCTGGTACAGCCCAGCGAACTTTGAACTGTTCGGCTATCAGGTCCCCACGACCTGGCAGGAACTGGAGGCATTGGTCGAAAAGATGGTGGCCGATGGCAACGTGCCATGGTCGATGGGTATGGAGTCCGGAGCAGCGACCGGCTGGACAGGCTCGGACTTTATCCAGGACATCCTCCTGGTCCAGCAGGGACCGCAGTATGTGATGGACATCATCGCCGGCAAGGTCCCGTACAACGACGCAGGGGTGAAGCAGGCGTACGAGACCTATGGCAAGTGGGCCAGGGACCCCAAGTACACCGTAGGAGGCGCCACAGGAACGGTATCCACCCCCTTCCTGGAGGCGATCTTTAAGGTCTTCTCGGACCCCTATGAAGCAATGATGGTGAAGCAGTCCGGCTTCGCCGGCGGCGAGATCGCAAAGCAGTTCCCAGACCTGAAGTATGGGGTGGACTATGACTTCTTTGCGGTGCCTGGGGCCAAAGGCATGCAAGGTGGAGCCGACTTTATGATGGCCTTCAGCGACAAGCCCGCCGCCAAGGCGCTGGTGGCGTACCTGACCGGCGCGGCCGGCGCCGCAGAGTGGGCAAAGGTCGGCTTTGACCTGTCGCCGAACAAGCTGGCCCTGGGCCACTACACCGACCCGGCGCTGATCAAGAAGGCAGAGGCGCTGGCAGGAGCGGCTGGGTTCACCCCGGACATCGGCGACACGATCCCGGCCCCCTTTGGGGAGGCAGAGTGGAAGGCCATCGTCGACTATGTCAACGGTGCAGACCTGGATACCGTCCTGGCCGCCGCTGCCAAAGCCCAACAGGATGCGCTAGGCCTCGCCCCTCCGGAGGCCGCGATTGACTGTATGGGCGCGGCTGCGGGGGATGAGGTGTCAGTTCTGTATCAGTGGTCGGGTACGGAGGAGGAAAAGTTCAACGCGGTAGTCAAGCCGTTGCTGGACCAGTGTGGGATCAAGATCGTGGCCCAATCAACCCGCGATGCAGCAGTGCTCGACACCAAGGCCAAAAGCACACCGCCAGATGTGGTGTTCTGGCCGACGACGGCACCTCTGACGCTCTACACGGCGCAACTCAAGGAACTGGACAGTCTGGGCGCCAAGGCTGAAAACTATGCCGACTTCTGGGTCGAGATGGGCACCGTCAACGAAAAATGGCTGGGCATCCCGGTGAAGGCCGACATCAAGACCATCATCTGGTACAGCCCAGCGAACTTTGAACTGTTCGGCTATCAGGTCCCCACGACCTGGCAGGAACTGGAGGCATTGGTCGAAAAGATGGTGGCCGATGGCAACGTGCCATGGTCGATGGGTATGGAGTCCGGAGCAGCGACCGGCTGGACAGGCTCGGACTTTATCCAGGACATCCTCCTGGTCCAGCAGGGACCGCAGTATGTGATGGACATCATCGCCGGCAAGGTCCCGTACAACGACGCAGGGGTGAAGCAGGCGTACGAGACCTATGGCAAGTGGGCCAGGGACCCCAAGTACACCGTAGGAGGCGCCACAGGAACGGTATCCACCCCCTTCCTGGAGGCGATCTTTAAGGTCTTCTCGGACCCCTATGAAGCAATGATGGTGAAGCAGTCCGGCTTCGCCGGCGGCGAGATCGCAAAGCAGTTCCCAGACCTGAAGTATGGGGTGGACTATGACTTCTTTGCGGTGCCTGGGGCCAAAGGCATGCAAGGTGGAGCCGACTTTATGATGGCCTTCAGCGACAAGCCCGCCGCCAAGGCGCTGGTGGCGTACCTGACCGGCGCGGCCGGCGCCGCAGAGTGGGCAAAGGTCGGCTTTGACCTGTCGCCGAACAAGCTGGCCCTGGGCCACTACGCCGACCCGGCGCTGATCAAGAAGGCAGAGGCGCTGGCGGGAGCGGCTGGGTTCACCCCGGACATCGGCGATACGATCCCGGCCCCCTTTGGGGAGGCAGAGTGGAAGGCGATCGTGGACTATGTCAACGGCGCAGACCTGGATACCGTCCTGGCCGCCGCTGCCAAAGCCCAACAGGATGCATTGGACTAGCATGTAACGCGGGTCCGACCGGGGCGCTCCCGAAGGGGCGCCCCGGCTTCCATCTCCTGCAATCAGCCGGTCCATGCGCCGGATCACAGACAGAAGTTGCGCCAACGAACCATCACCGAGAGACACCGGTTTCCCTTGGGCACCTCCAGGATGAAAGGAGCATCAGCCTATGGTACCCAAGATTATGAAGCAAGGAAGATTCACGCCCTGGTTCTATCTGCTGGGTGCGCTCGTGATTATGACTGTGTTCATCGTCTACCCGACGATCCGAACGTTCACTCTGAGTCTCAGGGACAAGACCGGGGCGAATTGGGCGAGCGCGGATTGTGTCCGGGGCCAGCCGTGTTGGGGCATCTTTGAGAATTACCGCTATGCTCTGACCGATAAAGAAATGCTCGAGGCGTTGCGCAACAACGCCCTGTGGATCCTGCTTACGGTTCCTGGCACCGTCGGCGCGGGCCTTATGTTCGCCGTTCTGACCGACCGCGTCCGCTACGAGCGGATTGCCAAGACGATTGTCTTTCTGCCAATGGCGATTTCGTTTGTGGGAGCCAGCATCATCTGGAAATTCATCTATTACCTGGAAGCGGGAGCCCGATCCCAAATTGGCCTGCTTAACGCCATCATTGTCGCCCTGGGAGGTGAACCGGTGGCCTGGCTGACCAACCCCAAATGGATCGTCAACAACATCTCGCTCTGGATCGTGTGGATCTGGCTGTGGGCGGGGTTCTGCATGACCATTCTCTCGGCGGCGCTCAAGGGGGTTCCTACGGAGATTTTGGAGGCCTCCCGGGTGGATGGGGCAAGTGAGTGGCAAGTCTTTTGGCGGATCATGTTGCCCATGATCCTGCCTACGGTCACCGTGGTCGCCACGACCATGGTCATTAATGTCCTCAAGGTGTTTGATATCGTCTTTGTCATGACCAATGGTCTGAATGGTACCGAGGTGATTGCGAACCGGATGTTCAAATTCATTGTCACCAATCAGGGCCGTTCGATGGCTATTGCTGTCTTGCTCATCGCTCTGATCATTCCGGTGATGATCATCAACATCCGGCGCTTCCGAGAACAGGAGGCCATGCGATGAACGCCGACCGGCTCAAGCGCATTCTGGGCAGGTTGCCCCTGCACGTCATTGTGATCCTGATGGTGACCGTCTGGCTGGTGCCCACCTTGGGAGTGTTTATCACCTCCTTCCGCACGCGGCAAGCGGTCCGCGAATCGGGTTGGTGGACGGTGTTTGTCAGACAGCGGACTCCCGGGCAAACCGAATATGAGCAGGCCTGTGCTTCGTGCCATGGGCCTCATGGCCAGGCCATCCCGGCTGCCGACCTCTCGAATCCGGAGGTGGTGGCTGACTACTTGAAGGCCAACCGCCTGTTGCCTATGTTGCGCAAGCCGGTCGAGGGTCAGCCTCACGTACAAGATGCCGAATGGCAGGCGCTGATCCAGGATCCGTCGCGCACGAAAGAGGCTTTGGATGCCTTATCGCCGGTGAGCCAGTACCTGGGAACTCTGTCCAACCCCGATGAGGCGGCCGCCTCCCAGTTTACATTGAGTAACTGGATAGACGCTCTGGTGGGTTACAAAGGTACGGCCACCTACCAGGAAGACTGCGCCACGGGGGTCAGTCAAAGCGGCAAGTTTGCCTGCAATGCCCGCGATCTGCTCAATCCAGAAGGCATGGCGCGCGCCTTCCTGAATTCCTTGTTGGTCACCATCCCGTCCACGATCCTGCCGATTCTGTTTGCCGCATTCGCTGCCTATGCCTTTGCCTGGCTGGACTTTAGAGGCCGGGCGTGGATGTTTACCGCATTGGTCGGCTTGCAGATCGTGCCGTTACAGATGACGTTGGTGCCCATCGCCAAGCTCTATTCGCAACTCGGCCTGCAGAGCAGCTTCCTAGGCATCTGGTTGTTCCATACCGGCTTTGGCCTGCCCTATGCCATCTACCTGCTGCGCAATTTCCTGGGCGGGTTGCCGCAGGACCTGTTCGAATCAATCTACCTCGACGGCGCCAACCACTGGACGGCCTTCTGGAAGCTGGCACTGCCGCTCTCGGTCCCGGCCGTGGCCTCGCTGGCTATCTTTCAGTTCCTCTGGGTATGGAACGACCTGCTGGTGGCTATCATCCTGCTTACTGGCAACCCAGTGTTGACCTATCAGATCACCAATCTGATCGATCCCAAAGGCGGCAACTGGCACCTGTTGACGGCAGCTGCCTTCTTGTCGATGATCGTGCCGATGATTGTCTTTTTGGCTTTCCAGCGCTACTTTGTGCGGGGCTTGCTGGCCGGCGCGGTCAAGGGATGATCGATCGCGGCCGACCACCCGAATGCCGGCGACAATTTCTCAGCACCAACAATCCGAGGATCCACGAGAGCATACCATGGCGCTAGACTGGTACAAGGACGCGGTGTTCTATGAGGTGTACGTGAGGGCGTTTGCCGATGGCAATGGGGATGGCATTGGCGATCTGCCTGGTCTGAAAAGCAAGCTCGACTATGTGCAAGAGCTAGGTGTGGACTGTCTCTGGTTATTGCCCATCTATGCCTCTCCGCTGCGCGATGATGGGTACGATGTCTCTGATTTCTACCAGGTCCATCCTGATTATGGAACTGTGGCCGACCTCCGCGCGCTGGTGGACGAGGCCCACCGCCGTGGCCTGCGAGTCATTGTCGACCTGGTACCCAATCATAGTTCGGACGAGTGTCTGTGGTTCCAAGCCTCCCGCGATCCGAACCACCCACAGCACGAGAGATACCGGGACTGGTATGTCTGGAGCGAGACCGACCAGAAGTACCGCGACGCGCGGATCATTTTCCTCGATTATGAGGCGTCTAATTGGACCTGGGATCCGATACGCCAGGCCTACTACTGGCACCGTTTCTTCTCCCATCAACCCGACCTGAACTATGACAACCCGGAAGTCCAACAGGAAATGCTGAATATCGTCCACTTCTGGTTGCAGCAGGGGATTGACGGCTTTCGGGTAGATGCGACGCCGTACCTCTATGAGCGGGAAGGGACCAACTGCGAGAACCTGCCCGAAACCCACGCCTACTTTAAGCGCCTGCGGGCCTTTGTCGACGAGATTGCGCCGGGCACCCTACTCCTCTCCGAGGCGAACCAGTGGCCGGAAGAGGTGCGCCCCTATCTGGGTGACGGGGATGAATTCCACATGAACTTTCACTTTCCGCTCATGCCACGCATCTACCTGGCCCTCGCTCTGGCCGACCGGACGCCGATCCTGGACATCCTGGCCCGCACACCCCCCATCCCAGCCTCGTGCCAGTGGGCCACCTTTTTGCGCAACCATGATGAGTTGACCTTGGAGATGGTTACTGCTGAAGAGCGGCAATTCCTGTGGGACTTTTACGCGCCCGAACCACAAATGCGGCTTAACCTGGGGATCCGTCGCCGCTTGGCCCCTTTGCTTGGCAACGATCGGGCGCGCATCGAACTGGCCAACTCGTTGCTATTTACCCTGCCTGGCTCACCGGTGGTCTACTACGGAGACGAAATTGGCATGGGGGACAACATCTGGTTGTTCGACCGCGACGGGGTCCGCACGCCGATGCAATGGTCGGATGCGCCCAACGCTGGTTTTTCTACCACCGCGCCGGAGAAGCTGTACGTCCCGGTCATTGACGACGAGACGTATGGCTACCAGAGGGTGAATGTGGCCGCCCAGCGTCGCGATCCTGATTCCTTGCTCCATAAGATGCGCCAGATGATCCGCATCCGCAAAGCGCATCCGGCTTTTGGTCGGGGCGAAATCCGCTTCCTGGAGGTCGGGAACCGCGCGGTGCTGGCGTATCTGCGCACCTACCAGGATGAGACGATCCTGGTGGTTCAGAACCTTTCGCCCGACGCCCAGACGGCGCACCTGGACTTGCGGACGTTTGCCGGGATCCGACCTGTCGATCTATGGGACCAGGACGAGCTGCCGCCCTGTTCGGTCGAGCCGTATCCCATGAACCTGGGGCGATACCAATACCGGTGGCTGCGCCTGTAGCGATTTCATCCCTTGTGGCGCCCCGCTCTCTCCAGGGCGATGCGGTATGCCCGTTCCACTTCGCCGATCCGGACGTCCCAGTCGAATTTTTCCCAGATCCTCCTCTGGGCGTTCTGGCCCAACCTCCTGGCCCATGACCGGTCCGAAAGCACGGCCAGCATGGCTCGCGCCAGGTCCTCGCTGTCGCCTGGTTCGGTGAGCAGGCCCGACTGCCCGTCCTCGATGTAGGTCAGGTTCTCCCCCACCCGGCTGGTGATGACCGCTTTGCCGGCGGCCATAGCCCCCACCACCTTGGCCGCGCACTTGGCGCGGTTGATCAGCGTATCCCGATAGGGGTTGATCACCACATCGGCGGCGGCCAGGTAGAGGGGGACCTGTTCCGGTTCGATCCAGCCTGGAAATAGAACCCGGTCCGCCACCCCGATTGCCTGAGCATGCCGTTGTAGATCGGGCAGACCGTCTCCCACCCCGGCAATGACCAGCCGCGCTTCCGGCAATTGATCCCTCAGCCGCGCCATCGCCTCCAGCGCCAGGTCCAGGTCGGTACCGTGCGGGATATTCCCCAGGAAGAGAGCCAAGGGCGATTCGCCCACGCCCAGTTGGGCACGGAGCGCGGCCTTTTCCTCCTCGCTCACCTCAGACGCGTGGCGCCAGCGGTCATCCGGGCCGTTCGGAAGATAGACCACCCGGGCCGGGTCCACCCCGAATCCCCATACCTGTGTCTGGAGGGTCCGGCTAACCACGGTGACCGCATCGGCATGACGGGCCAGCCACCGTTCCTGCCAGTCAAAGAACCGTTTCCACAGGGCGGGATAGGGATTCACATCGTTCCAGCCACCGGTCCCCTCCCAGTCGTCGGTGTCCAACACCAGGGGGCGCCGCGAGAACCAGCGCAGATAGATCCCGGCCAACCCGCTATAGCCGATCGGTTTGAAGACGTGGACCAGATCGGGTCGCAGTTCCACGGCGCGCCGGGCCATCCGCAGCGGAACGACCAACTGGTGCCAGGTGTCGTTGCGACGGATGATCAGGTTTTCCAGACAGACTCCATCCTGCTCCCACGTTCGCCCCGACTCGGCCAGATTGTCGTATGGGGGGATGAGGATGCTCACCTGGTGGCCGGCTCGGACCAGCGCACGGGCGATCAGAAAGGCGCGCACACTCACCGTGCCCTTGGGCGTAAAGGCAAAGGGGCCGATCATCACCACGTTCATTCGAGCATCATCCTTGCAGATCGAGCGATGTCGCCAGGGCCCTTCATGTCAGGCTGACTAGGAACTCACCGTCCAATCCCTCAATCCAAACGCCCTTTCGCAGCCGTCCTTCGCCGGCCAGTCGGTCGGTCAGACGGTCCACCTCGGCCAATCCCCAGCCGAATAACCGGCCGACCTGCGACGGCGTGGCGGCGATGACGGTCTGGAGATAGCGGAGCAGGATCGTCTCTCGCGCCTGCCGGCCGGTGATCGTCCGCGCTGCCTCGACGACCTGGGGAAAATGACGGTGGAATAGATCGTAGACGTAGCAATAGCCCCACCGATTGGCATCAGAAATGGCCACTTTGGTGATACGCAGGTCCGTCTGCAGCTCGGCCAGCGCACTGTCAAAGCGCGTCGCATTGGCCTTGCCCCCTAGTCCGGCTTCTCGCCGCAGGCGGCTGGTGGGCAGGGCGCCCTGCTCCAAGAGGACCTCGTAAACCTGCTTGGCCTCCACGGACAGCCGACCTTCCTGGTAATCCTGCAGATAATCTTGATCTGGGTCCCCATAGTTGGGTGAAAGGGCGTAGAAATAGGGCGCCAGGTCCAGCGAAATGAACACCGGCTTTTTGCGCAGGAACTTGCCATAGAGGACCTTGCCCGCCACCGGCAGCGAGTCCTTCCACTCCCAGGCCAGCCCGAGTTCGTAATCGTTATGGTGGTCGGGCAGGGGCCGATCCTGGCCACAGATGGCGCCCCATAACGACGGTAGTTCGATCTCTCGGGCCGAAAAGAGGAGGCAGAGGCCGACCTCCTCCAGGAACTGGAGGGCTTCGGTCTCGGTTCTGACCCGCAGATGAGGGCGTTGGTGATACCGTTCCGCCCGTAGCTCTCGCAGAGTCTCGAGGGATAACCTGGCCGGGATCATTCGCTACTCGGTTTCCTCCGCTGCTCGGAGGGCGTAGCCGACCCCCCGCACCGTCTGGAGCAGACGAGGTTCGCCGGCTGCCTCCAGCTTGGAGCGAAGATAGCGGATATAGACCTCGATAATGTTCGACTCGCCGCCAAAGTCATACCCCCACACCTGATCGTAGAGCATGTCTCGGGTGATGACCTGACGGGGATGGCGCATGAAAAACTCGAGCAAGTCGAACTCTTTGGCCGTCAGATTGAGCGGGCGATTCCCCCGACGCGCTTCGCGGGTCAACGGGTTCAAGGTCACATCGGCGAAGCGGAGGGCCTGGGAGTCGGAAGGGACCCCACGGCGTCTGAGTAAGGCCCGGATGCGGGCCAATAGCTCATCAAAGGCAAAGGGTTTGACCAGGTAGTCATCGGCGCCGGCATCCAGGCCGGCCACGCGGTCCGGGACTGCATCTTTGGCGGTGAGCATCAGAATCGGTACGTCGCGCAGTTCCCCGGCGCGGAATCGCCGGCAAACCTCCAGTCCATCCAGATCCGGCAGCATCACATCCAGAATGATCAGGTCAGGCAGGGCATGTCGGGCCTGGATGAGAGCATGTTCCCCGGTGTAGGCCACATCCACCAGGTAACCTTCGTGCTGGAGGCCACGCCGAATAAAGTCCACGATCCTGGGCTCGTCATCCACGACCAAAATCCGCTCGGTCACCTGGTTCCTCCACGGACGGAACCCGTTGAACGCACTGGTTCCGCGAGGACTATTATAGCAAACAATGGGCGAAAAGAGAAACTCAGGAAGCCATATCAGGAAGCCCTGGCGGCGGCTCAGCAGCAGGCCGAGGCGGAGCTGGGACGGGGTCGGTGGTGAGGAAACGGGCAGCCGGAACCGCTCGCTACGCTGTGTCGAAATCTTGCTGGTGTCTCAACCATTCCTCCTAAAGCGGCGTGGAACTGCTCACATGCCGACCCCTTGGCGATTACCACGCAGAACACCATAGCTGTTGCTACTGCGCGATCGGAATTTGACATTCATCGGTATATTCGATATAATGTTCGGTTGCGACTAAACAATGTGATTGATGATACGCCTGGGCAATCTGGAATTCTGACGCTGAGGTGGTTCAGCTATTCTCTCTTCCACAGTTTGCTATTTCCCCGAATCTGATGCCAGGCGTAGGGGCATACTGATTCCAGCAGAGCGAAAGCTCTTGACTAGCCAACTAAGGAGTGTGGGTCCATGCCAAATCGAGTGCAGCGCAAGTCGTATGCGCGGATTCCTGATGTACTTCCGTTGCCGAATCTGATCGAAGTTCAGCTCGATTCGTACCGGTGGTTTCAAGAAGAGGGATTACGCGAACTATTTGACGAAATCTCACCCATTGAGAGTTTCAATGGGAACTTTGAGCTGCATTTCCCCGGGTTCAATGAGGAGATTAACCAGAAATTCGGTCTGGGGTACCGCTTCGAGGAACCCAAGTATACGCAACAGGAGTGCCTGGAGCGGGACATGACCTATGCCGCTCCCCTGTATGTCCGCATCGCCCTGTGGAACAAGGAGAGCGATGAGTGGACAGCTCAGGATGTGTTCATGGGCGATTTCCCGCTGATGACGGAAACCGGCACATTCATCATTAACGGGGCGGAGCGGGTGGTCGTCAGCCAGCTCATTCGGTCGCCGGGCATCTATTTCACGGTAGAAGAGGACCGGATTACCGGCCGTGAGCTGTGCATGGCCAAACTGATCCCCAACCGGGGAGCGTGGCTCGAATTTGAAACGTCCAAACGTGATGTCCTGTCGGTCAAGGTAGATCGCAAGCGCAAGCTGCCGGTCACGATCTTACTGCGTGCGGTCGGCTATGGCACGGATGAGGAGTTGCATCGACTGTTCGAATTGGTAGATACCATGCCGGATCATCCTTACATCCAGGCCACCATCGAACGCGATCCCACCAAGACAACCGACGAGGCGTTGATCGAGTTCTATAAGAAACTCCGACCCGGCGATCCTCCCACATTGGAAAATGCCAAAGGTTTTCTGCAATCCCTTCTCTTCACCCCCCGACGCTACGACCTGGCGCGCGTGGGGAGACACAAACTGAACAAACGCCTTGGCCTCGAGATCCCGCTCGACAAACGGACCCTGACGCCTGAGGATCTGGTCAAGGTGGTGGAGCGGATGATCCAGATCAACAATGGGGTTGAGGACGCGGATGATATCGATCATCTGGGCAATCGCCGCGTAAAAACTATGGGCGAATTGATCCAGAACCAACTGCGCATCGGTCTCCTGCGCATGGAGCGCGTGGTGCGTGAGCGGATGAGCATCCGGGAACCGGGGCAGATGACCCCGGTGTCCCTGATCAATGTGCGCCCCGTGGTGGCGGCGGTGCGGGAGTTCTTTGGCGGTAGCCAGCTCTCCCAATTCATGCAACAGACCAATCCACTGGATGAGTTGACCCATAAGAGGCGGCTCAGCGCCCTTGGGCCGGGCGGCCTGCGGCGCGAGCGGGCCGGCTTTGATGTCCGCGACGTCCATCACTCCCACTATGGCCGTATCTGCCCAATCGAGACTCCAGAAGGTCCAAATATTGGCCTCATTGGTTCGTTGGGTACCTACGCCCGGATCAACGAATATGGCTTCATTGAGACACCATATCGGAAGGTGGTCCATACCGTTCCGAACCGAAAGGACCGCACCTTGGGCAAGACGGTCCGCGAACGGATTGTGGACCCGGTGACCGGTGAGGTGATTGTGGACGCCAACCAGCGCGTGGACGAAAAGGCAGCGGAGCGCCTGGAGGCTCTCTTTGCCGAATTGCCCGAGATCAAGATCCGCCCGATGGCCACCAACGAGATCGTCTATCTGTCAGCCGACGTAGAGGACCAGTATACGATCGCTCAGGCCAACGCCGAACTGGATGAGCAGGGACAGTTTGTCCACGACCGGGTGTCGGTGCGCCGGATGCAAGAGTTTCTGGAAGAGCCAGTCAGCAAGGTAGATTTCATGGACGTATCGCCCAAGCAGATCGTCGGGGTCACGGCGGCCCTGATCCCCTTCCTGGAACACGATGACGCGAACCGCGCGTTGATGGGATCCAACATGCAGCGCCAGGCCGTTCCCTTGATCAAACCGGATGCTCCTCTGGTCGGCACGGGCATCGAGGCGCAGGTAGCGATCGACTCAGGCCAGATCGTTCTGGCTGAAGAAGCGGGAGAGGTCATCAGTGTAACCGGCGACGCGATCGTGGTGCAAGGAGAGAATGGCCAACGGGTCTATAAACTGCGGCGTTTCCGGCGGACCAATCAGAGCACCTGCCTGGATCAGAAACCGATCGTGGTCAAAGGCCAACGGGTGGAAGCCGGAGATGTGCTGGCCGACTCGTCCTCCACCGAACATGGAGAGCTGGCGCTGGGTCAAAACGTCCTCGTCGCTTTCATGAGTTGGGAGGGGGGGAATTACGAAGACGCGGTGCTGGTCAGTGAGCAGGTGGTCCGCGATGACAAGTTCACCTCGATCCATATCGAAAAGCACGAAATCGAAGCTCGTGATACCAAGCTGGGGCCCGAAGAAATCACCCGCGATATCCCGAACGTGGGAGAGGAGGCCCTGAAGGACCTGGACGAGTCGGGTATCATCCGCATCGGGGCTGAGGTGAAACCCGGTGATATCCTGGTAGGCAAGATTACGCCCAAGGGCGAGACGGAGTTGACCCCGGAAGAGAAGCTGCTGCGTGCGATCTTTGGCGAAAAAGCCCGCGAGGTGAAGGATTCGAGCCTGAGATTGCCCCACGGAGAGCATGGGATCGTGGTGGATGTGAAGCAGTTCTCGCGGGACGATCATCGGGATATGAAAGCCGGGGTGGAGCAGACGGTGCGGGTGATGGTGGCGCAACGCCGCAAGGTGACGGAAGGCGACAAGATGGCCGGACGTCACGGGAACAAAGGGGTCATCAGCCAGATCGTGCCGGTCGAGGATATGCCCTTCCTGGCCGACGGCACACCGGTGGAGTTGATTTTGAATCCCCTTGGGGTTCCCGCGCGGATGAACATCGGCCAGATCCTGGAGACTCACCTCGGTTGGGCAGCCCAGCGCCTGGGGTTCAAGGCCAATTCGCCGGTCTTTGACGGAGCGGATGAACTGGAGATCCAGGCGGAACTTGCGAGAGCCTGGCTAATCGATCGGGCCTGGGAGGTCTTTACCCGACGAGCCTGGGCCTGGGCCCAAGAGGCGGGAATCGACCTGGAAGAGATGACAGAGGATGAGGCCCTGGGGTACTATCTGCTGGATCAGTTGGCGGGGCAGGGTCTGGACGATGAAAGACTGGTCCGAGATCGGCAGTACGCCCGCCAGGCAGTGATGGAGACCTGGCTGCGCGAGCAGGGGTACCAGCCAGAAGAACTGATCACATTCCGTTTTGAGCCTGCTCCCATGGCTCAGCGGCTGGCGCGACGAGAACGGGCCAAGATCGTCTGTTTGCGCGAGTGGATCAAGTACGTTCACGAAGAGCTGGAATGGCAAGGGCAACCCTGGCCCGAGGATCTACCTCTCGAACCCCAATCAGACCAAGAGGTACAACTGACCGCTCTCCAACTCAGCAAACGGACTGGCTATCCAATGCCCGTTACCGGCAAGATGATCCTCTATGATGGCAAAACCGGAGAACCTTTTGACCAACCGGTGACCGTGGGCGTGATCTCAATGATGAAGCTGGCCCATCTGGTCGAGGATAAGGTTCACGCCCGCTCTACGGGACCCTATTCCCTCGTCACCCAGCAGCCCCTGGGCGGCAAAGCGCAATTTGGCGGCCAGCGGTTTGGCGAGATGGAGGTATGGGCGCTGGAGGCCTATGGCGCGGCCTACACGCTCCAGGAGATGCTGACGGTCAAATCGGACGATGTGCAAGGCCGAACCAAGACCTACGAAGCCATCGTCAAGGGGGCCGAGATCGTCGAGCCTGGGGTTCCGGAATCATTCCGTGTTCTGGTCAAAGAGCTCCAGTCCCTGGGCCTGGCGGTGGAGGTGCTGAACGAAGAGCAAGAAAGGATTCAGTTCGGGAAAGAGGAAGAGGAAGACCTGATCCCCGATCTGGGGATGGGCCTCGATTTCATGGCCCCGTAGAAGACAATCCCCAAAAACCGCGCGACTCCCGCCGGACCGTTATCTGGCGGGAGTCGCGCTTTTCGATTGGCTGGCGATCTCTTACCTCACCCCTGCTCCTCTCGCCAACAAGGGGCGATAGGCAACCTCAGGCTTTCCCTCTACGGTAAAAACCCCGTAGCGAGCATCCCGACAGAGCGAGTGGCCAGCTCGATGAACGGCTGGGGGTAAAGCCCAATAGTCAGGATGGCCAACCCGGTCACCAACAAGCCTGTCTTGAGTCCGGCCGGCAGGGCAATCGGCTCAGCAGTCTCGTCGGCTGGCTCAAAAAACATGTAGCGCACGACATTCAAATAGTAGAACGCGCTGATGACGCTGGTCACAATGCCGATGATTGCCAGAGAAAGCGTCTGGGCCGTGTTCAACTGGATGGCTGCGCCAAAGACCAGGAACTTGCCAAGAAAGCCGCCCGTGCCCGGCACCCCAGCCAGCGATAACAGGGCAATGAGCAACACGGCAGCGACGACCGGCGCTCGCCTGACCAGGCCGCGATAGTCGGCAATTTCGGTGGAGCCGGTTGCCGTCTCCACCGCAATCACCGCCGAAAAAGCAGCCAGGTTGGTGAAAAGATAAGCAAAGAGGTAAAAGAGGGTGCCGTTCACTCCCAGGAAAAAGTTGTTCACATTCATTGCCAGGCAGATCACGCCGATGACAATATAGCCCGCCTGGCCAATGCTGGAATAGGCGAACATCCGTTTGATATTGGTCTGGCGCAGGGCAATGACGTTGCCCAGGATCATGGAGAGGATGGACAGGGCGATCAGAAAGGCCATCCAGCCCAGATTCCAACGAAAGGCAAGCAATCCGGTGAACAGCACCCGCATCAAGATCGCAAAGCCAGCGGCTTTCGACGCCACCGACAGGAAGGCGGTGATCGGCGTCGGCGCGCCTTCGTAGGTGTCAGGCGCCCATTGATGGAAAGGGGCCAGGACGATCTTGAAACCGAAACCGGCCAGCAACGGGACGATGGCCGCCACGGCCAGCCATTGGGCCGTCGGATCGCTATTCTTGAGGGTCTGGGCAATTCCGGCCAGGCTCGTCGTCCCCGTCAGACCATAGAGCAACGACATGCCATAGAGCATGACTGCCGAGGTCACCGCGCCGTACAAGAAATACTTGATCCCTGCCTCACTGGACTTCTGGTCGCCTCGTAGATAGCCGGCCAACACATAGGAGGTAATGCTCAGGAACTCCATGGGCAGGTAGATGGAAATGAGATCGATCCCCGATGAGGCCAGACTGATGGCCAGACCGGCAAAGATGAGCAGTGCGTAGAACTCCCCCCGATAGCGTGTGCGGCCCTGGAGGTAAGGCACCGCCGTCAGGATCACCAGCATCACGCTGGCAATGGCGACGATCTTGAAGAACAGCGCAAACGGGTCCACGGCCATCAGCGCCAGCACGACAGAGGATGGCGTGTTCCACAACAGGACCGTGGCCACCAATGCCGCGGCCAATCCAATCAGGGCCAACGACGGTACCCACAGGGTCTTTTTCTCCTCGTTCCGCCAGATCAGATCCACGCACAGGACAGCCAGCCCGGTGAATAACAGAATCAGTTCAGGTGAGAGTCGTTGCAATGTTTCCCCTAGACTCAAGACTCACCTCCGTAGCAAGTCCGGACCTTCCAAGGGCGGGCGCCTTGGAGATCTAGTGCTTATCCACCCAGCAGCGCCTGGGCAAAGGTATTGAAAAAGTCCACCAACGGCGTCGGAAAGATGCCAAAGCCGATCATGAACAGCACCAGCGGCCACATGGTCACCTTCTCAAAGGCGAACATATCGGTCAGCTTGGCGCCGTGGGTCACTTTCTCCCACTTGTGGGCATCAAAGTCGCCCAGGAAGACGTACTGGATGATCTTCCACAGGATATAGGCCGCGGTGAACACAATGCCCAGCACCCCGATGGCGGCAAACCATGGAATGATTTCAAAGGCCCCTCGGAAGACAAAGAATTCAGCCCAGAAACCGGCCAAGCCCGGCAGACCCAGACTGGCCAGGGCGGTCACCATAAAGATGCCATAATAGTAGGGGGTAACCTTGCTCAGACCGCCAAAGTCCTGCAGATCGCGGGTGTGGGCTCGTTCATAAATGACGCCAACGAGGAAAAACAGCCCGCCGGTGATGATGCCGTGGTTGAACATCTGCATCGCCGCTCCATTGGAGGCCATGGCTGCGGCATCCCGGAGGTTGGCCTGGCCCCAGGCGGCCGCGGTGGCAGCGACTCCCAGCATAAAGTAGCCCATGTGGCTCACCGAAGAATAGGCGATCAGCCGCTTGAGGTCCCACTGGGCCATACACACCAACGCCCCGTACACAATGCTGAGCAGGGCCAGGACAGGGATGATGGGCACGCGCCAGGTATACATCCAGAACTGCTCTGGAAAGATGGGAAGAGCGATACGCATCATGCCAAAGCCGCCCAGCTTGAGCAAGATCCCGGCCAGAATGACGCTGCCGGCCGTCGGCGCGGCGGTGTGAGCGTCGGGCAACCAGGTGTGGAAGGGCCAGAGCGGGACCTTGATGGCAAAAGCGACAAAGAATGCCCAGAAGGCAGCAATGGCCAGCCAGGAAACGCCCCCAAAAACGGGCCCCAGCGGTTTGCCCGGCCCCAGCTCCTGGGAGAGCTTCACGATATCAAAGGTGCCATGGTAGAAGTAGAGGCCCAAAATGGCCAGGAGCATACACACGCTGCCGGCCAGGGTATAGAGAAAGAACTTGATCGCCGAGTATTGGGGTCGATCCTTGGGCTGTCCCCAGATGCCGATCAACAGGTACATCGGCACCAGGCCGATCTCCCAGAATACGTAGAATAGCACCAGGTCCAGCGAGACAAAGACCCCAAACATCCCCATTTCCAGGAGCAAGAACAGCAAAAAGAACTCTTTGACCCGCCGGGTGATGGTGAACGAAGAATAGATCAAGCTGAGCGTGGTCAGCAGGGCGGTGAGAAAGATGAGTGGAATGCTCAGTCCATCCGCACCCACGTGGTAGTTGACGTTGATGGCTGGGATCCACCTGGCCATGACCTCAAACTGGAAGCCGCTGGCCGCCTTGTCATAGGCGAACCACAGGTAGATGGAGAGCAGAAGCGGGATGAAGCTGATGCCCACCGACAGGTTCTTGATTGTCCGCTCCTCCTCCTTTGGGATGAGCAAGATCAGGAGTGCACCCAGCAGTGGGACAAAGGTGATAAAAGTGAGCAGTTGTTCCATCCAAATCCTCCTCGGTGCGCAAGTCTCTTTCTGCGTAGACCTCTAGGGTCTGGATCAAGCCCGTACCACGAACAGAACCAGCAACAGCAGCACCGTGACCGCGGCCACCAGCAAATAGTTTTGCACCTTGCCGGTCTGGGTGGCGCGCATGAACTCGCCAAATTTGGCCGTCACGGACCCGACGCCGTTGACGATGCCGTCCACGATGGGAATGTCCACGGCATCCTTGAGCCACTCCGACAGCCAGCGGCCAAACCGCCCAAAGGCGTCCACCAAGGGATCGATGACCAGCTTGTCATCAAAGGCGAAACAGGCCTGCGCCAGGCGGACGCTGGGGTGGACGATGTAGTTCATATAGAGCTCGTCAAAGTACCACTTGTTCTTGAGCCAGATGTACAATCGTCCCAGCCGCTTCTCCAGGGGATCGACCGGATTGGTGAGCGGTTCGCGGCCATAGATCAGCCAGGCGATGAACCACCCACTCAGGGCCACTACCGTCGAGATGCCGGCCACCAGCGGGTTAAATTCGCCGTGGGGAAGGTGCTCGCCCAGGACCTCGGCTTTCTGCCCGATCAGTTGGTAGAACTGATTGGCCCATGGGGTACCGAACAGGCCGAGGAATGTGGCAAAACCGGCCAGGATGATGAGCGGCCAGGTCATGCTCGGCACGCTCTCTGGCGCGTGACGCGCCGCCTCGGTGCGGGGCGTTCCGGCAAAGGTCAGAAAGATCTGACGACCCGTATAGAACGCCGTCAGAAAAGCAGCCAGGGTCAGAAACAGCCAGACGAAAAAGGCCCATCCGCTGCTCACTCCGAAGTGGCCGCCGTGCTGAAAGGCGTTCCACGCATCGGCCAGAATCTCATCCTTGCTCCAGAAGCCGGCCCAGGGGAAGATGCCGGTAAGCGCCAGAGCGCCAATGATAAAGGTCCAACCCGTCACGGGCATGCGCTGCAATAGCCCGCCCATGTTCATCATGTCATTGGCATCAAACTCATGTCCGTGGCTGCCGTGATGGGTCTCATGATGACCATGTTCAACGCCATGAATGACCGAGCCGGACCCGAGAAACAGCAGGGCCTTGAAAAAGGCGTGGGTGATCAGGTGGAATACCGCTGCTACGTAAGCTCCAATCCCCAGGGCGGCGATCATGTACCCCAATTGACTGACCGTCGAATAGGCCAGCACCCGCTTAATATCATTCTGGGCGACGGCGATGGTGCTGGAAAACAGGGCAGTGAAAGCGCCGATAAAGGCGACCACCGCCAGTTGTACACCCCCTTCGACCGCGACAAAGAGCGGGAATGAGCGAGCCACCAGGTACACACCGGCCGAGACCATGGTTGCAGCGTGGATGAGGGCGCTGACCGGCGTGGGACCTTCCATCGCGTCGGGCAACCAGACGTGAAGGGGAAACTGGGCACTCTTGCCCACTGCCCCGCCAAAGATCAGAATGGCGCACAGCGTGGCCCACGGCATGCCGGGAAAGGCATAGGTCGTGGCCAGATGGTGCAGCGTCTCTTCGCTAAAGATCTCGCGGAAGGTGAGCGTTTTTACCTGCGAGTAGAGCAACAGCATCCCGGCCAACATGATCACGTCCCCGATGCGCGTCGTCAGGAAAGCCTTGAGGCCCGCCTGCTTGGGCGTGATCCGCTTCGGGTCCGAGTACGATTTGTCAAACCAAAAGCCGATCAGGAGGTAGGAGCAGAGCCCCATCACCTCCCAGAAGATCAGGAGGGTCACAAAATTGTCCGAGATGACCAGCCCCAGCATCCCGCAGGCAAAGAGCGAGATGTACGCAAAGAATCTGGAGTAACGGGGATCGACATTCTCCCGGCCATAATTCATGTAGCCCTTTGAATAGATAAAGATCATGAGACAGACAAAGGGGACCATAAAGAGCATCAGCCCGGTCAGCGTGTCCACCTGAAAGCCCAGTTGTAATTCCGTGGTTCCGGTGGGAATGCTGTAGAGGGGCACGGGGTAGCCGTGGGTCGGGGGTGTCAGTTCGGAGGAATGACCCCAGGCCAGGAAAAGGATGGCCCACCCCAGGATCCAGGCCAATCCGATGCCGATCCAGGCGATCCAGGTGCTGAGCAGGCGATTGCGATTGGTCCACAGGACAATGATAGCGAATGAAGCCAAGGGAAAGAGCGGGATCAACCAGGTCAGATTGAAAAAGAATTCGGTCATGCGCTCCTCGCTCCTCTACAGTTTCATCAGGTCCATATCTTCTACATCCACCGTCTTGCGGTGCCGGTAGGCGGAAATGATCAAGGCCAGACCGACTGCTGCTTCGGCTGCCGCCACGGTAATGACAATGATCGCAAAAACCTGACCGGTCAGTGTCCCTCGCGCGACCTCGATATGCCGCCAGAAGGCAAGGAGGTTGATGTTCACCGAGTTGAGCATCAACTCCACGCCCATCAGGATGCCGATGGCGTTGCGTCGGGAAAGCGCACCGTACAAACCAATGCAGAATAACGCAGCCGCAACAATCAGATACCACGATAGCGGAACTTGCATCAGCGCTCCTCCCTCATTCACTTTTCGCGGGCGATGATCACCGCTCCCACCAGGGCGACCATCAAGAGTACCGAAGCCACTTCAAAGGGCAGGACAAATTGATCCCCTTCGACCAAGGCCTGCCCCAATTGAGCGATGGCATCCTCAGGCACAGCCGCCTCAGCGGTCGGCCAGTTCACCTGCAGGAGGATAAAGGCCAGGACGGCAAAGAGGACCACTGCAACCAACAAGCCTCCGACCCATTGCTCGTTTCGGTCTCTGAACTGGGGCGACATCAGTTGTCGGGAAACCATGATGGCAAACACAATCAGGATGGCGATGGCTCCCACATACAGCAGGAGCTGGACCATCGCCAGTAATTCTGCTTCCAACAAAATATACAGCCCGCTGACCCCCACAAAAGAAAGGATCAGGAAAAGCGCGGCCCGGAACAGATTCCGATGGAGGACCACTCCTGCTGCGCCAATCAGCACGACCGCGCTCAACAGAATGAACACCCCCTGCGATACGTTCATAGGTCCCTACCTTTCCGCTGCCACAATGCGCTTGAGAGCTGGAGCTCCCTCAAGCTTCCGCGCCGTGCGGTTCAAAATCCAGGCCGTGGCTGCGATGATCACCAGGCTCGCGATCGCCATCACTCCCCCCTGGACCCACGGTTCCCATCTAGGATCGGCCACCGGGATCTTGACCGCTATCCCAGCCAAAATCAGATTGACCAGGCTAAGCGGCACCAGGAACTTCCAGGAAAAGCCAACTAGATGATCGAAGCGCATCCGGGGGAAGGTGGCCCGGAACCACAGCATCAAAAAGATGACAAAGGAGGCCTTGCCGAACACAATGAACGGCGTCAACACCGGAGCCGCGTTCTCTAATCCGAAGAACTTGTAGCCGCCCAGGAAGAGAGTGGACAGCAGGATCGCGGAGGCGAACATGTTCACATACTCGGCAATGAAAAACATGGCGAACTTCATCCCGGAATATTCGACCATATAGCCGGCCACCAATTCCGAGTCGGCCTCCAGCAGATCGTTCGGTGAACGGTTTGTCTCGGCCAAGGCGCAGACCAGAAAGACGAAACCAGCGATGGGCATCACCAGAAAATAGGGGAGCGTCTGCGCCTCCACGATCCCCTGGGTAGACATGGTCTTGGTGAACAGAACGACGGCCAAAATGGAGAGGATCATGGGGACCTCATACGCCAGCAACTGGTTGACCACGCGGAAAGCGCTGAGCAAGGCAAATTTGTTATCGGAGCCCCAGGCAGCGATCAACACCGCCAGGATATGAATGGTGCTGATGGCCACAATGTACAGCACCCCCACATTCAGGTCCTGACCAATGATCCGCGGCCCCCATGGCAAGACAGCGTAGACCAGCAGCGACGGAATGACCACCAGGATAGGAGCCAGCATATGGAGTTGTCGGTCCGCTTTTTCAGGAACAATGTCCTCTTTGGTCAGCATTTTGATGGCATCGGGGATCGCCTGGAGCAGACCGTAGGGCCAGACCCGATTGGGGCCGGGTCGGTCCTGCATGCGGGCTATGACTTTCCGTTCCATGGGCGTGAAGATCAGAACCGCCGCCACCCCAATGACGACCAGGACAAGGACCCCGAGGACATCGGCAATCAGGTTCACCGCCCAGGGCGGCAGGCCCCAGCCAGACAGCACGTTTCCCACCCAGGCCCCGAGCTCCGTCCAGAAATTCAGAACAAAATTCCAAAATCCCATTCGCTCCTCTCCCAATATGGCCAGGACGGGAAGATAAAAGCCATCCTCTGTACAGGTTAGGCTTCTAACGTCCGTCCTGCACGGTGATGACGTTGCGGTCCATTCCAATTCGTTTGTGAAACTGATCGCTCATTGCCAGCGCAAGGCGCCCTTGCGCCAGGCATAGACGAGGCCGATAGTCAGGATGCCCAGAAAGAGAAAGACTTCGGCCAGCGCCCAAAGACCGACTCGGTGGTAGGCGACGGCCCAGGGGAAAAGAAACACGGCCTCCACATCAAAGGCGACAAAGATCAGAGCGTAGATGTAGTACTGGGCTCGAAATCGCACCCACGCGTCGCCGATCGTTTCGAGGCCGCATTCATAAATGGCCGTTTTGACCGGATTGGGTTTCTTGGGTCGCAACAACCAGGCGATTCCCAAGGCAAGGAATGGAAATGCAATGGCAACTAGAACAAATACCCCGATGAAGTGATAGTCTGACAGCAATGTCACTCCCTCCGTCGTCTGGTTGCAAGACGCAGCTATTATGCCATAACTTCCCGGAAAGCGCAAGATTGCCGCCGCGAGGGTGTTGAGATACTTGAGAGAAGCCAACGTCCCTGCAGGTGCATACCCGACCCAAGGTCCCGGAGACACATCTCGCTGCCGGCGCTTTTATTGGGCCTGGATGAGAAAGCCGATTGCAGTGAGGATGGCGATCAGGCATGGCTGATGCAGTAAGTAGATGATTAACGAGTGACGGCCCAGCCAGATCAGCTCCCTGGCCCCGGCTCGTTTCGCCAGGTTGGGCAGGTCGAGTCGAGGCACGCCGCCCGGATATAGAAGTTGACCAGCGAGCACACCCAACAGCACGATCCCAAACCAGGGAATCAAGGGGAAATAATCCATCTGGGGCATGGCCAGCGGCTGTAGACCCAACAACTGGAGCGCTGGATGGGACACGGGAAGCCGAGGGACGAGATGGTCCAGGGCAATCACCCCGACGGCCACAGCCAGGGTTCCCCATCGCGATCGGAGGAATGGATAGGCGAGGATGGTTGCCGCGCCAATACAGTGCAGAATGCCAAAAAGGATGACCAACCGGCCCGTGTACAGCCAAGTGACCAGGGTCACCACCATCCCCCAGCCGATCAGTTTCAGTCCACGGGCCACATAGCGGCCGTAAAGCTTCCAGCCGTCCGTCTGGCGACGAGACCGCGCGCGACTGAGCGCCAGCGAAACCCCCACCAGCACGATGAACAGGGTGGCCGTCAGCCGCGCCAGGCCTCCCCACCACCCACCATACACATCCGTCTGAACCAGATGAAACAGGGTCAGGTCAAAGACCAGATGGTAGAGGACCATCGTCACCACCGCCACCCCGCGCAAGGCATCTATCTCCCAGTAGCGGCTTTCCGGATTGGGGTGCAATAGCAACAAGAAGTATCCTAGCCTGCGGATCATTCGCTATCCTCCGGGCTCAATCTCCCGTGTTCGCTGATGGCAATCCCAGAGTGGCCAGGAGCGGCAGATGGTCCGATTGTCCATCCCAATCGCCAACCCGGATGTCCAGAATCTGCCAGTGGCGAGAGCACCATACATAGTCGATGCGAAAGAGACGAGCAGGCAACGCATGTCCGTCCAGACCCCTCGCTGAAGCGGGCACGGTATGGCCGAACCCCCATCCGGCCTCGCGATGGACATCCCGGAGCCTGGTTGCCATCAGGCGGTAGGCGCGGTTCTGGTCGGTCATGTTCAAGTCGCCAGCGACAATGGCCGGCCCGTCGTGCTCGGCTACCCGATGCAGCCAGAGCAAGACTTCTTCCTCCTGAAGTCGGAAGACTCGTTCGAACCTGCGCCGCGCTGATACCGAAGCAAAAAACGGATCGGGAGACAGGGCATGGACGTTCAATACCAGCACTTTTTGTCCGGCAAGGTCGATCGAGATCACCTGGGCACCGTGCTTCCAGCCATCACCCCGCGCCGGATCGGGGACCTCGCCCTGGTCCTGCAATGGGTAACGGCTGAACACACCGAGGCCGGTGACTCCTTCCTCGGGCAACAGCGCTCGATATGGGTATTCATCTTGCAGGCGGACGGTCAGGTCTTCCGCCAAACGCGGAGTTAACTCCTGCAAGCAGATCAGATCCGGCACTTGAACACGGGCGAGCTGTTCGATCGATTCGCCCGTCTCGCGCTGATACATCACATTCAAGCTCATCACGCGGACTGTGGCAGCCGCATCGGTTCCAGAGAATGTGAGAGGTGGGAAGAACAGTTCGCCGTACAGGCCGAGTAAGATGATGGTTGGCACCGTCGTTGCCACGATGGTTGACCGACGGCGCCTCAAAGCCAGCGGCCACAGGAAGAGCAGCGGCGAAAAGAGGTAAAGGCTCAGGATGTTGGCCAGGGCCAGCCACCACCAGCGGTCCCCAACGAGCAGGCGCAGGGCCTGCCAGACGACAACGGCCACGGCATAGGCAACTGCCAGGACGTTTATCAGGCCAACGGGCCGTTGCTGCCTGTTCTTGATCGCCAAGTGGACGCGTATACGCTGCTGGCTGGTCCCTGGACCTCCCATCCTTGGGGCCTTTACGCCTTCTTGATCCCGAGAGTGACCGGATGGCGTTCGAGCTTGAAGCTCTCCCGGCGCACCACATCGTCGGGCACAGGACCAGGGATCAGTTCCCGGCTCAGCGTCTCATCCTGAATGAAGCGGGCCCATTCCTGGAATGCGACTTTCAGCTCGTCGTCCGTGTCATAATAGGTGATGATCCGGTCATCGAGTTGAAGATTCGCTTCTTTGCGCATGTTCTGGATGCGGCGAATCAGGTCGCGCGCCCACCCTTCCCGGGTGAGTTCGGGGGTAAGAGTCACGTCCACGGCCACCACCAGCCCCTTGCCTTCCGCCACTGCGTAGCCTTCCCGGCCATGGAGGCGGACTTTGACCTCTTCCGGCATCAGTTCGACGGCCGGACCGCCATCTTCCAGTTCCAGGGTCACGCTCAACCCTGCGTTCAGGCGTCGGGCGAGCGCCGCCGCGTCGGCGGTGGTCAGGGCCTTGCGCAGCAGAGGGAAGCGCTTGCCAAGCCTGGGCCCCAAAAGATCAGGCAGCGGGCTGATTTCGTACTCGACCAGGTCGGCCTCCTGCGATACGAATTCCAGCGTCTTGACGTTCAGTTCATCGATCACGAGCTCGACCAGACTCCCCAGGCGAGTGGCCTGATCGCCGGCATACACACGCACCCGGGCCAGAGGTTGCCGGAGCTTGATATTGCAGGCGCTGCGCGCTGAGCGGCCCAGGGCAGCGATTTGCATCGCCAGGGACATCCGATCCAACAAATCCTGGTCAATGGCGGTCTCGTCCGCCGTCGGCCAGTCACACAGATGCACACTCTCGGGCGCGCTCTGGTCAACCGAGCGGACCAGATTCTGGTACATGGCCTCGGTCACAAACGGCACAAAGGGAGCCAGGATCTTGACCAGTGTCACCAGCACCTGGTAGAGCGTGACGTAGGCTGCCTCCTTGTCGGCATCATGTTCGCTCTTCCAGAATCTCCGGCGGCTGCGGCGGACGTACCAATTGGTCAAGTCATCCAGGAATGGTTCGACCGCCAGGGTTGCCCCGTAGGGATCATAGTCGTCCAGCCGCTCCGTAGCAACGGCAACCACCTGGTTTAACCGGGCCAGAATCCAGCGGTCGAGTTCCGTCAGATCGGCTGTGCGCTGCACCTTTTGTCCCTGATCGAAACGGGGCGTCCATTGGTCCAGGTTGGCGTAGGTGACCAGGAAGGTGTACACGTTCCACAGCGGGATCAGGAAGCGGCGCCGGGTTTCATCGGCACGCGCATAACCGAACAGGAGATTGTTTTCCGGTTTGTGGGTGCAATACATCCAGCGCATCACGTCCACGCCCATGGTATCGGCCGCATCGTTGAATTCAATAGCGTTCCCCCAGCTTTTGTGCATGGGCCGCCCGTCCTCGGCAAAGAGGGTGGCATACGTCTGCACCGTCCGGAACGGGGCTTTGCGCTCCATGATCGTGCTCATGGCCAGCAAGCTGTAGAACCAGTTGCGGAATTGGCCGGGGAAACTCTCGGTAATTAGGTCGGCGGGGAACCATTGCCGCCAGTAATCGCGATTGGTCCGGTATTGAAGGGTGGAGAAGGCGACGATTCCCGCATCCAGCCAGGGATTCCCCACATCCGGGATGCGGCTGATCAGGGCGCCGCACTTCTCACAGCGGATCTTGACGGCGTCTACATAGGGCCGGTGCGGTGTATGGCCCTCGAACTCCTCCCAGCCGGCGACTGCTCGCGTCTTGAGCTCCTCCTCGCTGCCGATCACGTCGAACCAGCCGCACAGATGACATTCCCAGATGGGCAAGGCCAATCCCCAGTACCGCTTCTTGGAGATCATCCAGTCATGCATGTTGCGCAGCCAGTCCATTTCCCGCTCAAAGCCAAAATCGGGGATCCAACGGGTCTCCTGGACCACCTCCATGATCTGATAGCGCAACCGCGTCTCTTTTTCCTCGGCCGTGATCTGCTCGTACGGTTTGTCCAGGGGTTCACCCATGTGAATGAACCACTCATCAACCAGACGGAAGACCAGTTCCTCGTGACAGCGCCAGCAGACCGGATAGCGGTGGGTGTAATCCTGGAGCCGGTAGAGGAGGCCTTTGTCCTTCAGATTGTCAAAGATCGGCTGGGCGGTGTGATGAACGCTCATGCCGGTCAACCAGTCAAAACCATCCAGAAAGATGCCCCCTTCGTCCAGTGGAGCAATGGCCGGCAAGCCGAGCTGTTTGCCCAGGGCAAAGTCCTCCGCGCCACAGCCGGGCGCGATGTGGACGATCCCGGTACCCTCCGTTTCACCCACCTGGTCCCACAAGATAACGCGATGGGCGGCCGCAGCGCCGCTCTCCTGCTGGGCCGGCAGCTCATCAAAGGGGCCGTCATAGGTCCATCCTTCCAGTTCCACCCCAGGCTTTTCATCCAACACCGTGTAAGATCCTCGTACAGCATTGCTTAGCGCCCCCTTGCTCAGCCATAAGCGAAGGGAGTCCTGCTCGATCAGCACATAGGGCAGGTCAGGGTGGACAGCGGCCGCCACGTTGCTGGTCAACGTCCAGGGCGTGGTCGTCCACACCAGCAGGTCTTCACCAGGGCGGTTGCGCAACGGGAAACGGAGAAACACACTGGGGTGGGTCAACTCCTCGTACCCTTCGGTGACGATCTCGTGCTGGCTGATGCCGGTGCCACAGCGGGTACACCAGGGCATGACATCGGTCCCTTTGTAGATCCACCCCCGTTCATGGCACTTTTTCAGCGCGGTCCAGATCGTATAATTGTTCTCATCGCTGAAGGTAAAATAACTGCCTCCCAGCTCGGGCAGGCCCAGCCGCCCGACAATCTGCTCCACCGTGCCGGTCACTGGTCCCTGCGGGCCTTCGACGGTGAGAACCTGCAATGGGTCCTCGGCCATTTTGCGCTCCAGGTAGCGCAAAAAATCAGGGTCGTTCCAGTCCATCCAGTAACCGAGGCGGATCGATTGTTCGGTCTGAACCGCTGCATAATGCAACACCCGCTGTTTGCACAGGTTGACAAATTCGGCCAAGCCGTAGGCTTCAATATCCTTCTTGGTCTTGAATCCCTGGTCCCGCTCGACGTTGACCTCCACCCACAGTCCTTGACAGTCAAAGCCGTTCTGCCAGCGTTGCTCAAAGCCGCGCATGGCCTTGTAGCGCTGAAAGAGGTCCTTATAGGTACGTCCCCAGGCATGGTGTACCCCCATGGGGTTATTGGCCGTGATCGGGCCGTCGATAAATGAGAACCGTGGGCCCCCACGGTTCTTGGCCTGCAGTTTCTGGAAGGCGCTGATCTGTTTCCAGAAGTCAAGGACCTCGTACTCTTGTTTTACAAAATCCACCTGGCTGGGCACTGTTCGGAACATATCTCCTCCGCTCATAGTTCGATGTAGATCCGTTTGTTGATCGCCCCTTTACTTTTATAGTCCACCACGCGCACCGGACCGACTTCTCGGGTATTGGCCACGTGAGTGCCGCCGTCTGCTTGTAGATCCAGGCCCACGATCTCGACAATGCGCACCTGCTGGATGTGAGGCGGAAGCAGGTTGATCTTGGTGCGGATCAGGTCGGGGATCTGAAACGCCTCTTCACGGGGCAGGATAGCAGTCCGTACTGGAAGGCCCTTTTCGATCTCGGCGTTCACGCTGGCCTCGATCTCGGCAACCAGTTCCTTACGCATGGTCTCGAACTCAAAGTCCATACGGCCCTGAAGCGGCTCCATGTTTCCCCCGGTGACCAGCGCCCCATAGTCCCGCCAGACCACACCGCACAAGACGTGGAGAGCGGTATGGGTGCGCATGAGCTGATAGCGCCGTTCCCAATCCAGCTCCCCCAAGACCCACGTTCCAACGGGAGGAACATCTCCCTCAAGGAAGTGCCATACCTCGTCTCCTTGTTTCTGAACTTTCACCACTCGCGCCGATCCACCTTCCCAACTCAGAAGGCCTGTGTCATGCGGCTGCCCACCTCCGCCAGGGTAAAAAGCGGTCCGGTCCAGAACCACCGCCGACCCCTCAGTTGCTGTTACCTGTGCGTCAAACTGCTTCAGATAACTATCCATCTGATACAAATGTTCCGTCATCTTGCTCCTCTTTTCACACCGAGTTTTGATGAATGGTCATCTACATCGTCGTTTCGCTTTCCCCTCTCGGTAGATAGGGGTTCCACTGCCGTTCTGGTTTGTTCTGTTCCTGCTGGTAGAAGGTGATTACCTCGTTGAGGAGGGTTTCCAGGCTCAGGCTGCTGGGCGCTGGTTGGCCGTCCGGCGCCAGAGGCTGGAGAGCCGGGGTGGGGGCGGCGTTGCCATCAAATGCCCACCGAGCCCCCGAGCGCTCCAGGTCCTGCAAACGGGGTAGCAACGGAGTCAGGTCCACCCGGGGCATGACCGGTCGGCTGACAAATTGCACCCAGCTCTCATAGCGATAGCGGAGACAGTAGTAGCCGCCTGGCAAGGCGGTCAGCACTCGGAGGCGTTGTGTATGATTATACAGGACCATCGGGTGCAGAGCCTCTGGCGCCTGCACCACTGCCAGGTCAACATGGGGCACTTCGCGCAATTCCACCTGACCCGTCACCAGAGCGGTCTTGCTCCGCAACATCGCTGACCATTCCGGGTTCCAATACACTTCAAACCGTTCGATTTCATCGAGGAAGCGAGCGAGTAAGGGCAAGAGCGCCAAATAGCGGCTGCTTCCGGAGCCATCATCTTCCTGGAGCCTGGCCGCGAGGGGCGAGCTCAACGGATTGCTATAACTCCGAATGGTAAATACGACTTTGGCTGCCTGGGGACGGCGATAGGTATTGAAATCGCCAGCAGTGGCCACATCTATCAACAAATCCCGTTGTTTGAGCGCCAGCTTGGGATAGAGCATGGCCCATACGGCGCACAGGCCGTCTTCATCAAAGTGGTTATTTGAGACCACACGCACGCCCGGTGCGTACTGCTTGCTGGCCGTGGGTATGGACAGATAGTTCAGGACGATCTCGGTGCTGGTATCGGCCCGAAATGCCGGCGGGGAGCTACTGCCGGGCCAGTGGCTCAGGGTTAACACCGTATCCGCCTGAGCTGCTCCGTCCACAATGACGTTCGGTACGCCACTCAGCCTGGAATAGGGTAGATATTTCACCGATCGATCACCTCTCATCCATTAGACGCAAAGACACATGTGAAAGAAACGAAAAAGCCCTCGATCCTGAGGGACGAGGGCGCTCATCTCTTACCCCCGCGGTACCACCCTGCTTAGCGTGACCGCTCACTCGACCGGGTACAGTTCCCTGCCGCAGAAATCCGATCAGAGCCTGAACCGGCTCAGGGCCTGTCTCTGTCAGCTCCAGGACGATACCCGCGCCCGGTTAACGGTGGGCGAAACCGACCAAGTCTACTAGTCAGCCTGACTTCTGGCCGACGTTCGGTTGGCAGCTCCGGGAGGATATTCAGCGGGCTTTCCGTATCCGACTTGCACCCCTCAGGCCGGACTCTCTGCACGTTCCACCGCGCTTACTCGTTCCCTTCACAGCCGTTGAAATATGAACTTGTCGCCTGGCCTCAAGGCCAGATACCAAAGCTATTATATCCGGAACGCCGGAAAAAGGCAAATGCGCGCATTCATTCATGCTTCATGCTCACCATGACCGCACGATCCATTCGTAATGGGGTCAGTAGACCTGGAAAGACCCGTCCCAGCAAAGTCTAATGGATTTCTAATGGTATTCCAACGTTCGTCTAACAGTTGATTGCTAGAATGGAGCCGAAATTTCGGAGGCAAGAACTCTAGCGGTAAAGGAGGTGTTGAGATGGCAAGCATTGTACGTTGGGAACCGTTCCGCGAGCTTTCGACACTGCGGGATATGATGGACCGGTGGTTCGAGGAGAGCTTTTTCCGCATGCCGACTCCCTTGGCTCTGTGGGGCGAGGGGACGTTGGCCGTGGATATGTACGAGACCAAGGATAGCGTCGTGGTCAAGACCGCCATTCCGGGGGTCAAGCCGGAAGACATCGATATCTCGGTGACCGGTGATATCTTGACCATCAAGGCCGAGGCGAAGGAAGAGGAAGAGGTCAAGCAGGAGAATTATCTGCGCCGCGAGCGCCGGTTTGGGTCCTTCTGCCGCTCGGTGACGCTTCCTGGCGGCTTGATCACTGACAAGGCCGAAGCCAACTACACGAACGGCATCCTGACCCTGACCTTCCCCAAGGCGGAGGAGGTCAAGCCCAAGAGCATCAAGGTCCGGACCAAGTAACGGGACCGTGCTCTTGGTAGAAAAGGAGGCTCCTATGGGACGAAGATGGATGTGGGAACCCATGTCTGACCTGATCGCCTGGCAACAGGCCATGGACCGCCTGTTTGATGAAGCCTGGGGCCGTCGTGGTCTCGGCTGGCGGCGGGGCGAGCGCGTGGATCTGTTGCCGGTGGATATGTACACCACGGCCGATGAAGTGGTCGTTCAAGCATCGGTCCCGGGAGTCGATCCCAATGACGTGGAGATTACCATCGAGGGCGAGACTCTGACCATCAAAGGGGAGCGCAAGCCTCCATTGGAGAATGTCGAATACCAGATCCAGGAGCGGCGCTACGGCCCGTTTGCTCGGACACTCAGCCTTGGGGTACCGGTTCAGGCGGACAAGGCCGAGGCCACTTTCGATCAAGGTGTGTTGACCCTGACCATCCCCAAGGCCGAGGAAGTCCGGCCCAAAGTGATCAAAGTCAAAAGCAAAGAGTAAAAAAAATAAGGGACAGGAGTCAGGCTGAACCACTACACGGGGTCTGAGGTGTCCGCCTCAGACCCCGTGTAGTGTTGTCCATAGGTCACTCCTCCTCCCCTCCCACGATGTGAAACTGCCGGCTGGTTCGCGCGGTGGAGACCGGCGCTGGCCAGTAGCCTGCCGACGGCATGGGGGGTATCGCCTGAGATCCCCCCTGGATGACCACGACAGGCGGATAGTTTGCCTGCCTGGTCTGACGCTCGGCCTCCTCGGCTCTTTGCCGATCCCGGTGGGTCAGGGCTATGAGCAACAATACGGAACCGGGGATCCCGGCTGCCACACCACACACAATCCCAATGACCACGGCCATCGCATCGGCGCTCATCTCCTTGACCACCACGACAGCTAGAGCTATCACAAAGACCAATGCAAGGCCGATTGCTATCTGCCTAACGCTCACGCTTAACCTTTCTAGTTCTTTTCCGGTCTCTCCCGATCTCTCAAGAGCCGTGTCATGTGCCAGGCCGGCGCTGCAGCTCCAGTGCGCAAAGACCCACGTTTGCAGCGGCCATTCAACGCGGCTACTTTGCTTTTCCCCACGGAGCCGACTGTCCAGGGACCAAGCGCGAGGCCCCAGACCGCACGCTAACTTACGCGTGCCGACGAACAATCAAGAGTCCAGCCTGCGGATCACGCACACGACCTTGCCCTTCACCTCGACATTGTCTGCAGGAACAAAGATCGGTTTCATCATCGGATTCGCCGGTTGAAGCCGGACCCGGTCGCCCTCCAGATAGAATCGCTTCAGAGTCGCTTCTTCTTCCCGGCGCAACCAGACCGCTGCCAGTTCCCCATTCTCCACGGTCGGTTGATATCGCATCAGCACAATATCCCCATCGTGGATCAGGGCATCGATCATCGAGTCCCCCTGCACCTCCAGGGCGTAGATGCCCTTTTGGTTCTTGACGATGTCACGCGTCAACTCGATGGTTCTCTCGTAGTCCAGCGAGGTGTCCGGTACCGGGATAGGCTGGCCGGCCGCGATGGGACCGAGGATGGGGATCCGGATGCTATCGGCCAGACGCCGAACTGCCTCGCCAATCAGGCGAATGCCGCGTGCGATTTTCGGGTTGTACTCGATCAATCCTTCCTCAGCCAGTTTCAGCAGGTTGTACTTGACCACAGAGGTGGATGGGATACCCACCGCCTCGCCGATTTCCCGCACTGTCGGTGCACGCTCCTTTGCCCTTATATAGTCGTACAGGAACTCATAGATCCTTCGTTGGCGGTCTGACAGCTCACGGACCATTGCTCTAACTCCTTTCGCTATACCACCAAACCAGCGATTAGCTCATTTGTTCGATTCCTATTATATACGAACATATGTTCTTTGTCAAGACCCCAAATTGCCGTTTCTGGCGCTGAATCGAGGCCAATGGTCGGCATCTGCAAAGGAACAGCGCACATCCGTGGGCCCCGTCTCTCAGAGGCAGCAGGGACAGGACGAGTACTTTGACACCCCGGTGGTCCTGGAGTAGAATGAGGCAAAGAAAGCCGTTGCCGAGCCGCACAATAGATGGAGGAGAAACCATGGACCTTGAGGCCGGCTATCATCCCACGATCAAAGAACTGCCCAGGAGCGAACGCCCGCGCGAACGTCTGGTGAACTATGGAGTAGGCGCCCTGTCTTCGGCGGAGTTGCTGGCCATTATCCTGCGCACCGGCACGCGCGAGGAGAATGTGATCCGAATGGCGCAACGCCTGCTGGTCGCCTTTGGCGGACTGGCCGGCCTGGCCAGAGCCAATGTTTCTGAACTGGCATCCGCCAAAGGACTCGGCCTGGCCAAGGTGGCCCAGATCAAAGCGGCGCTGGAACTGGGACGGCGGATGGTTCTGGAATCGCCGGAGGAGCGACCTCAGGTGCGGTCCCCAGCCGACGCAGCCAATCTGGTCATGTCGGAAATGAGCCTACTGGAACAAGAGCACCTGCGTGTCATCCTGCTTGATACCAAGAACCGGGTCCTGGCGACTCCCACCATCTATATCGGCTCACTCAACACCAGCTTGATCCGCATCGGGGAGGTTTTCCGGGAAGCCATCCGCGCCAATTGCGCAGCGTTGATCGTCCTTCACAATCACCCCTCTGGCGACCCGACCCCCAGCCCGGAGGACATTGCGGTCACCAAGCAGATCGTCGAGGCCGGCAAGCTCGTGGATATCCAGGTACTGGATCATGTCATTATTGGGCGACAACGGTTTGTTAGCCTCAAAGAGCGCGGACTGGGGTTCCCCGGTTAACGATCGGTAGTGCGATTGCCCCCTCTCCGGAAATGTGATACAATCTTGATTGAAGGGGAGGAAAGGATGTCAGAATTTGTGATCGTGTTGATGACGGCCAGTTCCCAGCAGGAAGCCGAGCGGATTGCAAAGAGCCTGGTGACAGAATGGTTAGCGGCCTGTGTCAACGTGATCCCGAATGCGGTCTCCTTCTACCGCTGGGAGGGAAAGGTTCAACGGGATCAGGAAGTCCTGCTCATCGCCAAGAGCCGAAAGGATGTGCTGGAGGACCTGATCCGCCGGGTGCGCTCCCTCCACAGTTACACCGTTCCGGAAATCATTGCCCTGCCCCTGAGCGGTGGGAGCGATGACTATTTGCGGTGGGTCGACCAGGAAGTGCACGGCGGCTGGCATGCAATGGACTAACGATCATGGCCCCCTGAGAAGGTAAGGAGGTGGACCATGCGGCCTCTGATCCAGCAGATCATCCAGAGGTACAAGGCGGCCAAGCTCGAAGGCCAGGACTGGGGGTATCTTCTGTTCAAGGCCCAGGATCCGGATACCAAACAGCCGGTATGGATCAAGATTCTTCCCCGCCTCCTGAGCCAGGATTCGGAAATCGCGAACCGCTTCCAGGCGCTGGCTCAAGCGATTCGCCAACTGAACCATCCTAATATCGCGCCGGTCCGGACTGTTGGTGAACATGCGGGCCTGCCGTACCTGGTCGTCCGAGCCATCGAAAAAGCCCAACCCCTGGTCGCCAAGCTGGATCGAGACTGGAGCGTGGATGCAGCGGCCGATCTGATCATGCAGGCAGGCCAGGCGCTGGAGCACGCGTACAATAAGGGCCTGCTCCACGGCTCTCTCACGCCTGAGAAAATTCTGGTCCAGGATGACGGAAAGGTCCAGGTGACGGATTTTGGCTTGGGTGAACTGCTTGACTTGGTCGGACTGCGCGTCAAACAGACGGAATCGCCGTATCTGGCCCCGGAATGGCAGGCGGGTCAACCCGCCAGCGGAGCAGCCGATGTGTACTCATTGGCAGCGATCCTGTATCACCTGCTGACCAAGCGAGCCCCCTTGGTGGTGAAAGGCCAGGTCTTGCCCCCCAGCCGATTCAATCCCGAGGTTCCACCTGCGATGGACGAGCTGGTGATCAAGGCCCTGGATCCCGACCCAGCCAAACGCTATCCCGATGTCAAGGCCTTCCTGGCGGCGTTGGGGGCCATGGTCCTGGTTCCGGCAGTGAAAGAAGCGCCATTGGCTGCATCCGCTTCCCGTTGCCCGAAATGTGGAGCCGAGAACCAGACTGGCCGCTTCTGCCGGATGTGCGGCGCTCGCCTCCAACCGCCCTCTCCGGTTCAACCGACTCCACCCGGCAAATCCCGATTGGATGAACCGATTCAGGTAACCAGGATCCAGGTAGGACGGGTCGAAATGGGGACGGGGGTGGAGCGTCGTGAGACCGTCATCAGCCAGCCGAGGCCGGTGGTCACTGGCGAGCTCGAATCGCTATTTCCTGAACCGTTGCCCATGCCTCAGGTTGATGCAGAACTATGGCCCGGACCTGGCGAACAGGCACCAATCTCAATGCCGGAACCACCACCGATGCCTGTCATTGATTGGAGCGAGTTGGTTCCTGCGATCCCGCCGGTGCCCCGTGTTGAAGACGTCTTCAATCAACCGGAGGAGCATTGATCCATCTGTCGGACCTCCTGGCAGCCACGGGTGGTAGGGTCCACGGACCCGTTTTCGCCAAAGCATTCACCGATTTTTGCTACGATACCCGCCTGCTCAACTCCGGTGAATTATTCCTGGCCGTTGTGACCGAAAAGGGAGATGGCCACGATTACATTCTGGATGCAGTCCAGCGAGGAGCCGCCGGGGTACTCTGCCAACGTCCTGTAGAGCTGGAGCGTTATGGGGTTACCTGTCTGGTCGTGGACGACAGCCGCAAGGCCTTGTTAGACTGGGCCCAGTACATTTTGCGCAAGCTCGGTCCCCGGGTGGTAGGCATTACCGGATCGAGTGGTAAAACGACAACCAAAGAACTTGCTGCCGCCGTTTTGTCCCAACGGTATAATGTCTTCCGCAATTATGGCAACTACAATGACCGCTATGGACTTCCTATCGCCCTGGGCCAGCTAGGTCCAGAACATCAAGTGGCTGTCCTCGAGATGGCATGTGACGGTCTGGATGAAATCCGCGATCTGGCGCTTCTCACCCGACCCCAAATTGGTGTGGTGACCGCAGTTAATGAGACGCATCTGGTCTACCTGGGATCGCTGGAGGCGATCGCCCAGGAAAAAGGGCGGCTGGTGGAAGCCCTGCCCTCGGCGGATCAGGGCGGGGTTGCAATCCTCAACTACGACGATCCCCGGGTGCGGGCCATGGCCGCCCGTACTCGAGCTCGGGTGGTGACCTACGGCCTGGACCCGGATGCGGACTTGGTGGCAGGGGCGGTGAAAGCAGATACCAGCGGGGTATCCTTTACGGTGTTCATCAAGGACTTTTTCCCCATCCCGGGAGTGCGGGGCAAGCGCAAACTTCACGTCCGGTTGCCATTGTTAGGTGCGCATCAGGTGTATGCCGCGCTGGCAGCCGTAGCAGTGGGCCTGGCCTGGGAGGTTCCCCTGGAGCAAGCGCTCGAAGCGCTGACCTCGGTCCGCCCTTTGCCGGGGCGGCTGAACCCTCTGCCCGGTGTCCAGGGGACTTTGATCCTGGATGACAGCTTCAACGCCAGCCCCGCCTCGACCCTGGCAGCACTGGAGGTATTGGCCCTTTTCACCGCCGGGCAGCGGATTGCTGTCCTGGGCGGCCTCGTGGACCTGGGGAGCTTTGAAGCTGAAGCCTATCGCCGCATCGGTCAGCGGGTCGCTCAAGGGGTGGATTTTCTGGTGACTCAGGGCGATGGCGCCCGACAAATCGCCGAAGCGGCCAAGGCGGTCGGGTTTCCTTCTGATCAAATCCTGGAGACCTATACCGCCGAAGATACGCTCCGGGGCCTGATCCCTCGCCTGAAGCCGGGTGACACCATTCTGGTCAAAGGAGCGATGGAAGCACGCCTCGAACAGGTAGTCGCCGGCCTGCTTGCCCAGCCAGAGCAGGCCCCGCACGTACTGGTCCGCCAAACGGCGGGCTGGCGCAAAGTCCGTCTCCAACGTCCTGGTCGTCCTACCTGGCTGGAGGTAGATCTCGAAGCCATCGCTCACAATGTGCGGCGGGTGGTGGAAATGGTGGGGCCGGAAGTAGCCGTCCTGGCGGTCCTGAAAGCAGATGCATACGGCCATGGTATGGTCCGGGTGGCGCGCACCGCACTGAACAACGGAGCACGTTACCTGGGAGTCGCCAGTGTCAATGAGGGATCGGTTCTGCGTCAGGCCGGCATCACTGCCCCGATCCTGGTCCTGGGATACACCCCTGCCTGGCAGGCCCGAGAACTGGTTCTGCTGAACTTGTCGGCGACGGTTTTTAACCTCGATGTCGCCCACGCATTGAGTCGCGCGGCCAGGGAATTGAACAGCCAGGCCCGGGTTCACGTGAAAGTGGATACGGGCATGGGACGGCTCGGCTTGCTGCCCGACGAAGTCCTGCCGTTCGTCCTGAGCCTTCGCACCGTGCCCTATCTCGTGTTAGAGGGCATCTTTACCCATTTCTCTGTGGCCGATAGCGATCCAGAGTATACCCGCTGGCAAATCGGCCGTTTTCGCCAGGTTCTACAAGCTCTGAGGGACGCCGGCATTGAATTCCCATTGATCCACGCCGCCAACTCTGCGGCCATCCTCACTATGCCAGAAAGCCATTTCACCATGGTCCGATTAGGTATTGCCATGTACGGCTTACACCCCTCGCCTCAAGTCCGCTGCCCACCTGACTTTCGTCCCGCTCTGGCGTTCAAGACCCAGATAGCCCAGGTAAAGACATTACCCCCCGGTAGCTTTGTCAGTTACGGCAACACCTATCAGACCACTGGCGAGCAGCGGATCGCCGTCATCCCGGTTGGCTACGCGGACGGGTTCCGGCGAGCCCCGCGACACTGGGGCGAAGTGCTGGTCCACGGCCAGCGGGTACCCATCGTTGGCCGGGTATGCATGGATCAGACCATGATTGATGTATCGTCTGTCCCCAACGTCCGTCAGGGTGACGAAGTGGTCCTCATTGGTGAACAAGGACAAGAACGGATCACCGTCGAGGATGTGGCCGAACGGCTCGGCACGATCAACTATGAGGTCGTCAGCGAGATCCTGGCGCGCGTGCCCAGGGTAGTGTAGAGGTTAGCACGCACGCCCGGATCGTGGCCTGGATCGTCTTGACTATTCTGTTTCCTCCTCCTTCGATTCGGCTTTCTTCTCTTCTTTTTTTCCTTCCTCTTCTGTCTCCCTGACCGCTTTCTTGAAACCGCTGATCGCCTTTCCTAGCGCAGGTCCTACATCCGCTACCTTGCCCACACCAAAGATGAGAATCACGATCACCAGGATGATCAGAATCTCAGGCCAACCAAATCCTCCCATCTTCTACACTCCTTTCAGTGGTTCTGTATCCGATACCCGCATCGGGTCTTCTTGTAGCTTGCGGAATGCCATGTCCAAATCTCGTCGCACAAGCGCCCGGAGAAATGCAAGCTCATGGCATCTCCCCTCTTGCATTGCCTGGGAAGCGGCCAGGGCCATTTTCGCCAGGACTTGCTCGCCGGACCATAATAACCATTCGCTCATTGCCTCCAGTCTCCGAGCCAACACCTGGGTAAACGTTTGATCCGTAAGGATCTCTGCCATCAAACGCCCAGCCAATATCTCCAGGTCCCAGGCAGGGTGACGCAAAAGTTCCTCAGCCATCAGCCACGTAGCAGGTCCCTGCACCGTCCAGTCGGCAAACGCAGGATGGTCTACCAGGCGGTCTGAGCTGGCAACGAGACGTTTCTTTTCCTCTTCTCCTAGTTCCGGCAGTGCTCGTTCCAGGTTCCCACTGGCGCTGTCCCACAACCACGGAGAAAGCAGGCGTAAAGGCCCTGCCACGGGGATCTGCGTCGCTCGATTGTAGGCCAGCGCTTCCAATACGATGCGCCGCCCCAGTTCAAAAGGTGCTTCCAGCAAGAGCATCGCCCCGGAGCCGTCGGGCCAGGCGATATCGTGCACATACCCGCATGGCCGACGGGGAGGCAACATCTGGATCGGTACGTGGGTATGTCCCGCAGCTCTCACCGCGCCCGCCTGGTCGCTGAGTAAAAGATTCAGGAAGCGGGCATAACCGGGCACAGGAGTATCCTGGACGAACCATATATTTCGCTGCCCCAATCCGTTCAGCGGGCCGATCAATGCACGCCAAGCAGGACTCGGAGGTGAAAGCGGAGTGACCGTTACCCCACTGAACTGCAATTTGCGCAGACAGCGCTCGGCACCAGGGCGCAACGCCGGGGCCAGGATCGGGATCAACGTCTGCAGGGCTTTGGCCGCTTCTGGTAAGCGAAGAGTCCCCAGAGCCTGCACCGCCGCCGCAGCGATCTCCTCGCGCACGTCCTGGGCCATCATTCGCAACAATTCGATAGCCGACAGGCCCCGGGGCGTGGAAAGCAGCGAGGCCGCCTTGCCCTGTAAGCTTCGAATGAGTGTCAGGACCACATCTGGTTCCTGCTGATCCAGGCTCTGAATATATCCGATCAGGGCAGCAGGATTGCGTTCTGCCTGGACCAAGACCTCGTCCAACGAAGGAATGACCACCTCTTCCGGATCCTGGACGCGGTCCAGGAGTTCGTCATCCACCGCCTGGCCCAGGAAACGCTCCAGAAGGGTCAAGGCTCCTCTTTTTGCTCGATCGCTCCGTCCAGGCTGAAGCACCACTTGCCGCAGCGACTGCACCACCTCATCCCGGTTGAGAAGAGCTGCCACCGTCCCCAACGCAGTCAGCAGTCGGGCATCAGCCCGATCCAGATTGGCGATCAGAGTGGGGAGCACCTGTGAACCCAACTGCGCAATCTTTTGCGCCTGGGATCGGAATTCCTGTTCCGTAGCGGCAGTAAGCATCTTGCGCAGTTCAATTTCGATTTGCCTTCGCTCGCTCAGCTTGGTAATGATCTTGGTCTGAGAAGAAAGCATGGCAATTCTCTTCCCAATATCCCTTGACGGCTGCGCCGGAAAAGTTCTGCGAGAGCCGCCATGTCATGTGATGGCGATCTCTCTTTCGCGGGTCTCTTCTTCTCCCACTTCAACCCTTTGAAAAGTCGCCGGATCGGTCAACCGATCGGTGTACAGGATCCCATCCAGATGATCAAGTTCATGCTGGAAGACCCGCGCCAGATAACCCTCGGCTTTATAGCGTACCGGGTGACCTTTTTCATCCAGCCCTTGGATCGTGACCTTTTCGGCTCGCGCCACCTCACCAATGTAACCCGGGATCGATAGACAACCCTCGTATCCGATCTGTTCTCCGGCGTTCTTGACGATCTCGGGATTGAACAGGATATAGGTCTCTGCCGGCAGATTGTTTTCTTCGTCTGCGGGTAACTCGACGACAAAAAACCGCTGAAGGATGCCCACCTGGGGTGCTGCCAGACCCACTCCATTGGCTTGACGCATCGTTTCCAACATCTGCTGGGCCAGGGCAACCAGCCTGGGCGTCACCTTGGCCACCTTTCTCGATTTGCTCCGGAGAACCTTGGCCTGCTCCGGATCGTTCACCGTCAAGATCTTTAGGTCTGACACGTTATTTCTTCTCAAACACTCGTTCTTTTCGCTTTGACCCGTCTCATGGATACGCTTGCCATGAGCCAGGTGGCTGGCGTCCCGATTGTACCACCACGCCTGGTCCCTGTCAACCGTTCAGCCCTCAAGGGCACGAGGCAGTAGACCGCGCCGCTTCCGATTTCGCCCGGTACTCGGCTGCCAGGCCGGTTTCCCCCCGCCCTTCGTACAGATCGGCCAGCGCCCCATACACGTCAGCCAGGACATGGCACCGTTGTCGCGCCTCGGAATCGCCCGAAGAAAACTGGGCCATCTCCTCGAGCACGGCAATCTGCTCCTGAAGGCTCAGTTCGGCGTCTCGTTGCGCCAGGCTGCCCATCGCGACGGCCATAATCGATTTGATCGGGATCCGCACGAAACCTTTTTTCGTCTGCACCCATCGATCGAGCGGTTCCTGCAGTTCGACCGATGGCAGGTAGGAGCTGTACAGGACCCACACCCGCCGATAGTGCGTTGCCCGCGCATCCAACTCGTCCGGGGAAAGATGCTCATCCAGATAGACCACCTCAGCTCCGTGTACCCGGAGCTGTCGCAGGAAAAAACGGGGGGAAACCAGAATGATGTCACCAGACCGGGCGTGGCGTTCCACCACCCGCAGCGTCTGATCCAGGCGATCTGCGGCCCGTCCATTGGCATAATAGACTTGTAGCGCAGCGAACAGAAGCAAGGCCAGTCCGAGCGAAAGGATCGCCGTCACCGGCCCACAGATGTCCCACCGCCTCCACCACCAGGCCAGGTTCGCCACAAAGCGGCCAACCGCACAGACTGCCTGGCCCATCAATAACATTGCCATTGGCGTCAGAAAAATCACGTATCGTTCTTCAAACGGACGGGGGGAGCGCATCAGGGCGAGAGCCGCAAATGGGACAGACAGCCAGAGAGACGCCAACACCAAGGAAAGCCAGCGGCGCCGGTAGGCCGTCACTACCAGTCCAAGCACTATCAAGCCCACGCACAGGTTTTGAAATGAGGTGGTCCGGATCCCGCTGTTATACAAAAAATGGCGAAAGAACGGGATGGTGAGTTCGATCGTGGGCGAGCCGGCCGCTCCATCCCCGCTATCTAACCCCAACCAGGGAAGCCGGAGCAGGCGAATAAGCCCTGGCAGGCAGAGAAGGCCCACCAGGAGGAACCCGAGCGCGGCTTGCGCCAGGCCACGGACTGACCGTTGCTTCTTCCGGGCAACCAGATGCCCAACTGCCCATACCCCGGCAAAAATCGCCTCGGTAAGAAGAACAAAAAGCGCATTGTAATGGGTATAAAAACCCAACGTGGCGGTCAGAACGAAACCGAACCAGAATCGAGATCGGTGTGTCTCAAGAGCACGAACCAGGAAATAGACCGAGGCCAGACCAAACAAGGCCAGCAGGGTATATGGGCGGGCGATCTGCGCATACCGGACGTGCAACGGCAATAGAGTTGTGAAAAGTGCCCCGATCAGGCCTGTCCCTGGCTCAAACAGCAGATCGCCCAGTTTGTAACTAAAGACCACGACCAGAACACCGAACACCGACGGCAGAAAACGGAGCATGAACGCACTCCGCCCGACCACAGGCCAAAAGAGGTATTGGATCAGGAAGTAAAGCGGCTGCATATTGCCAGGTTGGCCCGTGACCTTGATCTGGGTGACGCGGAGCACCGCGTTCAGGTCTGGCTGATCGAGCTTGGTAATGGTGGCATTCTCATCGCGCCCCAACACTTCGCGCACACCCAAGTCATGCCACATCAGAGTGGCGCTCAACAAAAGGAGACCGATCAACAACCCGATCTCTAAGAGATGCGCATGTTGACTACGGAGCGCGCGCCGTGGATCACGCTTCACGGGTCAAGTCTTGAGCGACGATCCGGCTGATGGTCTGTCCCAACCGGACGCTATAGTTAGTGCCCCGGTCCTCCGGGTAGATTTGCAGGGTATTGGCCAGGTAGAGCCCTTTCAGCGGAGTACGATGATCGGGGATGCGCTGTGAGTAGTTACAGGTAATCACCGGCTGCCCGGCCTCGGCGCGGAGCACGATCTTTTTCTCAATCCAGCCAGGTTCGAAGGCAGGATTAATGCGCTTCAGATGCGGGGCATAGAGGTCAAAAAGCCTGTCCGCCGTCATGTGGAAGCGAGGGTCATCCCGTTCCAGATAGTTGGAGACATAGATCAGGTGCCGGCCCTGGTACTCGCTCGGTGGCACATAGTTGGTGTGCTCAATTACCCCGACAAAGGGCATGGTCCGATCGGCGATGTTCATCCAATAGATGCGACTCAGACTGCGTTGACTGACCAGGAGCAACACCACCGCCGCCTGATAGCGCACCGTCCGCAGCAAGGCGGCGTATGAGTCATCCAGGCTAGGAGGGGCAATCTCCAGAAACGCATCGCCGGGCACGGTGGCGATGACCACATCGAACGGGATCGTCTCTCTCCGGGTCACCACCCCGGTGACCCGACAGGGATCGGCCGGATCGGTGGTCAGGCCGATCGCCCCCTGGTTGAGACGAAGGTCCGCCCCGCCCAGCCGCAACCGATCGACCAGTGCTTGGGTGATGATCTCAAAGCTCCCCTGCGGATAGGCCAGTGTCTCTTTCGCCACGGCCCCTCGGCGCGAGGTGCCTCGCACTTTGATCTTGCCCCACAACCAAGTCATGCTGACCTGATCGGCCCAGTCACCGAACTTGCCCCTCAGCAAGGGGCCCCACACTTTGTCATAGATCTCCTGGCCCATATAGCGCAAGATCCAGTCACGGGCCGTCACCCGCTCCAGACGCTGCCAGTCGTTCACCCGCTGCAGATAAAGGTACATGAATCCCAGTTTGATCCGATTGACCAGGTTGAGAGGTTTGAAACGTAGCAGGTCCAGGGGGGTCACAAAGTCATAGATCTGGCCGTCGTAGAAGAAGCCTACCTTTGATTCGATCCAGCGCAACTGATCGCCAATGCCCAACTCATCCATCAGACCGAGGATGTGAGCATCGCTGCCAAAAAGATGGTGATAGAAGAACTCGATGCGGGTGCCTAACAGGGGCAGCGTAGCCGCTTGCCCCCCCCAGGTTCCATACTTTTCGAATACGGTGACGGCATAGCCCCGTTTCTGCAGTTCATAGGCCGCCGTCAGGCCGGCATATCCTCCTCCGATGATCCCAATGCGGATCGCGCTCATTCCAATATCTCTGGTTCCGGGACGTCAGGCACAAGATCGAGAGGGTTCTCGGCCGCGCGATCCAGGTCTCGTCTGGCCTGATGGAACAGCTCGATCAGCTCTTCGTCGGTTCCCTGGTAGCGGGCGATCGACTGCTGAGCACAAATCTCGCAGCCGCGCATAAAGCGATAGCTTCCTGAGACGCAGCTCAGGCAGGCATCGAGCCGGATCATCATCAGGCAAAAGGCAAGCACATCCGGATGAGTCTCAGGCAGCGGGGTGATGGAATCGATCAATTCCCGCCACTTCTCACCCCGCAAATTGCGCAGATGGCGAATTAGATGAGGCGGGAATAACAGTTCAGTTCTCAAACTCACAGTCATATGTCACCACCTGATCGGCGAAACACCTTTCTCAACTCAATTGACGGGCGGATTCGACAACTTCCGGGCGGACCTGGCAACCATGGCGTCGCTCCAGACCCTCCCAGACCGCCCACGGCACGGCCACACTTCCCAGGTCGCTACCGGTTCCTTCACCGTGGAAATCACTGCCGCCGCTCACGAACAATCCATAGCGAATGGCCCACGCCAGCAATCGGCGGCTCACACGATGGGAGTAATTGGGATAGTAAACCTCAATTCCCTCCAGACCAGCATCCCGTAAACGCGGAAGCCAGCGAGCCAGGTCCAGACTCACTTTGCATTCCCCGTTCCGGCTAAAGATATATGGATGGGCTAACGCCGGCAACCCGCCGCTCCTCCGTATCAACTGGATAGCATCCTCGGGCGAAAGTTTATAGCGTTCCACATATGCTGGCCGGCCCGGGCCGATCCACTGTTCAAACGCTTCATCCCAACTGTGTACATAACCCTGCTCGACCATCGTTGCCGCAATGTGAGCACGTCCAATGGACCCGTTTCCGCCAGCCTTGGCAACAACCTGGTCCCATTCTATAGGCAATCCCCATTGGGCAAGGCGCGCCAGGATCTGCTGAGCGCGCTCCTGACGCGCTTCTCGCGCTTGTGTCAGAAAGGTCTTCAGTTCTGCGTTCTCGACATCCACAAAATAGCCCAGTATGTGGATCTCTTCCTGCCCACTGACGGCGCTGATCTCCACTCCCGGCACCAAAGTGATCCCCCAGTGCTTGGCGGCAGCCTGAGCTGGCCGTACTCCGGCGACCGTGTCGTGGTCGGTGACGGACAGCACGTGGACCCCCAGGCTTGCCGCCCGAGCCACCACCTCTTCGGGGGTCAGACTGCCGTCCGATGCATTCGTATGGCTGTGCAGATCAACACGGCTCCGGTTCGTCGTCAGGCCTCCTGTTTCCTGGCCTCTTGCTTGGCCTGGCGTTCCTGCTGTTCCGCTGCATAGTCGGAGGGATGCAGCTTGGCATAGTACTCGACCGGCACCAGCAACTTTTCCAGGGAGTAGAACATGTCTCGGTCTCGGTCCGAGGTGGGGATTTCGTGCTCCTGGTTCATCTTGATGGCATCGAACGGGCAAAACTCGGCACAGAAGCCGCACGACATGCAGATCGTGGTGTCGATCCAGAACCCGGCGGGCCTGGCCTGGGGCCGTCCCTTCTCATCCGTAGCCCGCTGGATCCAGATACACTGAGGGGGACACACGCGGGCGCAAACCCCACACGCAGTGCAACGCGGCTTATCGGGCGTCTCGTCGTACACCAGCATCGGCAGGAACCGAAAGTGCTCCGAGATCTTACGCTTCTGTTCCGGATACTGGATAGTAAAGAGCCCCTTGCCCTCGACCGACTGACGCTTCCTGAGCCACTCCTCGTGGTAGCGGGGTTCCCACGGCTTCCGGTCGTACAGGTACGACTCGATGAAATGGCGCATGGTCACACTCAGACCTTTGAGTAATCCGATGCCAAACATCAGCGGTCTACCTCCCCCAGTGTGATATCGATGCTACCCAGGATCACAATCGCGTCGGCGAACAGATGCCCCACCGACATCGCTTCCAGCGCCCCCAGGTTGACAAAAGAGGGTGAACGCACATGGTAGCGGTATGGATTGGTCCCCCCATCGCTGACCAGATAAAAGCCCAGCTCCCCCTTGGGATGCTCTACCCGGCTATACAACTCACCGGCCGGCACCTTGGGGTTCCACGGCTTCTTGCCAGCCTGGATCGGTCCTCTGGCTGGAATACGGTCCAGGGCTTGCCTCAAGATCTTGACGCTCTCTCTCGCTTCGGCCATCCGCTGCCGATAGCGGTCGTAGATATCCCCCGTTTCGAAGGTAGGCACTTCAAAGTCAAAGGTATCATAGATCGAATAGGGCTCTACCTTCCGGATGTCATATTTCAACCCGGCGGAGCGGAGCACTGGCCCGGTAACTCCATAGTTCACCATCTCCTGCCAGCTCATCGCCCCGACGCCCCGCGCCCGGGCAATAAAGATCTCGTTATCGGAGAGCATCGTATCAAACTCGTCGATCTTGCGATCGAGGCGATCCACTACCTTCCGGCAGCGCTTGAGCCAATCGTCGCTTACGTCTCGGGCCACTCCACCAAAGCGGTAATAGTTGACCATCATCCGGGCTCCAGACGCCTCCTCGAACAGGTCCAGGACGTGCTCGCGCTCGGTGAAGGCATAAATCATCGGCGTGAACATCGCTCCCAGTTCATTGAACTGGAACCCAATGGCCAGGAGGTGGTTGATGACCCGGGTCAACTCGCCCATGATGACCCGCAGATACTCGGCCCGCTCGGGGACTTCCTGCCCCATCAACCGTTCTACGGCGACCACATAGCCAAAGTTGTTGTACATCGGACACACATAGTCCAGGCGGTCTGTGTACGGAATGATACCCGTCCACAGGTTCCGCTCGCCGATCTTTTCATGATTGCGATGAAGATGGCCCAACACCGGGTAGATACTGGTGACCGTTTCCCCGTTTAGGCCGACGATCATCCGCAATACGCCATGGGTGCTGGGATGTTGAGGCCCGATATTCACATAGACCTGGTCCGTTTCGAGGCCATTGAGGTCGATCTTGGCTGCGGGCAGCACATCGATTTCGGGCACCGGCTTCCACTGGTCCGGATCAAACCCCTGCGGGTACTGAACATTGGCTCGCCAGCGTACCCGCTCCTCAGCCGACCTGGGTTTGGGTTGCTGGGCATGGGGCCATCGGCTGGGAAAAGGCTTGTGCTCTTGCTCATAGTACGGTTCATGCCAGTCCTTGCGCAGCGGATGCCCGGCAAAGCCCTCCCACAGCAAAATGCGTTTCAGGTTCGGGTGGCCGTCGAAGCGGATGCCAAACATGTCCCACACTTCTCGTTCCTGGAAATCGGCGCTTTTCCAGATAGAAGTGAGGCTCGGCACATGGGGGTTTGCCTTGTCAGGAACCCGGACCTTGAACGGGATGCCCGGTCCCTGCTGATCCGGCCGGCTCGAGTATAGATTGTAGACCACTTCGAAGCGATCGGGATAGTCCGAGGCAGAGAGATGGGTGAGCCAGTCATAGCCCATTTCATCGCGCAGGTATTGGGCCACAGTTGGGAGGCGGCTGGCTTCGATGACCAGCCAGTCGCCATCGCGATCGATGACGGCACCGGGGAATGCTTGATTCAGTTGAGCTTCAATCGCTCCCAGATCGGTCGCCATGCTTCTCTCCTTCTACCCCTATGATCAAGCTGATGTTTCTGACGTCTCGGCAGTCGCCTCCACTGGTCTTTCCAGTGCCGCCTGGCGAATGGCAGGGATCTGGCGGGGATCGATCAGGTCGGGTCCGCCCAACAGCGGAACCGGCACCTCTGGGATCGGCTCCCGGCGATACCAACGCACCTTTTTGATCGATTCATTTTGAATCTTTTCGTGAAGCGCGATGTATGCCGCCAGGAGAGCCTCTGGGGTAGGTGGACAACCCGGTACATAGATGTCCACCGGGAGGAACTGATCAACGCCAGAGACCACGTTATACCCTTCCTTAAACGGCCCGCCACCGGTCGCACACGCTCCCATCGAGATGACATACTTGGGCTCTGCCATCTGATTGTAAAGCATGACGATCTTGGGCACCATCTTTTTGGTGACCGTGCCGGAGATGACGATCAAGTCTGCCTGGCGGGGTGAAGCCCGGGCCAGGTCCATCCCAAAGCGGCCCACGTCAAAACGGGCAGCCGAGGCAGCCATAAACTCAAAAGCGCAACAGGCAACGCCAAAGAACATCGGCCAGAGCGAATACCGTCGGCCCCAGCCATAGATCTGGCTTAATGTGGTAATGAACACCTGTCCTTTAAGCTCCTCGGGCACTTGGATCTCTTGCGTCATGCTGTCGCTCCTTACCACGGGTATCTGCAAGGCGCTCCCCATTATAATGGGTTGTGTGTCTTTTGTCAATTAGTCAGAAAACTGGGACTTTTCTGGGCAAAGTTGTTTGATTATGTCATGTTCCCCTTGCAAATCGAGTCCCTTTCGAGTATAATACGGTCTGTTGTTGACAGCAGCATGGCCACCGGCGCTGGTCACATGCTGAGCACTGACTGCAGCCTTCAGGAGACAAGATGCTACGGGAACGCGTGACCGAAGACGTCTATGTATTCATCAGCGAACTCTATGTCGAAGTAGCAGCGACGGTTGTTATCACCGAGAAGGGGGCGGTGGTCATTGACACAGCGCCTTTCCCCCAGGAAACTCGACAAATCCGCGAGTTCGCCTTGCGGCATTGCCCGCAAGGCGTTCGCTATGTGATCAACACTCATCATCACGCCGACCACATCTATGGCAGCTACCTGTTCCCCGAGGCTGAACTGATCGCCCATCGACAGTGCCGGCAGATCTTGCTCAAGGTCGGAGAAGAAAGCCTCGCCAAAGCCAAGGCCCAGACTCCGGCGCTGGCCCCGGTTCAATTGCGCATCCCCCAACTCGTTTTTGAGACCGAAATGCTGTTGCGCCTTGGAGAAAAGACCATCCACCTCATGCATGCACCCGGCCACACACCCGACGGCATCATGGTCCATATCCGCGAAGACAAGGTATTGGTCGCCAGCGACGTAGTAACGCCGATCCCTCTGATCGTTCGGGGCGATATCGAGGAGTTGACCAAATCACTAAAACTGATCAAGACCCTAAACCTGGAGAACATCATCCAGGGACATGGGGGCGTCCTCCTGAGAGGTGAGATTGAGGAAACGGTAGATAGCAATGTCGCCTACTTGCGAAACATCGAGAAGCGGGTGCGAACGCTTGTGGAAAAAGGCCAGTCGAAGACGGCGTTGCGACGAATCAGTGTGGAATCATGTGGCAAATCGCGCATCCCTCTGGGCGGGCTGGCGCAGCGGTTGCACCAGGCCAACCTGGAATACCTGTACAACAAGATGATGGCCGAAAAGGCAGACCAAAACCCGAAATGACGGGAAAACCAACTGGTCATTTGCATTCCCGCTCTATGGCGCGACCGCCAGACTATATCCTGACCTTTGATGGCGGTAGCCATGGCAATCCAGGTCGAGGATATGGAAGCTATGCCATCACGCGGGTGCAGGATGGCGCTCAGCGTCTAAAACGTCTGGAGTTAGGCGATGATTATACCAACAACGAAGCCGAATATGACACGTTGATCATCGCCCTGCAGGACCTGATCCAGCGTATCGAGAAGGCAGGACGACGACCTGAGGAATTCACCTTGGAAGTGCGCGGCGACAGCATGCTCGTCATTCGCCAGTTACAGGGTAAATGGAAAACCAGAGAGCCACGGATGCAACAGCGAAAAGAGCGTTGCCTCCAGCTCCTGGAACGCTTTGCAGCCGTTGAGCTCAAGACCCAGCCGCGTGCCGAGAGCGTCCGCCTCCTGGGGCACTGACCCAGGCCCGGGTCTGGATACGGCCCCAGGAATCCTCCAGTTATCTCGAAAGCAACCGTTCAAACGCATCCAGAGGCAAGGCGTCCAGCCGGGCCACGACCAAGTCGGCTGCTCCCAGTGCATCCGGAGAATTGGTCGTCGCCACGGCAATGCATGTCATCCCGGCCCGTCGGGCCGCTTCGATGCCGGCTACCGAGTCCTCCACCACGACACAGCGCTCCGGAGAGACCCCGAGCGCCTGGGCCGCTTTCAAGAACACAGCAGGGTCTGGTTTCCCTGGAAGGTCAAACCCGGAAATCAGCGCGTCAAAGTACTCCCGCAGACCAAGTTCATCCACTAGTACCTCGATATTTGCAGGCGGTGCCGATGAACCAATGGCCTGGCGGAAACCGGCAGCCCTCAACCGGGCAAGCCAGTCCTTGACACCAGGTAGAGGCTGAACATGACCCCGAGCTGCTGCCCGAAATGTGTCCTCTTTGGAGTCGCTGACCCGCTGGACCAACTCGGGCTCGGGTTTCCGACCCAGGAGCACGGTCAGAATCCCGGCATTGTTCATCCCGAAAGTCGCCTGGAAGAGGTCCCGGGTCATGGACAGACCGAATGCCGGGAGGGCCTGAGACCAGGAGCGATAATGAAGCTCTCCGGTGTCCACCAACACCCCATCCAAATCCCAGATCACTGCTCGGTGGGTCATCTGTTTGGAATTACCTTGCAGAAGAGTGAGCATTTGGACCAACTTTCGCTGATATGATGTTTGTGATGAATTGTGCCCATTGTAGCGCCGGGCCTCACCCCACGCACCGCTTGCTCACAAAGCAATCGGGTAACGTCCGTATTTCTTTAGCGTGTCCATCATGGCCATGTAATTTTCTGGTTTGACCGACGAGTGGATCGAATTGCTGGACGAAAGGATAAAGCCGCCGCCCGGGGCGCCTTTGCGCAGCGCCTCCTTGGTCGCTTCTACCACCTCTTCCGGCGTACCAAACGTCAGCAAGTGCGCGCAGTCCACATTCCCCTTAAGCGCGATCCGGTGGCCGTATTTGGCCTTGACTTCGCCCAGGTCCATTCCCGCCAACGGGTCAATGGGGTCCAGGCAATCGATTCCTGAATCGATGATCATGTCGATAATCGGCCACAGATTGCCATCCGTATGCTTGATGACCATCAGTCCCAGCTCTTTGAAGCCCCCGATCACCTGTTTTAGCCCGGGATAGAATATTTCACGAAAGTGACGGGGTGACATCAGCGGGCCTTTCGTATAGGCGTAGTCGCCGCTAGTGTACACAATCCTGACCCCTCGCGCTGCTACTTCCTTGGCCATCTTCAAGTTCACATCTACCGATAGAGCAACCAAGGCTTTGACCAACTCCGGCTGGGTGACAATGGACACTAACAGGTTCTCCATGCCCATCAAGTAGCGAGGCAAAGAGATAACGTCACTCAGATGGACTATCACCGCCATCTTGCCGGCGAACCTTTCTACGAGTTCTTCGATGGTTTGATATCGCTGGGGCAAGAGCAAGTCGGGAGGGGTGTAGCGTTCAAAATCGGCCATGGTTTGAATCGGGGCCTCAACTTCAATTCCCTGTTCTTCTGAAGTGTCTTGGATGACAAACCCCCATTCGCTACGCCAACGGTTGGGCCCGATCCGCTCCTTGTGGTAATGGACGTCCGCGAGTACAGCATCATGTCCCATCCGCACGGCAAAATCGTTCGCGTCCCTGCATCCGGGGCACAAAGCGTCTCGTACCTTGCGGTCAATCAACCACTCGAAGTGAGGAACCCGATCCGGTTCCTGTCGGTGTAAGGCACGCATTACCCGCTCTTCCGAGGTCAGTTCAGCCATTCCCCCTTACCCTTTCCTCAAGAATTGTGCAAATACTTCAAATGAACAACCCTCCCAGTCAGCCTGCGGTGCCAGATGACCCTTGAGCCGCGTCCGGTCTGCACAACGGGTCATGGCCGGCACAAGTCCACGATGGGAAGAACCACATCTGCCACAGGCCTCAAATTATACCACATTGCAGCGATTTTGTAAGCCTTTTCGCCCTCTTTGTATCTCATTATGTAATCTCATTTCAAGAGCAGACAATCTCACCATTTGGTGCCTGGGCGCAAATCGGATACAATAGTCGGGATGGTATCAGAGTCGAAAGGAGCGAGACCAATGCCGAATCGCACGGAAGCCTGGGAATTGTTGACTCAATACGTCCAAAATGAAAATCTGCGGCATCACGCTCTGGCGGTCGAGGCCGCCATGCGAGCCTATGCTCGCAAGTACGGTGAGGATGAAGAATTATGGGGAGTGGTCGGTCTGATCCACGACTTTGACTATGAACGCTATCCAGACCTGTCGGTAGAGGGTCACCCGGTGGTAGGGGCCCGTCTGTTGCGAGAGTGGGGCTGGCCAGAGGAAATTGTCCGCGCCGTGTTGGCCCATGCCGGCGAATATACCGGCGTCCAACCCCAATCTCGTCTGGAAAAGACCTTGGTCGCCGTCGATGAACTGACCGGGTTTCTGGTCGCCGTGGCCCTGGTGCGCCCCACCAAGGACATCCGGGACATCACCAAGATCGAGTCGGTCCGCAAAAAGTGGAAAGACCGCGCCTTTGCCGCCGCCGTGAATCGGGAAGAGATCCAGCGCGCCTGTGAAGCGCTGGGGGTTGATTTGTGGGCCGAGCACGTCCCCTTGGTCCTGAGTGCCATGCAGGGGATTGCCGCGGAATTGGGCCTCGACGGCCGGCTGGCCGAGAAGTAGCCTGTGCAGAGATGATGACGTCCCAACCCGATCGGGCTCTGCCTCAAACCGATGGGGGCGTCCAGGGAGCCAGGGAATACTCGATATACCGGGTCTGGCAGGGGCGCCCCCGCCCGATCCACGCCCGCCGTTCGTTTAGATTGACGATCAGGCTAAACACCGTGACCGTCTCGAGACCGTGCCGGCAGATCGAACCGGGATAGTTGGCATGATCGGCCAATAGCTTCTGGAACAGCTCGGGCGACAGGCGCCCATAGTTTTCGCGCAGGAGCCGGAGCGCGCGGTGGTGGCGAATGATCGATCCGCCGATGGCATTCCGATCGACCTCGAAGCGGCGCATGGCGGGGCTGATGTAGTGATTCGCATGGGCGAGGATGTCTCCCTCAATGTAAATCGGTTCATAGTCGGTGGCCGATCCTTCGATGCTGTACGCCTCCCCCTCTGCATCGGCAATGACATTGTTATAGTTTGACGCGCGTTGAGGGAGCAGGCAGGCGTTCATCGCTTCTTCCAGCCGTCGTGCGGCGAGGATGGCGCGCACGATCAACAGGCGCGGCACGCCGGGTCGAATGTCGTTACAATACACCTGGTTGCCGGTCATGCTGATGCCGGCGGCGTTGAATCCGGCGCTGTAGCCCAAACCTCCCACCGAAACCCCTAGGAATTCAGGCTCATCCTCCGCCTGCACTTTAAGAATGACCAGATCATCTTCTACGTCTGGGCTGAGGTCGTTGGTGTGGGCTACCAGGGTAGACCCATCGGCGGTAGCCCGCCCGCGGGCCACCATATCGGTACACCCCCTCCCGCCTATCGCCCACGCCGGCTCGTCGGTCTTGCCGACTCTGTCCGGCCAGGCAGCCCGTTCCCACAACTCCTCGCACATTTCCACAAACATCTCCTCGAACCGCAATCCAGCCGCCTCGGCGATGCCTTCCAACTCCTCCACATACTGGGGATAGACGGTCCGGCTGTAGGTCAGATAGAGTTGACCTTGCTGCACCATCTCGTCCCAGCTCACACCTGGCGGCAGGCTCTCGCGCATCCGATCCAGCATCCGCTGCAACCGAGGCTTCATCGCCTCGCCGATTTGCCGACCTACCTGACGGTGGGAGCCTCTCACTTCGATCAGCGGCATCGGCTCTACGCTCACCGGTTTCCCCTTATCGGCAGAAAATTCCATGGTTGAATTCCTCCCTATCGGGAGCCGCGCCGCAGAACCCTGCCCGGCAAAGCCCCCGTGTGCTCTCCTCCCTCGATGACCGGGATGCCATTCACCAGCACCTCATCCATCCCTTCGGGATACCGATGGGGATAGTTCGCCAGCGGATAGAGAAGCGAACCTGCACCGCCCGCGCTCCCACTTTCGGACCCGGCCTTCCGAACCGGCGTCGCTCGATCGCGGATACGCGCCAGGTCCAAGACCACCAGATCGGCCCACGCTCCAGGCCGCACCACACCCCGGTCGGTCAGCCCGAAGCGCATGGCCGGAAACGAGGTCATTTTGCGGACTGCTTCCTCTAACCTCAACACTGCTTCCTCCCGCACGTACCGCTCCAGCACCCCGGGAAACTCGCCATAGCTACATGGGCAGTAGGGAAGCGGATCGTTCAGAAAGCCCTCCAGAGCCAGGGCCTGACCATCGGAACAGATCATGACCAGGGGGTGCTGAAGGAGAAGGCGAATGTTAGTCTCGTCAATGTAATCAAAGATGGCATCGACCTGGTCGCCGTTCGCCACGATGAGGTCAAAGTAGACATCGAACGGATCGTCGCCCCACTCGACGGCCAGCGCCTCCACCGTCTTACCCACCGCTTCCGGGTTCTGCGGCGCGTGCAAGATCATCATGCGATCCCAGCGACCATGTTTCAGCAACCCGGCTGGACCAAATGCCGGGCGCTCGTCGCGGATGATCTCTTCTCGAAGTTGAGCGCGGGTACGGGGATCGGTGAGCCAGGCCCTGACTTCAGCGATGGGCCGTTCCTGCACAGACTGCGGCAGACAATCGATCAACAAGGGGGCGAGGTCCGTATGGACGTCGTTGTCTACAGTGACATCCAGTCCCTGAGATCGCGCCTGTTCCACCAGCCGCAGGGTGACCGTCGCGTCGCACGGAGCTCCTATCTTGGGGGCGTTGTGCGAGATCTGGACCGGCAGCCCCGCTTCCCGTCCAACGGCGATCGCCTCGGCCACAGCTTCCACAATCGTTTCCCTCTCTCCCCGGACATGGGAAGCATACAATCCCCCATGTTGTGCCGCCACCCGAGCCAGGGCAATGAGCTCGTCCGTGTGGGCAAAGCAACCCGGCGGATACACCAGCCCGGTGGATAGCCCAAAGGCGCCGGCCCGCATCGCTTCGTCCAACAGCTCGGCCATACGCGACAACTCGGCCGCCGTAGGTTCCCGCTCGTCGAATCCCATCACCGCGATGCGCAGCGCCCCATGACCAGCCAGAGAGGCCAAGTTGATGGCCAGGCCCCCCTCCTCCAGCGCCTGCAGATACTGGGCGAAGGTCCGCCACTTCCAGGTCACCTCCGGCCGATAGGCCATGCGCCCCCAGTAGTGCTGCATGGCTTCCAGGTATTCCTCGCTGACGGGGGCAGGAGAGAGGCCACAGTTGCCGATGACCTGGGTAGTGACTCCCTGGCGGACTGCACTCTCTGCCCGGCGGTTGATCAAAATGGAAAGATCAGAGTGCGTGTGCACATCAATAAAGCCAGGAGCGACGAAACGTCCATCTGCATTGACGATCCTCCTGCCCCGCAGTGTGCCTGCCGGAGCAACGACTGCAATCCGACCATCCTGAATGCCGACATCGCCCCAGAACCACGGGTTGCCACAGCCATCCAGGACCTTGCCATGGGCCAGGACCAGATCGAACATTTTCATCCCCTTTCACCGGTCATGATAGCATAGATCGGCCATCGAGTCAAATGTTGCTTTGAAAAACAAACCTTAGGGGTTGACATGGCGCGGATTCCGTGATAAAATTGTTCATGAACGCTGATTCACGAAGAAAAGACCGCCTTTTGAAATGCCATCGTTGGGATCGATCATGGACGACCTGGACAGACTCATCCTTCATACCCTGCAGGCTGATGGGCGAACCCCGTTCACCCAGATCGCCAAACAGGCTGGAGTGTCGGAGACGACAGTTCGCACCCGCTACCAGAGCCTGGTCGAAAAGGGGATCATCCATACCGTCGGGATCGTGGACCCCCACGCCCTGGGCTTTCAAGCGCCGGCGATCGTCGCGATTTCTGTAGAACCCGGGGCTGCCGATCAAGTAGCACGGGCCATTGCTGCCTTGCCAGAAGTTAGCTACCTGGTGATGACCTTAGGCTCTTTTGATCTGATCGTGGAGGTGTTTTGCCGCGATCTGCCCCATTTGGCCGATCTGATCACCCACCAGATCCATAAATTGCCCGGCGTCCGATCCACGGAGACCCTGATGATCGCCCGCAGCTACAAACTGGCGTATCGCTGGTCTCCGACGTTGGAGTAGGAGAGTTACATCAGGCAGAGGAGACAGACCCCGAACCAACGGAGGAATGGTTGCTATGAATATCGCTCCGATTCCGCAATTGATTACGTCGGTGCCTGGTCCTCAGGCGCAGGCAACCGTCCGCCGCAGCGAAGAAGCAGTCACCCCCTCCTTACCCCGCGCCTATCCCCTGGCAGTGAAACGCGCCCGTGGGGTGGAGGTGGAAGATGTCGATGGGAACCGCTATCTCGATTGCGCGGCCGGTATCGCTGTCTGCTCCACCGGCCATTGCCATCCTCGGGTAGTGCGGGCCATCCAGGAACAGGCCAGCCGGTTGATCCATATCTGCGGGGCCGACTTTTATGATCCGATGTACATCGAGCTGGCCGAGCGGCTGGGGAAACTCGCTCCTGGAAACACGCCCAAGAAAGTGTTCTTGGGCAACTCGGGGGCGGAAGCAGTGGAAGCGGCTCTAAAACTGGCCCGGTACCACACCGGCCGCTCTCACATATTGGCCTTCCTGGGAGCGTTCCATGGCCGCACCATGGGGGCAGTCTCTCTGACCGCCAGCAGCGTCAAGTACCAGAGGGGCTTTCGACCTCTGGTCCCAGGCATTACTCACGTCCCCTATGCCTATTGCTATCGCTGCTACTACCACCTCACCTATCCCCGATGTGAACTGGCATGCCTTCGTGCCATTGAAGAAGTATGGTTCGTCAGGGCGATCGCCCCGGAGGAAGTCGCCGCCATCTTTGTCGAACCAGTGCAGGGCGAGGGCGGGTACGTCGTCCCTCCGCCAGGCTGGTTGTCCGGGTTGCGGGCTTTGTGCGATCGGTATGGCATCTTGCTCGTCGCCGATGAGGTCCAGTCGGGCATGGGCCGCACCGGCAAGATGTGGGCCATCGAACACTGGGGGGTCGAGCCCGATATCCTCTGCGTGGGCAAGGCGTTGGCCTCCGGGATGCCGGTATCGGCCATGATCGCACGGGCTGAGATCATGAACTGGCCCGCCGGCGCGCACGGCAGCACCTTCGGGGGCAATCCGGTATGTTGTGCAGCCGCCCAGGCGACCTTGGATGTCATCGAAGAGGAAGGTTTACTGGACAATGCAAACCGGATAGGTCAGCGGATCATGACCGGCCTCCGCGATCTGGCCCAAGAGAGCCGGCTCATTGGCGATGTCCGGGGTCTGGGTCTGATGATCGGTGTAGAACTGGTCCAGGATAAAGAAAGCAAACGCCCAGCCACTCAGGCAGCCGACTTGGTCGTGAAGGAGTGTTTCAAGCGGGGCTTGTTGCTTTTGCCCTGTGGACCCAACAGCGTGCGCTTTTCGCCGCCGCTCATTCTCACCGAGTCCCAGGCAGACCTCGCGGTGGAGATCTTTGCCGACGCACTGGCGGAAGTGGAAAGCGCCGCATTGTAAACAAGCTCATCGTCGGAGGCGCAACATTTCACCAGGCTGTCCGTGGTCAAGGGACAGAGCGGGCAAGGCAGATAAACAAGACCCGTCACCTTGTGGGGTAAATCATTCTGGGAGAGGAGGAATGTCTGTGACACTTCGGACATTACCCATTATTGAGGTCAAGGGCCCTCCCCGGGAGCGAGGACGCCAGCAAGGGGAAGCGGCGCGCCTGCAAATCCCCCGAGCTCTCGCTCGTTACCGCGAGATCTTTCCTTTCACCGTGGCCATGACCTGGGAAGATGGCATCCGGGAGGCGCGCAAGTTCCTGCCGTATGCGGAGGAGACATTTCCCCAATACGTCGAAGAGATCCGCGGTATTGCGGAAGGAGCCAACGTTCCTTTTGAAGAGGTATGGACCTTGAATTGCTACGAAGGTCTGCCTGAAAGCCGGCAGCAGGTATGGGGCTGTACCTGTATCGCGGTGCGGGATGACCAGACGGCCAACGGCCATGTCCTGCTGGCCCATAACGAGGATTGGAACAGTGTGGATCGAGATAACGTCTATCTAGTCCGCGCCTATCCGGTCGAGGCCCCACCGTTTCTGGGGATGACTTATGGGCCATTGCTGGTCAATATCGGTCTGAATGCGGAGGGGATTGGCGTGGCCATTGATTCGGTCTATCCGACCGATGTTGGTGTTGGTGTGCCCCGTATTGTCTCCTCACGAGGGGTCCTTGCTGCCCGCACCATCGCTCAGGCGATCCGGGCCTGCGTGCCCAAGCGGAGGGCCGGAGGTTACTGTTACCTGCTGGCCGACGCCAACGGTGAACTCTATTACGTTGAGACGTCGGCGACCACCCACGAAATTGTGTACGGCGAGGAGGGCTGGTTGGTCCACACCAACCACTATCTCACTCCGAAAATGCGAGCCCTGGAAGAGCCAGGGACCTATGCTGGCTCCCATGTTCGATTCAACCGTGCCCGACGTCTGCTGCGGGCGCAACTGGGAGAGGTCACGATTGAAAGCCTGCAAACCCTACTCCGCGATCATGTCAACTGGCCTCAATCGATCTGCATGCACGAGGACCCCGCCGAGCCGCCTCATGACCGCGAGCAGACCCTGGTCTCGTTGATCATGGACCTTACGGAACGGGTGCTGTGGGCTGCGCCGGGCCCTCCATGCGAGGGGCAATATACCGCCTATCGGTTATGACCGCTTGGAGTCCCACCGCAATCGGGTGTGATGTGGCTTTTGCCGGCAGCCAGGCTCTATGGTAAAATGCAACGGGCCCCAGCCGTTTATGGGGCTCAGGAGGGCGGGATGGACAAGATCCACTACGAAGAACTGACCTGGCCGGAGATGCGGACAGCGATCGCCCGTCAGCCGGTTATCCTGCTTCCCTTTGGCACCATCGAAGATCATGGACCTCACCTGCCGCTGAACACCGACAATATTATCGTGGAAGCGATCTGTCGGGAGACCGCCCGCCGCATTCCCGGAGAGGCGTTGGTGATGCCCCTCATCGCCTATGGCCTGGATGAGCATCACATGGATTTTCCGGGGACGATCTCGGTGGAGATGCACACGCTGCTCTCCTACGTGGTGGATGTGGCCACGAGCGTGGCCCGCCATGGTTTTACCCATCTTCTCATTGTCAATGGCCACGGCTCCAATGCCCCGGTTGCCGATCTGGCTGCTCGTCGCGTGGTATTGGAGACGGAAATCGTCTGTGGAGCGATCAGTCCGAACGCAGCGGTGGACCCTATTTTGGCCGAACCCACGCTGTCCCAGATGCGCCGTTCTGGGCCGGGCGGGATCGCCCACGCCTGCGAGTATGAAACGGCCATGATGCTCTACTTACGACCGGAGTTAGTGCAAATGGAAAAGGCGGTCCGCGAGATCGGCCAACTCAAGTTTTCCTATTTCAACTGGGACCATCCCGAACCCAGCGCTTTGGCCTGGCAGGATTGGTGGTCGCGTCTGAGCGAGAGTGGAGTGTGCGGCGATCCCACGGTCGCCACGGTCGAATTCGGCCAGGCGCTTTTTGAGACGACGGTGGACAATTTCATCCGTTTTGTCCGCGAGTTCCGTCTCATCCCGCTGCGCCCCCGGCGCGATCGGCATTAGGCGTCCCCTGCCCACCGTGCCGGCCAGCGCGAGCAGGGCTGCTCAACGATCTTTTTCATTGGAGGCAATGATGACTCAGTGGCAGACTCGGACAGCAGAAGAGATCGTCCGCTTGAACCGGGACTATACCCTGTTCCCCTGGTCGGCGCAGTCGGCTGTGGACCCAATCCCGGCTGTACGGGCCCAGGGGGTCTATTTCTGGGATGCGGAAGGGAAGCGCTACCTGGATTTCGCCTCCCAACTGGTCAACGTGAACATCGGACATCAGCATCCCAGGGTGGTACGGGCCATCCAGGAGCAGGCAGCGCGGTTGTGCTACGTCCAGCCGGCGTTGGCCACCGAGCCACGGGGCCTGTTGGGCCAAAAGTTGACCGAGATCGCTCCTGGCAATCTGAACAAGGTCTTCTTTTGCCTGGGCGGTGCGGATGCGAATGAAAACGCGGTCAAGATCGCTCGACTCTATACCGGCCGTTGGAAGGTCCTGGCCCGCTATCACTCCTATCACGGCGCTACATACGGAGCGATCGCCTTGACCGGTGATTATCGCCGCTGGGCTGCGGAACCGGCCATGCCCGGCGTGGTCCACGTCTTTGACCCCTACTGTTACCGGTGCCATTTTGGTTGGACGCGCGATACCTGCCACCGTGAGTGCATTTCCCATATTGAGGAGGTGATCCGGCTGGAGGGCCCCGATCGCGTGGCCGCCCTGTTCCTCGAAGGAGTGACCGGCACCAATGGGGTGCTGGTCCCACCCGATGACTACTGGCCCCGCATCCGCGAAATATGCGACCGATACGGCGTTCTCCTCGTCTCCGATGAGGTGATGAGCGGCTTTGGCCGCACCGGAAAATGGTTCGCCGTAGACCATTGGGGAGTGGTCCCGGACATGATTACCATGGCCAAAGGGATCACCTCGGGCTATGTGCCGCTCGGCGCCGTGCTGGTCTCAGAGCCCATTGCCCGGCATTTTGAGGAACAGACCCTCTGGGGAGGGTTGACCTATAGCAGCCATCCGTTGGCGTGCGCCGCCGGTCTCGCCGTGCTCCAGGTATACGAAGAAGATGGTCTTTTGGAGAATGCAGTGCGTCTGGGTCCTGTCCTGGCCCGGCGTCTGGAAGAGCTAAAGGCCCGCCATCCCTCGGTCGGGGATGTCCGCTCCATCGGCCTGTTTGCCGCCATCGAACTGGTGCAAGACCGGGTGACCAAAAAACCCTTGACCTCCGGACCGCTCCTGTCCAGATTCTTGCGGCAGGAGGGGTTGTTTGCGTTCCTGCCGCGCAACTTGGTCTTTGTCGTGCCACCGTTGTGCATCACCGAAGAGCAACTGGAGGAGGGCTTGGCGATCATCGACCGGGCGCTGGCGATCGCCGACCAGGAAACCCGCTGACCGGGCATCCGGAGACAATCTTTGCTGAAAGGCAAGAACCGCCGCTTTGACAAAAGGGGCAAAAGGGCGTAGAATGCCTCTTGTGGAAGTGCTATGCGAAAGCGATCGGAGGCGAGTCTATGCCGGTTGAGCAGTTGCCCTTGTTCCCGGATATCCAACCTCAGGTTGTCACGACGCGGGCGGACCTGACTGCCCACTCCCCCCTGAGCAGAGCCATGGAGCGGTTCCGGCAGCACATGAGGGAGCAGGAGTTTGCCGAGAACACGATCAAATCGTTCCTGGGGGACCTTCGCATCCTCAAACGGTACCTGAAGGGCGATCCATCCATCGGCCAGATCGGCACCAAAGACCTGCAGCGCTTTCTCCACTGGCTACAATTTGAACGAGGGACGCCGTGCAGCCCCAAGTCCTATGCCCGACGATTGACCACCCTCAAAGTCTTTTTCGGCTGGCTGGCAGACCTGGGCATCCTGCCGACCGATCCGGCCGCTCCTTTGGTCCACAAGCCGGTGCAAACCCCGCTTCCCCGCATCCTGTACGATGATCAGGTCGAACAGGTGCTCCAGGTCACCCGACAGTTGATGGCTGCCGAAAAGCCCGATCCCCGACCCCATCTGTTGGTCACCCTGCTCTTGCATACCGGGATCAAGAAGCAAGAATGCATGGCCATCAAGCTATCCCACATTGACACTTCCGATCCGGACGGGCCGGTGATCCACATCCGCTACGATAACCCACGACACCAACATAAGGAACGACGGCTGCGCCTGCCCCGGGAATGGGCGCGTACCCTGGCCGAGTACCGTAAGGTCTACGAACCGCAACAGTACCTCTTTCCATGCACCGCCCGCAACCTGGAGTATGTGCTGGCCGACGTGGCCAAACTGGCCGGCCTGCCGGAAGGGTTGTCCTTTGAGATGTTGCGCTGGACCTGCGCTGTCCGCGATTACCAGGCGCGCATGGAGCCCGAACGGCTGCGGCGCAAGTTGGGTCTCTCTCAGATGAGCTGGAAAGAGACGGAGCCCAGGCTCATCCGATTGGCTGAGCCTCCACTGTAGGTTCCGGCTTGGTGGACCGGTCCAGCGGACCATGTCCACCGATACGGGTAGAACACAGGTTGGCCGGACCGTGCCGGTGCCCCACCCTATCCATCTTTTTTGTTACGCCCGCTGTTGCGATGGACCAGCCCGCGCCAGACCTGCCAGAACGGGTGCCGGGCCTCCGTCGAATCGAGAGGCGGCGACTGGGTCGGGGTGTCTGCTGGCGAATCTAACTCAGCCACCGCGTCCAGCGTCGGCAACAACCTTCGTAGCCGATCGTTTTCGGCGCGAAGCGCTGCATTTTCCTCACGTAGCCGTTGCACCACGGCCCGCAGTCCTTGGTTTTCGTTTTTGATCGCCCCAGTTGACAGCTCCCAGGCCTGATTCGCCTGTTGGGCCTCAAAGGTTCGGAAACGCAACACGGCCAAACGGGTCTCGGTTTCCATCATGCGCGACAGAGTTCTCTGCAGTTCGTCCTTGCTCAATATACCGGATTCGATGGCCTGCAGGACCCGTTCTCCCTTGACATAGGCCAGGCCGCTCCCCAACAACAGGCGTAGCCCTTCGTCATATTCCCAGCCGTTGTCCTCGATCGCTGCCTCGATCTCACGCATGGTCTCGGCGTCGATCTGGATCTCCAGCCTCACCCACCCATCACTTTCACTGGTTGTCCCATTTTGGCTCACTGACATCTTCCTCACATCCCAAATGGCATCAAGATGCTGCAGAGTCCTGGTTCTCTGACCTGACTCGCTCCAGCTCTTGCTGCAACGCCTCGTTCTCCGCACGCAGACGCTCAAGGGTCTGCTCCAGGTTTTTCGTCATGGCCTGCGTGGCCCTCATCCGCATCTCCATGATCTTGTTGTCTCGCATATAATCGAAAGCATGGTACTTCATGACCGCCGCCTTGGACTCCAGGTTGACTAGCTCGTCGAGAAGACGATCGGCGGTGGCATCGCCAGATTGAAGCAGGTACTGGCCTTCCAGGTAGCCCAGCCCCAGAGTCAACAGGATGCGCAGGCCGCTCTCCAACTCCCAACCGTTCCGCTTGATCACCGCCAGCATCTTGTCATACGTTTCTTGGAGGACCCGGACCTCCAGAGTGATAATCCTTTCTCCGTCAAAGAGCATCCGTTCAAGTTCCGTGGTGTTCAGTTCAATTGCCTCATCTGAAACGATCTGCTCCATCATCACCATCCATTCCCTTCCGCCTCGAGTAGGCGTTGCAGTGCCTGCCGGGCATGATCCCGGACCGTAGCGTTGGGGTCAGCCAGTGCCCCTTCGAGCGCGGCTCGTACCTGATCGCCGCCAATGCGCCCCAGCGCATCCACCGCCGCCACCCGCACCACCAACGGTGTCGTCGGGTCCAGGGCCCGCCGCGTCAGTGCCGGCACGGCTCGCGGGTCAGCAAAGCGACCTAACGCCACGGTCGCGCTATGCAACACATAGGCATCCTGCGCCGTGCCCAGCAGTTCGATGAGCGGCCCAATGGCGCGCGGTTCGACCAGCATCTCGCTCAGAATCTGGATCGCCAGGGCAGCCCGCGTTGGCTCAAAGTGGCGCACGGCACTTATGAGCTTGTCCACGTAATCTTCTTCTTCCCTCAGGGATCGCCCACATGCCGGGCAAAATTCTGCTTCCGCTGCCACTTCCGCCCAGCAGTTGGGGCAGTAGTACGTCATGGTTCTAGCTCCTACGGGGTTTTCCTGCTACGCTTCATGATCTTTCCGGTCGGGCTCGATAATCGGCCAGAGCCTTGCAGCGCAGCCGATACACCTCCTCCTCACGCCCCTCCGGGGCCTCACCAGCAAAAAAAGCCACCGCCCGCAGCCACGAGACCTGTTCCCAGGCATACTTGGGCTCAGCACGGTTGTTCCAATCATGCTTACGCACATACTCCTTCAGATTGGTCACCAGATCGTCGAGTTTGGTGGCTGCAACTTCCATCAGACAACGGACCGTTTCCTCGTCCTCCGCGATTTCCAAAGCACGGCGCAGGTGCGGCAGGCAGAGGCCATCGGAGGCAGCGTACCGCTCGCGAAACTCCCGATCTGCCATCTGGCGAACCAGCCAGCTCAGGTGGGTCTCGACCGATTCACCGACTAGCTCGCAAGCACGACAAGGCCCCGAAGGAGATAACCTGGAGAGCAGTGGTTGCGCGGGGGCCCGGGCTGGCAGCCAGCGAGCCAACCAGCGTCCCACCCGCCCTCGCTCTTCCAACCATCTGCGCCAGCGAGTCCGTCTATGCAGCCGCGCCCACGAACTCCGGGCCAGCGACGCGGACAATATGTTGTGCACACGGCGAGCCAGATCCTCATAGATAATGCCTATACCCAGGCCATCATGCCACCATTCCTGTTCAGTCGCCTGCAGGGCCCAGGCATGCTCTGGGCAAAGGCCCAGGCTGCGTATCAGGTGCATCCTGGTCATGCCATCGTTCACGCCTTCATACATCAGGTGGAAGAGGTACCGTCTTTCCGTCTCCTGGCGAATCCGGCAGACCGGGCAACCAGGTTCACGGAATGCGATTTGTAAGGAGATCGAGATCAGGCTCATGTGTACCAGCCCGCCCCTTTCCTGGGGCGCCGAACCGAGCCTCTGTGGCCAGCAACCCGGAGCTTGGCAGAATGGCCAACGACACACCTCACCAGATTTGTCATTGGCCTTCAGCCGCCAGCCTCTCCCCCTCGATAGCCACTCAGCATGTTCGGGGAAAGGGCATGGCACCAATCATTTGGTATCTGGCTCATCGCCACATCCTTATAACAGAAAACCTCTACCAACCGTGACACCCAACCGCATCACGGGGTAGAGGCTATCAATCGGTCACCCGATGGATCAGGAGGCAAACCCTCCCGGGCGAGCCTCATCGCCCGATCATTAATATAGCACACAATGGTGGAAGAGTCAAAATCAGGACCGATGGGATACCTGGTTGGCCCTGGCCCCAGGAGGCGGAGGCCACGTCGCAACGGACCATCGGCTTGCGGCTGACCGAGCTACTGATCGTCATCGTTGGCGATGTGCTGAGCCGCCCATATCATGGACGACGGGAGAAGGTACCCCCACAAGTGTTGCCGCTGTGGAACGACCAAGAGCTACCGGTTCTGTCGCAACGGGTTTCGAGGGCGGCATCTGTTGACTTGCTGGGGGAGGTCGACGTGCACTTGCCACGGGTGCGGCGGGAATGTGGAGGGAGTGTGGTCATCGACTTTGGCAGGGTACTGCAGCCTCATCAACGCATCTGGCATGATGTCGATGCCCAGATCGAACGGTGGGGGCGCTGGCCCTCAGCCTGCGACAGATGGATCGGGAGTTGCCTCACCTGCATATCGGTCCATTGGCATTGCGCACCCTGAATCGAGGCAGTTGCCGATGCCTGGTCTCAGCCTGATACCTCCCATCTTGCACCTGGATGCCTTCTGGGCAACGGTGGTGCGGCCCAACGGTTGGGTGCGTCAGGACGGCAAGGGGCGCCGTCGCTCGGCCATGGGTCACCGTTGTTCATCGCCATGGGGGTGTGGTCGGACAGCGACCATTGCGAGATTCTGGCGTGGCGCCTGGGGGCAAAGCGAAAGCAGTGAAGAATGGAGCCGGTTCCTGGAAATCTTGGAGGCGCAGGGGATTCGGGGGGAGAACAGATTGAAGCCCATCATCCACGATGGGGGGGCAGGCCTGGGGGCCGCCTGGGAGATGGTGTGGTTTAATGCCTGCCAGCAACGGTACCTGTTCCACAACTTGCGCAACATCTCCCGCGCCATCCGCCTGCCGGATGACCTGTCCGACCAGGAGCGCCGCCGGTTCGGACGCCGCATCCTGCGCGATTTCCGCTCCATCTGGGAAGCCCGGCGCTATGACACGATGCTGCGTTGCTACCTCCAGGTCGTCCGCACCTATCGCCACGACGAACCGGAGGCGGTCGCTACCTTGCGCCCGTCTGGAGCGTTACCATCGCCGACTCCGCCGACGGGTCCGCGCGGCCAACGCCTATCACTCCGAAACGGGGGTCATGGCCATGATCGCCCAGGAGGTCCACCAATTCCATGCCGCTGACCACGCCGCCTGATTTCCACCGAAAAGGATACGCCACCTTTATGAAAGATAGGCTTTTTCATCCCGTCAATAGACGCTGCGACCACCATACTTCGGCCTGAACTCAAATTTGACAAATGATCGGATCACTTGTACAATTATCCCTATACAACTGGATACCGGCTCGGCTTTGCTCTTCTGCCCCTGGGAGACGGAAGGGTTGGCGACGGCCGGGCCTGGTTGAGCCATGGAGCTCAACGGCGATTTCGGTTTGGTCGGTGGATTGTCATGGCCGGTGTGGGTTGACCACACCACAATGATATGAAACAAGGAGGAAACAGATGAGCAAAGAAGTGACTCCCGAGGAACTGCAATGGGCCTACAACTATGACCCCAACGATCCCCTCTTCGGCCTGAGCCGCGCCGACCTGAGTGGGCCCAAACTGAGTCGGCGCACCGTCCTGCGCCTGATGGCAGCGGCCGGCATGTTGCCCGCGGCCGGCCTGATCGCCAGTTGCGCCCCGACCGCTGCGCCTACAGAGGCCCCCACCGCCGCCCAGCCACCGCCCACGGCTGAGGCGAAACCGACCCAGCCGCCGACGGCAACCCCCAGACCAGCGGGAGGCCATCTGGTGTGTGGCTGGTCGAACACGCCCGAAATCACCACCCTCGACCCGGCTCGCATCAACCAGGTGCTGCAATTCCAGATCGCCTCGAACATCCTCAGCGGCCTGACCCACATCAATCCCGACCTGACCGCCGAGGGCGACCTGGCCGAAACCTGGGAGGTGTCGCCCGATGGCCTGGAGTGGACCTTCAAATTGCGCAAGGGGGTGACCTTCCACAACGGCGATCCTTTTACCGCCGACGACGTGGTCTTTACCTACAACCGCTCCAAAGACCCGGAGCAATCGATCCACTCGGGCGTGCTGGCCAACGTCGCCGACTGCCAGAAGGTGGACGACTATACGGTAAAGATCGTCCTGGGCAAGCCTCAGGCGTCATTGCTGGTCAAGACGCTGGAGCGGGCCAGCGGGCGGGCGATGACCATCGTCAACCGGCGCGCCCTGGAGGAGATGGGGCCTGAGCAGTATGGTCTGACGCCGATCGGCACCGGTCCCTTCAAGGTGGTCGAGCACAAGCTCGGCCAGGCGGTGATCGTCGAGCGTTTTGAGAACTATTTCGATCCGACACGGCCCATCCTGGACAAGATCACCTTCCAGCCGATCCCCGAAGCCGAGCCCCTGGCGGCGGCCATCGAAGCCGGCGACATCCAGCTCATCGGCGGCAACCCGCCGGCGGCGCAACTGATCGACCGGTTCATCGCCAACCCGGACCTGGTGGTATCGGAGATCCCGGGGCCTGGCTTCCAGGCGCTGTGGATGAACCCCTGGCGCGACCCCTTCAAGGTGCCCGATTTCGACAAGCCGCTGGAGGAACTCAAGAAAGAACCGGGCTTCATGGTGCGCCTGGCCATCGCCAAGGCGATCGACCGCGATGACCTGATCAAGCGGGCACTCTTTGGCCGGGGCGTGCCGGCGTTTGGCACGATCAACCCCGCCATGCGCTACTTCTTTGACACCGAGATCAACAAGACCAGCGAGCAGCGCTACGACCCGGAGGAGGCACGGCGCCTGCTGGCCGAGGCCGGCTTCCCCAACGGCGAGGGCTTTCCGGTCTTGAAGTTGCTGGTCACTCCGGACGGCAAGCGCGAGGGTGAGATCATCGCCGACATCCTCAAGACCAACCTCAATATCAACATCGAGCTGGACCTCAAAGACTGGACCGTCCTGGTGGAGCTGTTCGACAAGATGGACTTTGACATGGCGCGCATCGGTAGCGGCGGTGACTATGACCCGGATGACGGGCTGGTTGACTGGATGCAGACCACCTCCAAGTTCAACGGCCCGGACCGGCCGGCCGATATGCCCTTCGGTCTTTTCTCCATCAAGGAGGTGGATGAGCTGGTCGAGCAGGAGCGCGCCGAAACCGATCTGGCCAAGCGGAAAGAACTGGTCCAGAAGGCTAACAAACTGACGTCCGACAAGGTGGCAGCGGCCTTTCTCTTCCATCCGACCGATATCCTGGTCTACCGCACCACGGTCATCTATCCGGATGTGAGCCGCATCCCGGGTCTGGTGGACCTGGACCGGACAAGCCTCAAGGCGTAGTTCTGGCCGTTTGCGTTTCCGAACAGCGAGGCCTCCTCCTCGGCTGAGAGAGGAGGAGGCCTTCTGTAAGTCTGAGACGACGGGACTGAAGGATGACGCGCTATCTGGTATATCGGGTGCTCCACGCCTTGCTCGTGATCTGGCTGGTGGTCACCCTCGTCTTTTTTATGTTGCGGGCCGTGCCGGGCGACCCCTTTGCCGCCATGCTGGCCGATGTGGACCCCGAAGCCGCCGAGGAGTTGCGGGCGAAGTGGGGATACGACCAGCCGGCCTACGTCCAGTATTACAAATGGATGATCAACCTGGTCCATGGGGATCTGGGCAACTCGGTCTATGGCAGCAATGTCCCGGTGACCCGCATCCTGGCCGAGGCGTTTCCGCGCACCATGTCCTTGGCCTTTCTGGCCTTCAGTATCGCCCTCACCATTTCGATCACCGCCGGGATCATCTCGGCGGTCAAACGTCGCTCGTTCATGGACCATGCGGTGACGGTCATTGCCTTTCTGGGGCTGAGCATGCCCGACTTTTGGGTGGGCATTCTGCTGATCATCGTCTTTGCCGTGCGCCTGGGCTGGCTGCCGGCTATCGGCTACAAGCCGATGTCGGAGGGGTTCTGGGCCTGGTTCTCCCACCTGATCCTGCCAGCCGTCGCCGCCGGCACCCCGTTCGCTGCAATTATTACCCGGATGACCCGCTCGTCGATGCTGGAGGTGTTGCAGACCGAGTATATCAAGGTCGCTCGCGCCAAGGGTTTGTCGGAACAACGGGTGATCATGGTCCACGCCTTCAAGAACGCCCTCATCCCGGTGGTCACCGTCATGGGCATCGCCTTTGCCCTACTCATGGCGGGCACGGTCATTGTGGAAAACGTCTTTGCCATCAAGGGGCTGGGCCGGGTGCTGATCCAGGGCATCCTCAACCGGGACTACCCGGTCGTCCAGGGGGCGATCATGATCGTGTCGGTGCTCTTTGTCTTCAGCAACCTGGTAGTGGATGTGCTCTATACCATGATCGATCCTCGTATCCGGTTTGTGGAGGAGCAATGAGCGAACCGATCCCGGCTATCACCCCGGTGGCGCGCGAACGGGTGACCTCAGGCGGAGAGATCAGGGAACGGAGCAAATGGCAGCGACTGCGGATTTTGTGGCTCGACAAAAAGGCGGTCGTCGGGCTGCTGGTTCTGCTGGTGATGGCCGTTTGCGCTCTGTTTGCCCCCCAGATCGCGCCGTACGATCCCAACAAACAGACGCCGGTGGTGCTGGAGCCGCCATCCCCCGCCCACCTGTTGGGAACCGACGATCTGGGGCGGGACCTGTTCAGCCGTATCGTCTACGGCTCGCGCGTCTCCTTGTTCGTCGGCATCTCGACGGTGTTTGTGGCAGCGGTGGTGGGCATTGTGCTTGGCCTCCTGTCGGGTTATTATGGGGGCTGGCTCGACGCGCTGATCATGCGCTATATTGACCTGCAGTGGGCCTTCCCCAACTTTATTATCGCCGTCTACCTGGTGGCGGTGTTCGGCACCGGTCTGGGGAATGTGATGGTCGCCGTCTCGCTGGCCTTTCTGGACGATTTTGCCCGGATCGTGCGGGCCATGGTCCTTTCTCTCCGCGAGCAGGATTTCGTAATGGCGGCGCGGGCGATGGGTGCCTCCAATTTCCACATCCAGCGTCGCCACCTCCTGCCCAACACCGTCGCCCCGGTGATCGTCCAGGCGACGGTCAGTGTCTCCTATGCCATCCTGGCCGAGGCGGGGCTGTCGTTCCTTGGTCTGGGGGTCAAGCCCACCACCCCCACCTGGGGCCTGATTTTGAGCGATGCGCGGACCTTTTTCTCGCGCGCCTGGTGGCTGGCCGTGTTTCCGGGCCTGGCGATCATGATCACCGTGCTCAGCATCAACTTTGTCGGCGACAGCCTGCGCGACATGTTGGATGTGCATGAGACCTTGATCGGGAAATGAGACGATGATCGACCTGCACACCTTCTCCATCGCCGCGCATTGCCGTCAGGAGGGCAGCTTTGGGGTAGCGGTATCCACGGCGCGGCCCAATGTCGGGAGCCTGGTGCCCTTTGTCAGCCTGAAGGGAGCCATCGCCACCCAGGCGCGGGTCAACCCCGATCTGGGTCGGCAGGGACTGGCCCTCCTGGAGGCCGGCGTCGGCATCCAGGTCGCCCTCCGCGCCCTGCTCGAGGCCGACCCCGACCGGGCGATTCGCCAGATCCACGGCGTCGATGCGGAGCACACCTTTGCCTTTACCGGTGAGAACTGCGTGGCCTGGGCGGGGCATTATGTGGGCGACGGCTTTACGGTGGCGGGCAACATGCTGGTCGGACCGCAGGTGATCGAGGCCATGGCCGAGGCTTTCCAGGCCGCAGCCGGCGCTGAATTGAGCGAGCGGCTGGTCCGCGCCCTGCAGGCCGGGCAAGAGGCCGGCGGCGACAAGCGCGGCCGACAATCAGCGGCGTTACTGGTGGCCAGCCCCGACCCGCACTGGTACCACAACCTCCGTGTGGACGACCACCCGGACCCGGTCGGCGAACTGCGTCGCATCTACGACCGGGTTGTTGAGCACGAGGCCGAGGTGGGGCGGCAGTACGGCCCGGAGAGCCTGCGGCTCTTCCGGCGCATCAAGTGGTGATTCGGATGGTGAGAGCCCACATCCCCTATGTGCCGGTGCAATCTTCACGGTTATACGAGGAAGTCGCAGCGCAGATTCGAGAGCGGATCGTCCACGGCGATCTGCAGCCGGGGGACCGGCTGCCGCCCGAGATCGAATTGGCCCAGGAATTTGGGGTCAGCCGCCCGGTGATCCGCGAAGCGATTCACTACCTGCAGGCTCATGGCCTGGTCATGGTCAGGCACGGCAGCGGGGTGTATGTCTGCCAGCCATCCATCGAGGGGTTTGTGGAATCCTTTTCGACCCTGCTGCAATTGGCCGAAGCTTCGGTGCTGAGCGTCCACGAAGTGCGGGAGATCCTGGAGGTCGAGATCGCTGGACTGGCCGCCGAACGGGCCACAGCCGAGGATGTGGAGGCCCTCCGCCAGGTTATCATCGAAATGGATCAGGCACGCAATTCGCCGGCCAAGTACATGGAGATCGATCTGACCTTCCATCGGCTGCTGGCCCAGGCCACCCACAATGAGGTCCTGGGCTTGCTCGCCCAACTGGTCGGCGAGCTGTTGCGGCAGAGCCGAATCCGGTTGATGATGAGTCCGAGTCGCATCGAAAAGTCGTCGGCCGGGCACCGGGAGATATTTCAAGCCGTCCAGGCGGGCGACCGGGAGGCAAGCCGGAAGGCGATGCGCTCCCACCTGGCCATCGTCCGGGCGGATATCACCCCTGCCGAACGGGTGGGCACAGCGGAGGCTCTACCCGCGCCCCACTTTTCCCTGACGGACGGGGCCTGATGCCCGACCGGGCGCCACGAGGAGTGAACATAAGGGAGCAAACATCTTGATACAGGAGGCATCTATGATCAGACGACCACACAGGAGGCACCGATGATCCGGCGCATCGAGATCAATTATCGAGGTGTCTTTCAAAAGACGCTGGCCAGGCAGGTGGCGAGCGACCTGGTCCGCATTGCCGCCCGCACCGGCAAGGTGGGCTTTTCCAACGGGCGGTATAGCGATGCGCCAGAACGGAATGGCGTCCCCTGTAAATACTTTGTCTTCATCTCCCCCGATCTCTCCGAGGAGGAACTGGAGGCCGAGTGCGGGGCCAAGCTGGACATTGACGAGGCCGACATCTCCATCGTGCTGGACGATACGATGGTCAAAGGGGTCGAACCTTGGGCCTGGAGCGGCATCCGTCCTATCAATGAAAAGGTCATCGAAGGTGGATTTCTGTTGGTGGTGTCCAACAAAGAGGTCGGGGAACTAATGAAGTTTATCCCCAAGAAGGAATACCCCTACCACCTGGCGATCCTTCCGGGCGAGAGCAGCCTGTCCGGGTTGTGGGTCTTCCATGACGACTTGACCCACGAGCGGGTGTTGGGGGCGATGGCCGGGTTGGACCCGGAGCTGGTGAGCATTGATGCGGTCGAGTCGTACCTGCGGGAGAGGACCAAGGACGAACGGCGAGTTGCAGCCGCCGTTGAGGGCTATGAATGGGTCCACCATCGTTATAAGGTGGTGAGCCCAGAGGAGGGGATCGACTGGCCCCATGCCGTGCCCGTCCTGCCGGCATGGACCGAATTCCGCGAAGGGGTGGCCGTCCCGGCCATCCAGCGGGGTTTTCGCCTGGGACCTCGTGGCCAATCTCGAAGCACCATCTTCCGCCGGGGCACGACCAAAACGATGCGGCCGGTCATCCGCTTTGACCTGTGCCGCAAGTGCACCCTGTGCTGGCTGGAATGCCCTGACGAGTGCTTTGACCCCACGCCCGACGGCCGGTACGATGTGGACTATCAATACTGTGTGGGCTGTGGCAAGTGCGCCGAGGTGTGTCCGGTCAATGAATGCATCGTCATGGTGGATGAACTGCGCTTTGACGATGATAGCAGCCCGTGGGAGTTCTGGAACCGCGACCCACAGGGATATGTGGACTGGGCCGAGGAGAAAAAGGGAGCCATGCGGCAAAAACCGCTCGTCGTGACCGGGGCCGGACCGGTGGTCACGGCGCCGGGCCAGCGGGTGCCGGCCAGGGGGGTTCACGATATGACCGACCAGGAGGTGTCCCGATGACGCACACTCTAACCGCAACGGGTAACGCCTACGTCTCGGAAGAGCTGCTGACCGGCTGCCAGGCGGTGGCCCAGGGTGTGCGGCTGGCGGACGTTGATGTCATCGCCGCCTATCCGATCCGCCCCTACACCGAAGTCATGGACCTGATCTCCAAGATCATCGCCGATGGGCGACTCACGGCGGAGTATATCATCGCCGACAGCGAGCACGGTCAGTTTGAGATTGTGAAGCATGCCAGTTCGGTGGGGGCGCGGGCCTTTGCCGGGAGCAGCGGCACCGGCTGGCTCTATGGATTTGAGGCGCTGGCGGTGACTGCCACCGACCGCCTGCCGGTACTTTTTCTGGTGGGCAACCGCGCGCTGGACGACCCCGGTGCTTTTGGCGTGGAGCATAACGACGCCCTCGCCGTGCGCGACCTGGGCTGGCTCCTTTGCTGGGTGACCACCCCCCAGGAAGCGCTGGAGCACGTGCTGATCGGCTATCGGGTGGCCGAGGACAGGCGGGTGCAGATGCCGATGGCTCTGGCCATGGACGGGGCGTTTCTGACCCATTCGCAGCATATCGTCCGCATCCCTTCCGTTGAGGCGGCGCGGAAATTCCTGCCGCCCTACGATCTGGGCGACCGACGGCTCCATCCCGACAACCCGATCTCGATCGCGCCCCAGGTGAATGAAGATTGGGTGATGGAGATCCGGCGCCAGAACTGGGAGGCCGCCCGACGGGCGCCCCAGGTGATCGCCGAAGCGTACCGCGAATTCGACGCTATCTTTGGCACCGATTATGCCTCGTCTCCCTTTTTCACCGAATTCATGACCGAGGATGCCGAGGTGGTGCTGGTCGGCCTCGGTACGGTAGCGGCGCCGGCGCGGACGGCAGTGCGTCGCCTGCGGGAGAAAGGGGAGCGGGTGGGGTATGTCGGCCTGCGCTGGTTCCGTCCCTTCCCCACCGTGCCGCTGCGCGAGTGCCTGCGGCGCTTCCAGGCGGTCGGCGTCATTGACCGCGACTTTGCCCACGGCTCGCCCGATGATGGCGGCATCCTGCTGCATGAAATCCGATCCTGCCTCTACCCGGCAGCGGAACGGCCGGCGGTGGTCAATTTCATCATCGGCCTGGGCGGGCGAGACATCTCGATCGCCGACTGCCAGCGGATGTTCGATCTCACCCGCCAGGCGGTGGGCGCGGCTGGCGGCGATGGCCTGGTCCGGTGGATCGGGGTGCGCGAATAACGCAAACATCTGCGACGTGAAGGAGAAGACAGCAATGGTTACCCCAGAGCAGAATCAGTACGAACCGATCAAGAGCGTTCATCAGGTACCCCTGGAGGAGTTCTATTCCTCCGGCCACCGCACCTGCCAGGGCTGTGAATCGGCGCTGACCATGCGCCACTTGGCCAAGGCGGCGGGTCCGCGGACGGTCGTCACCGGCTCGACCGGCTGCATGTACGTCGCCAACACGAGCTATATGACCACCCCGTGGATCATCCCCTGGATGCACACCCAGCTTGGGGCGGCGGGGGCATCAGCGCTGGGCATGTCCGCCGGGCTGCGGGCGCTGATGCGCAAAGGTCGGCTGGCAGAGGAAAGGATCAATGTCATTGCCTTTTGCGGAGATCTGGGCGGGGGCGATATGGGCCTGTCGGGCATTTCGAGCGCCCTTCAGTCGAATTATAATTTGCTCATCATTCTCTACGATAACGAGTCGGCGGCCAATACCGATATCCAGGCCACCGGCCTGACGACCTATGGCGCCCAGACCACCTTCACCCCGCCCGGCTCGGCTCAGCGGATCATGCAACGACGCTGGAAAAAGAACGTGGCCGGCATGATGGCCGTCGGCCATCCCACCTGCCGCTACGTGGCCACCGCCTGCGCCACCTATCCGCCCATGGACCTGATGAACAAGGTCCGCAAGGCGCTGAGTGTGGGTGGGCCGGCCTTTATTCACACCTTCTGCCCCTGTCCCAAGGGCTGGGACTATCATCCCCGCTATTCGCATGAGATCGGGGAACTCGGCGTGCGGAGCGGCATCTTCCCCCTGTATGAAGTGGTCGAGGGCCAGGTCCGTTATACCTACGACGCCCGCAAGCGGCGCATCCCGGTGCGCGAGTACCTCACCAAACAGGGCCGCTTTGCCCACCTAGTGGATGAGGATATGGACCACATCCAGCAGATGGTGGACGAAATGTGGGAAAAGTGGGAGGTGCCCGGCGTGGCGCCGTTCAAAGGCCCGCTGAGCGAAGCATAATCGACCGAAGAACCGACCGGCCCGACGATCCATCCTCAGGCGGATGGATCGTCGGGTTATAGAACGACTCCCCGTCTACGGAACTTCGGCGCGTACGAGCCCGATGGGAGGACCTGGCTTCCTGGCGCCTGAGTGGTGAATTGTCCGGCGCCTCTCACGGCGGGCACCGACACCTGGCCTGGTACTCGGGAAGAACCAGGAGGTACCAGCTCGACAGCACCAGCAGCATCAGTTCCGGGAGCGCTACGGCCCCAGGCGTGATGCGCACCCGGCCGCCCATCAGCCGGGGACCGGATAGCCAGGACCGTCGGCATTCCGCCTCGACCGCCATCAAAGCGGCGCCTTGTGCGTTCTCGACGCAGCACTCCCAGGAGCGGAAGCGACCTCTCCGCCAGCAAAAGCAGCGCCCGTTGGCCAACTCTAGGCGCCCGGACCGGCCCAGAAGCCCAGAGCGGAAGGTGGCCACCGGCAGGTCGTCGGGCAGCGACCGGACCACGATGTGGGGCCAGAGCAGGCCCTCCTCGACAAAGAGCCAGGAACCGCTGGCCGACTCGCCGGTGGCGCTCCAGTCCAGCGGATCACGGAAGTGGAGGTGGGCCACCCGATCATCGCCGGCCTGCAGGAGATAGGAGCAACCCGGGCATTCTTGGGTTCTGATCCAGCGCAGATCTGCGCTCGCCGCAGGCGCCAGGGGCTTGAAGGCCGGCGCCGTCTCTGACCCGACCTGCGGGCGATGCCAGGCCGACACGCCTGTCTGATAGATCCCCCACGGCACGGTTTCCCTCTCCTCCCTCGCCCTCGTCGTTCGCCGTCCCCCCGAAAGCAGGTGGCGAGCGGCCCCGGGATGTGGGTGACGAGGGTCAGTCGCTCAAACGCAGTATAGCACACCGGGGTACGGCTATCAATGCGAGAACGTGGGCCAAGTAGGGCTGCTGCCAAGTCCGGCACCCAGTGGGAGTGGAGGCTTCAGCCGGAACGGAACCTCGGAGAACCCAACTAAAGCTTCCACGCCCGGGCCGTTGCGCAAAGCCGCAGCAGGTCCTGTCAACCTACTTTGCAACAGCCGTGTTCAGGCGGCATATCCGGCTGACGCGTTGACCTTGCCGGCTGAAGCCTCGACTCCCGGCGAGAGGAAGGGAGCCTTTAGGCAGGCATACCTAGCTCAAACCTCAAGAGTGCGCGCGCCCCGCATCTGTGCTGTCCAGCACCTCACGCACCTTCCGCAGCAGGGTCTCTAACTGCAACGGCTTGGCCAGGAAATCAGCACCTTCCAGGACGCCTCGGTGGGCGACAATGTCGTCGGTGTAGCCTGACATGTAGAGCACCTGCATCTCCGGGCGGCTGGGGCGCAGTTGCTCCGCCAGGGCCGGACCGTTCAGTCGGGGCATGATCACATCGGTCAGCAGCAGATGGATCGTCCCCTCATATTGTGCAGCCACCTGGAGCGCCTCCACCCCGTCTGGCGCGGTCAGTACCCGGTAGCCGTGGGCGGTCAGGACATCGCGGATCATCTCCCGGATCTGGGCATCATCGTCCACGACCAACACCGTCTCTGTGCCCCCGACCGACGGCGCCCCTGTCTCATCCCGTGCGGAAGGCGGCCTCTCGACGGCCCTGCGCTCGGCGGCGCGCGGCAAGTACACCGTGAAGGTTGTGCCCTGCCCAGGTTCGCTATAGACGCCAATGTGGCCGCCATGGCGCTTGACAATGCCATACACCGTGGACAACCCCAGCCCGGTGCCCTGCCCCGACCCCTTGGTGGTGAAGAACGGCTCAAAGATGTGCGCCTTGACCTCCTCGCTCATCCCCACCCCGGTGTCGCTCACCGCCAGCATCACGTACTCCCCCGGCTCCACCCCAAAGTGATGTTCGGTATAGGCCCGGTCCAGGACCACATTGGCCGTCTCGATCCGCAGCCGCCCGCCCTGCGGCATGGCGTCGCGGGCGTTGACCGCCAGGTTGAGCAGCACCTGGTCGAGCTGATTGGCGTCGCCCACCACCGGCCAGAGGTCCTCGCTCAGGGCCAGGACCAGCTCGATGTCCTCCCCCAGAAGGCGAGGCAGCATCCGGCTCATCTCGCGGATGCTATCGTTGAGGTCCACCCGCCGCCTCTCCAACGGCGTCTGACGGCTGAAGGTCAACAGTTGTTTGGTCAGTTCGGTGGCCCGCTGGCAGGCCTCCTGGATGCGTTCCAGTTGGACCTGGAGAGGGTCTTCGGCATGGAGCTGTTTGCCCATCAGCCGTGCGCTGAGCTGGATGATGGTCAGCAGGTTGTTGAAATCGTGGGCCACCCCGCCGGCCAGCCGCCCGACCGCCTCCATCTTTTGCGCCTGGTAGAACTGCTCCTGCAATCGGGCATGCTCCTCTTCGGCCCGCCGGCGCTCGATGGCCAGCGCTACCTGAGCCGCAACCGAGGCCAAGAACTCCCGGTCGCGCTCCGAGTACCGGTCCGGCTCGGTGTAATTCTGGACGACCATCACCCCGATGACTCCGTTAGGTGTCTTGAGCGGAACGCCCATCCACGAGGCGGAGGGGCTGCCCACCAGTTCCACCTCGCCCCGCGCCACCAGTTCCATAAACCGCCTCAGGTCCAGCACGAACGGCTGGCCGGTGCGATAGACATAGCCGGTCAGCCCCTTTGCCAGTTCTGACGGCGGCGCGGGCTGATCGCGTTCGTCCACGGTATAGACTTCCTGGAACTGACCCCGCTGGGGGTCATAGAGGACGACGTAAAAGTTTCGGGCGTCGATCACCTGGCCGATCCAGTGGTGGATCAGGGGGAACAGGGCCTGCAGGTTCGGGGTGAGGGCCACACCCTGCATGATCTCAAGCATCACCTGGCGCTCCAACTCGGACCGCTTGCGGTCGGTGATGTCCATCCCCGCACTCAGCGTGCCGATCGGGCGGCCATCCTCGTCGGTCAGGAGGGTGTTGCGCCAGGCGATGGTCCGCTCCGAACCATCGCTGGTCAGGACCGAATTCTCGGCATATTCCACCGGCTCAAGCTCGCCGGCCATCAGCCGTTCAAAGACGCGGCGGACCGGCTCCCGTTCCCGGGCCGGCAAAAAGCGATTGAACCAGTTCTGGCCGACGATCTCCTCTGGCGCATATCCCAGGAGCTCACTCCCTGTTCGGTTGATGAGCGTCACCTCTCCCCGGTCGTTCAACGCGACAAAGAGGATGCCGGCCAGGTCCAGGTATCGCTGCGCCCGGTCCCGTTCGGCGCGCCACGCTTCCTCCATCTGGCGGAGTTGGATGGCGCTCCCCAGCACGCCGGCGGCTATTTTCAGGGCGTCGATCTCAGAAGGAGACCACTCGCGTTCGCGCCGGCAATCATCAAAGCCGATGAACCCCCACCACCTGCCGGCGACCATGATCGGGGCGATGAGGATGGAGAGGATATCCTGCGCCTCGAGAACCGGTCGCTCGGTCGCCGGGAAATCGCGCACCTGCCCGTACAGGGCCTGGCCCTGGGACAACACCTCAACCCAACGTCTGAAACCGGCCTCCTCATAAGGGAAATGCTGAAGTTCCGGATTATCAATCTGGGGGGTGATGCCGGGTGCGACCCACTCGGCGCGCTGGCTGGTGCGCAATACGCCGCGTTCGTCCAGCTCGTTTTCAAAGAGATAGACCCGGCTGACGCCCGCCGCCTCGCCCAGCCAGCGCAGGGCCGGAGCAACGCCCCGGTCCAGGTGCGGCGCGGTGGCGATCTCTTGCACGGCGCGGGCGACGGCGCTGAGGATGGCCTCGCGCCGGTGGAGCGCCTCCTCGGCCTGCTTGCGGTCGGTGATGTCGAGATACGAGACCTGCACCGCCGGCTTGCCCCGGTAGTCCATCACCCGCGCCATCGTCTCCACCCAGCGCACCTGGCCGTCCTTGCGCAGGAAGCGGAACTCCTGGCGCGCCGGCACCGGCTCCCCGGCCAGCCGCTTTGTCATGGTCTCCCAGATTCGCGCCCGGTCTTCGGGATGGACAACCGCCCGGACCTGCTCCGGAGAGAAGTTCAGCAGTTCCTCGGCGGCATAGCCGCTCAGTTCGACAATGGCCGGGTTGGCGAACCGCACCCGACCCTCCTGGATGACGACCCAACCCTGGAGCGCATGTTCGACCAGGGAGCGGTACAGTTCCTCGGACGATCGTTCGTCCTCTGGTTGCTGACACGGTTCGGTCACATTGGGGTCCATCATACTTCTCCCTCCCCATTCACCCGTCTGACCTCTGCGCGACATTATAGACCTGACCTGGAGATATGTCAAACGGAGCGGGAAACGGATGGGAGGACTTCATCCTTTCGTCCGTGGCCTCCTTCCCGTCTCTCAGTCCGGCAGGGCAGGGGGTTGGGCGATGGGGTAAGGTTCTTCCACCAATTTGACATCGCCCCCGCCCTGTGGTATCCTATGGCCGAACATTCGCAAGGCATCTTCGAGCCTCGCTGCCTAAAGGCCGGTAGGGTTGGCTCATGGGGTGAGGCCGGTAGGGTACAGACTGGAAACGGCTGTGCCTCCCGTGTTTGGAAAGGAGATGCGTCGGCAAAAGCCGGATGATGGCGTCTCCTGGTGAGGCGCTTTTCTTTTGCCCCCGGCTGGAGCGCGGCGACATCAGGCCGGGAAGTGGCGAGGCCATGTCCCGGATGAGACAAGGAGGTCCACGATTGACGAGATTTGGAACGGCCTGACCGAGGCATTTCGCCGCCTCGGGACCCTCGATCCGGCCCTGGTCGAGATTGTGCTCCTCTCGTTCCGGGTGTCGGGCACTGCCTTGTTGGTCAGCGTGGTTCTCGGCATTCCTCTCGGTGCGGCTTTGGGATTGAGTCGCTTTGTTGGCCGCAAGCTGGTGACGGCCCTGATCTACACCGGCATGGGCTTTCCGCCAGTGGTGGTCGGCCTGTTCGTCTATCTGCTCCTCTCCCAAAGTGGTCCGCTGGGGCGGCTCGATTCCCCGCTGATCCCCGACCTGTTCACTCCAGGGGCGATGGTGGTCGCCCAGATCATCCTTTCGTTGCCCCTGGTGGCCGGGTTCACCATGGCTGCGGTGCTGGGGGTGGATCCGGAATTGCGCCAGCAGGTCCAGTCCTTGGGCGCCACCCGCGTGCAGGCGGCCTGGACGGTGTTGGCCGAGGCGCGAAGCGGGGTCGTCGTCTCGGTCATCGCTGGATTTGGCAGCATCATCTCCGAAGTTGGGGCGGTGATGATGGTCGGCGGTAATATCGAACACCGGACGCGGGTGCTGACCACCGCCATCGTGCTCGAAACGCGCAAAGGCAACTTTGACCTGGCGCTGGCTCTGGGATTCATCCTGTTGGCCCTGACGTTCCTGACCAATGTGGCCATGCTGTGGCTCCAGGGCCGCTCGCTCGACCGCTAGGCGCTGTGGGAACCGGGGTGAGAGATGAGCGAGTGGCTCTATCAGTTGGAGAACCTGACCAAGGAGTACGGCGGGCGCCGCGTGCTCCAGGTGGACAACCTGCAGGTCCGCCGTGGCGAGGTCCTGGCCGTGGTCGGCCCCAGCGGGGCGGGCAAAAGCACCCTGTTGCGCCTGCTCAACTTCCTCGAACCACCTAGCGATGGCTGTATCCGATTCCTCGACCTGCAGGTCACGGCCGACCGACCGGCCCCGCTGGCCTACCGGCGCCGGGTGACGATGGTCTTTCAGCGGCCGGTCCTCCTCGACCGCAGTGTGGGGGCCAACATTCGCTACGGCCTGCAGATCCGCGGCTGCCGCAACGAGGACCACGAACTCGTCGCCGTGCTGGACCTGGTCCGGCTCCGTGATGTGGTCCACCAGCCGGCGCGGACCCTGTCCGGCGGCGAAGCACAGCGGGTGGCCCTGGCGCGGGCCATCGTCCTCCGCCCCGACGTCCTCCTCCTGGACGAACCGACGGCCAACCTGGATCCCTACAACGTGGGGCTGATCGAGAGCATCCTGCGCAATCTCAACCGCGAATTCGGCACCACCCTGGTCCTGGTGACCCACAACGTCTTCCAGGCGCGGCGGCTGGCCGACCGCGTCGCTCTGTTGCTGGAGGGCCGGATCGTCGAAGTGGCCGATGTGGAAGCATTCTTCCAGGCCCCCCAGGACCCGCGCACCGCCGCCTTTGTGCGCGGGGAGATGGTCTACTGACCGACTTGGAATTCATGGCTCTGCAGAGAATCGGCCGAACGCTTGCGGTTATCGGGCTGGCGGTGCTCCTCATCGGCTGCGCGGGAGCGCCGCGCCCATCTCAGGACTCCCCTGTCGCTGGCGTAAGCGACACCCCCTCGAACCTGCCGATGGAAAGCACCCGGGCGGCCCGGTTGCGCCTGGCCACCACCACCAGCACGGCCGATTCCGGCCTGTTGGACTGGCTCCTCCCCGACTTTGAGGCGCTTTGCTCCTGTCGGGTGGAGGTGATCGCCGTCGGCACCGGGCAGGCGCTCGAGCTGGGCCGTCGCGGGGATGCCGACGTGCTGCTGGTCCACGAGCCGACCGCCGAACAAGAGTTCATGGCCGCCGGACACGGGGTGCGCCGCGAAGCGGTCATGCTCAACGATTTCGTGCTGGTCGGTCCGGCCAGCGACCCGGCCGGGGTGCGGGGCGTGACCCAGGTCGTCGAGGCGTTCCGCCACATTGCCCAGGCCCAGGCTCCATTCGTCTCCCGTGGCGACGAATCGGGCACCCACCGTAAGGAACAGGCGATCTGGCAGGCAGCCGATCTCCAACCGACTGGCGACTGGTACCTCTCCGCCGGACAGGGGATGGGTGAGGTGTTGAGCCTGGCCGAGGAACTCCAGGCCTATACCCTCAGCGACCGGGGCACCTACCTGGCCCGCACTCGGCCGGGCATCCGGCTGGAAGTCCTGGCCGAAGGCGACCCGCTCCTCCGCAATCCGTACCACGTCATCGTCGTGAACCCGACCAAGAGCCCCCGCATCCCGGCGGAACTGGCCAACCGATTGGTGGACTGGCTGATCTCGCTCCCGACCCAGGAGCGGATCGGGCAATTCGGCGTCCCGGAGTTCGGTATGCCCCTGTTCACGCCCGATTCGGCGGCCTGGCGAGCGGCTCATCCCTCCACCCCCTAATTCTGATAGGGTTTTTGCGGGCGAGATCGATCCTGGCTCTCCTTGGAAGAATCGCTCCTTTCGTGTATACTGTAAGGTGGGATCTTATCCCACCTTACAGGCGAACGGTGATGAAAGGCTGGAAACTCGACCGCCACAGTATATCGGCCCAGATGGTCCTTCATTCGGCCGTGCTGGTGGCCCTGACGGCCGTGGCCATCGGCGCCCCGACCACCTGGTTCGTGCACCGGCAACTGAATCGCCAGGCCTGGAACCAGGTCGAGCGGGGCGGCCTGGCTGTCCAGGCGCTCTATGCCGCCGGGCAGGATGAGTTGGTCCATCTGGCCATGTTGATCGCCCAACGTCCCACTCTTTATCAGTTGCTGGCCCGTCGTGAGCCGGAATCCCTCATCGCCTATCTCGCTGCTTTGCAGCAAAACCTGGGGATCGATTGGATCGCGGTCTACCAAGCGGATGGGCAAGTCGTGGCGGAAACCGGAACAACCGGTCCAGCGGCCGGCTTGGACCGGCTGGCGAGCGGCTATCGAGTGAATTTCTCCGGGCCGGAGCCACAGGCCTGGCTGCTGGCTCAACATCCGCTGGACGGAGCAGGGGGCACCGGAGAGGGCTATGTCGTGGTTGGTCTGCTCCTGGACCGGGAGTTTGTGAGCGGATTGCAGGCGCGAACCGGGCTGGAACAGAACCTGTGGACAAGGGACCGACTGCTCGCCTCCAGCCTGGTCTCTCCGCCCGAACCACCCTGCCCAGACGGCGCCGGGGCGAGTCCCCGCACACTCCAGGCAGCCGGCCGCACCTACTATGCCCTCTGTGCTCCGCTGGGCGACGCCGGCTTGCAGGCCGAGGTTCTGCTCAACGTCTCGGATGTCCGGGCCACCGAATCCCGCTTCATCGGGACGTTATCGGCCAGCATCCTGGTTATCATCATCCTGGCTTCTCTCATCGGGGTGGTGTGGGCCGGACGGATCAGCCGTCCCCTGACCGATCTGGCCCAGGCAGCGGGGGCGATGCGGGACGGAGACCTCATGCGTCCCCTGGCGGTTGACACGCCGGTGCGGGAAGTGGCCGCGCTCGGTGAGGCTCTGGAAAGGGCGCGGCTGGACTTGCAACTTATCCTGGCTGAATTGCGTCGGGAGAAGGAATGGACCGACCATCTCCTGGAGGCGATCGTCGAAGGGATCGTGACCCTCGACCGGCGGGGGCGGATCACCTTCTTTAGCCACGGCGCCGAACAGATCACCGGCTGGCAACGGGATGAGGTGTTGGGGAAAACATGTGACCAGGTGTTTCGCGTACGGGAGAGCGATAGCCCGTTTAGCCAGCTCATTCCCGCTCCTGGCGGGCGCCGCAAAATCTCGGTCGAGTTGCGGGACGGGCGCCAGGCAATCCTCGCCGTGACCGGAGCGCGGCTCTTGCCTCCGGCCGGCGGCGACGCCCGGGTCGCTCTCGTCTTTCGCGACATCAGTGAAGAAGAAGCGGTGCATCGCCTGCTGGGTCACTTTTTGGCCAATGTTGCCCACGAGTTCCGGACGCCGCTTTCGGCGCTGGCCGCCTCGGTCGAATTGTTGATCGATCAGGCCCCGGAGCTGAGCGCGGCGGAACTGGGCGAGCTACTGGGCTCGCTGCATCTGGGTGTGCTCGGCTTGCAGACGTTGATCGACAACCTGCTCGAATGCGCCAGCCTCGAAACCGGCCACTTTCGGGTCCATCCCCGGCCCTCCCATCTGGGCGATATCCTGGCCGACGCGATCCGGACCCTACAGCCACTGCTGGATAAGCGCCGTCAACGGCTGGTGGTCGGCTGGCCGGCGGCCATGCCACTCGTGGATGCCGATCCCCGGCGGACGGTCCAGGTCCTGGTCAATCTCCTTTCGAACGCGAGTCAGTATGGACCCGATGATGCGGAGATCCGGGTGAGTGCCATGGTCCAGGGGGACTGGGTCCGGGTGGCCATCGCCGATTCGGGGCCCGGCGTCCCGGAGGAATACCGGGCCGATCTCTTTCGCCGCTTCGCCCACCCCCACCCGGAGCATGAGCGGGGCCACGGTGGAGTGGGCCTGGGACTGTCCGTGGTCAAAGGGATTGTCGAGGCCCACGGCGGGCAGGTGGGAGTCGAAAACCGGCCCGGCGGTGGGGCCATCTTCTGGTTTTCCCTGCCGGTGGCGGATGCGGATGCGACCGAAGGGAACTCGACCGATCCCCGGCGCGGCGACGGGGAGACCGAACTGGAGTGGGCTGAGCGATGAAAGCGTTGATCGTTGATGATGATCGGGTACTGGCCGACGTCGTAGCCTTTACCTTGCGCCGCGAAGGGTTCCAGGTCGTCCAGGCCTACGACGGGGAAATGGCGTTGCAGCGTTGGCGCGAAGACCCGCCCGATCTGATCGTGCTGGATGTCAACTTGCCGAAACTAGATGGGTTTAGCGTCTGTCGCCGGATCCGCGAACAGGCCAATACGCCGATCATCCTGCTCACCGTGCGCGGGGAGGAAGATGATATCGTCCATGGTCTGGAGCTGGGAGCGGATGACTATATCACCAAGCCGTTCAGCCCCCGGCAGTTGGTGGCTCGCGCCCACTCGGTCCTGCGCCGTTCCGGGCGCTCCCCCCGTCCGACCGTCCACCGGGTGGGCGGCCTCGAACTGGATCCAGACCGGCGGGAGGTTCGCTTCCTCCATGGCGGTACCGCTTCGTTGACCCCATTGGAAAGCCGGCTCCTCGAATACCTGATGGTGAACGCCGGACACGTGCTGACCTCAGAAGCACTGATCGATCATGTGTGGGGGGCCGAAGGGGGGGATCGGGACATGCTCCGACAGTTGGTTCGCCGCCTGCGGAGCAAGATCGCCCAGGCCGCTGGGTCGGCCGAGGAGAACGTAGTGGCTCACCTGCCCTACATCGAGACCGTACCGGGCCTGGGCTACGGTCTGATCGTTCCTACCTCTCCCGAAGACAACCCGGCTGGGTGCGGCGAGGGATGAAAATACCCAGGGGCTAAGCGTCCCCTCAGATGACCCCCATGAACTGCCGGATCTGATGGTCCCATTCGCGGCCTTCGACGGTGACATCGGAACCCGATCGATCGTCAAGATCGGCCGCCTGGACAAAGACGTACCCACCAGCCCCTTCAAACCGGGCACAGCAAGCACCCTGGTCCACCACCTTCAGTCCGATTCCAGATGGTCCAAAGAATTCGACCGCTTTGTTCACCACCTCGGCCGGAACTAACTTGCTCTTTCGTCCCATTCTAATCATGATCAAACTCCCTTGAAAATAGACCGCTCCCCGCATCCGGGAGTCGAGGCTTTAGCCGGTCCACCGCCTGAAGGCTCTACTCCCCCACCCGCAGTCGCGCCCTCCGCCGCCGGCTCCTGGATATTTTCATCCATCGTGGTGCCCATCCGGGCATGGCTACTCCTTCGAAAATCGACCGCTCCCCGCATCCGGGAGTCGAGGCTTTAGCCGGTCCACCGCCTGAAGGCTCTACTCCCCCACCCGCAGTCGCGCCCTCCGCCGCCGGCTCCTGGATATTTTCATCCATCGTGGTGCCCATCCGGGCATGGCTACTCCTTTGAGAATAATAGCCTTTACCTCACCCCATCCCCTGAGCGCGGCAGCCCTGCGTCCATTCGTGTATTCGTTTCCCATTCGTTGACAGACCCCATCAGGACCCCACCCCATCCCCCCAACCCCCTTCCCCTCCCCGCACGCAGAGAGGGGAAGGGGGCTGGGGATGAGGCGAGGTCTGTCCGCACAGGCCCCACCGGCGCAGCTTCAACGATCGGCTCCCTAGGACCAATCGGGGCGCAGCTTCTCCCGACCCGACAGGTACCGTTGGACGGCCATGGCCGCGATCGCCCCTTCCCCGGCGGCAACCACCGCCTGCTTGAGATGGTTGCACAACAGATCGCCCACGGCAAAGACGCCGGGCAGGCTGGTCTGCATCCCCTCATCCACGATCAGGCACCCCGCCTCCGTGGTCGGCAGTTGGTCTCCCAAAAAGTCGGTGATCGGTTTGTTCCCTTGCAGATAGATGAACACTCCGGCCACCGGAATCTCCTGCTCCTTTCCATCGCTGACGACCCGCACGCTTTGGACCTGGTCCTGCCCCACCACCTGCCGCAGGCGGGTGGACAGGTAGATTTCCACCTTGGGGTGTTGCCGCGCCTCCTCGACCAGAGCGGGCGACGCCTTTAGCTCCGAGGTCATCACCAGCAGGTGGACCCGACTGGCGAATCGGGTGAGGAACAGCGCTTCTTCTACCGCTTCATCGTTATGGCCGACCACGGCCACCTCCTGGTCGCGGAAAAAGGCGCCATCGCACGTGGCGCAATAGGACACGCCCCGTCCTACCAGCTCAGCCTCGCCGGGTACGGTGTGGGTCCGTCCCATGGCGCCGGTAGCGATGATCACCGCTCGCCCTTCGTAGACCCCACGGCCGGTGAACACCCGCTTCACCGGTCCGCGCAGCTCGGTGCTGAGCACCTTGTCTTGCACAAAACGAGCGCCAAAGCTCTCGGCCTGGGCGCGGATGCGGGCCAGGAGTTCGGCCCCGCTGATTTCCCCTGGCACTCCTGGATAATTGGCGATCTTGCTCGTCATTCCCAAAGCGCCAGTGGTGAGACCCTTGTCCAACACCAGCGTGCTCAGATCGGCGCGCGCGGTATAGATCGCCGCCGTGGCGCCTGCCGGCCCGCCGCCAATGATGATCACGTCGTACACCTGATCGCCGGTCTCCTCCGGCCCACCACCCAACGACACGAGTCTGATATCCATCTTCTCCTGCCTCCTTATGGTATAAGTCCGCGCCTCACCGGCGGCGGAACCGGACAGTGAGATTTTGCCCGGTGACGGCTCAGGAGCGGGCCCCGTCCCAGCCATCCAACGTCCCTATCATACCCCAACTCTGATCCAAGGGATGTAATGGGCATTCCACAGCAGACCAATCCAACTACATCCCTTCTCCAGAACCTGGGGCCTCTTGAGGCTGGGTGGACCGCCCCCTGAGAAGGTTCTCTGCGCGGATTTGCGAAGCCAAGAGGCTCAGGAACCGGATCAAGAGCGGCGGAGCGAATCCAGGAGTTGTGCACTTTGCCGTCGGTTGTGGTATAATCTTGTTAGAGCTTTCAGTCCGGCAGGCGGTGGCAACATCGGGTGAACCACGTGCTCTGAGGGCATTTGATGGTTCCATCCACTCAATCAAAAGCGGGCTGGAGAGTCTGTGTTCTCAGCAGGTAGGAGTGGCCGATACTCGCCGGGCAGGTCCAAGGCTGTTCGGTCAAGTGGTTGGCGGATGGGGTGATGAGAACAATTGTTGACATCCAGAAGATACTGCGCCGGGAGTGGCAGACGTTGCGCGATGTGTATCGGGTTCGGCGGATCGGCGTCTTTGGCTCCCGCACTCGCGGCGACGCCACGCCTCTGAGCGATGTGGATATTCTGGTGGAATTTGAGGGACCTGTTGGATGGGAGATCGTTGATCTGCACCGCTATCTGGAGGAATCACTGGGCCTCAAGGTCGACCTGGTAACCCACGGCGCAGTGAGGCGCAAGCCGCTGCTATGGCAGGCGATTCAGGAGGATCTGATCTACGTCCAAGCGTGATGTGCGTCTACTCCTGACCGATATGCTGGAGTCGATCGACAAGATCGAACGCTACACCGCTGGCCTTTCGTTCGACCAGTTCGAGGCCAACGAAATGGTCGTCGACGCGGTGGTGCGAAACCTGGAGATCATTGGCAAGGCGGCAGGCCACATTCCTCCAGGCCTTCGGGAGCAATACAGCCAGATCGAATGGTCACGGGTGATCGGCTTCCGGAACATTGTCATCCACGCTTTGCGGTCGATGTTGAGATTGTCTGGGTCATCGCCACGCAGCGTTTGCCCGAACTCAAGGCTGTGTTGCTCGAGATGCTCCTGAGCGGGCCCGGACATGCCAATCCGAAAGGTCCCATTGATCCTGTCGGACCCTAGTTCGGCGGCGGAGTGGTGTCCGTTTTGACTGCCTTCTCTTGGGCTGTTATCCGGCTTTGTCACAGCTTTGTCACAGCCCGATCACGATTCCCGTCACACTGGTGTCGTATCCTCATGGTAAAGCCGGCACATCGCGCCGGTCAGGAACTGGTTGTGAACGATGGCCTATCTGTCTCTGGACCAGTTGACGCCGAATCCAAAACTGGCCCGACGTCTTCCGGCCCAACTGGCCTGGCGATTTCATGCCCTGCCGCTGGCCGAAGACCACGGCACCATCACCGTCGCCATGGCCGATCCGGATGACGATGCGGCGCGAGAAGCGATCCTGGCCGCCCTCGGACCATCGGCCTGCGTGGTGCAGGGCGATCCGGCGGCCATTGACGCACTCCTGAGTGAAATCTGGGGCGCAGAGACAGAGGGAGTGAGCCTTGCCGTCTGTACCGGTGACGGACCAATGAGTGCCGGGGTCGAGGGCTATGCCGCCCATCTCGGAGAGTTGCTGGGAGCGCCGGTGAGCGCGATCCCCGATCGGGAGGGGATGATCGCCTGGCTTCGACAGGAGGGCTGTGAGCAGCGTAACCAACGGCGGCTCGTGCTGACCGCACCGGATCAATCGCTCCTGTCCTGGCTGCTCTTGGAGGCGGGAGAGGAAGCACTGCCCCATCCAGACGCGCCGGTGGCAGCCCTGGTGGTCCGGGAACCGCGCTGGCCCATCCGTCGCATCCTGCTCGTCACTGGCGGCGAACGCCAGGAACGAACGGTGGTTGATTGGGTGCTCCCGCTGGCCCGACGCAGCCAGGCGACGGTCACCGTGCTGGCCGTGGTGGCTCCTCATCCCGGTCCGGGTTCGCCCGATTCTCCCGCCCGGTATGGCCTCCCGGCGCTGTTGACCGCCGAGACGCCGCCGGCCCGGCGGGTCCATCAGACCGCTCAGTATCTGGCCGATTGGGGTCTCAGCACCACCCTGAGGCTGCGTCAGGGACCACCGGACGGGCAACTCAGGCGGGAGTGGGCGGAAGGGGACTATGACTTGATCGCCATGGCCGTCTGGCCAGACCACTGGTTGCTCAAGCGCCTGGGTCAGGAGCCACTGGCCCGCCTGGTGGAGTGGTCCCATTGCCCGCTCTTGCTGGTGAGGAGCCTTTAGCCGCTGCTGACTCTTGACTCGTAATGGAGGGAATCGCATGAATCGCACACGGGGGTATTATCTGTTCGCGTTGGTGATTGCTCTGGTCGTGCTACTGCCCCTCGGCTGCGGCTCGGGGGCCAGCGGACCGGCCGGTTCCCCGGACCAGGGACTCCAGGGCACTCTGACCATTTCTGGCGCCTGGGCCCTGTACCCGATGATGGTCCGCTGGGGGGAAGAGTTTCAAAAGGTACATCCTGGAGTCCGTTTGAACATCTCGGCCGGGGGCGCGGGCAAAGGGATGGCCGACGCTCTGGCCGGGGCAGCGGACATTGGCATGGTGTCGCGGGCCATCGCCGCTGAGGAGGAAGCCAAGGGAGCTTTCTGGGTGGCGGTGGTCAAAGACGCCGTGTTCCCGACGGTCAACGAACAAAACCCGGTCTGGGAGGACCTGCAACGCCAGGGACTCACCCGCCAGGCGTTCACCGACATCTATCTGACCGGTGCCATCACCACCTGGGGACAGGCGGTAGGTCGGCCAGAGGTCACCGATCCGATCCATGTCTTTACCCGGTCCGATGCCTGCGGGGCGGCCGAGACCTGGGCCAAATATCTGGGAGCCAGGCAGGAGGACCTGTTGGGCATCGCCGTCTACGGCGACCCCGGTTTGCTGGAGGCGGTCGTCAAAGACCCACTGGGCATTGGCTACAACAACCTGAACTATGCCTTTGACATGGAGACCGGGATGCCGGTGGCTGGATCGCGGGTGGTGCCGATCGATGTCAACGAGAACGGTCAGGTGGACCCCGGTGAGCGATACGAGACCAAAGAGCAGGCGGTGGAGGCGGTGGCCACCGGGCGCTATCCTTCGCCCCCGGCCCGCGATCTGAACCTGGTGACGCGGGGACGCCCCAGCGGTCTGGTGAAGGCCTTTCTGGAGTGGATCCTGACCGAGGGACAGGCATACGTGGACGCGGCCGGCTATATCGCCCTGCCCTCAGACCAACTCGAGGCAGAACTGAACAAGCTCAAGTAATGGGAGAGGGTTGGCGGGGAAGCGCATGGCCTGGAGGACCCGAGAACAGGTAACGGCCGTCATCCGTCAGAGGCGACGGAGAACGGACCGGCTGGCGGAACGGCTGATGGCTGCGCTCAGCGCGGCGTGTGTGCTGCTCGTGCCACTGATCGCCGCAGCGCTCTGGCTGCGCGCCTGGCCCATCCTGAGGACCAGGCCGCTGGGGGACCTGCTCTTTTCCACGGTGTGGCGCCCTCAGCAGGGAGCGTTCGGATTTTTCCCGTTCATCATGGGGACTCTGTGGGTCACCGCCGTGGCCATGGTCCTGGCCGTGCCTCCTTCACTACTGACTGCCATCTACCTGGCCGAATATGCCCCGCCGCGCCTGCGGGCGGTGGCCAATCCGTTGATCGACCTGCTGGCCGGCATCCCTTCGGTAGTCTATGGGGTGTGGGGGGTGGTGGTCGTGGTGCCTCTGGTCGGGCAGCGGGTTGGCCCCTTGCTCCATCGCTGGCTGGGCGTCGTGCCCCTCTTTCGTCAAGACAATCCCACCGGATATAGCATACTGGCCGGGGGCATCGTCCTGGCGGTCATGGTCTTTCCCATCATCATTGCCGTGGCCCAGGATGTCATCCGCGCCGTGCCGCAGGGATTGCGCGAAGCCTCGCTCGCCCTGGGCGCAACGCGCTGGCAGACGGTCCGCAACGTGGTCCTGCGGCGGGCCTGGGCCGGGGTGATGGCGGCCATTATGTTGGGCTTTTCCCGGGCATTCGGCGAGACGATGGCCGTGTTGATGGTGGTCGGCAACATCCCCCAGGTACCCCGCTCCATCCTAGATGCGGCCTATCCGCTCACCGCTCTCATCGCCAACAACTACGGGGAGATGATGTCGATCCCCCTCTATGATGCGGCGCTGATGGGCGGGGCGTTGATCCTGCTGGCGATCGTTCTGGTCTTTAACGTGGCCGCGCGGGCGGTGTTGGTGCGATGGGTGGGGAGCTAGCATGGTACCAAGGCCGAGGATAAGCAGACGCAAGCTGGAAGAACTCTTTTTCCAGGGGCTGATGATCATCTCGACCGTCGGCGTGCTGGGCAGCCTTCTCCTCATCCTGGGCACGATCGTGTGGCGGGGGCTGCCTGCCCTGGACCTGGCCATGATCACCCAGACTCCCAAAGGCGGGTATTATCTGGGGCAGGAGGGCGGCATCCTGAACGCCATTGTCGGCTCGCTCTACCTGGCGCTGGGAGGCACACTCCTGAGCATGGTCGCCAGCCTGCCCATTGCCCTCTACCTGCACTTTTACGCCGCGCGCTCCCGCTGGGCCGAGGTGGTCCGCCTGGCATTGGATGTCCTGTGGGGCATCCCCAGTATCGTCTACGGCGCTTTTGGCTTTCTGCTGATGCTCTGGCTGGGGATGCGGGCTTCGCTGCTAGGAGGCATCATTACCCTGGCCTTTCTGGAACTGCCGATCATGGCCCGCGGGATGGACGAAGCCATCGCCATGGTCCCCGCCGCGTTGAAAGAAGCCTCCTATGCCCTGGGGGCCACCCGCTTTGAGACGGCAGCGCGGATCGTGGTGCGTCAGACGGCGCCGGGATTGCTGACGGCGGTGTTGCTCGCCTTCGGGCGGGCCATCGGCGACGCGGCGTCAGTCCTCTTTACCGCCGGATACACCGACCGTCTGCCCGACTCGTTGCTCAGTCCGGTGGCCTCGCTGCCGCTGGCTGTCTTTTTCCAGCTCGGCACGCCCTTTCCCAAAGTCCAGGAGCGAGCCTACGCCTCCGCGCTGGTGTTGACGGTTATCGTCCTGGTGCTGAGTGTGCTCTCGCGCTGGCTCTCGCGGCGACTCACCCGGCACGTGATCCGCTAGGAGAGAGACCCGTGACCGAGCCATTGATCGAGATCCGGGACCTGAACGTCTGGTATGGCACGGAACATGCCCTGAAGGGGATCACCGTGGACATCCCCGCCCGTCAGATCACGGCGGTCATCGGCCCGTCAGGGTGCGGCAAGACGACCCTGCTGCGCAGCCTGAACCGTCTGCTGGAGGAGACCGAGGGGACGCGGGTGACCGGCCAGGTCCTGTTGGATGGGGTCAATATTTACGATCGTGGGGTGGACGTGACCGAGGTACGGACGCGGGTCGGGATGTTGGCTCCCAAGCCGTTCCCCCTGCCGATGTCGATCTATGACAACGTCGCCTACGGACGTCGCATCCACGGCCTGCCGGTGCTGGACAAAGGCAATGGGCGCCATCTGGACCGGATCGTGGAACGGTATTTGCGGGCCGCCGGCTTGTGGGAGGAGGTCAAGGACCGCCTTCACTCCCCGGCCTCGGGCCTTTCCACCGGCCAGCAACAACGTTTATGCCTGGCCCGCGCCCTGGCAGTAGAGCCGGAGGTGTTGCTCTGCGACGAACCGACCTCGGCCCTGGATCCGATTTCGGCGCAGCGGATCGAGGAGCAACTGCGCGCCATCAAGACGGAAACGACGATCGTCGTCGTGACCCACAGTTTGCGGCAGGCCCATCGCCTGGCCGACTATCTCATCTTTCTCTGGCTGGGGGAACTGGTGGAAGCCGGTCCGGCCAGGCAGGTGTTCCAGAACCCGCGGGATGAGCGGACGCGGGCCTATCTGGCCGGTGACATTGGCTAGCGAGGGTGGACCGAACCATGAATGACACGAAATGGAGGCGTCGGCTCGGCTGGCTGCTGGGCGGAGTGCTGGTCATCGCTGTCGCCGCCTACGCCCTGCGCGCTGCGGTGGACCAGCGGTCATCTTCCGTCCACCTGGTCGTATACGCCTTCAGTACCCAGGAGGAGGTCCTTACCCAGGGCATCTTTCCCGCCTTTGAACAGGCGTGGGAAGCGGACACGGGCCGGGACCTGGTCCTGGAAGGGGTCTTTGGGCCGTCGGGCACCATCGCCGGCCAGATCAGCCTGGGGGCTCCGGCCGATGTGGCGGTGTTGAGCCATGCCGAACATGTCAACTGGCTCAAACTGGGGCGGATGGTTGCCAGGGACCGCCAGCCAGTGGTACTTGGTTGCACGCCGCTGGTCATCGTGACCCGCGAGGGGAATCCACAGCGCCTGGCCGGATATCCCGATCTGGCCCGGCCGGGCCTGCGTCTGATCCATGCCCATCCGCGGCATTCGGGAGTGGGGGCCTGGGCGATGCTGGCCGAGTACGGGAGCGCCGTCATGAGCACCGGGGACCGGGCGGCTGCTCAGGCACAACTCCTCGCCATCTGGCGCAACGTGCGGTTCATCGGTTCCTCGGCTCGGGCGGTTCTGACCCTCTTTGAACTGGGCGCTGGCGATGCCCTGGTGACCTACGAACAGGATGCCCGCCTTGCCCGAGATCGGAGCGCCCCTCTGGAGATCGTCGTTCCGCCCCATTCCATCCTCGCCCAACCGGTGGCGGTCGTGGTAGACCGGAACGTGACGGCTACCGAGCGATCGGTGGCCGAGGCTTTGATCCAGTATTTGCAGAGTGACCAGGGGCAACAGATCCTCCGTCGCTATCACCTGCGACCGGCGGATTGTCGGGAGCCTTCCTTCCCCGATCTGGTCCAACCCTTCACCGTAGCGGACCTGGGTGGATGGTCAGCGGCCTATACGGAGTTGATCGACCATCTGTGGCCAACCGAGATCGAGCCCCATCTGGAGCTGGAGCTGGAGCCGGCGCCGGAACCAGAGAGTGCGGGAGAATCACGATGATCCAACATCCCGATCCCGATTCTTCGACCGCTTCCCCCTCCGAAACGGCCCGCGACCCGGACCTTGCACTGGCCGTGCCGACCGTGCTGGTCCCGCTCGAGGCCAGGCGCGCCTGGTGGCGACGGATCCATGTCGGCAAGATCGCCCTCTTCTTTGCCAGCCTATACCTATTCATCCTGGCCATTGTCCTGATGAAGGAAGGGGCGCGGGGGGTCGCCCCCCTGGTGCATCACCTCCTGGCCGTGGACTCCATGGTCAATGCCATGGGGTTTGGCTGGCTGTTTGCCTACCTGATCATGAGCGGCTCACCCGTCGCCGCCGCCGCCCTGACCTTTTTCGATGCCGGGGCGGTGGACCGACTGGGTGCCTTTGCCATGATCACCGGCAGCCGCTTCGGGGCCAGTTTCATCGTGCTGTTTATCGGCTTTCTCTATATCTTGCGCGGCCGTGACCGGGCGACCAGCCTGAATATGGGTCTCCTTTCCTTGTCGGTGACCGCCACCACCTATTTGCCAGCCCTCTTCCTGGGCACCTTCTTACTGCGACAGGGATGGCTCGACGGCCTGCAGCTTGGCTCCGGGGCGGTGGTGCATTCGGTAGTGGACATGATTGTGGACCCCATTGCCCTGGTCCTTACCAACCTCTTCCCTCAATGGCTGGTCTTTCTGGTCGGACTGGGTCTGATCCTGATCAGTTTCAACCTGTTCGACAAGTGCTTGCCGCAGATGACCCTCAAAGAGAGCCAGGTGGGTTGGATGTCCCGTCTGGTCTACCGGGCATGGGTGATGTTTATCCTGGGTGCGCTGATCACCCTCATTTCCATGTCGGTCAGCCTCTCGTTGAGCATCCTGGTGCCGCTGAGCGCGCGGGGATTTGTCCGTCGGGAGAACGTCATCCCCTACATCATGGGCGCGAACATCACCACCTTTATTGATACACTGCTAGCCGCGGTGTTGCTGCGCAATCCGATCGCCGTGGCCGTGGTCCTGGTCGAGATGATCAGTGTCGCGCTGGTATCTTTGGTGATCCTGCTTTTTTCCTACCGCCTCTACCTGCGGACCATGATTCGGTGGGTCGGCTGGGTCACGGCCAGCAATCAGCACTTGGCCTTGTTCATGGGGGTTATTGTAGGGACACCTTTCATCCTGCTCTGGATCTAACGGAGGAGAACGGCCATGCATATCCTGATTGTGACCGATGGTTCACCTTCTGCCGACATTGCCCTGCGCTTGGGCTCGTACCTGTGGCAGGCCCACGTGCTGGAGAAGCCACCGACTCTTTTGACCGTGGTCAAACACGAGGTGGATCGCGCCCGGGCAGAGGCGATCCTGGCCCAGGCGCGGGAGCAATTGGGCATCCCTGAGGCATCGAGCCGCATCCGACTTGGTCACGAGGCCGAGGAGATCCTGCGCGAGGCCCGGGAAGGATCTTACGATCTCCTCCTGGTGGGTGAGCAGCAGGCGCACGGCCGGCTTCCCCTGATCCGGAAGGGCTCGAAGGCGACGCGGGTGGCCGAATATGCCTGCTGCCCCGTCCTGGTCGCCAAGGGCCGGGTGGGTCCGCTGCGCCGCATCCTGCTGTGCGATAGCGGCGCGCCCAGCCGGTCGATCCTGAGCCGCTTCGTGTCCCAATACGCGCGGCTCCTGGAAGGGGGCGAGGAGGTCACCGTCCTGCACGTCATGTCCCAGATCAGCGCCGCGCCCGGCGTGCCCGGCAAGCAGTTGCGCGCCAGCGCCGAGGAACTGATCGCCGAACGGACGCCGGAGGGCCAGTTGCTCGAGTCGGATGTGCGGACCCTGGAAAGGCTGCGCATCCACCCCCGGCCCAAGGTCCGGCATGGGCTGGTGGTGGACGAGATCGTGGCCGAAGCCCGCAGCGGCGACTATGACCTGGTGGTCATCGGCGCCCATCCCCTGGAGGGCTGGCAACATCTATTGCTCGATGACCTGGCCCGCGAGATCATCACCTGCCTGGACCGTCCGGTGCTGGTCGTGCGCTGAAGCGGGAATACCTCACCAAGTGGGGAGAGCCGTTACCAGGCCACTTCCGCCGTGCGCACCGCAGCCACCCAGCGGATGTTCTCGCCGTTGCCCTGGACCTGCACCAGCAGCGCCTGATGGACAAAGTCCGCTGTGGCCTGCACATTCCAGGCGGGGTCATCCTCATGGATGTCCGACCTGATCGACAGGAAGTTGATGGTGCCGCCCACATTCTCCATGACCCCCCGGATCTGATAGCCGGCCGACTCACCGCCGTCGCTGCGCCCCACCACCAGGATCTCAAAGGCCATGGTGCGGCCGCTGGCGATGGTCAAAAGGGCGCTGCTCCCATCCAGGTACAGGTTGGTCCAGGCGCTGCCGGTGGAAGTGCCGCGCATAACATAGAGAGAGGACTGGGCATCGCCGTTGTTGGCAAACTTCCCACTGGCGTAGGCCATTTCGCCATAATGGGTCGCCGCCGCCTGATACCCGCCTGGCACCGTGGCCGCGTAGCCGCTGGCGGTGTTGCCCATCCCTCCGCCGACGGTCGAAACGCTGCCGGTTGCCTGGTTGCCGGCCGATGTCGTGCCGTCGGATCCGCCTCCCCCGACGGTGGCCCCCCAGCCGCTGGCCACGTTGCTATTGCCGCCGCCAATCGTGGTGTCAAAATAGCTCGCGTTGTTTCCCGAGCCCCCGCCGATGGTGCTCCAGCCGCCGCTGGCCACGTTCGCCGACCCTCCCCCCACCGTGGCGTAGGAATTGCCGGCGATGTTCTTGAAACCCCCACCGACCGTGGAATAGAGGGCCCCAGAGCCGCTGAGACCGGCCCGGTTGCTTTCCCCGCCACCCACCGTGCCAAACATCGCAGTGACCGAGTTCGGACCGGCGCTCGACCCCCCGCCGCCGATGGTGCCCCCCTTGACCCCGGCGAGGACGGTGTTGCCGCTGTAGCCGCCGATCAGGTTCGGGCTGATGTCGGTCTGCTCCGTCCACAATCCTGGCAGGGCCAATGCGTACGGCGCCGGCGTCAGCGCCTGGCGCGGGCTGAGGGCGGTGTAGCTGCCGCTCCCCGCCGGACAGCGCACCGCAATCGCCAGCCAGCGGGCATCCCCCTGGAAGGCGCCGGGCCCAAAATCCAACTGCACTGTGAACAAACCGTGGCTGACCGCCACCCCCGTCCGGTACTGGTCGGTGCCGATCTGCGTCCCGCCGCTGGCAGCATCATACAACCGGAAGCGGAAATCGCACGTCTCGTCTACTGGACTGCTGCCCGTCCTCAAATATCCCTGGTAAGTGAAAGCGGTGCCCATCAGAGCCTGGGGAGCACCACTCACCCGGCCTTCCTGCTGGTACGGAGAGGGTGGGGAGGAGGTTGGCTCCTGGGCAAAGCCCGTCCCCGCGCCGATCGCCAACAACGCCATCATCACCAGGATCCCCTTCAGAGTCCATTGGCCTTTCATCTTGTACCTCCTGTGTGCAATTTCATCTCACCCATGATAGGTCCCATTTGGAATGAACACGGACACGGCTGGGGGTGGGCCCAGACAGCATCTTCACCCATAGCCTCCCATATCCCATGATACAATCGAAATGGTCGTCTGTCAATCCCCCGGACGCGTGCTCGTAGGGCTGCTGCCAGGATCAGCACCCAATGGGAGTGGAGCCTTCCGGCGGGTGTCCGGCTAAAGCCTTGACTCCCGAAAAGGGAGTGGAGCCTTCAGGCAGACCTCTGGCTCAAGTCTCGACTCCCGCGCCACGGGATTGGTTTGATTTTTCCGGCTTTCCGTGATAGAATGGGCTGCAGCCGCTCTCCAGATGGCCGGCAATCCGCAGGAGAACCAGGAAAGGACCTCATGGACGAAACGTTACATCAGGCGATGCTCGAACAGGTGGAGGAAGGGCGGCTATCCTGCGCCCGAGCCCATGCCATCGCGGAGCGATTCGGGATCGATCCCTGGCTCGTGGGCCAGGCAGCCAACGAGGCCGGGATCCGTATTTCCCATTGCCTGCTTGGTCTGTTTGGCTACGGTCCCAAGGCGGAGGGACGGCACAAGATCGTCCAGCCAATAGAGGCCGTGCCCGAGGAATGGGCGGCCCGGCTGCGAGCCGCTGCCGACGGGAGCGGGATCACATGCGCTGCCGTGTGGCGCGTGGCCGACGAGTTAGGGATCGGGCGGATGAAGGCGGCCAGCGTGGTCGAAGCGCTGGGGCTCCGCGTCTCGGTGTGTCAGTTGGGATGTTTCCCCCGTCGCTAGAAAGGCAAACCAACGATGCCCTATCGTGATGATTTTGGCCGGGCCATCCATTACCTGCGGGTGTCGGTGACCGACCGGTGCAACCTGCGGTGTGTGTACTGCATGCCCGGCGAAGGGATCGAGAAGCAGAGCCATGCGGACATCCTGCGCTATGAGGAACTGGAGCAGATCCTACGCATTGCCGCAGAACTGGGCATCAACAAAGTGCGATTGACCGGCGGCGAGCCGCTGGTTCGTCTGGGCCTGGTGGACTTTGTGCGGCGGGTGGCCGCCATCCCGGGCATTGACGACCTCTCTCTGACCACCAATGGTACTCTCCTGGCCCGCCATGCCTCGGCCCTGGCCGAAGCCGGCCTGCAGCGGGTGAACATCAGCCTCGATACGCTGCGCCCAGAACGCTTTGCCCAGATCACCCGCCTGGGTCGTCTGGAGGATGTCTGGGCGGGCTTGGAGGCCGCTCGGGCGGCCGGCTTGAAGCCGATTAAAATGAACATGGTCGTGGTCCGTGGCCTGAACGACGATGAGGTGAGCGACTTTGCCCGGCGCACCCTCAGCGATGGCTGGCACGTGCGCTTTATCGAACTGATGCCCATCGGCGCCAACGTGGAGTGGGCTTTCAGCCGAGTCGTGCCGGTGGCCGAGATCGCCGCTCGCATCGAAGCCGAGGTGGGCTCGCTCCAGCCGGTCCACGGACCGACGGGCAACGGCCCGGCGCGGTACTACCAGTTGCCCGGGGCGGCGGGGACGATCGGCTTTATTGCGGCTCTGAGCGACCATTTTTGCAGTTCCTGCAATCGCCTGCGCCTGACCGCCGATGGGCGGCTGCGTCCCTGCCTGATGAGCGAAGAAGAGATCGATCTGCGCGGTCCGTTGCGCGCCGGCGCCAGCGATCAGGAACTGAAAGAACTGCTGACCCGGGCTATCCAGCGCAAGCCGCAGCGCCATCATCTCGATCGGACCCTCGGCCCCCAGGACCGGACGATGGCCCAGATCGGGGGCTAGGAGCGCGGAGGCCCGCATCTGTCCCTCGGCGGTTCGCAAAAATGCCCAGAAGTGAGGAGCCAGCGATGAGACTGACCCATCTCGATGAGCAGGGCCGGGCGCGGATGGTGGATGTCGGCGACAAGCCGGATACAGAACGGGTGGCCCGGGCCCGAGGCCGGATCCTGATGAAACCGGAGACGCTGGCCCTCATCCAGAGCGGTCAGGTGGCCAAAGGCGATGTCCTGACCGTGGCCCAGGTGGCCGGCATCCAGGCGGCGAAGCGGACCCATGAACTGATCCCGATGTGCCATCCGTTGCTGTTGACCCACCTGCAGGTCGAGTTCACCCCCGGCCAGGCCGGGGACCAGGCGTGGATCGAGATCGAGGCCACGGTGCGCACCCGCGGCAAGACCGGCGTCGAGATGGAAGCGCTGACCGCCGCCAGCGTGGCCGCCCTGACGATCTATGACATGTGCAAGGCCGCCGACCGGGCGATGCGCATCACCGATCTGCGCCTGGTTTATAAAAGCGGCGGGAAGAGCGGCGTATTTGAAGAGAACCCACGGGAGTAACGAGGGAACGCCTATGGAATCCAAAGGAACGGTCCTGGCAGTATGCATCAGCGAGAAAAAGGGCACGCGCAAGCGGAATGTCGGACAGGCCGAATTGCGCCCGCAGTGGGGCGTTGTCGGCGACGCCCATGCTGCTGACTGGCATCGCCAGGTGAGCCTGCTCGCCTGGGAGAGCATCGAAAAGATGCGCGCCCTGGGCCTGAACGTCGGCCCAGGCAGCTTCGCCGAGAACATCACTACCCAGGGGCTAAGCCTGGTGGACCTGCCGGTCGGCACTCGCCTGAAACTGGGTGAGGCGGTAGTTGAGGTGACCCAGATCGGCAAGATCTGCCATGAGCGCTGCGCCATCTACTATCAGGCCGGCGATTGCGTTATGCCCCGCGAGGGCATCTTTGTCCAGGTCCAGCAAGGGGGTCGGGTCAAGGTGGGCGACTCGATCGAAGTGATCAGCCTGCCTCCAACGCCCCAGCCAGCAGGTGAGTCAGCCCATGAACCGGGTCGCGTTTGAACGCCACCGGCCGCACCCCTGGCACGGATTGACGCCCGGCAAGGACCCACCACTGTTGCTCCATGCCTACATCGAAATCACCCCCTTTGATCCGGTCAAGTACGAGATCGACAAGATCACCGGCTATCTACGGGTAGACCGCCCCCAGCGCTCGTCCTCCTTGCCGCCGGCGCTCTACGGCTTTGTTCCCCAGACCTATTGCGGGTCCCGGGTGGCTGCCCTCTCGGAAGAGGCGACCGCAGCGGACGGCGATCCCCTGGACATCTGCGTCCTGAGCGAGCGCCCGATTAACCGCGCCGAGGTGGTGCTCGATGCCCGCGTGGTGGGCGGCCTGCTGATGATCGATCACGGCATGGCCGACGACAAGATCATTGCCGTGCTCGAGAACGACAACGTTTGGGGCGGCGCCACCGATATCGGCGACATCCCGCAGCGTCTGGTGGAACGGCTGGAGCACTATTTTGCCACCTATAAACTGATCCCCGGCACCCCCTCGTCCACGGCCATCCAGCGGGTGTACGGCGTGACCCACGCCGAACGGGTGATCCGGGCCGCAATGGAAGATTATCGGGCCTTGTTTCAGCATGGCGAGGAGGACAGATGAGAGTCGCCTATTTCGATTGTTTTTCGGGAGCCAGCGGCGATATGCTCCTCGGAGCGTTATTGGACGCCGGACTGGACCTGGCCGACCTGCGGGCCGACCTGGCCGGTCTGCCGGTCGGCGGCTATGAGTTGGCCGCGCCCAAGGTCACCCGGCGGGAATTGACCGGCACCCACTTCCAGGTCAAGCTCTTACCCGAAGGGGAGGCCCAACCTGAGCTGGAGGAGGAGACGCACTCCTCTCTGCATCTTCATGAGGAGCACCATCACCATCATCACCGGGGGGAGGAACAACATCATTCTGTCCATGCCCATGAAGAGCATCACCATCACCAGGGAGAAGGGAGCGCCCAGCCAGCCCGCACCTGGCCGGACATGGAGCGCATCGTGGGTGGGAGCCGGTTGCCGGAGATGGTCAAAACCCGCAGCCTGGCGGTCCTGCGCCGGCTGGCCGAGGCCGAGGCAGCCATCCACGGCCTGCCCATGGACCAGGTCCATTTTCACGAGATCAGCGGGGTGGACACTCTGGTGGACGTGGTCGGCTTTGTCTGCGGCCTGGAACGGCTAGGGATTGAGGCAGTGTACTCGTCCCCTTTGCCTCTGGGCGGCGGCACGATCGAGACCGCCCACGGTCGTCTGCCGGTGCCGGCCCCGGCCACGTTGGCCCTCCTGAGTCAGGTCCATGCCCCGACGCTGCCCGGTCCGGTCCAGGCCGAGCTGGTCACCCCGACCGGCGCGGCGCTGCTGGCCGAATTGGCCACGTTCGGCCAACCGGCGATGACGATTGAAGCGGTGGGCTATGGCTTTGGCAGCCGGGAGTTTGATTTTCCCAACGCGGTCCGGGTCTGGCTGGGCGAAGCGCTGGTCGCCGCCGCCTCGCCCGAGTCCGACCAGGTAGTCGAGCTGGCCTGCAACCTGGACGACGCCACCGGCCAGCTTCTGGGCTATACCATGGAGCGACTCCTGGCGGCGGGGGCACTGGATGTATGGTTCATCCCCATTCAGATGAAAAAGAACCGCCCGGCGGTGCAGCTTTCAGTGTTGGCCCGACCGGAAGAGGCCGAAGCCCTGACCCGGCTGCTCCTGAACGAGACTCCTACCCTCGGCGTGCGCTGGCACCTGTGGTCCCGCACCAAAGCCGCGCGGGAGGTGCGCGAGGTGACCACCCCATGGGGGAAGGTGCGGGTCAAGGTCAAGCTGTGGCAGGGCGGGGCGGAGGCCCTCGCCCCGGAATATGACGATTGCGCCCGGCTGGCCGCCGCCCACGGCGTGCCCCTGCACCAGGTGATGGACGCCGCACGACAGGCGGCGACTGCTACCGATGCCGCAGAGCGTCCAATGTCACCGCAAAGAGGATAACTGCCCCCTGCACGACCAACTGATAGAAGGGTGGCACGTTGAGGATGTTCATTCCGTTCGAGATCAACTGCATGAGGAGTACGCTAGGGCTTTTCAATAATTATACAACGTGGTAGAATAGGGCAAACAACTTCTCTATAGAGGAGGCAGCATGAGCTTATTGTCTCGCCTCCGACAAGTTCCTGCCCCCCGCTCCCGTCATCGGCGCGAATATCCGCTGCCTGGGTTTCTGGCGATCTTGATCCTGGCGGCGGCCCATGGCGAGACCTCATTGCGCGGGATCTGGATTTTTCTGCCGGACCCAGCGCCAGCGGGTCCGTCGCTGTTCTTTGGCACTTGCTGATTCGTATTGTTGAGTACCTGACTTGACACGCCGCCCAGCGCTGCCATGACCACGGAAAGGCAAGGGACGGGAGAGGAAAACGGCCAGGGCTTTGACAAAAGTCTAGTCCGGTGCTAGAATCGAGCCTGTGAGAAGTGATACATTGCCTTTGCTGATCATGACCGGCACCAGTGACGGAAGCGAGCCAGAGCGGATGGTCAGCCTGGCCCGTCAGGCTATCACTCTGGACCTGGTAGAACGCGCGCTGTCGGTCGCCAGCTTGGGGCCGGTGGTGGTGGCGACCAACTCACCCGACCTGGCCCGTCGCCTGACGGACTATCCGGTGATCGTCGACCCGGACCCGCCCGGGGAGCCGTTTCATTTCGGGCGGCGCCTGATCGAGCTGTTGAACCGTTACCGGTTCGACCGCTGCTTCTACCTGGGAGGCGGGGCCGGGCCTCTCTTGTCGGCAACCGAGATGGCGGCGATCGCCGAGGCGATGCGGGAGGCCGATAGCCTCCTTATCACCAACAACTTTTATTCCTCCGACCTGATCGCCTTTAGCCCGACCTCGGTATTGCACAACCAGGAACCACCCAGCAACGACAACGAATTGGCCTGGCTTCTGGGGGAAAAGCTTGGTCTGTCCATCCGGGAGCTGCCTCGCACCGGTGCCACCCAATTCGACGTGGATACGCCCTCCGATCTGCTCACCCTGGCCGTCCATCCTGGCACCGGCCGCCACACCAGGACCTGTCTCGATAGCCTGCCGTTGGACCTTTCCCCTCTGGATCGAGCCCTGCCCCTGTTGTTGGATCGCGACGCGACCATCCTGGTCGCTGGTCGGGTGAGTTCGACCACCTGGAGTTACCTGGAACGAGAGACGGCCTGTAGTACCCGGGTGCTTTCGGAAGAGCGGGGGATGCGGGCCAGCGGACGCCAGGCGAGAGGCGAGGTACGAAGCCTGCTCGGTTACTATCTGGAAGCGGTAGGGTTGGATCGTTTTTTCCCGACCCTGGCTACCCTCGGGCAGGCAATTTTCCTGGACAATCGAGTGCTCTTTGCCCATCGAGGGATATGGCCTTCGGCCGCCGACCGGTTCTACTCGGATCTCCGCCAGCCGGCCAGGATCCAGGACCCTTTTGTCAAGGCCTTGACCGAGGCAGCGATGGCCGCACCGGTTCCGGTGATCATGGGTGGCCATTCATTGGTCTCGGGGGGGATGTATGCTCTGGTCGAAGCGGCCTGGGCCCGGGGCCACGACGTTCCCCGCCATCTGGTGCCAGATACCACTGGCTGGCCGGGGCTGTAAGACCCACAGGGGAGAGTCACCATGCCCAGTGGGGCGTCACGAGGGACGAAAACATTGAGGCATCGGCGCGGGCAGACCTCTCCTCATCTCCCCGGCCCCCTTCCCCTCTCCGCCGGCGGAGAGGGGAAGGGGGTGAGGGGGTAAGGGGTGAGGTATTTTCAAAAGGAGATAAACACGAATGAGTGGGCCGGCGCAAGGCTATCGCATCCTCGTGGCCGATGATGAGCCCGAGGTGGTGGACCTGGTGCGGATGGTGTTAGAACTGGAGGGTTACACCGTTCTGGAGGCTGCCGATGGGCAACAAGCGTTGCTCAGGACCCAGGTGGAACAGCCGGACCTGGTCCTGTTGGATGTGCGGATGCCCAAGATGAGTGGACTGACGGTCCTGGAGCGCCTGAGTCAAATCCCGGTCACTGCGGCCATTCCGGTGATTATGCTTAGCGTCGTGACTACCTATCCGGAAATCCGGACTGCATTACAACGCGGGGCGGTCGCCTACCTGACCAAGCCTTTTGAACTGCGGGAGATGTCGCGCCTGGTGGCCCGGGTGTTGGCCATGGATAGCGTTCAACGCGATGCCTTCCGCCGGCAGGCGCTGGAAAGCATCGGCAGACCCTAGTCAGGGGAGCAAATCGCTCGCTTTGTCGTGTTTCTGATCATCTCTTACACAAAGGAGTGTGTCCGATGTCAGAATTGGAATATTGGGAAGCCTTTCTCGGGGTCGATCTGGAAGCAGTAGACCCCGATATTGACCTACTCATTGACTTTGAGGAAGAGCGGCAGGCCCGCAAGCTGATCATGATCCCCTCCGAGTCGATGGCCCCCAAAGCGGTGCGGCGGGCATTGGGGAGTGTGTTCAATAACGTCTACGCCGAGGGATACCCTCCGTTGCGGATGACCCGCGATGACGAACCACGGTTGCTGGACATCCCTCACCAACTGGCCTATTACCGCCGCTACGGTGACCGCCGCTTCTACAAGGGAGTCGAATATATCCACTTTATCGAGACGCTGGCCCAGCGGCGCTGCGCCGCCTGTTTTGCCAATGAGCGGGTAGCCGCCCAGGACCTTTATGTCAATGTTCAGCCCCTTTCCGGCGCAGCCGCCAATCTGGCTGTATATGACGCCGTGGTCGAGGTCGGCGACACGGTCATGGGCATGGACCTCTACCAGGGCGGGCATCTCACCCACGGCAGCCAGTTCAACTTCTCGGGCAAGCGCTACCGGGTGGTCAGTTATGGGGTCAGCAAGCGCACCGGCCGCCTCGATTACGACGAGATCCGCGATCTGGCCCGTCAGCACCGGCCCAAGATGATCATCGCCGGCTACACATCCTACCCCTGGGCGCCCGACTGGGAAGCTTTTGCCGAGATTGCCCACGAAGTGGGCGCGGTCTTGCTCGCGGACATTGCCCATCCGGCCGGTATGATCGTCGCCGGCGCCTTCCCCAGCCCAGTGGGCCTGGCCGATGTCATCACGTTCACCACCCATAAGACGCTCTGCGGCCCTCGGGGAGCCGTCATCATGACCCACGACGAAACCTTGGCCCAGAAGATCGACATGGCCGTATTCCCCGGAGAGCAAGGGGGTCCCCACCCCCAGAAATTCGCGGCGATGGCGGTCATGTTCAAGATCGCCCAGACCGAAGCCTTCAAGCGACTCCAGTGGCGGATCAAGGAGAACGCCGTGGCCCTGGCGGAAGGGTTGCAAGAACGCGGCCTCAAGCTAGCGTACGGTGGAACCGATAGCCATTTTTGCGTGCTGGACCTGAATAGTGTCAAATCCTCGACCGGGTTCCCGCTGCGGGGAGAACCGGCCGTCCGGATCCTGGATATGGCCGGCATTGTCGCCAACAAGAACACTATCCCCGGCGATCAAATGACCGCATTGGCGATGGGCATCCGGCTGGGCACCCCTTGGCTGAGCCAGCGCGGCTTTGGCCCGGCCGAAATGGATGAAGTGGCGCGCTTGATCCACAAGACGGTCACCCATATCCGACCGTTCAGCTACATCGGTCTGAACGGGGAGCTGCCGCGCGGCAAGATCGAGTTGGACGTACTGGAAGAGATCAAGCACGAAGTGGCCGTCCTGGCGTCCAAGGGGGCCGCCGAAACGAGCGACAGAGGCACCGAGTATCCCCATTATTATCACCTCCTCGACCGGCCCGTTTCCCATTATGCCGGTCTGAAGCCGGCCCAGGGCCCCGGCCTGGAGGCGGAGTTGGAAGCGGCCCGGACCCAGGCGGTTCTCCTCGACTTGAGCGATAGCGGCCTTCTCCTGGTGACCGGGGATCGGGCCGAACCCGCCCTTCAACAACTGGTGAGTAGCGATGTCGGGGCGCTCCAACCGGGCGACTGTCAGCTTGCGTTCCTGCTGGACGCGGAGGGCCGGCTGATGGACGACGTGGCTATCCTTCGGTTGACGCCGGACGAGATCGGCCGGGATCGTTATCTCCTCCGCACCCACGGAGAGAACCATGAGCGGGTCAAGGCCTGGCTACGAGCCATGGCCGACGGCTACACCCTGTTTGATGCCGAGGACCTGTTCCGCAAGGTGGAGGGGCCGATCCTGGTCCACGATCTACGCATCACGCCGACCGACGCATCCTCGTGCACCGTCGTCCTAGGAGTGTGCGGCCCCCGGGCAGCAGCCATCGTCCAGTCAGCAGGCGAGTCGCCCGGCTTTCTCTTCCGCCACGATCGCGACCGCATCGAGTTGGCCGTGCCGGCCGACCAGGCACAGATTGTTTACAACCGCCTCATCCAGGCCGGTGCTATCCCGGCCGGCGCCGAAACCCGCCGCGCCTTGCGCGCCGAGGCCGGTCTCCCCGACTACGGATCCTCATCGCCGCCTGGCTCCACGCGCCCGACCGGTTTGGAGCTGTACCGGTCTGGCCATCAAGCTCGTTTCGAGCTCAGCAAGCCCTACTTTGTCGGCGGCCGGAACCTGGACCCGGTGCGCGTGCACTCGAATCGGCCCGAGTTCCGGTGGGAAGAGGAGACAGGAGCTCCTCTCAAGCGCACCCCCCTCTACGATTGGCACAAGGCTCACACCCGCAAAGTGATCCCCTTTGCCGGATGGGAGATGCCAGTATGGTACACCGGGGTCCTGGATGAGCATAACGCCGTGCGCAAGGCAGCCGGATTGTTCGACGTCGCCCACATGGGCGTGTTCGAGGTCAGCGGTCCCCATGCCACAGAATTTCTCGACCTGGTGCTGACCAACTATGTCCGCTGGTACGAACCAGGCGAGAGCTTTTACGCCTACCTGCTCGATCATGACGGCCGGGTGCTGGATGATCTGTTCATCTACCGTCGCCGCCGGGACCTCTATCTCCTGGTCGTCAACGCGGCCAATACCGACAAAGACTGGGCCTGGCTGAACGCTGTCAATCGCGGCGAGGTGTTGATTGACCGCGAACGGCCCGATCTGCATGTGTTACGTCCGGCTACCCTGCGAAACCTCAAAGACCCAAGCAGCGGAGCGGATATGCGCGTCGACCTGGCTTTGCAGGGACCTGCCTCCCTGTCCATTCTCCAGAGCCTCACCGCCGATCCCCGTCTGAAGGACCGGTTGGCGCGCCTGCGCCGGACCAACCTGATCGAATGTGAACTGGCCGGCTTTGACTTGATCATCGCCCGCACCGGCTACACCGGAGAAGAGGTGGGATACGAGATCTTTGTCCATCCGGAGCGGGCGCTGGCCTTCTGGGAACGATTGCTGGAGGCGGGCCGTCCCTTCGGCCTGCAACCCTGTGGGCTGGCCGCGCGGGATTCGACCCGGACTGAGGCCGGCCTGCCCCTCTATGGCCATGAACTGGCCGGGCCGTACGATATCTCACCTGTGGGGGCCGGCTTTGGCTCCTATGTCAAACTTCATAAGCCCTATTTTATCGGCCGGACTGCTCATCTGGCCCGCGAGAAGGAACGCACCATGGAAGTTGTCCGCTTCCGCATGAAGGAGCGAGGGGTGCGGATGCCCAAGACCGGCGATCCGGTGGTCAACCGCAAAGGCCGTGCCATTGGCTGGGTTACCAGCGCCGCCGTGGATGTGGAGGGCTGGATTCTGGGCATGGCCTATGTAGAGAGCCGGTATCATCGCCCGGGAGATGAGATCGGTATCTTTAGTCTGCCGGCCAAACCGGTGATCGAAAAAGAGGACAAGTCCGGCCTGGAGCCTGGGGACCAGGTCCAGTTGCCTGAATTGGCTGTCATCCTGTCCCGCTTCCCCGATGAGGTGGAGCGGGCTCGCTGGCGCGGGGTGCAGATCAAGCCCACGCCAGGCCCGCCCTCTGCCGAGGAGTAGCCGCGTCGTCTCGTGGATGGGAAAGAAGGGCGACCGCGATGGCTCAACGGATTCTGGTGGTGGATGACGATCGGGAGATCGTCCGACTATTGAGCGCCTACCTCGAACAGAGCAACTACAAAGTGTTGACTGCGTACGATGGGGAGACGGCGCTCCACATCCTTCGCCGCGAACGCCCCGATCTGGTGATCCTCGACCTGATGCTGCCCGACCGCGATGGTTGGGATGTAACCCGCATTATCCGGAGTGACCCGACGCTTAAAAACATCCCCATCGTGATGCTCACCGCCCGCGTTGAAGACCAGGACAAGATCGTGGGCCTGGAGCTGGGAGCCGATGACTATGTCACCAAGCCATTCAACCCGCGCGAGGTCATGGCTCGCGTCCGGGCGGTGTTACGCCGCGCTCAGGGCGAACTGACCTCGCCCCAGGTCCTTCAGGTGGGCGAGTTGACCATCGACCTGGCGGCCCATCAGGTGCTGGTCAACGGCCAGCCGCTCCGCCTGACGCCGACCGAGTTTGCATTGCTCCGCGCCCTGGCGGAGCATCCAGGTCATGTCCTCACCCGCCTCGAGTTGATCGAGAAGGGCCTGGGATATAGCTACGAGGGCCTGGAACGGACAGTGGACAGCCATATCAAGAACTTGCGCCGCAAATTGGACGAAGCGGGCGCAGCCGCCGATATAATCGAGACCGTCTTTGGGGTAGGCTACCGCTTGAGGGAACCCTCGTGAGAACCGGGCCGTCCTGTCGCCCGTGGTTGGTTATACCTCCGGTGGATTGGATGATGCACGGATGAACCGATTATGGGTGCGCCTTACCCTGGCCTTTGCGCTGGTGGTGTGGCTGACGGTGAGCATCGTCGCCGTGCTGGCCAACCTGACGGCTGGTCGTCAGTTCCGCCAGTACCTGGTCTACAGCGGTATCGCCCCGCCTCAGTCGCTCATCGAGCGCCTGGCCGACTACTATCGCTTTCAGGGAAGCTGGCGCGGGATTGAGTTTTACCTGGAACGAGTGCCCACCCTGCGCGGCCCAGCACCCGGCATGATGCGCGGCACGATGGGTATGCGCGAGGGTCTGCCGCAACTCATCCTGGCCGATCCGCGAGGACGAGTGATTTATGACGGGATCAAAGGGCGCCCCGGTCGACAACTGACCAGGGAAGAGCTCTCGATTGCCCAGCCGATCGAGGTCGAAGGCGAGATGGTGGGCCAGTTGGTCATGGCCCTGCCGATGCATCTGGCTGTTTTGGGACCGTTGGAGCAGAGTTTTCTGCGCAGTTTGCGCTGGTTATTGATAATCAGTGCATTGTTGGTCGGAGGGTTGGGGGTGTTGCTCGGTCTGGCGTTGAGCCGCAGCCTGACCGCTCCCTTGCACAGACTGGCCACCGCCGCACGGAGCCTCGCCGGTCGGGATTTCAGCCGCCGGGTGCAGGTCGAGGGCAGTGCGGAATTGGCCGAGGTAGCCCGCGCTTTCAATGAAATGGCTGCCGCATTGGAAGAGGCGGAGCGACAGCGGCAAAATCTGATCGCCGACGTGGCCCACGAACTGCGAACTCCCCTCAGCGTGCTGCAGGGCAACCTGCGTGCCATCCTCGACGACGTCTATCCGCTGGACAAGGCCGAAATCTCCCGGTTGTATGATGAAACCCGGTTACTCAGCCGTTTGGTGGATGATCTGCGAGACCTGGCTCTGGCCGATGCCGGCCAGTTGCGCCTGGCCCTGCAGCCGACCGATACCGCCGCCGTCCTCCACACCACGGTGGACGCCCTGGCGCTGGCTGCCGAAGCCCAGGGCGTCCAGTTGCAGGTGCAACTGTCCCCGGACTTGCCGGCGGTCCAGGCCGACCCCGACCGACTGGCCCAGGTGTTGCGCAACCTGCTGATCAATGCCCTGCGTCACACCCCGTCTGGAGGATCGGTCACGATCACGGCTTCCCCCATTGGCAGCGCAGTGGAGTTTGCCGTGGCGGACACCGGAGAAGGGATCGCTCCGGACGACCTGCCCCATGTCTTTGACCGGTTCTGGCGGGCCGAACGCTCCCGCGTGCGCGATAGCCGCTGGGAGGGTGGGACCGGGTTGGGCCTGTCGGTGGCCCAAAGTCTGGTCCAGGCCATGGGGGGCCGGATCTGGGCCGAAAGCACGCCCGGCCAGGGCAGCACTTTTCGCTTTACCCTACCTCGAGCCTGAGCTCATCCCTTGTCCGGGCTGACCATGAGCGCACCATAGCCGCTGCAAAGTGGGTTGACAGGCCCGGCGCGGTTTTGCGGAATGGCCCAGGAGTGGAAGCTTGAGCGGCATCGTCTTGTGGAGGCCCGGAAACCCTGCTATATTGTCTTGGCTGGCCTGATCAGGGAGCAGCCTGGTGAGGAGGCATATCCAATGCTTCTGTCTAAAATCTGGAACGGCAGCATACTGTTCCTGCGTCTGGCGGTGGCCCTGTGCTTTGTCGCTTGTTCCGGGGTTCTGGTCCTGGCGGACGAAATGCCGAGCTGGACTCCGGCTGTCAATCTATCTGACCGGCCTGGCCGATCGTTCCTGGCTACCTTGGCCAGCGATCCCACCACCGGCGACCTCTGGGCCGTCTGGACCGATGACGGGGTAGCAGAGCAGGAGGAGGTCCTGGGCCGGCGGTGGGTTCGCAGCGCGCGGACTTGGCTACCTGTCGAGAACCTCTCCCAATCCGAACCGTGGCAGCGCGATGGGGGCGCGGTGCTCGTCTTTGACGGGCAGGGTTCTGGATTGCTCATCTGGACGCGGACGTATGGGGTTTCGCAGGGAGCCCCCAGCAGCGGCCACGACGTGCTCTGGCGCGTGTGGAACGGCTCGTCCTGGTCTCCAGAGGCGGTCCTGTTTCATGACAGCGCCTACCTTCCCGGCTCTCCGGGCCATTTCGGGTTGATCCCGGTCCAGACAACCGATGGCATCCTGTTATTTGTTACCTGGGGGACCGGGTACCGGACGGCGCGGTTCCAGAACGGCGCCTGGTCGGCGGTCACTCCCTGGGCTTTCCTCCCGGTGGCGCTCGAGCAGGTGGTTCCCGATCCAGAAGATGGAGGTATTTTGCACGCCGCCGCTTTCGGGCCCAACAGCAATCAGACCGGGTACAATGCCTTTTTCTACGATGCCTATTACCTGACCTTCAACGGCCTGGATTGGAGCGAGGCGCTCAACCTCTCGTCCACCACCAGCGTTGCGGACGAGGTCGGTCTGGCCTTTGACCGGCAGGGCCGGCTCCACTTCCTCTGGTCCGATCCCGATAGCCCGTTCTCTGATGAATCGCAGTTCTCGACCATCTGGGAGCGGGTGATGGAGGACGAGACCTGGTCCATCACCCACACCCAGGTGATTTCCTACAACCCCGATCAGGGGGTGGACGGGTTCTGGTTGACCGTCAGCCCGACCGGCACCCTCCATCTGGCCTGGAGCGAAGGAGTCTTTAGCGACGGCGCCCACACCGATCTGGACATCTATTACCGGTCCGGCGACGGAATGACCTGGGGGCCTGAAGAGAAGGTGTTCTCTTCGGCGGCCGCCAGCCGCTACCCGGTACTGGCCCTGGGTGCAGACGGACCGGCCCTGGTATGGCAAGAGGAATTCTGGAGTGGAGACAGTCTCCTGGAAGAGGAAGTATATTTCTCGCAAAAGATTGGGGCGCTTCCCCAGCGCTACGCGGTGTCGCTCCCCGTAATCTACAAATCGATCCGGTGAGCAGTCAGAACCGCACCTGACAGATTTCTGGATGCCATGGCGATCAGGATGGCCCCAAGGCTTTGCCAGAGGGCTTCCCTTCGCCCAGGGGTCGAGGCTTCAGCCGGACTGTTTGCTCTGTGTGAAGGCTCCCCCCATCAGAGGATCGCCCGGCACCTACAAGCCAAGGCATTTTTCCGGTTTGCCTCCGGTGCCCCGACATGATATAATGGAATTGTGGTCATCTTCGCAACGGGGCGAGGCGATTGAGAATCATTGATTTGAACAGACCAAGGAGGTTGCCCTTCCCAGAAAGGCCGGTGTTTGGTCATGAACAAAGGAGCCAGCGATGCTGCTCGACCCTGAGCTGGTTGGGGGCCGGGAGTGTGTCTGGCTCCATATTGTTTCCGAGACCTTGGTAGCAGGAGGAAAATTTGAAACTGCACGAATATCAGTCGAAGCGGATTTTTGCCCGGTATGGGATTCCCATCCCCCAGGGCGACGTTGCCACCACGCCGGAACAGGCCCGGTTGATCGCCGCCCGCCTGGGCAAACGGGTGGTCATCAAAGCCCAGGTGCTGGTGGGCGGGCGGGGCAAGGCCGGCGGAATCCGTCTGGCCGATGATCCCGACGAGGCTGAAGAGATCGCCGATCAGATCCTGGGGATGCAGATCAAGGGCTCGGTGGTCAAGAAGGTACTGGTTGATGAGGCAGCGGACATTGCTACCGAGATCTACCTGGGCATCGTGATCGATCGGGCGCAGCGCCGCCCGGTGATCATGGCCTCTGCCGAGGGAGGAGTCGAGATCGAAGAAGTCGCCCGCACCACACCGGAGCGGATCGTCAAGGTTGCCATCCACCCCTTCCTCGGCCTGCAAGCCTACCAGGCGCGGGAACTCGCCTTTGGCATCGGTCTGCGCAAGGAGTTGGTGAAC
>JAGVRI010000014.1 GCA_018606645.1 Chloroflexota bacterium
CTCCCGCACCGCCATCTGCCGCAACGCATCCATCACCGCCCCGGCATGCACCCCGTTCGGACAGCGCGTCCCACATGTCTCACACCCAATGCATAGCCAGATCGCCGATGAACGCAGCAGCACCTCCTTCTGCCCCAACTGCACCAGCCGCAATACCTGCGCCGGACTGTAGTCCATGGCATACGCCGACGGACACCCCGCCGTGCAGCGCAAACAATAGTAGCACCGCCCAACCTCCTGCCCACTCAGCTCCTTCACCTGCTCCATCCACCCCATCATCGGCTCCATCTCCCCACTCCATTCTGGGTTCATGCCAGACCTATCATTGGGCAAACAAAAACTGCCCAGGCAATTCGATGGAAATTGCCCGGGCAGCGATAATCATCAGGCGAACGCACACCGACCATCATCCAGCCTGAGAACCGGATCTCTTTCTCCACACCGGCTTGGATCTCTCCCCTCCTTGCTTGCTTCTTGACATCCAAAAAGCTTCTCAAGAAAGATCCCTTTCCAGCCTCCGGAGCTTCATCGACCCCTATGAAACCATTATACCACAGCTCTCGGATTCTGCAAAATCAGAAGGCAGGTTACTGACTATCAGTCAGTGACTGACCGACAGTGCTTTGTAGCTTACAGGCTTATCCGCGCCGCAACCGGACGCTGATCCAGATACCTCCCACCACGATGAACACCAGGAGAAGGATAATCACACACTCAGCCGCACCGATTCGGACAAACATTCTCTTGTCCTCTCGTCCAAGAGTCTCTCTGAAAACCCGCGCTGCCCTTGCTGGACTCTATTGTCCGCCTTGAGCGGGTTTCCAGATCCGGTCTACATCACCAAGACGGTCTCCAGAAGGGGAAATTCTGGTGGAGAATTGCTCCCTTTTTGCCTTCCACCCATTTGCGCCAAGTATACCACAGACGCACCTGGCTTCCAAAAAAACGCTGCATGTTGCCTCAAGAGGTGTGAGTTTGATCATGCCTCTTTTCCATGCTATACTCTTGACCATCCTTGGAGCATATGCTGCTTTTGAAAATGGTGTGAGCTGATTCGGAGAGGAAGCCATGCAGATTCTGGCTGTCGATATCGGCACCGGTACCCAGGACGTGCTGTTGTTTGATACGGAAAAGGAACCTGAGAATGCATTCAAAATGGTGATGCCCTCGCCGACGATCTTGTTGGCGCGAGCGATTCGGGCCGCAACTGAGGCGGGTGAGGCGCTCCTGCTCACCGGCGTCACGATGGGCGGAGGCCCTTGTGCCTGGGCGGCTGAGGATCATCTGAAAGCCGGCTACCGTCTGTTTGCCACCCCTGAGGCTGCGCGGACGTTCGATGACGATCTGGACCAAGTGGCAGCCATGGGTGTGGAGGTAGTAAGCGAAGATGAAGCTGCGAATCTGAGGGGCGTGCACCGCCTGACGATGCTTGATTTCGACTACCGGGCCTTGGTCCGTGCCTTTGGCGCGTTTGGGGTAGACCTGGATCGGGCCGAGGTTCTGGCCGTGGCCGTGTTTGACCATGGGGCGGCGCCACCAGGTATCAGCGACCGTCTGTTCCGCTTTGAGTATCTGGCGGAGCGGATTCAAACCGGCGCCGGGCTGAATGCATTCGCTTTCTCGGCGAACGAAATCCCGCCCAGCCTGACGCGATTTCAGGCGGTGGCTGCCTCCGCCCCAGCAGGACGGCCGCTGATGGTCATGGATACCGCTCCCGCTGCCGTCTTGGGGGCAATAGAAGATCCGCGCGTTCGCGCCCATGAGGAACTGGTTGTGGTTAACATCGGCAACTTTCATACTCTGGCGTTCCGATTCCGGGGCGGAACCGTGGCAGGGTTGTTCGAGCACCACACCGGACTGATTTCGCCTGCGCGCCTGGAGGAGTTGCTACGTCAACTGGCAACAGGAACCATATCCAACGATGAGCTTTTTGCTGAGCATGGTCACGGCGCGCTGGTGCTGGACCCCACCCCGGCCCCTCTGGATTTTGTCGCCGTGACGGGTCCTCGTCGGGGGCTATTGACCGGATCAGCTCTGCGACCCTATTGGGCCGTGCCGTATGGAGACATGATGATGACCGGCTGTTGGGGGCTGGTGCGGGCCTGCAGCCAGGTCCTACCTTGGACGGCGGAAGCCATTGAGCGAGCGTTGGGCGCACGATAAAGCAAGCTGCCCTCCCCACCTCGGGTGACCCGGCTCGCCTGTGGCTATGCTCCTGCCGTTATCTGCTCCACCCCTGAGCCAGCCCACGGATCATTTCCCCTGCCGTTGGCGGACGATCTCGTAGACCAGAGCCGCCATTGCCGCCGAGACGTTCAGCGATGTGGCCCGTCCGAACATAGGCAGACGGACCAGAACATCGGCTTTCTGGCGGGCTGAATCGGGAAGGCCGTAGCGTTCGTTACCCATCAAGAGTACCACCGGGCCACGGTAGTCTACCTCAAAATGAAGCTTTGTCCCATGAGCGGACGACGCGACCACCAGCAAAGGGAGTCCCGATGCCTTGAGGGTATCACACCAGTCGAACAAGGTAGTTTCGTTCTCGATCCGGATCACAGGCAAGGCAAAAAGGGACCCCATGGTCGCCCGCACGGTCTGCGGATCATACAGGTCTACGGATGGTTCGATCACCACCACCCCGGATGCCCCCACCGCGTCAGCGGTGCGGATCATCGTGCCCAGGTTGCCCGGATCGCGTAATTGATGGGCAACGATGACCAGCAGATCGTCGGCGGGGCGGATGTCGGTCAATGGGCGATCCTCAATACGGACCAATGCCGCAATTCCCTGCGGATCGTCCCGATCAGATAGGCTACGGAACAACTCGGCCGACAGCACCAGATGGCGAGCAGGCTCTACTTGGTCCACCAACGCTTGAGCCCGATCACTGACCCAAAGGGATGGTGCATAAATGAGAGTTTCGACCGGGGCTCCGCACGTCAAGGCCTCTTCTACGATTCGAAGCCCTTCGATAAGGAAGCGCCCTTCCTGCTCCCGGACCTTGCGCTGGCGCAAAGACCGGAGATACCTGACCTTTGGGTTCCGGAAGCTGGTGATGACGTCCGTCAATGGATTAGATTCCCTATTCCTCCCTGATCAGGCCGTTATATCCTGGTTCCCAGCATTCGCACGAGGTCCGCACCTCTCGGCCCCGGGTGAGGGTTCCTTCATACGGCGCCCCGCTGGAGCGGGCCTGCCAACCAGACAGGATCATCGGCAGTGGTCCATCAGCCGCGATCCACTCGCCGTTGTATTTGCGCGCCAGGTGCAGGTGCGTCGCCTCGGCGAACCCACCCTCGCAGGACGGATGGCCGATCCGATCCCCGGTTCGGACGCGCGTGCCGACCGGCACCCGCCCGGCAGAGGCCACGTGCAGGTAGAACAACACCCAGCCCGTCTCCTCATGACCGTCCTCATCCAGATCGATCAGCACCTGTCCATCCTGGCTGTAAATGATCAACCCAGGCGCGGCTGCCGTAGCCCAAGAGGCAGCCGTCTGGCATCCCAGATAGCCCTCATCGGGAACAAAATCCAGGGCGGTCCATGCGCTCCCATCCCCCCACCCGCCGTGTGGTCCACCCACATAATACCACATCTCGCCCTTGGGCCAGGGCAGAACGAGGGAGGGATTGGCCGTATCCGCCGGGATCAGGGGCTCGACCGCGTATTGTGCCGGATCGCCGAACAGCCGGCGATACGTTTCCAGGAAACTACCGGGGCCTGTACCCACCAATCTCTGCCATTCGCTTTTGGTGGCGCGCAGCGAGAAAAAGTATTGCAGACCCGCCGTGGCAGCGTTGAGGGTCGGCGCATAACGGGTGGTTGTACCATCTTCCCAGGTCATCACGGTCACCCCTCGACCCCGCCAATCATAATAGCCTTTATTCAGTTGATCGGCCATCTTGGCCAGCATCGAGTAAGAGAATGACGGGCCCGTAGGGTTGGCCTCGGTCACCCATCCCCCCTGTGTCTCCAGAATGGCGAGCAGCAGCCGGGGTCCGAGGCTGAACCGATGGGCGACCAGGGACACAATTTCCGGTCCGCTGAGCAACTGGCCGCCGATGCTCTCACTATATCCGATGAGCCAGCTCCCCTGCCGCGCACAAAAGGCGCCAATATCAAAGTCCACGTACGCCGGCCCGTTGACGAATTCGCTGTCGGGCAACAGGATCGCGCTGGGCCCCACGTCGGCCTGAACGGTCGGAATCTGAAGTTTCTGGCCGACCTGGAGGAGGTTGGGGTTGGTGATCTGATTGGCCTCCATTAATACCTGCACTGTACACCCAAAGCGGGAGGCGATTGCGGTGAGAGTGTCACCGCTCTGCACGACGTAAACCTGAGGAGGCGGGGTCGGTTCAAACAGGGGACCGACGTTCGGCAACCCGACGGCCTGGGTGGAGGTAGCCGCCGATGGGCCCACGGGTGAAGCCTTGGCTGGCGAACCGGTGGGAGCGTCCACAGTTCGGGTCCGACGCTGTTCGCGAGCACAGCCCACCAGCAGAGCCAGGCTCATCACCACCAGGATGATCCCGCCGCTCGCGTGCCGCCTCGTTGACTTGTGACCCAGAACCCGGTTCTCACATTTCATGACGAAAAAAGTGCGCCATTCACTTTTTCTAACAATATGACATCGGCTTTGATTATATCATAGATTCTGCGTTTCGCAAACTCCCTGCATCTGTCTCCGCAAAGCTGTGGCAAAGTAGATGGACAAACCCGCTGCAGCTTTTCAGAACGGCCCAGGAGTGGAAGCTTGAGCTGGATTCTGCGTGATTCCGTTCGGCTGAAGGCTCCACTCCCATTGGGTGCTGGACTTGGCAGCAGCCCTGTCTGTCTCCGCAAAGATAGAGGACGGTGACGACCCGCATCACCCCGATTTACTCACCCCAACGACGGGCACTCCGGGCCTTGACAAAATCGGACTGCCCCGCTAGAATGCTGCCAGATTCTTTAGGGCGTCATGATGGATTCAGTATGTTCGAGCTCCTCCCCAGGTTGCCGCTTTATTGGAGTTTCTTTCGCCTGGGGTGGCCCAGACTGCTGCCGTTCAGTCTGGTCATCAGCCTCAGCTTTCGATGCAACAGTCGGTGCAAAACCTGCGGTGTATGGCGGAGAACCAGCGAGGAAATGTCGGCCGAAGAATGGCGCCGGATTTTCGCCAGGCTTGGCCGCGCTCCTTTCTATTTGACCTTTACCGGGGGTGAACCGTTTCTCCGGACCGATTTCCATGAAATAGTGATCGCCAGCCTGGATTGCCGACCGGGGATTATTACCATCCCGACGAACGGGCTGCTGACCGACCGCATCCTGGATCACGTTGACCAGATCTGTGCGGCTGCCACGTCCACTCAGATCGGCATTAACCTCTCGATAGATGGTATCGGTCCCGAGCACGATGAAATCCGTCAGGTGCCAGGGAATTGGGCCCGAGCTCTGGAAACGTGGCAGGGGCTGAAGGAACTCCGGAACAGGCACAACAACCTGGTGCTCAGCATTCACACCGTGGTCTCCAGGTTCAACACCCATCGCATTCGGGACATTGTCGAAGGCCTGGAATTTCTGCACCCTGACTCGTATATTACCGAGGTCGCCGAAGAGCGGGTCGAGCTGGACACTGTTGGTTGGGACATCACCCCAGCCCCGCATGAATATGCGCCCATCGCCGACTATTTGTCGGAACGGGCCAGGGCGGCGCATGCGAAAGGAACCGCCCGTTTCACCCAGGCCTTTCGGGCTGAATATTATCAACTGGCCAAATCCATCCTTCAACAGCAGACCCAGGTGATCCCTTGCCAGGCCGGTTGGGCCAGCGGTCACATCGCGCCCAACGGCGACGTGTGGACCTGCTGTGTTCGCGCCGAGGCGGTCGGCAACCTGCACCAGACCGGTTATGACCTGCGGCCCATCTGGTTTGAACGGGAAGGGCAGATACGCCGTTTGCGCAAAAGCATCGCTGCCCAAGAGTGCGCCTGCCCGATGGCTAATGCCAGCTATGCGAATATGCTGCTGCACCTGCCGACTCTAGCGCGCGTGATCCGGGAGGTGCTGTGACACACCCTCCGAGAACTATTTGCCAAGGCCGCCAAACAATGGTATGATGTATGCGCTTGGCGCTGGTCTACAGGAGATGGGTACAGAGGGGAGTGAACGGCAAGCGAGTCTCATTGGTGGGATGGTCCTGTACCGATCTTGGCCGCCAGGTTAGTGACGGCCATTTTCATTTTGCGCTGACCCCCTCCGGAGGCATTGGCCTGAAATATGGCGCATGAACTGATTGAGGCGGTGCGGTCCGCAGGGGTCGTCGGTGCTGGGGGAGCAGGGTTCCCGACCCATGTCAAGCTTGCTTCCCGAGTGGATACGGTCATTGCCAATGGAGCCGAATGCGATCCGCTCCTGCAATGCGATCAGCGGCTGATGGAAAGCCGGGCAGCGGAAATCGTGCGGGGCTTGCAGTTGGCCATGGAGGCGACCGGCGCTCAGCGCGGGATCGTGGCCCTCAAACGAGAATACCGGACGGCCGTTGCGGCTCTTCAGCGAGTCATCGGCTCCCTGTCAGGGCACAAGGAAGTCACTCTGTGGCTGCTGGATAGCCGGTATCCAGCCGGCGATGAATTCGTCCTGGTCTACGAAGTCACCGGGCGTCTGGTGCCGGAGACAGGTCTGCCATTGCACGTAGGATGCCTGGTGCAAAATGTCCAAACGTTGTTTAACATTGCCAGGGCCGCTAAAGGAGCGGTGATTACCCATCGTTTGCTCACGGTCGCGGGCGCAGTGGCCCGACCGATTACCCTCTGGGTTCCGGTGGGAACCTCCGTCCGAGAGGTATTGACGTGGGCCGGTGGGATCCAACCACCCCGTTGGTCACGGCGTACCGCGGACGACTATGCCGTCGTGATGGGTGGGCCGATGATGGGTCGAGTGGTGGCCGATCTCGAGGAACCAGTGACCAAGACAACGAGCGGGTTATTGGTGTTGCCTCGCGATAGCGCGGTCGTGCGTTTCCTGACCCGATCCAGGGCTTCATGGGTGCGCCGGGGGATTTCGACCTGTGATCAGTGCCGGGCGTGTACCGATCTCTGCCCGCGCTATCTGTTGGGACATAACTTGAGACCTCATGAAGTGATGCGAGCGATCAACTATGGCCTGGCATGGCCGAGCGACAAGGTGACAGCAGCGGTGCTCTGTTGTGAGTGCCGCCTGTGTGAGGCCTACGCCTGCCCGTTAGAGCTGTCACCGATGGCGTACTATCTCGCCATCAAGCAAGAGCTTCGGACGCAAGGTTGGGTGAACGAGGTCCATAAACGGACTCATTTTCGACCGCATCCGACCCGCGAGTACCGGTTAGTACCCACTCATCGCTTGATCGCCCGGCTCGGGCTGACAGAATGGGAGCACCAGGTATGCCCTCTCGATGAGGCAGATTACCGACCGTCCAAAGTGACGATTCCTACGCGTCAACATGTTGGAGCGCCAGCCCAGCCGGTGGTGAGGGTCGGACAGCAGGTAGCCGTCGGCGATCTGCTGGCCCGTATTCCGGAGGGTGAATTGGGGGCGAATATTCATGCCTCTATCGCAGGCCGGATCTCAAGGGTGGAATCGGATTTGATAGAAATCACGGCCTGAAAAGAATGGATGCACCTGAATGAGGGGAGAGGGGTGAGTGCCATGACATCCAGTAGCTTGGTGAGAGCTCGATTCTTTACGACCGCCCACCAGATTGTGGGCGAGGTTGAGACAGGGCTCAAACCGTTGAGCGACTTGCTGAACGACAAATCGCAGTCTTTCTTGGTATTGTTCGACGTCGAGGTGTTTCAGTTTTACAGACAGGAGGTGCAGACACGCGCCCCGGTGGCCTATCTGGCCAAAGAAAACCTGAGTTTTGTCCTGGTGCCTCTCCGGGAGACTCGAGCGCCGGATCGCAGTCGCTACACCGTTCATCAATATCAAGCGGTTGCCATCGTGCCGAGGTTTGAGGTCCACGGCAAATTCGTCGGCCCGCACCGTCTGGATTGGCGGACCTTTTCGCCGGCCGCCTTTGATTCTTTCCTGGTCCTGACCGAGGCGAGGGCGGTCAGCGCTGAAATCCCAGAGATCGTTTTGGACAGCGAAGCGATTCTGGTGAATCGGGCGCGTCTCGAATGTCTCTGTTTGACCGAGTAGGAAGAACCTGGAATGCTAGAACCGGCTATTGCTCTCGTCGAGACGAACAGCATCGCCCTTGGGATACTAGTTGGCGATGCGATGGTGAAAAAAGCCCCTGTCCAACTCCTGGAGGCGCGGTCGATCTGTCCTGGCAAGTACATGGTGTTGATCGGCGGCGAGATCGGCCCGGTCCGCGAGTCATTTCAGGTCGGGGTAGACACCGCCGCGGATACATTGGTGGACCAGTTGCTGTTGCCGAATGTGCACCCTTCCGTCTTTCCTGCGCTGATGAGCTCGGCTCCTCCGCGGGGCGACGAGGCACTGGGGATCATCGAGACGGTGACAGCAGCCATCTGCATTGTCGCTGCCGATGCTGCCGCCAAGGCCACCGACGTGCAATTGCTGGAGATCCGTCTGGCGAACGGCCTGGGAGGCAAGAGCTTTGTCCTGATGGAAGGCACCGTTCCCGATGTGGAGGCTTCGGTGGCGGCCGGTGTCGAACTGGTAAAGCAAGAGGGGTTGCTGATCCGCTCCGTCGTAATCCCGCAACTGCACCACCAGATGCGAGAAAAGATTTTGTGAGATGCAACTGGCTCGGGTCATTGGGACGGTAGTGGCCACGCGGAAGGCCGAGGGGTTGGAAGGCGTCAAGTTCCTGGTGGTGCAACCCCTGGACAAATATCAGCGGCCCGTTGGCGAACCGCAGGTTGCCGCGGATGGGACGGCCCAGGCCGGCCCTGGGGAGCTGGTCTTTGTCATTGCCAGCCGGGAGGCCGCTCTGGCCTTACCGGAATGGTTTGTGCCGGTTGACCTTGCTATTACCGGTATCGTGGACCAGGTGGATGTGGACGCATGTATATCGGACGAGTGAGCGGTACGGTGGTCGCCACCATCAAGAAGGAACTGTTCGAAGGGCGTAAGTTGTTGTTGGTGGACAAACTGGACCTGAACGGGCAACCCACGCGCAAGTACGACATCGCGGTGGATGTGGTCCAGGCCGGAGTGGGGGACCTGGTGTTGGTGCTGGACGAGGGCAATTCGGCCAGACAGATTCTGGACCGTGAACCGCTTGGCGCCATCCGGGCGGTGATCGTCGGGATCATCGACGAGGTGACCCTTGACGGTTCCTCATTTGAAGCCCAGATCTCCTGACCACCGATTGGGATATCCGACTGCATATGGAATCGGGAACCGCGTTGTCTAACCACAGTAAATCGGAACCATATATCCCCGAATACGAATTGCGGCAGGAGATGGTCCGGATCGGCCGGTTGATCTGGGAGCGCGGGTATGTTGCTTCCACCGATGGGAATCTGTCGGCCCGGTTAGGTCCTGACCGGTTGCTGGTGACTCCGAGTGGCCAGAGCAAGGGGTTTCTCTCTGCCGAGGGCCTGCTGGTGGTGCACCTGGATCATGGAGATGTGTCACGCCCTTCCGGCCGGGGTCGAGGACAGCGACCATCTTCTGAGATCCTGATGCACCTGGAAGTCTATCGTCAGCGGCCTGATGTCCATGCAGTGATCCATGCCCATCCGCCTTTGGCCGTCGCGTTTAGCATCGCCGGGGTTTCTCTGGCTCGATGTGTCGTGCCCGAAGTGATCGTCACCCTGGGGGGCATCCCTACCACCGAGTACGCCACACCAGGCACTCCTGAAGTGCCGGATAGCATCCGCCAGGCGATACGCCAGTACGATGCGATCATTTTGGCTCACCACGGCAGTCTGACCGTAGGCCGGACTTTATGGGAGGCCTACCTGCGTCTGGAGAAAGTGGAACAAACCGCCCAGATCACGCTGGCTGCTCATCAACTGGGCCGGGTGCGCACTCTGTCCCCGCAGGCCGTGCAGAAGCTGGCCGAGATGCGCCGGGCCTATTTGCAGCGCCAGGGACGAGATCTGTGTGAAGGCTGCTCGATCTGCGTGTTCGGCGATGATTATGAGCTGCCCGTGCCTCAGACTTCCGCCTCCTCCCATCCGTCATCTGACGAGGCGTTGGTACGACAGATCGCCCAAGCCATCGTAAAGAATCTCAAAGGAGAATGAGGACGATGAAAGGTCTGGTCCTGAGTGGTGGAAAGGGAACGCGTCTCTATCCGATCACCTATACGAGCGCCAAACAGTTGGTCCCGGTAGCGAACAAGCCGGTCCTTTTCCGGGTGATCGAAGCGATCCGGGACGCAGGCATCGACGACATCGGCATTGTCGTCGGCGACACCGCCGACGAGATCAAAGAGGCGGTCGGCACCGGCCGCCGCTGGGGGGTCAAGATCACCTATATCCGTCAGGAGCAACCGCTGGGACTGGCTCATGCCGTCAAGGTGAGCCAGCATTACCTGGGGAACGACAAGTTTGTGATGTTCCTGGGCGACAATGTCATCGAGGGAGGGATTTCCGGGCTTATCCGTCAATTCGAAAACAGCAACTACAATTGCCAGATCGTGTTGACGCCGGTGGAGAACCCTTCTCAGTATGGAGTAGCGGAACTGGACCCGGATACCCGCCAGATCATCCGCCTCGTGGAAAAGCCGCGCAATCCACCCAGCAACCTGGCCCTGGTGGGCATTTATATGTTCGATGAGCACATCTGGGAGGCCGTACAGGCGATCAAGCCTTCCTGGCGGGGGGAGCTGGAGATCACCGATGCCATCCAATACCTGGTCGATCAGGGCTACCAGGTCTATCCCTATATCCACCGTGGATGGTGGATTGACACCGGCGCACCGGGCGACCTGCTGGAGGCCAACGATCTGGTCCTGGACGAGATCGAACCCCGCATTGAAGGCTACGTTGACCGAGATTCGCAGGTGAATGGCAAGGTCACCGTGGAAAAGGGGGCCGAAATCATCAATAGTCGCATCCGCGGTCCGGCCATCATCGGCGAAGATTCGCGCATCGTCAATTCCTACGTCGGGCCATTTACCTCGATCTATCACCATGTCCTGATCGAGAACAGCGAGATCGAGCACAGTATCGTGCTGGAGCACAGCAAGATCCTGGACATCCCGTATCGGATTGAGGACAGCCTGATCGGTCGACGGGCGGTGATCACCCGCTCTCCCATCAAACCCAAAGCCCTCAAAATGACCCTGGGCGATCATAGTCAGGTGGGGATTCTTTAACCCCTTGCACACTGGGGTGTATCCTATCCGGAGGCGTTGTCTCAATTCCATTTGACTTTGAAAGGAGGTGAAAATGTGGGGTCTGTCAAGAAATGGCGCAAGAAGAAAGCGTCCAAGCACAAGCATCGCAAGATGCTCAAATTGACACGCTGGCAACGGCGGAAATAATCGACCGTTTTCCAGTTTCAGCGGTGATACAGATGCCAGACAGCCCGGTGTCATAAAAGCAAAGGTCGTGACTGTCTGGCATCTCCATCCAACCGGTTTTGAGGGGCAAAACCTATGAGAGTGTCGTTGATCTATCCCGGCATCGCCGGGTATGGATTCAAGAGTCTGGGAAAGGGCATGGAGGCAGGCTGGGTGAGCCATGGACTGGCTCATCTGTCCAGTGCGGCCAAGGCCCAAGGCTTTGATGTGAATCTGATCGACCTCCGAGCGCTATCGGGTTGGGACGAGTTCCGGGAGGAGTTGTATCGGCGCCGGCCGGACGTCGCCGCCCTGACGATGATGAGTGTGGATTACAACCCGGCGACCACGGCCGCCCAGATCATCAAGGAATCGCTGCCGGAGACGGTCACGGTCGTCGGTGGGCCGCATCCAACGATCATGGTGGACGAAGTGGCTCAAATCCCTCATTTTGACTATGTGGTAACCCGTGAGGGAGAGATCACCTTCCCGTGGCTGCTGGGAGAACTACGGGACGGACGCCATCCCGAGAACCGCATTCTCGAGGGCGAGATGCCCGATCTCGATGCCTTGCCCTTCCCGGATCGGGAACTCTTTTTGAACGAGTGGCGCAAATATGGCTATACCCTGGATTCTCCCGAAGTGCCTTTTGTGCCCGATCTGCCGGCGCCGTTTCTGACGATCATTGCCGGACGCGGATGCCAGTACAATTGCAACTTTTGTCAGCCGGCGGAGCGGTTGCTCTTTGGCCGCCGCGTCCGCAAACGCAGCCCGGCGAATATTATCGCCGAACTCAAGTTGCTGCGGGACCGGTATCACTTTGCCAGCTTTATGTTCCATGATGACTGCCTGACCGAGAACCGGGAGTGGGTGCTGGAATTCTGCGATCTCTACCAAGCCGAGGGGTTCACCCAACCTTTCTTCTGCCAAAGCCGGGCCGACATTATCGTCCGCCACGAGGATATGGTGCAACGGATGGCCCAGGTAGGGCTGAAAGGCTACTTTATCGGCTTTGAGAGCGGAAATGATCGGGTGTTGCGGTTCCTGCGCAAAGGCACCACCAGGGAGAAAAACCTGGCTGCCGCCCGCATCTGCCGGAAGTATGGCATCAAGATCTGGGCCAATTACATGCTGGGCATCCCCACCGAGACCCGAGAAGAGGTCATGGATACGATCTCGATGCTGAAAGAGATTGACCCTGACTGGTACAGCCCCGCCTTTTATACGCCCCACCCCGGCAGTGACCTGTACGACTATTGTCTGGAGCATGATCTGAGCTTGATCACCAGCCACGATCAATATCGTCGCAATCCGTGGGAGATCAAGGTCAAGGGCCAGGACCCCGAGTTCCTGCAATGGGCGCTCAAGGAGAGTCAGCGGCGCAAACCGATCAATGCCGCTCGCCGGCAGATTCGGTATTTGTGGGGGCGCTACGCCCGACCTGACAAGGTGATACGACGACTGCGACGGATGCTAGGAGTCTGAGGAGCTGAGCCAGTCATGAGAAACCTGATGATCACCGGCGGAGCCGGATTTATCGGTTCGAACTTTGTCCGGTATCTATTGGAGAGATATCCCGATTATCATATCGTCGTGCTGGACAAGCTGACCTACGCCGGTAATCTGGATAATCTGAAGGACGTTGCCCAACGTTTTCCAGACCGTTATACCTTCGTTCGGGGCGATATCGCCGATGCGACGGCTGTGGACATGGTGATGCAAGCGCATGACATTGACACCATCGTCAACTTTGCTGCCGAAACGCACGTAGACCGCTCGCTGATGGAAGCCGACGCGTTCATCCGGACCGATGTGTACGGGACTTATGTGTTGCTCGAGGCAGCCAAGAAATACGGCATCGAGCGCTATCATCAGGTGTCTACCGACGAGGTCTATGGCGAGATCCCGCCCGGCAAATCCTCGCTGGAGACGGACCCCCTTCAGCCCCGCAGCCCCTATTCGGCCAGCAAGGCCGGCGGTGATCTGTTATGCCTGGCCTACTATCACAGTTTCCGCGTGCCGGTGACGATCACCCGCGGCTCGAACAACATCGGGCCCTACCAGTACCCGGAAAAGGTCGTCCCGTTGTTCATCACCAACGCCCTGGATGACCAACCCTTGCCCTTGTACGGCGATGGGCGGCAGATGCGCGACTATCAGTATGTCATCGATCACTGCGAGGGCATTGATGTGGTACTGCACCGGGGTCAAATCGGCGAAGTGTATAACCTCGGTACGGGGGAAGAGACGGAGAACCTGGTGATGGCTCGGGCCATCCTCGATTTGCTGGGCAAGCCGTACAGCCTGATCCGCCATGTCACCGACCGACCGGGCCATGATCGGCGCTACTCACTGAACGTGGACAAAATCCGCCGCCTGGGATGGCAGAGCCGCCACACCTTTGAACAGGCCCTGGAAAAAACGGTGCGGTGGTACGTAGAGAATGAATGGTGGTGGCGCAAGATCAAGAGCGGCGAATACCGCGAGTATTACAAGAAATGGTACGGCCAACGACTGGCCGAGGCTGGCTGATAGCCGTTCAGGAATCGATCAGCCCCACACTTCAGGCAGTCAAGGGCTCTGAGTTCACGGCAAAGTGAGCTGGAATAGGGCCTGATAGGCTTCGTTGACGCTGAGGGCGCGCTCACTCCAACCGCCAATGGCATAGAGATAGGGACTGACCGCCGCTACTCCTAAACCCCGCCACTGTCCGGTGACCGGTGTTTCGATCCGGTTCCATTGTCCGATCCGGAGATCGTACCTCTCGTTGAAAGCCAGGTACCCGGTCATGCCACCACCAATGGCGTACAGGTGTTCCCGAAAGGCGACGACGGCCAATCCACCCCGTGGCATGGACATAGACGGGCAAGAAGCCCACGTCTCAGTCCTGGGATCATATGCCTCACACGAGTCGAATTCGTTGACGCCGTCGTACCCCCCGACCAGGTAGATGCGATCGCCCAGAGCAACCGCTCCCAGAAGGCCTCGTTCTCTTGCCATCGGCTTGAGAACGGACCAGCGGTCGGTCTGGGGATCGTACAGGAAAACCGAGGCTACATATCTCCCCTGGTTCCAGCCACCGAACAGGTACAATCGGTTGTCCAGGACGGCCAGACCGTAGGCCCCCAGCGCTTCGGGCATAGGGGCGCGGGTCTCCCACCGATCCTGAACGGGATCATATACTTCCAACACATTCTGGGGCTGGACATCGACTCCGATCCCTCCTGGCACGTAGATTTTGTCTCCTATCACCGCCGCAGCGACAAATCCCACCGGTGTGGGTTTGGCCCGACGGGAGGTCCAGGAGTCTGCACGAGGATCGTACACCTCGACCTTGCCCGTCACTCCCTCATTGCTCACCCCTCCGATCGCATAGATCAGGCCTCCATACTCCACCACGGCCAGATCGGTGCGGGGTGTGGGCATCTGCGCCCGGGTGTGCCAGCGCCCGACGGCTGGCCCGGCCGAGACAGTGGGAAAGACGCTCCCAATCGGATCGCTTCCTCGGCCATTGCTCGTGCTCCGAAGGATGCGGGGCACAAAAAGGGCGATGCTGACCAGCAGAATCGCCACCAGCAGGCTGATCCGCTTGGCGAGGGACACAGGCGGCCACCGGTCTACAGCCGGGAGAGCAGGGGAAAGGAGAGGCTCCGCCAGCCTCTCAGATGGCTCACCCTCAAGTTGAGCGGCCGGCTGAGGGACCTTGACCCATCCTTCTCGCACCGCGACCATGGTCGCCTCGGTCCGAGAGGCAACGCCGAGCTTGGTATAGATATTCCGCAGGTGGACTTTGACGGTGTTGACGCTGATGACCAACTCTCGGGCGATCTGTTGGTTTGTGGCCCCCGTGGCCAACAACCGTACGATCTCCAGCTCCCGGTCGCTCAAAGGCGCCTGTTCATCGACCATAATCCCATTATCGCACAGAACAGAGTCAGGGGCAAATTCAGGAAGAACCGCCTTTAGTAGTGGGTCGTCATATCCAGTAACCCTTTCTCCCGGGCGCGGTGTTCCGACCAGCGGAAAAAGTAGATCGAAACCACTCCGTTCAGCAAAGTTGCTCCCAGTAAGATAAGGAACAATTGACCATCCCCCAGGCCAGCTAAGCTGGGGCTGATCGCCAGGCTCACCTCAGAACCCAATACCGCCCGACGCAGCAATTCTAGCCAATAGGTGGGGGGTAGGAGATAACCCAACAGCCGCAACCAGGCAGGCAGTACATCGATCGGAAATACCGCACCGCATAGCAGGTAGAGTGCCCCGGCTACCGACTCTCCCACACTCCAGAAGTGCCGGGCCATCTGGAGGGTGGCGGCACCCAGCAGGAGGCCCATCAAAGCCAGGTTCGCCAACCCGAGGATCATCGAGACGGCGAACAACGGCCAGTCTATCTCACCGAGTCGGATAGGCAGGCGGAGGACCAGGAGGCCAAACCCCATGGTAATGACCACCGACAGAGTGCCGGTGAGAAAGCGCGCCATGCCCCGGCCCAACAGATAAAAGTAAAATTTGATGGGCGAGACGTAGATATACTTGAGAGTCTGATAGTGCTCCCGGTCATCAATCACCGCCCAACTGACCCCTACCAGAATGCTGCCGACGTAAATGTACGCTGCATTGCCCAGATACATATAGGCAAAGTAGGGGCTGGTCGTATCGGTTCGGGTGATCACCCAATACATCACCACCAGGATCATGACGCTGGTCACCGGCTTGATAATCGAGTAGACAAAGAACAGAAAGGGATCCGTCCAGTTGGACTCGATCTGCCAGCCCAACCAGGTCGCCACGCGGAAACTGAGAAAGGCTCGATTCACTCCAGACATTTAACGCCTTCGTTCGGTCAGCCGGCCCTGTTGCCGGGCCAGTTTCTCTAGATAGTCCAGCGCGAACTTGCTCAGGACAATAAAGATCAGCGCCAATCCGGCCAACACCCCGATCTCAATTTTCACACTAAGAAAACCGAACGTCGGGTGGCCGGGAAACAAGAGTTGACGCATGGCATCCAACCCCAGGGTCAGCGGGATCAGGGAGGCGGCGGCTGCTATCCAGAAGCCCAAGGCCTTGACCGGAAAGTAAAAGCCGGAAACAAGGTAGATCGGTTCCTGAAGCAGATTCGAGATATGCCACGCCTCGCGTCCAAAGAGGAGAAACAGGGAAGCAAACAACATCCCCATGCCATACAGAGCGGCCATGGTGATAACAAAGGTCAGGAGCAAGACCTCCCAGTAGGCGAACGAGAACTGGACGTCAAAGAGGAGCCATCCGGCGGCAATGATCGCCACCGCTCGCATGGTTGTCATCACCAGACCGCCCACCGCCATGCCCAGGAGAATCGCCATCATCGAGGTCGGAGCGGCGATATAGAGCGCCAGATTACCGGCTTCCTTGTCCCAATACAGTTGCGAACTCATGGACCACAAGACATTGAGCCAGTACGCGGTCATGGCTCCACCGACCACCACCAGGCCGATGTACTCCTCCGGAGCGTGAATGGCCCGATAGAAGAAAACGTACGCCGAAGTCGCCAGCAAGGGCAAGAAAGTATCAAAGAATATCCAGCTCTTCTCGCGGTTGGCGCCGATGATCCGCGGATAGGCTCTGGCTACGATCGTGCGCAAAAAGAGTTTCCCTTTGTGCATTCGGATTTCCCATCAACAAGGGTCGAAAAGCAAACAATTGTCGGTACTTTATTCGACCTGATTCAAATATTGTAACACATCCGCTGCGCCTGGACAAAAAGCCTTCATAAAAGATCTTGACAATCGAACATTTGTTCTGTATAATAGACTTAAGCTTCCATACTGCAGGATGGGGAGACGTGAGCAGAGCGCACAAGCGCCAGCGACAGCGGCAACTGGAGATGACCGTAGCGGCCATCCAACGCCGCTATGGCCCCTGGGCGTTGGTCCGAGGAGGCCCCCAGGCCGCCGGTTCGGCGGCCATCCCCCATATCCCCACCGGTTTCCCGGCCCTCGACCGCGCTCTGGCCATCGGCGGCCTGCCCAAAGGGCAGGTGTGCGAGCTGGTTGGACCGGCCACCTCGGGCAAGACAACGCTGGCTCTCAAATTCCTGGTCCAGGCTCAGGCGGACGAAGGGGAGGTGGGGTACATAGACCAGGCGCTCTATTTCGACCCGGACTATGCCTACCGCTGTGGGTTGGACCTGTCCCGTCTGGTGGTTGGGCGGCCGCAGGATGGGAGGGAGACGCTGGCCATGGTCGAGTCGCTGGTCCGCAGCGGCGCTCTGGCGGCGCTGGTTGTGGACGTGCTCGATTTCACCTGGGTCGACCCCCTGACGGCTTCGGAGTGGACGGCGACCTTCAGCCGTCTGCCGTTCGCCCTGGCCCGTTCTGGCACGGTCCTCCTGGTGCTCCATGAAGCGCCACTCAGCAGCCGGATGCAGTCTGGAGTGGAGTTGACGGTAGCCCACGGGGCGGCGGTGCGGTTGCAGGTGGTGCGCGAGCGCTGGCTGCGCCGGGACGGCGACATCCGGGGCTACCAGGCCCGCGTCGAGGTGTTGAAGAATCGGTTCGGACCGGCGGGACGGACGGTAAGCCTGGCCATCGAGTTTAACGGTACGGTGCAGGGCAATGGTCTGTAGGGAAAAGGGGTCGGTTCTGTATTGCACCATTCCGCACTTTGCTGCCGCCCTGGTGCGACGGGACGATCCGGGCCTGGAGGGCTGGCCTTTGGTCCTGGTCGGTCCTGAGGGGCGCGTGTTTGACGTTTCGGCGGAGGCGGCAACCAGGGGCGTTGCAGTCGGCATGACCGCCTGGGTGGCCGAGGTCCGGTGTCCCGAGGCGCGCCTGCTGGAGGCGGATATCGCCCGCTGCCGCGCTGAATTGGAGAGCCTGTTCCAGGTACTGGAACGAGCCAGCCCTGCCGTGGAACCGCACGGCTGGGGCGCGGCCTACGTCGACCTGGGTGACCAGGCCCATACTCAGGCGGAAGCAGCGGAGCTGTTGCGGGCGATTGGCCGAGAGGTGCGGCGGGAGCTGGGTGAGCATCTCCAGCCGGCCCTCGGTTGGGCGGCCCGCAAATTCACTGCCCAAACGGCGGCGCGTCGCACTCCACCGGGCCGCCTGCTGGCAGTGGCCGATATGTACGAGCGAACCTTTCTCAGTCCACTGCCGACGGCGCTGCTCCCGTTGGATGAAGAGGCCCTCCGGCGGCTCTCGTTCCTGGGGCTGCGCACCCTGGGGCAATTCGCGGCGCTGCCGGCCGGGGCGGTATGGCAGCAGTTTGGGCGCCCGGGCCGGCTGGCCCACCGCTGCGCCCGGGGCGAGGATAACCGTCCGGTCATCCCTCGCGGCCAGAGGCCGCAGCGAACGGCCGAGATCGAGCTGGAGGCAGCGCTGGTCGATCGGGAAAGGCTGGCAGCGGCCTCAAGACGCCTGGTCGCGCCGCTGCTGGCCGAGCTGCGGGCGACTCTGCAAGCCTGCGGGCAGGTGCGGCTGACGGTGCGCTTTGACGACGGCAGTGTCCGGGAGAGAAGCCGTGCCTTTCTTCTCCCCACGGCCAACGAGGATCGAGTGGTGCAGGCTATCGAGCAACTCCTGGCAAGCATGGATGGCCTGGCGCCAGTCGCTGCCCTGGCGGTGACCCTGGAGCAGATCCAGGAGGCTGTGGCCGAGCAAAGGGCTCTTTTCCCGCTGTCTGACGAACAGAGGGAAAGGTTGCGCGAGGTGGAGCGCTACCTGGTGGCCCGTTTGGGGGCCAACCGACTGCGGCGGGCAATGCTCACCCAGCCCGGCGCGCCGTTGCCCGAGTGGCGGATCGGCTGGCAGGAAAGCGGGGGATGGGGAATATGACCCGGCTGTGGCCGGAGGGGGAGCCGGTGCGCATCTGGGGGGTGGTGGAGAGGCCGGAGGGGTTCACCTGGCGGGGGATGGCTCACCCCATTCAGGAGGTGTGCCACCGCTGGCGGGTGCATACCCGCTGGTGGGAGCCAGACCAGGAGGTGTGGCGGGAGTATCTGAAGGTGACCACCGACACCGGCCTGCTGTGTCTTCTCTACCGGGACCTGCGGCTGGGCGGTTGGTTCCTGGCGCGGGTGTACGACTGAGCGGAGAGGCGAGGTCTCACCGGTTCGATGGCTGAGAGCGGCTACGTGGAGCTGCACTGCCACAGCTACTACTCCCTGCTCGATGGTGCGTCGTCGCCCGAGGCCCTGGTCGAGCGGGCGGCGGCGTTGGGCTATCCGGCGCTGGCTCTCACCGACCACAACGGACTGTACGGCGTGGTGCGCTTCGGACATGCAGCCCGGGAGCACGGTCTGAAGCCGATCTTGGGCGCCGAGCTGACCCTGACCGACATCGGTCACCTGACGCTACTGGCAGAGGACCGGCGCGGCTATGCCAGCCTCTGTCGGCTGATCAGCGCCGGGCAGTTGGCCGGGCAGAAGGGTCAACCCCGGTTCAGCCTGGAGATGCTGGCCGCACACACCCCGGGGCTCCTCTGTCTGTCCGGCTGCCGGCAAGGAGCGATAGCCTCGGCGCTGCGGGCCGGGGATGAGGCGAAAGCGCGCTGGTCAGCCGGACTGCTCCGGGACCTGTTCGGCCCTGACCACTTCTGGGTTGAGATTCAGCGCCAACTCCTGCCGTCTGACGCCCGGTGGGTGGCGGCTCTGGTGGACCTGGCCCGCTGGCTGGGCGTCGGCATCGTCGCCACCAACAACGTCCACTATGCCGAACGATCGGGAAAGCGGCTCCACGACCTGCTGAGCTGCATCCGCCACCACACCACCCTGCCCGAGGCACTGGCCAGCGGCTTGCTGCATCTCAACTCGGAGCAGCACCTCAAATCGGTCCAGGAGATGACAGCCCTCTTTGCCGACCTTCCCGAAGCGGTGACCCACACTCTGGACATCGCCCGGCGGTGTGAGGTGAGCCTCGATTTTGCCGACCAGCGCCTGCCGGCTTCCCCCGTCCCCGATGGACACACGCCGGCAAGCTATCTCCGCCATCTGTGCCAGGTGGGCCTGCGCCGGAAGTACAACCCGGTCAGCCCCCAGGCTCAGGCGCAATTGGACCATGAGCTGGCGATCATCGAGCGGGCCGGGCTGGCCGGCTACTTTTTGGTGGTGTGGGACATCGTCCGCTTTGCCCGCGAGCGGGGCATCCGCTGCCAGGGGCGGGGCTCAGCGGCCAACTCGCTGGTCGCCTACCTGCTGGGGATCACCCCGGTCGACCCGTTATGCCACCACCTCCTTTTCGAGCGCTTTTTGAGCGAAGGGACGACGACCATGCCCGACATTGACATCGATTTCGCTGCCGACCGGCGTGAAGAGGTGATCCGGTATGTGTACGAACGCTACGGCCCAGAGCACGTGGGCATGGTGTGCAACGTGGTCACCTATCACGCCCGCCTGGCGCTGCGCGAGGCGGCCAAGGCGCTGGCCTTTCCTCCCGATATGATCGACCGGGCAGCCCGAGCCCTCGACACCCACTCGGCAGCCCGGGCGGCAGAGGATCTTACCTTGTCGTTGTCCGGTTGGAGCGACCACGCAGGGTCGCCCTCACCGCACGATCCTTTGGCCCCTTCCCTGCCGTGGCGGACCTTGGTGGAGTTGCTGGGCGAGATGGAGGGCGTTCCCCGTCACCTCTCCATCCATGTCGGCGGGTTGCTGATCACCGCCGCACCGCTGGTCGAGGTCGTACCGCTGGAGCGGGCCGCCCTGCCCGGTCGGGTGGTGGTTCAGTGGGACAAGGACAGCGTCGAGGATGCTGGGCTGATCAAGATCGACCTGCTGGGCCTGCGTACCCTGGGCATGATCGACGAGGCGGTGGCCCACATCCAGGAGCAGCGAGGGATCGCCCTCGACCTCGACACCCTGCCGCCGGACGATCCGGCCGTCTACGATCTGTTGCGCCGGGCCGACACGGTGGGCTGTTTCCAGGTGGAAAGCCGCGCTCAGGCGCAGATGTTGCCCCGGCTTCAGCCTCGTTGCTTCGAGGACCTGATCGTCGAAGTGGCTCTGGTGCGGCCAGGCCCGATCCAGGGCGGCATGGTCCATCCCTACCTGCGGCGGCGGCAGGGCCTGGAGCCGGTCACCTATGCTCACCCGGCCCTGGAACCGGCGCTGGCCGAAACGCTGGGGGTGATCGTCTTCCAGGAGCAGGTGATCCGGGTGGCGATGGCAATCGCCGGCTTTCGTCCGGCCGAAGCGGACCGGTTGCGGCGAGCAATGAGCCGCAGCCGCTCGGAGGAAGCGATGGGATCACTGCGCGAGCGCTTCCTGGCCGGGGCGCGGGCCAACGGCATTGATGCCGCAACGGCCGAGGAGGTCTACCGTCAATTGGCCGCCTTTGCCGGCTATGGTTTTTGCAAGTCGCACGCAGCCGCCTTTGCCCGGGTGGCGTACCAGACCCTCTACCTCAAGGCCCACTTTCCGGCCGAGTTCACCTGCGCCCTGCTCAACCACCAGCCGATGGGCTTCTATTCGCCGGCGGTGCTGGTCGGCGATGCGCGGCGGCATGGCGTAGAAGTGCGGGGGCCTGATGTCAACCGCAGCCGGGTGGAGTGCACCCTGGAAAGGGAGGGACCGGCGCTGGCCGTCCGCCTGGGCCTGCGCTACGTCCACGGCCTGGGCGAGGTGTGGCAATCGCGCATCGTCGAGCGGCGAGAGCACCGGTCGTTCCGCAGCCTGGCCGATTTCTGCCGGCGCACCCGTCTGCCCCGGCCGGTGATCGAGAACCTGATCCGGGCCGGGGTGATGGACAGCCTGGGCCAGGCGCGGTCGGGTGTCCGCCGGGGGCTGCTGTGGGAACTGGGTGGGCTGGACTACCCGGAAGATGGCCTGGAACTGGAAGCCATGGTCGAGCCGGTGGACCTGCCGGACCTGAGCCGGGCGGAGCGGATCGCCTGGGAGTATGAGTTATTGGGACTGACGCCCGGCGATCAGGTGATGAGCCTGTATCGGGAGCCACTGCGGGCACAGGGGGTGCTGAGCAGCAGCGAACTGGCGGAATGCCGGGACGGTCAGACGGTGCAGGTCGCCGGCTGGGTCGTGGTCCGCCAGCGGCCGCCGACGGCCAAAGGACACGTGTTCATCACCCTGGAGGACGAAGATGGGCTGATCCACCTCATTGCGCGGCCCGATACCTTTGAGCGGTATCGGGAAGTGCTGCGCGATGCGCCGTTGGTGAAGGTGGAGGGCCAACTCCAGCGACAGGGAAGCGGGGTGAGCGTGCTGGTGGTCCGCGCCTGGCGGTTATCCCCGGACCATGCGGTGGGATAAAAACCAGAGATTCATGGTCGCTCACCGTGCTGCCTTTTCGAGGATGAAGACCTGGTTGCCAGGGAATTCGCAGGTTCCTTGTGTTGCGCAAGCTATGGAGGGGATAAGAGAATTCCTACGCTTGCCCGGCTGACTTGGCCACAGCCCCCGCTCTCTTGCTCCCTCGCATTGGAATTTGCACCAAAACCGGAAGCGCGCTATACTCTCTATCCAGCCGGGGCTGCTCCGAAGCGCGGAGCGTCGCTTCCCGCAACACGCCGAGACGAGAGCGCATCTGACGCACAAGGAGGTGGGTGATGCGACTACTGGAATATGAGAGCAAGACCTTGCTCCGGGAGATGGGGATGGAGGTCCCGCTAGGCCGCCTGGCTCATTCGCCGGAAGAGGCGGCAGCAGCGGCGAAGGAGTTGGGCACGGCGGTGGTGCTCAAACCCCAGGTGCCCATCGGCGGGCGGGGCAAGGCGGGCGGGTTGGCCTTTGTCGACCGTGAGACGGAGGTGATCCCCGCCGCAGAGCGGTTGTTCGCCACCCCCCTCCGTGGCTATGAAGTCAAATTGTTGTTGGTCGAACAGCAGATACAGGCCCGGCAGGAATTCTACCTCGGCATCACCTACGATCCAGCGGCCCGCGGTCCGGTTCTGCTTGCCTCGGCCGCCGGCGGGGTCGAGATCGAAGCCATGACCGAGAGAGTGCTCCGCCGTCCTCTTTCCCTGGTACGCCCCTGGCCTACTTTCCGCTCGCGGGAAGTAGCGGCTGGCCTGGGCCTGACCGGACCGGCGCTCCTGCGCATGACGACGGCCATCGACCGGCTGGTGGAGACCTTTCTCAAGTTCGACGCATTGCTGGCCGAGATCAATCCGTTGATGCTCACCGACGACGGTCGGCTGGTGGCAGTGGACGCCCATATCGAGCTGGACCCAGACGCCGCGTTCCGCCACCAGGACGTGGTGGCCCGCTTTGGGCTGGCGGGGCGGGGCGAGCGGACGCTGTCGGAGTTTGAGCGGCGGGCCGCCGAGATCGACCAGGCTGATCACCGTGGGGTGGCCGGCCGGATGGTTCAGTTCGATGGTGACCTGGGCCTGTTGATCGGCGGCGGCGGTGCCAGTCTGACCGTCTTTGACGCCGTCCTGGACGCCGGGCTGCGGCCGGCGAACTATTGCGAGATCGGGGGCAACCCCAGCGTCTGGAAAGTCAAGGAGCTGACCAAGTTGATCCTCAGCCAGCCCCAGGTCAAACGGATCGCGGTGATCATGAACGTCGTGTCCAACACCCGGGTGGACCTGGTAGCGCGCGGGGTGATCAAAGGCATTCTGGAACTGGGACGCGATCCGGCGACCACCATCGCCGCCTTTCGCATCCCAGGGTCGTGGGAAGAGGAGGGGTTTGCCCTGCTTCAGCGCTACGGAGTGCCCTTTTACACCCGGGAGACCAGCATGGACCAGGTGGTGGCGATGATCGCCCAGGACAAGAGGTGAGCACCATGGCCATTTTAGCTGACGAGAGGACGCGGATCATTGTACAGGGCATCACCGGCCGCGAGGCGGCCACCTTCACCGCCGAATCCCTGGCCTACGGCGCCCGGATCGTGGCCGGGGTCACGCCGGGCAAGGGCGGTCAGGAGGTGCACGGCGTCCCGGTCTATGATACGGTAGCGGCCGCACTGGCCGATCATCCGGCCGAGGCGACCGTCATCTCGGTGCCGGCGCCGTTGCTCAAAGACGCCGCCCTGGAAGCCATCGAGAACGGCCTGCAATTGGTGGTGATTGTCACCGAACGGATCCCCCGCCGCGATATTGCCGAGGTCCTGGAACTGGCCCGCGAACGCGGGTCCCGGGTCATCGGCCCCAACAGCCTGGGCGTGATCTCGCCGGGCAAGACGCGGGTGGGGATGTGCGGCGGATCGGCCGATGCGGTGCGCCGGGCGTATACACCGGGTCCGGTGGGCGTCATGTCGCGCAGCGGAGGGATGACTACCGAGATCGCGAGCCTGCTGACCCACGCTGGCCTGGGGCAAAGCACCTGCGTTAGCGTCGGCGGCGATCCGATCGTGGGCTCCACCTTCCTCGAACTGCTCCCGCTCTACGAGGCCGATCCGGAGACCCGGGCGGTGGTGATCTTTGGTGAGCCGGGCAGCACCATGGAGGAGGCGCTGGCCGCCCACCTGGCCGCCTACGGCTCGCGGCTGCCGATCATCGCCTTTATCGCCGGGCGGTTTGCCGATCGGATGCCCGGGGTGCGGTTCGGCCACGCGGCGGCGATTGTCGAGGGAGGGCGGGGCAGCCCGGCGGCCAAGATCGCTGCCTTGCGTCAGGCCGGCGTCCGCGTGGCCGACCATCTCCGCGACCTGCCATCTCTGGTACAGGAGGCAATTGGCTGATGGGAATCTTTATCAAGGTAGAGATCGATCCCTCGCTCTGCGCCCCCGACGGGGGCCGCAAGCTGGTGAACGTCTGCCCGGTCAACGTCTTTGCCCTGGACCAGGACCGGGTGGTCACCGACGCCGAGAACGAGGATGAATGCACCCTGTGTGGCCTGTGTCTGAACCTGTATCCCCCTGGCGCCGTCGTGGTGCGCCGGTTATACCGCGAGTAGAGGGTGTGCTATGCAACCACTACGCAGCCTTTTGTTCGTGCCGGGCAACAAAACCCGCTTTCTGGAAAAAGCGCGGACCGTCCCGGCCGATGCGGTGATCCTCGACCTGGAGGACGCGGTGGCGCCGGGCGAGAAGGTCGCCGCCCGGACCACGGTCCGGCAGGCGCTGGAAGCGGGGCCTTTTCAGGCGCGGGTGATCGTGCGGGTGAACGCCTGGGACACCGGCCTGGTCGAGGACGACCTGGCCGGGGCGTTGGCCCCGCTGGCCTGGGCGGTCTGCCTGCCTAAGGTGGAAAGCGCGTCCGATATCGAGCGGCTGGTGGCGCTGCTCTGTTCATGGGAGGCGGACCACGGCCGGGCCGAGGGCTCGATCGCAGTGCTGGCCATGATCGAAACGGCGCGGGGGGTGCTGAATGCCTACTCCATCGCCCAGGCGAGCCGGCGGCTCCGGGCGCTATGCCTGGGCGGGGAGGACCTGGCCCGCGACCTGGGGGCGGTGCGCACCCCGCACGGTCTGGAACTGGCCTACGCCCGTGCTCATCTGGTGGTGGCCGCGCGGGCCGCGGGTTGCCTGGCGATTGACACAGTGTACACCAACCTGAACGACGAGCCGGGGTTCATGGCCGAGGCAACGCAGGCCCGCCAACTGGGCTATTCGGGCAAGTTGCTCATCCACCCCAGCCAGATCGAGCCGGCGCATCGCGCCTTCTCCCCCAGCGCAGAAGAGATCGCCTGGGCACGGCGCGTGGTCGAGGCGTTTGAGGCAGCGGTGGCCCGAGGCGAGGGAGTGATCGCGCTGGAGGGTAAAATGATCGATCGGCCGGTCGTGGCGCGGGCGCAGGAGGTCCTGGCCCTGGCTGGCGAGCGCAGTTCGGAGTAGGAGGACCGGGATGCAGATCAACACGGAGGACCTGGAGGAAATCCACCAGACCGCTCAGGAGATGGTCAAGGGTGCTTCGTTTGCTGGAATGGACCATGTCGAGCGGGTGGCCCAGATTGCCGAGCAGATCGGGCGCGAGGAGGGAGCCGATCTCGACGTGCTGCGGGCCGCCGCTTACCTGCACGACATCGCCGTCCCGCTGGACAAAGCGCGGCACTATGATCTCGGCGGTCGCCTGGCGCGTGGCCTGTTGCGTGACCGGGGCTGGGCTGAGGAGCAGATCGAGCCGGTCGTCCATGCCATCGAGGCTCACAGCCGCTACGGCGGGCCGGAGCCCCAGACCCTTGAGGCGCGTATCCTCCAGGATGCCGACGCAGTGGAATATGTGGGCGCGGTCGGCCTGGCGCGGGCTATCGTGCGCAGCTTCGAGGCCGGCGAGTACCGGGGAAACGTCGCCGAACTCCCGACGCTGGTGGACCGGTTGATCGCGCGGGTGGAAGGCTCGCTGCACACGGCGCGGGGCCGAGAATTGGTGGCGGAGCGGATCGCCTGGCTCCGGCAGTTCCAGGCGCGGTTGCAGGCCGAGCTGGCCGGTGAGGTGTAAGGAGGCTCGCATGCCCTATCCGCCATCGCTGGAGGTGTTGAAAGAGCGCGTGGAACGCAGCCGCAGCCGTCGGCTCCAGGAGCGGCATCCCCGCCTGACGCTGGACGAAAAGCAGGAATTGATCTCGACCTACCACCCCGATTTTGTGGCCGGGCGCATGCGTCCCCTGGCTGTCGGCCCGTCCAAAGGGTTATCCATGCCCCTCGAACTGGCCAACGTCATCGAGGGGCGCAGTCACCTCGACCCGGATGAGGTGGGCGAGTTGACGCCCGACTATGACGTGGATGTGTTGATCATCGGGGGCGGGGGAGCGGGCACCGCCGCCGCTCTCACCGCCTATGAACACGGGGCCCGCACCCTGCTTGCCACCAAGCTGCGCCATGGCGACGCCAACACGATGATGGCCCAGGGAGGCATTCAGGCGGCCGACAAGCCGAACGATTCGCCGGTCATCCACTACCTGGATGCAATGGGCGGCGGCGGCTTTACCAACATCCCGGACCTCGTGGAGGCGTTGGTGCGCGACGCGCCCGGCATTATCTATTGGCTGGAGAGCCTGGGCTGCATGTTCGACAAGGAACCGGACGGCACTATGGCCACTATCCATCTGGGCGGCAGTTCGCGGAAACGGGTGCACACCGCCAAGGATTACACCGGCATGGAGATCATGCGCACCTTGCGCGACGAGTTCCGCAGTTACCCGGACCTGATGCTGCTCGAGTACTCACCCGCCATTGAACTGCTGAGCGACGGGGAGGGGCGGTGCACCGGCGCGGTGTTGCACAATCTGGAGACCGAGGAGCGCACCGTCGTCCGGGCCCGATGCACCATCATGGCCACCGGCGGCAGCGGCCGGTTGCACTATCAGGGGTTTCCCACGACCAACCACTATGGGGCCACTGGCGACGGTCTGGCCATCGCCTACCGCCTGGGAGCCCACTTGATCTTTCTGGACTCGATGCAGTACCACCCCACCGGCGCCGCCTTCCCGGAGCAGATCCTGGGCCAGTTGGTCACCGAAAAGCTGCGCGGCATGGGCGCCCAACTGGTCAATGTGGACGGCGAGCAGTTTGTCTACCCCCTCGAAACGAGGGATGCGGTAGCCTCGGCCATCATCCGCGAGTGTCAGAGCCGTGGGCGGGGGGTGACCACGCCGGCCGGTCGGTTGGGGGTCTGGCTAGACACACCCATGGTCGAACTGATCCACGGCCCGGGCACGATCCTGGCCAACTTTGCCGCCATGTACCGCCAGTTCTACCGCTTTGGCATTGACATCCGCCAGGAGCCGGTCCTGGTGTACCCCACCTTTCATTTCCAGAACGGCGGGCTGGTGATCGACGCGCACGGTCAGACGACCGTGCCCAACCTGTTTTCGGCTGGGGAGGTGTCGGGGGGCGTCCACGGGCGCAACCGGCTCGGCGGCAACTCGCTGCTGGAGATCCTGGTCTTTGGCCGGCGGACGGGCCGGATGGCAGCGCAACTGGCCGCCTGTACCCCGCCGGGCCGGCTGACGCTCCAGCATGTGGCTCGCTTCGAGAAAGAGTGCCGCGCCGCCGGCTTGCGGGAACGGATCCGCTCGCCGGTTCTGCTGCCCGAGTATCGCCGCCCGGTCCGCTGATCACTCGCCCGCCGCGGGAAGCGGCGGGCTCATTCACCGAAGCCCCATGCGGGGCTGAGACAGCCGGCAGGGCCTGGTTGGCTTGGACGAGCGCGCGCGGCCTGTTCTGTGATCCTTAGTAGGCCGGCGGGTAAAATCGCCCGCTGCTGGAAGCGGCGGGCTCATTCACTGAAGCCCCGGGCGGGGCTGAGATAGCCGGCAGGGCGCGGTCGAGGCGGCTGAGAGCGTGGGCCTGTTCTGTGATCCACAGTAGGCCGGCGGGAGAAATCGCCCGCCGCTTCCAGCGGCGGGCTTATCCACCGAAGCCCCTTGCGGGGCTGAGACAGCCGGCAGGGCCTGGTTCCGTCAGGCAAGAGCGCGTGGCACGATCCATGATCCACCGCAAAAAGCCGGTCGGCAGGAGGAGTTTATTCCTCGCGCTCCACGACGACCGTGATCTTGGCCTCGGCCTGCGGAGCCAGTCGGATGGTGACGGCGTGCGTGCCCAACTGCTTCAGGGGCTCCTCCAGCTCGATCTTGCGTCGATCGACCGCCCGGCCGATCTGTTTCTGCAGAGCGTCGGCGATGTGCGCATTGGTGATCGAGCCGTACAGCCGTCCCCCCTCGCCAGCGCGGGCGTGGAAGGTGAGGGTCATCCCATCCAGCCGTTGGGCGAGGGCCTGCGCCTCGGTGAGCGCTTTGGTTTGTTGCCGGGCCTGGGTGCTGCGTTGCAGCTCTGCCTGTTTGATCGCCCCCGGCGTGGCCGGTACGGCCAATCCCCGTGGGATCAGGTAGTTGCGGGCATAGCCATCCTCAACCTTTTTGACCTCGCCTGCCTGGCCCAGTCGGTCCACATTCTTGATCAGTAGAACCTGCATCTCGAGAACCCCCTTCGGAATTCGTGGTCTTGACCTCACCCTCACCCCTTGGACGCAGCACCGCTGCGCCCCTACGCCCTCCCCCGCACGGAGAAGGGAAGGGGGCCGGGAGATGCGGACATTATACCTGAAAAGAAGGGGAACGGCAAAAAGCCGCATTCATTCTTTTCAGGCGCTACGTCAATTCCTTCACCGCCTTCGCCGCAATCCGCTCCAGCTCCCGCACCTGCTCGGCCGACAGGTACTCGCGCCGCTCCCCGGCCTGTAGGATGCGGCGCACCTTGTCCTTGGCGTGATCGAGCATGCCCCTACCGTCCTGCTGCCAGTCGCCCACCATACGCCGGTCGGTCAGCTCCGGGAAGTAGAGCGTCTGCCGCAGATATTTGCGCGTGTGCGGCTCGCTCAAAAAACTGCCGCCGATGCCCACTTCCTTGATGACCTCCAGCCCGATATGCTCCTCGTCTACTACAAAGCCCTGGGCCAGGCGGTTCAGGTACTGGCACAGCTCATAGTCGATCACCAACTGGGCCAGGCTAGTCACCCCGCTCATGGCTAGACAGCCCATGCCGGCGGAAAGGATGCGGCTGCCAGCCAGTACGGCCACGGTGGCGCTGAACGCCTTTTCGATGCCGGCCTGGATATCGGGCATCTTGCTGTCGGCTTGCAGCGCATAGGGCAACATCGGATCGGGATCGCCATAGTAGCGCTGCAGGTCCATGCACGCCAGGTCCAGCAGCACCGCCTCCGGCGCACTCTGGCTAGCGGTAGCCAGCCGCATATCCAGGATCGCCGGTCCGCCGCTATAGCCCGTCACCCGGCCCAGCAGCGCCCAGTTCATCACGTTGCAGGCCAGCGACTCGGCGGTCTGCATGACCAGGTAGCCGGCCAGCGTCAGCGGCGTCGACGCGCCAAGGATGGGCATCACCCCACCGACGCCATAGCCCCGCTTGATGCCTCGCTCCTTCAACCTCAGGATGATCTCCAAGCCGTGCTGGCCGAACTGGAAGGGTGGCGTAGCAAAGGCCCAGGAGCAGAAGGGTGGGTTCTCCAGCATCGCCTCGTCGGAGCCGCAGATAACGCGCCCCATCTCCAGGAAATAGGGGACCGTTTGCGGACTGTAGATCTCGACAAAATCGGAGTAAGGATAGTGCTGTGCCACCACCTTCAGCGCGTACAGGTCGCGGACTATCTCCGGGCAATCCTGCGGCAGGTACACCGGGTGGCCAGTGACAGCGCCGGGCAGCGCCTCCACCACGCGGCAGGCGTCGGCCAGGTCCTGTTGGGTGGCCGGTCGGAGCTTGTCTGTGTCCAAGTCGTAGGCCAGCGTCGCCTGGCCCGTAGCTACCGGCACCACCCGCGCCGTCTTGGATATGCGGTCGCGCCGTAGCGGCAGAGTGCCGACATACCCATCTACCAGGTTGGCCGGGTCGCGCATCTTGTCGACGACAGACTCGACGACAGCCGTCGGAAAGCGGACGACGCTGCCCTCCACCCGGCAGCCGAAATCGGCCAGCAGGTCACGCATGTCGGGGTGGTCCACGCGCACCCCCAGTTCGCGCAGCAGCTCCAGGGCGGAGCCATGGATCAGATCCATGTCCTGGCTAGAGAGGACGTGTACTGAGGATTCAAACATAGATGAGCCTCCTTAGATTCGCCTCAACCGTTCGACCGTTAGCCTGGCGGCGGGATCGGGATCGAGGGTATAGTCCCAGCTCAGTTCCACCGCCAGGAAACCCTCGTACCCTGCTCTGCGGAGGGCGGCGAGGAAGGGCGCGAACTCGAAGCTGCCTTCTCCGGGCACCAGATGCTGGTCCCGCAGCCCATTGTTGTCATTGAGGTGCACATGGAAAAGCCTGTCACCCAAGTCCGACACGGCGCCTGTGGCCGACTCGCCGACCACATGAGCATGTCCACAGTCCAGCAGTACGCCCAGATTCTTATATCCCAGCTTGTTGACCAGCTTCAGAGCTTCAGTGCAGGTGGGCACTAGGTCTGTTTCAAACCTGTCGGCTGGCTCGATGGCGACGCGTAGGCCGTACCCGGCTGCAAACTCGACGATGGCGCATAGGCTCGCGCTCAGGCGCTCCATAGCATCCTCCAGGCTTTGCCCGTAGATCGTGTGGCCAGGACAAACGCTGACGATGGGGGCGCCGAGAGCCGCAGCCATCTTGATGCTGTCGCAGATATAGGCTACGCTGTCCCGTCGGATCGTGTCATTGGGGCTGCACAGGCTCGTCGGATAGCGGAACTGGGCAGGGATGAATGAGGCGACGGCCAGCCCCTCACTCTCAAGAGTGCAACGCAGATCGGCGATTTCCTCGGCAGTCAAATCGGTGCGATAGGCGTGGGGCCTGCCCCCCCAAATGTCAATGCCATCATAGCCAGCCGCAGCCGTCCGTCGAATCGCCTCGGACAGTGGATAGTTCACGTAGACAAAGGATGATAGACTCAGTTTCATCGCCTGCGTCCGTGCGCCCTACGCCTGGTCGATCAGTGACTGATAGTAATCGCGGGCCCTCACTGCCTCAGCGACGATATTTGGCACGCCCGAGGTGTCAACAACGAGATAACCGTCATAGCCAATCCGCTTCAAATCGCGCACCACCGCCGGAAAATCGATGTTGCCCTGGCCGGGCGAATAATGGTAGGCGTTGGTACCATCATTGTCGGAGAGATGAACCAGCTTGATCAGGCTGCCCAGCTTCCGAATCACCAGCGCCAAGTACTCTTTGCCGGCGTGGACGTGGGCTACATCCAGGATGACGCCCAAGTCGCACGTCTGCCCCCGGGCGGCTAGCAGGCTCTGAGCCTCGCGGATGAGGTTTACAAGCGCATCGGTAGACGAGAATATGTCGTTTGCCCGTGTTTCGATAAGGAGCGCCAACCCCTTCCTGCCGGCAATGGCCGCGCACTGCGCCACCACATCCACGGCATTGTCCCAAAACTCGCTCCAAGAGAAATCGTCCCCTACGCTGACGGCCGTCGGCGGGCCGCCCACATAGAGCTCTGTCCCTTGCGGGCGGATTTCGGGCGGCATATAGCCACAGATCGACACCATCGGGCTGCCCAGGGCAACGATGAGATCGGTCAGGGCATCAAAATCCTGGATCGCCTTCTGTTTGAGGGCGGGATCGAGGCTGAACATCTTCTCTTCGACCGTCATGACCGAGGGCACGGCCATACCATACCGCTCAAGGATGGCCTTCATCTTGTCCAGGTCCCGGCGATGTTCATCGAGCCGCTCATCGTACAGCTCCAATTCAATGGCCTTGAACCCCGCCTGACCCACGATCTCCATGGCTCGAAGATGGTTTTCTGCGGAAGGTGGAATGCCAAAGAGTGTAATGGGAATCGTATAGCCACAAGCAACTTTCATGATAAACCTCCTATAAAGTATTTTGGTAAGGTGTTGCCTTGTGCAAGATCGGCGATGTGCTCGGCGGCAATGGACGCCATAGCCGCCTGATGTGCAAGGTGCGCGGGGCCGCACTACGGATGGCTTTGACGTCCTCCAGACAAAGGACACTGAACTGCCCGGCGTTTGAGGACATGCCAATGGACATGGCGCTACCCCTTGATGGCCCCCATCGTTGCCCCCTCGACAATCTGACGCTGCAAGAGGATATAGATAATGATGAGCGGCACAGCGGTAATGGTCGCACCGGCAAACACCACCGCCCAATCGCCGGATAGATAGGTACTTGCCTTCAGGGCAGCCAATGCCAAAGGCAGCGGGCGCAACGCCGCCCGACGCACCAGCACCAGGGCGTAGAGCAGTTCGTTCCACACCCACAAGAAGTTCAGGATCGAGACGGCCACGAGCCCCGATTGTCCAAGCGGCAGCACAATCCGCCAGAAAACGCCGAACTCACTCGCGCCGTCGATGAGAGCGGCGTCCAGTATTTCACTGGGCACGGTCTTGAAGAAACCATATAACACAAAGACACCAAAAGGCACATTCCACGCCGTATAGACAAGGGTGAGGCCCAGGCGACTGTCCATCAACCCCATATCCCTCAGCAAGAAATAGGTCGGAATGATGGTCAGACTGGTGGGGATGAACACGCCGGCCATAAAGTAGTAGAAAATCGCCCGTCCACCGCGGAAATTCAGGCGGCTGAGGACATACGCAGCCATGGCCGCAAATAGGTCGGCGATGGCAACCGATACGACGCTGTAGAACAGGCTGTTGAGCAACCCCCACCCCAGTTGGCCCTTTTCCCAGGCACGGGCGAAATTGTCCCACGCCAACCGGCTCGGCAGCCCCCAAACGCTGGCGTACAGCTCCTTGTTGCTTTTGAATGAGGAATAGACCAGCCAAACCAGGGGGAAGATCACCAGGATCGTCCAGCAAACGAGCAGGAGATATACCAGGATATTGCCGGCCCACCGTTTTGCTTTCTGGAGATCGTAGCTCTGCGTTGTAGGCCGCTTGGCCTCTGTCATCGCTCTCATTGTTTCGCCTGCCTTCTAGTATTCGATCGACCTTCTGCTCATCCAGCGGAAGGAGATGAGGCTGAAGAAAAACACCAGGATGAACATGACTACGGCTGCGGCGCTGCCGTAGCCGATGTTGAAGTAGCGGAAAGCGTTCTTGTACATGAAGGTGGCCAGAACCTCACTGGCCCCATTGGGCCCTCCTTCTGTCATTACCCAGACAAGCGCGAATTGCTGAATCGCTCCCAGGAAGAGGAGCGTGATCGTCACACGCAGTACATCCCAAACCATTGGAATCGTAATGAACCAGAAGTCTTGGAACCAGTTGGCCCCGTCGAGCATAGCCGCTTCATACAGCTCCACCGGGATATTCTTCATGGCAGCGATCAAGAGGACCATATAATAGCCGGCCGCCATCCACACCATCACAAAGCTAATCGCGGGCACCACCAGACCGGGAACACCCAACCACGGTTTGGCCAGACCGTCCAGGCCCACTCCGCGTAATACCCCGTTCAATAGGCCAAGGTTGGGCGAAAAGACGAACAGCCAGATGATGCCAACGATGACCATGGAGAGCAGATTGGGAAAGAAGAAGACGACCTGAAAGAAGCTGCTCCCCTTTATTCCACCTCGTATCAGCTCCGCAAAGAGCAGAGCCAGGACCAGAGTAATCAACGTGGGGACAATCAGGAAGAAGGCATTATTCAGAATGGCTTTCTGGGCCAGGGTGTCTTTGGCCAACTTCAAGAAGTTGCCAAGCCCGACGTAGGTGGCCGGTGACATGCCGTCCCAGTTGTACAGGCTCAGCCAGAAGGCTTGCAGTCCAGGCCAAACCACAAAGATCGTATAAACGAGAAGTCCTGGCAGCAAAAACAGCACCGTCAGCATGGCACGCTCTTGCCTTCGCGTCATCATCATCCCTCACTGCATCTCAAGTGGGCGGGAGACCTGGTCCGCAATCCCATGGGAGAAGGGCCGGCAGGAGCGCCCCATGCGGCGCTCCTGCCCACCTGCCCGCCTGGGCTGTACGTCGCCGGGCCTTTTCGCTTGGCCGCTACCGCCCGTGGAGCGACTATTGGCTGTTTTCCCACTCGACCATCCGATCTTCCAGCCTTTGCAGAAACTCTTGGGGGGTCATCTGGAGCAACATCAGACTGACGCAATCATTGAACATCTGGTCGCCCATTTCGAAGGTAGGGGTAAAGTCGGGCGGCCCATACCACTCGAAGGTATCGGCGGCCTCCTCCATGTATTGCAAGGCCTTCTTGTCGTAGGGCGTCATCTTGTCTTCGGGGGTGGATCCCTTGGTAGCATACAGCAGGTGCGAATCCTGGGCCATGGAGGTCACAGCCTCGAGCGAGGTCAAGTACTTGGCAAAGAGGATCGTCTCCTCCGGGTGCGCGGTCTTGGCAGAGAGAATCATGTCGCTGGTGCCGGCGATCTGCACGGTGGGGTCGCCCTTTCCACCGACCACTTGCGGAAACCGTACATAGTCCAGCTTAAGATCGGCAGGGATAGAGTCGGCCATTTCACCAGCCAGCCAGTTGCCGATGAGCATCATCGCCGCACGGCCCTGCACGAATTCGATCTGGGCCGCGTGGTAGTCCAGCCCTTCGTAGCCGCTGATCAGGTAGCCGTTCTTGGCCACACTCTGGGCCATCTCGGCTGCCTGCAGGAACACCGGGTCTGTCCAGTGGTTGCCTTCCTTTCGTTCGGCGGAACCGGTTGCCCGGATCTTGTCCAGCCCGGCCAAGCGCTGCGCCAGGAGACGAAACCACTGGTTGATGTAGAGCGGGTCGTTGCTCTGGGCAAAGCAGGGAATGCCCTTCGACTTGAAGTAGTCGCACAGCGCTATCATCTCGTCCCACGTGGTCGGTGGCTGTTTGCCGTGTTCCTCAAAGAGACCGACATTATACCAGATGTAGCCGTCGGTGTAGAGGTCCCAGGGCACGGTCCACAGGCGCCCTTTGTACTCGATGGGGCCAGGTTTGGCGTAGAAGGTGTCGCGCCAGGTACCCGAGGTCTGGCCATAGGGCGGCGTCTCCAAGATATCGGTCAGGTCCATCACCAGCCCATTGTCGATCCACTCGTAGCGTGTCAACCAGAAGATATCCGGCGGATCTCCAGCGGCGATCTTGGTCTGGGTGTATTCGGTCCAATCGGAACCCCACCAGTAGTCTATCTTGATGTTCGGGTTCTCCTCCTGGAACTTGTTGATGAGCTTGGTCCACCACTCTTCTTGCCAGTAGGAAGACAGGACCACGTCAAGAGTCACCTGTTCGGCTGCAGTTGTAGGCTGTGCCCCCGTGACCTCTGTGGGCTTGGCCTCTGCGACCGGCGCTTCTTTGGGAACCTCGGTAGCCGCGGGTCCCGGCGCACACTGGGTGGCCACCATAGCCACGATTGTCAATAGAACCGTCAACAGCAACCAATTGCGTTTCATTTTAGCCCCTCCTTTGATTTGGTGAAATCACATTCTCGAACGGAAAAACGGCCTTGCACCGTTGTGCCGTTTCCCCCTTTCTCCACTTCCTCGCCCGAAATATCGCGCACATGCACCCTGACTGCGGTTCACCCTCCTTTCCCACCGGCATGATATAGATAGTACTCCTTATAGTTGCCACGACAAGGATACCCATCGCCAACCAGGATTTTCCTCTCCTCTAGGATCGCGATGCAACTATAGTTGCTGTGCAGGTCCGCATCTCCGTGTTGGCAAACAAAGCCGTCCTGACCGTGATAGGCCAGCGCTGCCTTCATCCCCTGCAAAGTACGAGGCCAGTCGCGCTGCGTGAAAAGCGTGGTTAGCGTCTGGTGCCGGGTTTTGGAATTGGCTTCGAGGCCCGGGTGTGCGATCGGCACCGTATCGCTCATGATGGGGTCCAAAAAATGGTTGGTGCAAAAGCCAACGCCGGCCTGCGCCGGTCTCACCGCCAACCGGTCGTAGGTCTTCTCGATCACAATGATCTGCCCGCCCAGATCGGCAAGCACGGCCCCCATCCCCCACCCGGCAACGCGCATCTCCCGGAACATCTCCATCGCCTCGAGAGAAGTGCGGCATTGAGCCAGCACCAAACGGGGGGCGATGTTGCACACAATGCCGTAGCCATCCTGGTTGGCCACAAGGGGCCCGGCGGTCTGCATCAGCGCAAACCCCGCCTCGTTCATCCCTCCTTCCAGCCAGAGAGTGCCAACCCAACTGATACCGATAAAGGCCAGGCCGCCGTCGGGATAGACGGTCTGTAGCAGGTAAAAAGGAACGGCGGCCTTGGTCTCGTCACAGTTCTTGGCGACGAGCGGGCCCACGTCACTTGTGCACATGCCGATAGCCGAGCAGGCCAAACGAAACGTCTTGGAGATGTTCGGCCTGCTTAGATCATTCGTCGCCAGGACCAGATTCAGCAGAGTGACCTGGTCAAGGCTGACCTTCGCCCCTTTGCTGATGCCGACCATCTCCGCCACCAGCTCGGGCGACTGGGCTGCCAACGAGCTGAGCAATCTCCTTTCCAGCTCCTGAACCTCTGGCGAAGTGAGCCAGTGATCGGGGCAATAGGCGCGGATCGCCTCTTCGATCTCTGCCGAAAACTGGCGGCCATGCTGATAGCCGCGCTCAAACGGCGGTCCTTCCAAGGTTATCGATAGCATCTGCTTCCCTCCTCAGCCGCACAGTCGCGCGCATGCAGGGAGAAACTCGCCAAACGTAGATGTAAAGCCCACCATCGCTTCAACATAGCGAATCCCCATACTGGTGGAGACCTTTGGGCTGCTCAAAAGGCCACCGGCAATCATACCGTCCTGGTAGAGATAGCTTGTGGCCCATGGTTATCCCCTCCACCTCTCGCCGAAGTTCCCGCAGGTCAGGACGGTCTCGTGATAGGCGGCATAGTTCTCAAGCGGGACGTCGGGACCGATGTATCCCGAGCCAATGAGAACTCCTCCATCGCGCCCCACATCGATGATCTCGCGCGCCTCGGCCTGAATCTTTTCGGCCGGACCGTTGATCAAGGTCCCGCTGTTGTCCATACCACCTGCCAGGATCAGCCGGGGGTAGCGTTTCCGCAACTCGGCTACTTTCATATTGGCCCGTGGCTCCAACGGGTTGATGCCGTCAATCCCGGCATCCAGGAGCATGTCCAGAAACAGGCGGATATCCCCATCCGAATGAAAGAACACATACCTGGCACCGGCTCCCTTGTACGCCTGGACCATCCGCCGGTAGGCCGGCAAGAGGATCCGCTCAAACGAGACAGGGCTGATCATCGGGCCGGTGTTGTAGGCGATATCGTCAAAGATCCAAATCCCGGTTTCTTGGAGTGACCAGCGCTTGATTTCCTCGACACCTACAGCCGTCAAGTGATCGGCCACCTTGTCGGCGATGGCTCGAGCGAGGGAGGGATCGCGCGCGATGTCGATCAGGTACTGGGTCTCGCCGCGCAGGTAAGTAGACCGCAGAAACGGCCCGCCCGTCTTGCCGAAAACGCAGCTCTTCTCCTTGGCCTGTTCCAATGCCCTTTTGACAGTGAGTAGATCTGGCATTCCTCCGACCACAGGGACATCCTCAATCGTTTCAGTTACCACTTGCTGGAATCGCACATCCAGGTCTGCAGGATCGAACTGTATCGTATCGATATCCCTGCCGTCCAGGATAGGTACCTCGAGGGTCTCGACGAAATAGGCGCCCGCTCGTTGCCGGACAGTCCGCCCCCATTGGTCAACCTTGTAGATATCGCCCCCGTCCTGCTTGAGCAAGCGGGCCCTGGTCGGAAACGTGCCTTCCAGTGGCGACCAGATGGCGACATCGTTTACCGCCTCGACGGGTCCCAGTCTCTTCTGCCATGGCTCTGGATACGCCCAGAAGAACTCGACTCGAGGGATCCTATCAGGTCGCCTGAATTCGCAGGCTGCTAACACGCGCTCCCTTGAGTTCATAGTATGCGGTGCGATGCTAGGCCCCCTGCCCCGTCGCAGGCCGTGAAGAGGAGCGCGACCATGGGCATACGCACAACTACCTTCGGAAATTCACTCTCTCTCCAGCGCATCCAGGCACTCCTGAAAGTAGGCCCGCCCCCGGCTGACCTCGGCCAGGATCTGGTCCGGCGGCACGCCGCTAAAGTCGACATTGGCGTAGCTGGTATAGCCGATCGATTTCAGGCTGCGAAAGACGGCGGGAAAGTCGATGTTGCCCCGCCCTGCCGGCAGATGGAGGGGCTGGGTGCCGTCGTTGTCGGCCAGATGCACATACAGCAGGCGGTCCTTCAGCTTGGGGATCACCAGGTCCAGGTGCTCCTTGGTGGCGTGGGTATGCGCCACGTCCAGCAGGCAGCCGGCATTTGGCTCGCCGGCATCCTCGATCAGCTTGAACACGCCGTCGCTGGTGTTCACAAAATCACCCACACGGTTCTCGATGATCAGCGTTTGGCCAAACTCGGCGGAGGTGCGGGCCATCTGCGCGAAACGGAACACCGCATTGTCCCAGAACCGCTTCCAGTCAAAGCCTGCCGGCACACGCACCTGCATCGGCGGCGCACCGGGATAGGGCTCAGTACCGGGCACGCCCTTGATCTCGGGCGGCATGTAGGCGCACACACAGAGCATCTCGCAGCGGACCACCGCGCCAAACTCGGCCAGCCGCCGGTACCGGCGCTGGTAGCGTTCGGCAACGGCCGGATCGGTGGAAAACGCGCCGTGGACCACGCCAATGATGGCTGAGATGTTCAGCCCATACTGCTGCAAGCGGCTGGTGAGTTCGCCCACGCGCTGGTGATACTCCTCCAGGTCGAGATCGACATTGATCTCCAGCTCACAGTGTGCAAAACCGGCCGAGTGCATATCCGCCAGAGCCTTCAAATAGTCGTCAAAGCTGTAGGGGAAACCATAGCGGGTGATGGGATAGAGCGCAGCGCAACCGATTTTCATCATAGCCTCTAATTAGGATAGTCCCAGGCCACGGCGGCCTGCTGCACCCGCGCGCGGTAAGCGCCCTCGTCGAAATAATCCCCGGCCCGTAGCATGGTTGCTTCCTTTTGGTGCGTAACTCCTCTCCTCCAAGAACGGACAGAGTGAAAGTAGCGGGCGTATCACCTCATGCTTCGCAAATCAGGCCGGCGGCAAGATGGGCAAAACCTCGGCACTCTCATGCAGGATGCCGATCTCCAAGGACGGCTCCGCCTCCAGCCGGCGCCGCACATACTCCGCCAATTGGTCCGGCAGCAGATGCCGAAACCCCATCGCCTGGCAGATGTCCGGCGCAAGACCCTCGGTGACCAGAGTAATGGCCATCTTGGCCTTGATGTCGTTCAGCACAATGGCCTCCGCCGCGGTGAGGGGATCCGGCACCTGTCCACGAGCCAGCATCTCCCATATCTGCTCGCTAGTCTTTTGCCCCACATAGTCAGCCAGCTCCGGATGGGCCGGGCTGATGCCCTCCAGGCAGCCGCACACCAGGACGATTTCGCCACCCGGTTTCGTCGCCAGTTCGGCAGAGGTGATCCCCTTGTCCCCCTGGAAAAAGTCAAAATCGATGGGCGACGTGCTGCTGAGAACCAGGTCGGCCCGCTTGGGGATGGGCACCCCATAGACCCGCCGCGAGATCTCCACGCCGGCCCGGTGGGCCTGGACAAAGTGCCCAGCAACGGCATCGATCAGCTCCCCGTGTCGGTTCAGGATCACATTCAGGATAAAGTTGAGGTGGATCTTTTCGGCAAAGTCTTCCATCTCCCGCCGCATCGGCGTATCCACCCGGCCCAGCGCCGGCCAACGCGAGCCAAGGAGGTGCATCTGAGCCACCGTCTCCTCCCCCGCCACCCCCGGCAGGACGGCCTTGGCCCCACCGCTCCAACCGGTGGGGTGATGGGGGATGATATTGCCAATGGCCAGGCGAAAATCGGCTGACACGACGTCCTTGTTGACCAGGATGCGTGTGCCGCGATCGGTCGTGCCATAGTCGACCAACTGTTCCGGGTCCTTGTACCGATGATCCAGGAAATGGATGCGCTCCAGCAGCGGCCGACCGTACTTTTCCACCTTCTCGGTGTCGGTCGTGGCGCGGTGGGTGCCGGAAGCAATGACCGCCCGGATGTCGCTGTCGGGGATGCCGGCCCGGTTCAGCTCGTCCAAGACCACCGGCGCAATGCGATCGACCGGCGTAAGACGGGTGTTGTCATCGACAATCAGCACCACCTTCTGACCAGGACGCACCATCTGGTCCAATGTGGGGGTACCGATCGGGTGCGACAGCGCCTCTCGCAGCACCTGGCGCGGATCGTCGGCTGGTGGCACATCCAGCGGCCGAGCCTCAAAGATCAGGTTCTGGCGTGGGATGTCCAGGTCAAGGGTACGGTTGACGTATTTAATCTTTGTCGGAACCGAGTGCGGCATCGAGGATCCCTCTCCTGCTGATAGTCAGGTGGTTCATCATCGCCCGCTCCGCAGCAGCCGGGTCCCGGGCGACGATGGCATCATAAATGGCCTGGTGCTCGGCGAAGGTGGTCTCCAGGCGATCCGTCGCCTCGCTCGACAGGGCGATATACTGGCGGATGATGCCCTGCAAGGACAGCATAATTTGCAAAAGTAGCTCATTATGAGCCGCCACGGCAATGGCGTGATGGAACTGCATGTCCAGCTCCGTTTCCAGCTCAATATCGCGGCCCTCGATCTGCTGCAGTTGCCGAAAGACGGCGATCCTCTCAATGTCTTCCGGCGTAGCGCGTTGCGCCGCCAGACCGGCCGCCTTGACTTCCAGCCCCTCGCGAACCTCGACGATCATGTTCACTTCGCGTCTACAGAGGAGCACTGGCCAGCGGATTTGCTGGGTCAAAAAGGCGGTGAAATCCTGGCGAACGTAGGTCCCATCGCCGCGTCTGGCCTCCAGGATGCCACTGAGGGTCAGTAGCTTGAGCGCCTCGCGCACCGTAGTCCGGCCGACGCGGAGTTGCTGCGCCAGGTCCCGCTCGGCGGGCAGCTTGTCGCCTGGGCGGAGGACGCCCTCCGATAGCAGGCGCATCAGCCGCTGGGCGACGATCTCGGTGACCGTGTTCCGCTGGATTGGCTCGATCTTCAACGGATTTGTATAGGATTCCATCGGTCCCACACTCCTTGACAAGACCTTGTCGCTTGCCGCATGTACGCAATATCACAGGTCAGACCAATTTCAGAAATATTATACCATAGTTCCTACAGCCTGTCAATACTCTGTATTCATTGGTAGTGTATTCGTTCCGGATTCTGTGGAAAGAGGGATGAAAATATTGAGGCCGGCGGCTGACGCGCACCAACCTCACCTCATCCCCCGGCCCCTTCCCCTCTCCGCCGGCGGGGAGGGGAAGGGGGTGATGGGGGTAGGGATGAGGTAGTTTCGAAAAGGTGGGAGTGGAACCTCCAGGCGGTTGACCGGCTGAAGCCTCGACTCCCGCGCGAGAAAAGCGCTCGATTTTCGGAGTAGATTCGACTCAGAGGACAAGCTCTCAGGCCAGGGCGGCGCGGATGGCCGGCAACGCCTGCTCGGCCGCTTGGCGGCCCAGTTCGAGGACCTGGCGCTTCCTGGAGAGGCGGACCAGGCTGCTCAGCCCCCAGACCGGGACCGGAATATAGACATCCGCCGTCGCCGGATGGTCGGCGGCATGGAAGAGCAGATGTTCAATGGCCGCCACTGCGTTCCGGAACGGCCCCCTGGGTGGCGCGGGCGAGGGGAATCCTAACCGGACAGCGATCACTACGTCCGCACCCAACTCGCGAGCGACCGAGATGGGCAGGTTATTGGCCACGCCGCCATCGGTCAACCAGCGATGGTCGAGAAAGACCGGAACAAACAACCCGGGCACCGAACAACTGGCCCGCACCGCCGGCGCCACCCGTCCCTCGCGGAAGACCACCGCTTCGCCGGTCGTCAGATCGGCGGCCACGGCCGCATAGGGGATCTGCAGGTCGGCAAAGGTGAGGTCTCCCAAGGTCCGGACCAGGTAGGATTCCAGTCTATCAAAGCTCAACAACCCACGGCGAGGCCAAACCGGGCGGACAAGGCGACGCCAGCGGATATCCAAGGCCAACTGGAGCAATCGATCGGCCCGCACCCCGGCGGCATAGAGCGCGCCCACCAGGGAACCGACACTCGTCCCGGCGATGCAGTCCACCGGGATCTGCTCACGCTCCAGCACCTGGAGCACGCCAATATGCGCGATGCCGCGAGCCCCACCTCCGCCCAGGGCCAGGCCCACGCGCTTGCGGTTCATCCCCAGAGTTCCTCGGCTACCTCCGGCAATCCCAGTTCTACAAGCTTTTGTCGGGTGGGCTTGCCCGTCTCCCAATCCCAACCCCGGGAAGCATAGTATTCGCGCAACAGGATCTCCATCCGCGGCGTGCGACCGCCCGACCCGTTGGCCATGGGGATGGACCAGATCGGCGGCAGGCGATCGTGCCCCCGTCGCACGCCCAGACGGTTGTTGAACGCCCGTTTCAGGGCAAAGGTTCGTTCGCCGGCGCGCTGCCACCATTCCAGGTCCGACGGCTCGCCGGTGGCAGCGGCCAGCAACCGGGCCACGGTGGGCGCCGGGGGATTTACAAACACGCACATGACCATGCTGTTGTACAGGGTGCGCCAATCTTGCAGTCGGGCCACAATGGGAGCCTTGCCCCGCGCCCGGAAGCGCCCGGTGGGGACAATGCCCAGTTCCGGGATGGTCAGGCCCATATCCACGGCGTACATGTCGCCCTGGAGGTGGCATGCCCCCCGCGGCGAGGTGGCATAGGTGAGGGCCATGCCGGACAGGGCGCGCGGATCGTGGGCGGCCGGCTCCAGACCCTTGACATGCACCGCCAGGTCCTCGGCCCCATAGTCGGCCGCCAGCCGCCGGACTCCGTTGGCCAGCCGATCGCCGAATCCCTGACGGCGGGCGATCATCTCCAGGAGGAGGTGGACCGTCTCGATATCGCCCCAGTGGAGCGGCAGCCCGCCGGTGTCGGAGGCGGTGATCACCCCCCGCTCGTACAACAGACAGGCCAGCGAGATGGACGAACCGGCGCTGATCGTATCCATCCCGTAGCGGTTGCACAGGTGTCCGGCATAGGCCACCCCCGGCAGGTCGCTCACCAGCAGCATCGAACCGAGCATGGCCACCGTCTCGTACTCGGGCCCGTCCACCACCTCCACCTGGTAGGGGGTGTCTTTCAGCGTCACCTCGCGGCCACACGCCACCGCGCATCCGTAACAGGGGACGGCGCGGGTCAGGATCGTTTCCATCATCGTCACGCCGCTGAGAAGGGTGGCTTCCTCAAACACCGGCTGGGTCCAGTACTTGTTGGGCATGTTGCCCCACATCATGCTCATGTCCACAAAGGAAGCGGTGCCCATCTGGTGATAGACCTGGGTCGAGATATCTTCGCGCACCCACTGGAGCGCTTCGCCGGCTGCCTGGCGGAAGGCTGCCGCGTCGGCCAAGGGGACCGAGTGGCGGCCGCGGACGGCAATGGCTTTCAGGTTCTTGGAGCCCATGACAGCGCCCATCCCGGTGCGGCCGGCCGCTCGTCCGTGGTCGTTCATGATCGCGGCATAGAGCACCCGGTTCTCGCCCGCCGGACCGATGCTGGCGACCCGAACCTTCGGATCGCCGAGGCGGTCGCGGATCCGCTGTTGGGTGTCGTAGGTATCCAGACCCCACAGGTCAGCGGCATCGTGCAGAGCCGGCGGTTGTCCGTCGAGGACCGCGAGCCACACCGGGGTCTCCGACTGGCCGCGGACGATGATCCCATCATAGCCGGAGAACTTGAGCTCGGCGCCCCAGAACCCGCCCGAATTGGACTCCCCCCACAGCCCGGTCAGGGGCGACAGGGCGCAGACCTCATGGCGGCCACAGGAAGGAGCGCGGGTGCCGACCAGCGGACCGGTCATAAAGACCAGCGTATTCTCCGGACCCAGGGGGTCGGTCTGGGGTCCCAGCTCATCGTACAGGAGCCGCGCCGCATATCCGGCGCCGCCGACAAAATCGCGGGCCACCGTCCAGTCGAGGGGTTCTTCGCCGACCTCGTGGCGGGTCAGGTCCACCACCAGCAGTTTTCCCATGTAGCCGTTCATTGGATCGCCTTTAGAAATCTACACAGTCGCCGCGATAGAGGCAGCGAAAGACCTTTTCCACCTCCTCTTCTTCGGGGAAGCGGGGATTGATCGTCATGGCGCTATCATTGAGGGCATTGGCCACCAGTTTGGGCAGATGGCGCTCGAACTCCTCGCCCGAAACGCCGGCCTCCTGCAGGGTGCAGGGCTGATCGATCCGCCGCGCGAGCTGGCGGATGGCGGTCACCAGGCTGGCCGCCCCTTCGGCTTCCGTCGCCGCCGGCAGGCCGAGGAAGCGGGCCACCTCGCCATAGCGGGTCGGCGCATCCCCCCGCACCGTAAACTCGATGGTATAGGGCAGGCACAACCCCACCGCCCGCCCATGGGGGAGCGACAGGACCGCGCCGATGGAGTGACCCAGGGCGTGGGCCATAGCCGCCATCGAATTGCCAAAGCCCAGGCCGGCGATCGTCGCCGCGTTATGCATCCGTTCCCGGGCTTCGGGGTCATCGCCGCCGTGCTCGTAGGCGCGGGGCAGGTATTCGAACACGAGCTGGACCGCCTTGAGGCACAACCCATCGCTGAAATCGTTGTGCCATTGGGAGGTGTACCCCTCTACGGCGTGGGTCAGGACATCCATCCCCGTGTCGGCGGTGAGCGACCGGGGGAGCTGGCTCACCAGGCCGGGGTCCACGATGGCAATATCCGGGATGTTTTCCGGATGGCCGACCGAGATCTTACACTGCTCGGCCGGGTCGGTGAGGACGATCGGCCAGGTGACTTCTGCCCCGGTGCCGCTGGTGGTGGGGATGGCGATCAGGCGCGCTTTTTGGCGCAATCCCAGCCGCCCGATCGGCGCGACATCATCCGGCGCCAGGTCGGGACGCTCATACTGGATCCAGATCGACTTGGCCGCGTCAATGCATGAACCGCCGCCCAGGCCGATGATCCAGTCGGGTTCAAAGGCCAACGCCGCCTGGGCGCCCCGCCGAACGGTCTGAAGAGACGGGTTCGGCTCGACCTCGGCAAACAGCGCGCTCTGCATGCCCGCCTCGGCCAGCCGGGCCTGCACCCGCTCCACCAACCCCAAGGCCAACAGATTCGGGTCGGTGATGATCAGCGCCTTGCGGCCGCGGACCTCCGCCAGATAGTCAAGCGCTCCCTCCCCAAATACGATCTCCGGACTGCGAAAGAACCACATCGTTCATCTCCTCTGTCCAATACCGATCGAGCGGATCGAGCGTTTTGGACTCGCCGCAGTGGGGGGACCGAAATCCGGATGAAAAAAACGGATTACTGTTCTGTCTGAGGCACCACCGCGTTCAGGTCTTTGATCAACGCCGCAACGTTGATGCCATGCGCCAGGGCGCCCTGTTCGATATTCTCAAAACGAGCGATGGCGCAGCCAAAGCACATCAGACCGTGCCGTAGGAAAACCTCGATGGTCTGGGGATATTTCTGGACCACCTCACCAATCGGCATGTTCTTGGTAATGGTTTGTTCTGTCATCTCCTAGAGTCCTTCTAGCCTATCTGACCGGGTAGACCCGGTCCTCCAATTGAGCGATATACCGTTCTGCCTGAATGGCCGCCTTGCATCCGGCGCCGACCGAGGTCGCGATCTGGCGATAGACCTGGTCACACACATCGCCGGCGGCCCACACTCCTTCAACGCTGGTCCGGCCGTCCGCATCGGCAACCACATATCCATTCTCGTCCAGCGCCAACTGACCGCCCAGGAATTCGGTGTTGGGTGCATAGCCAATGGCAATGAACACGCCCTGGGTCGAAAACAACCGCTCTTCCCCGGTTTTGACGTTCCGCAAACGGACGCCGCTGACCACCTCGTCGCCGACGATCTCGGTCACGACCGTGTCCCAGATGAAATCAATCTTTTCATTGCGAAACGCCCGCTCCTGCAACAACCTCTCCGCCCGCAACTGATCGCGGCGATGGATGACGGTGACCTTGCGGGCAAAGCGGGTGAGGAACAGCGCCTCCTCGATGGCGGTGTCCCCTCCTCCGACCATGACAATCTCCTTGCCCATGTAAAAGAACCCGTCACACGTCGCGCAATAGGACACGCCTCGCCCCGAAAACTGCTCTTCCCCCGGCACGCCGAGTTTCCGCGGCGATGCTCCGCTGGCCACAATCAGAGCCTGGCTTTCGTACTCGCCGCCGTAGGTCATGACCTTGAACGGCCGCGCAGACAGGTCCACGCTGGTGACGATGTCCATCTCGATCCGCGCGCCAAATCGCTCCGCCTGTTTCTGCATCAACTGCGCCAGATCGGCCCCGTTGATATCCTCCGGGAAGCCGGGATAGTTCCCGACCTCGCTACTGATGGCGACTTGGCCGCCCAATGCCGGACCGGCAATGACCAGCGGTGCCAACTGGGCCCGTCCCAGGTAGATGGCTGCCGTGTAGCCGGCCGGTCCGCTGCCGATGATGATCACCTTTTCCATGGCCTTGCCTTTGGCGCCCGTGCGCAATCTTGCGCGCATTATACCGCATTTTATGAGGTCTGGCAAACCGGTTTGTCCGAGAGTCGGGTATCTGCGAGGAGTTCCCATGCCCGGCGGGTGCCGCGGTGGATGAAAATATCGAGTCAACGAAGGGGAAACGAATAAACGAACGGGGCGCGGGCGACCGGACCCTTCCCCCCGGCCCCCTCTCCGCACGCGGGGAGGGGGTGTGGGGGGTGGGGTGAGCGGGCAAGATCAACGAAGGGGAAACGAATCAGCGAATGGGGCGAGCCATTCCGCCGCTGCGGCGGACAGGCCGGGTGGTTCTGGCCCATTCGCGGCGATTCAAGCGGCAGGCAGTCACTCGGAATGCCTCGCTCCTGCTCAGACCGGGCTATGCAGAGATTCGATAGGGCTTGACTTTTCGCTGGCTTGCGGGTATTCTATCTCCGTTTGGTGAAGGGCTTGAGAGGAGCGATTGGATCGTTCGAGTGTCCAGGGTAGAACCACTCCGGTCATGATCGAGAAGCGCAAAGCGCGGTTGGACCTCCTCCTGGTGGAGCGAGGCCTGGCGGAAAGCCGGCAACAGGCTCAACGGCTGGTCCTCGCCGGCGAGGTGACCGTAGATGGTCAGCCGGCGGATAAACCCGGTTCGCTGGTGCCGGTGACAGCCCAGGTAACGATCAAGGAGAGGCTGCCGTATGTCAGCCGCGGCGGGCTGAAACTGGCCGCCGCCCTCGATGCGTTCTGTCTCGATGTCGCCGGCTGGGTGGTCGCCGATGTGGGAGCTTCGACTGGTGGGTTCACCGACTGCTTGTTGCAGCGGGGCGCTGCCCGGGTCTATGCCATTGACGTCGGCCATGGGCAGTTAGCCTGGAAGCTCCAGCGGGACCCCCGAGTGGTGATCATGGACCGGACCAATGCCCGCTATCTGAAAAGTTTGCCCGAACCGGTGGACCTGGTAACGATCGATGTATCCTTTATTTCGCTGAGGCTGATCGTGCCGGCGGCGATCGGCTGGCTGCGGCCTGGGGGTTCGATCGTCGCCCTGATCAAGCCTCAATTCGAAGCCGGGCGCGACGGGGTGGGCCGGGGAGGTGTGGTCCGCGACCCTTCCCTCCACCGGGCGATTCTCCACGGTCTGATCGACTGGGCCACGGCCCAGGGGATTGGGCTCCAGGGGTTGATCCGCTCGCCCGTGGTCGGACCAGCCGGCAATGTAGAGTTTCTGGTCCATTGGACGCCCGGCCGGGCCGCGACGGTGGACCTCGCTCCGCTGTTGGAGAACTGTTTGAAACCAGAGGAAAGCGAAACGTGATCGGTCTCCACCCCAAAAGACGCAATCGGTTATTGCTATGGACAGTCCTGTTTCTGCTCATCGGTGGGATGCTCTGGGCAGCGCGGCACGTGTTGTTCCCCTATATTTTGGCCCTGGTCATCGCCTATCTGCTGCTGCCGGTGGTCAACTGGCTGGACCACCACATGCCGGTCCGCCTCCACACCTGGCGGCTGGCGCGTCCGCTGGCCATTCTGCTCACCTACCTGCTGCTCTTTGTCCTGATTGTGGGGATTATGGCCTTCTTCGTGCCGCTGATTGTGGACCAGATCAAGGTGTTGATCGAAAGATGGCCGGACCTGACTCGCCAGGTCGAAGCCTGGGGCACGCGGGGCTGGGGATTGTACACCGATGTGATCGAAAGCATCGAAAGCATCTCCCCCCGCTGGCGCGACACGATCGAATCCAGTCTGGAGGACCTGGCCAGTGACCTGCTGACTGCGGTTCAAAATGGCCTGATCGCGACCATCCGCACGGTTTCCAGCACGGTCAGTTTCCTGATCGGGTTGATCGTCATTCCATTCTGGCTGTTCTACATCCTCCACGACGAAAGTCAGGTCAAGAAGGGAATCGTCCAGGCGTTGCCCGAGCAACTGCGCGCCGATGTCCAGTGCATGGCCAGCCTGATCGATGATGTGCTCAGCGCCTACATCCGGGGACAACTGCTCCTCTGTCTCTTCGTCGGTACGCTGGCGACGCTTTCGCTGTTGATCATTGGGGTTCCGTTTGCCTTGATCCTGGGGGTGATTGCCGGGGTGTTCGAAGTGTTGCCCTACGTGGGGCCGATCCTAGGGGCGATTCCGGCCATCCTGGTGGCCCTCCTCTCCAATCCGGCATCGGCGATCTGGGTGGCGGTGGCCTTTATTGCCATCCAGCAGGTGGAGAACCTGCTGCTCGTGCCCCGCATCGCCGGCCAGAGCGTCAAGCTCCATCCGGCTCTGGTCATGGTGGTGCTGGTCATTGGCAACCAACTGGCCGGATTCTGGGGGATGTTGGTGGCTGTGCCCATCACCGCCATCATCCGCGACGTCTTCAAGTATCTCTATTTGCGGATGCTGGACGAACCCCTGGCCCCGGAGGAAGCCATGGCCCGCATCCGATCCGGACAGGAAGTCCCGTTGGGGGTATGAACGGCCGGTACCTCTCCATGGAACGAAGCGATTTCATGGAAGCATAGGGGGTGGAGAAACCGCGGTGACCTCCGATCCCGAGGCGCGATGGAGCTGGTTGCTGGTCATCCTGCTCACGGTGTTTGCCGTGGCGCCATTGACCTACCCCGGCTTTTTCCAGGGCCAGAGCGGCTTCTGGCCGGCCTTTAGGGTCGCGCATCTGGGCGACGCCGTCTATTGGGCTCAGGCAGGAGATCCGATGCGCGGCGAGGGCCGGTTGCCCTACTGGCTGGTCTGGCTGCTGTGGAGGGTATCGGGCAACGCCATGGCGGCCATCAAAGGCGGCTATGCGCTGACTTTCCTGCTGGGGGCGCTGGGAACGCTGGCCTGGACCCGCCGCTGGTTGGGAGTGAGGGGCGGGGTGGTGTCGGCGCTGGTGTATACCTACCTGCCGTGGCACCTCAGCACCGTCTATGAGCGGGGCGCCTACGGCGAGGCCTGGCTGTGGGCCCTCTGGCCATTCATTCTGTGGGCGGTGGACGGCTGGGCCACCGGATGCCAATGGTGGGCGATCCTGGTCGGGCTGCTGCCTGTGGTGGCCCTCCCTTGGACCCAACCCGGCCTGGCCTTTCTTTCCCTCCCCATGCTGGCGGTCTACGGGGCATGGGTCCCGGTCCGCAGACGGCGCCCCTGGGTGTGGGCAGGCGGGGCGCTCTTCGGCTCGCTGGTCCTGCTGGGGGGCGCCGCCCGATGGCTGCCTGGTCCCAGGCTCGCCATGAACGCCGGCTGGCTGTATCCCTATCAACTCTTCTCCGCCGCCTGGGGAGACGGGCCGTCGTTCCAGTTGGGCCTGGCGGCGGTGGGTCTCGTCCTGATCACGGCCATCCTCTGGATGAGGGGCGGTGCGGCACAAACCCAGCGGGACGCCGGGCAGGGTTCTTGCCTGGGCCGGAGCTTTTGGTTCTGGCTGATTGGGTTGCTCCTGGTTCTCTTTCTTGTCTTTCCACTTTCCGCGCCCTTGTGGCGGATCGCCGGCCTGGATGCGTTCCTGACCGATCCCTGGCAACTGCTGGCCCTGGCGGGACTCCCGCTGGCCTTCCTGGCCGGCATGGCGGTGCGGATGGAGGAATGGTTCAGGACCTCCCCGGTGTGGGAGGGGATCGTCGCTCTGATGGTCCTGTCCAGCTATCCATACCTGGCTCCCCGCTTCACCCAGGTCGAACCAGGCCCCGAACCGGTGGCGCTGTTCCAGCCGGTGCACAGCAGCGCAGCCTCCATCGCCCTGCTCACCAAGGAGGTTCAGCCTCCCGACGCCTCCCTGGCCATCACTCCGACGCTGACCTTCACCCTCACCTGGCAAACGGTGGAGCCGATCCCCGACGACTATACGGTGTTTGTCCACCTCCTGGCGAACGGAGAAAAGATCGCCCAGGCCGACAGGCGCCCCTGCCATGGCGAATGCCCGACCCAATCCTGGCGACCTGGTGAGATCATCGTGGACCGCCATCAACTGGGATGGGGCCCGGAGATGCCGGCCGGCCCGTATCAACTGGCCATCGGCCTGTACCTGCTGGATTCGGGGCAACGGGCCCGGGTAGTGGGCCGTCAGGAAGGAGCGGTATTGCTCGATGTCCCCTAGGCCAGGCCGGATCCGATTCTCCGCTGTTTCTCTCGACCCCTACCTCTTGCTGGTCGTCCTGTTCTCGCTGTTTGTCATCGGGCCTCTGCTCCAACCGGGCTACTTCTGGTACGCCCACGATGCCCGCCACAGCGTCTATTTTCTTTTTGAGCTGGACCGGGGGATTCAGGACGGCATCCTCTACCCCCGCTGGCAGCCCGATTTTGCCTTTGGCTATGGCTATCCCTTCTTTAACATTTATGGACCGCTCTCCTCCTATGTGGGCGAGGTGTTCCACCTCCTCGGCCTGAGCTTTACCGACGCGGTCAAGGCCGTCTTTGCCCTATCGGTGGTCGGTTCGGGGCTGACCATGTACGGCTTTGTCAAGCGGGCCCTGGGCCGACAGGCCGGGCTGGTGGCCGCGGTCGCCTATATGGTCATTCCCTACCGACTGGTGGACCTCTATGTCCGGGCGGCCCTGGCGGAATCGGTGGCCCATCTATTCGTGCCATTGGTCCTGTGGGGGAGCTGGGCGACGGTCGATCGTCCGCGCCTGCCCCGCATTGTGGGTCTGGCGCTGGCCTATGCCGGGTTGTTCTACACCCACCCCCTCACGGCTCTGCTATTGACGCTGATCCTGATCCCGTACATCCTCTACCTGGCGCTGGCGCGGATGGGCGATGAGCAGCCCTGGCGGACCATGACTCGAGAGTCGATCCCGGCCGTGGTCGGTCATCTGGGCCACATCCTGATCCCGGTCGCGTCTGGACTCCTCCTGGGCGTGGGCCTGGGCGCTCTCTTTATCCTGCCGGCAGTCACCGAGAGCCGCTTTGTGCGGGTGGACCAGTGGTACGGCGGTCGCTACGCCTGGGGGGGTGACTTTGTCGAATTCTTTCAACTGTTTTCACCGCGATGGGGCTTTGGCGTGAGCATTCCAGGCCCGAACGATGAGGTCAGCTTTCAACTGGGTGCGGTGCCGGTGGTGCTCAGCCTTTTCGCTTTCCTCTCATTGTTCTACCGACGGCGCTCCTCCGCCGCTCATCGGCTGAGCCTCTTCTTCGGGATCTTGACTGGTGTGGCTGTTTTCCTCACCCTCCCGATTTCGTCGCCGGTGTGGCAGATTCTTCCCCTGGCGCGACTGGCCCAGTTTCCATGGCGGTTCCTGGCCCTGACCGTGGTCTCGATGGCCTTTCTTTGCGGAGCGGTCGTTGGTAAAGTGGAATCCAGGTCGGGCCTGATGAATTCTGCCACGCTCGTGTTGGTTGCCCTCTTGCTGTTAGGGAGCCTGCCCTACATTCGGGTGGCCGGGTTGTCGGAGGAGGAGGTGTCGCTGGCCGGGCTGATGCGCTTTCAGCAATCGTCCGACGAGATGACGGGGTCCACCGCCTGGACCCGCCGCATCCCCCGGTGGTCTCCCATGGCCGATTATCACATCGCCGGGGTTCCGCTCACCTCCAAGATCAGTTACACCGACCTGTACCGCCAGGTGGGCCGCATCCGGGCCCGCACCGTGGAACTGCGTGTCGATCGCGAGCTGGTCGAGTATTCGGCCGACCGCCCGGCGCTCCTGACCTTCAATACCTACTACTATCCGGGCTGGCGCGCCTACCTTCTCGATGCCGAGAGCCACGCCGTCCAGCAGGAACTGCCGATCGCCGTGCGAGGGGAGCTGGGGTTGATCACCGTCCGCATCCCGGCAGGGGTGGGTCGGGTCCTCCTGCGCTTTGAGGATACCCCGATCCGGAAACTGGGGACGACCATCACCTTCAGCAGCCTGGCTCTGGTCGTTCTTCTCTGGCTTGGGCGCCTGATCGATCGGGCGTCCAGGTTGCGGGCCCGGGAGGGATAGACGATGGCCGCCTCTCCGCTCCGGCGCATCCCAAGGATGGTGGCCCGCCGCCGTCCAGACCCATATCTCTGGCTGGTGATCGCCTTCTCCCTGTTCGCCGTCCTGCCGCTGGCCGGGCCCAACTATTTTTTCAACGCCCACGATGCGCCTCATTCGGTGTTCTTTCTCACCGAATTCGACGCCGCCCTGCGGGACGGAGTGTGGTATCCGGGCTGGGCCACCGATCAGGCGCTGGGCTACGGTTATCCGACCTTTGTCCTCTACCCACCGCTGGCCTACTATGTGGCCGAGGGATTCCACTTGTTGGGCGCGAGCAAGGTGGCGGCGGTCAAATGGACCTGGGCGCTGGCGACGATCGGCGCCGGGCTGGCGATGTACCTCTGGGCGCGGCGCCTCGTGGGCCGCGAGGCGGGCTTGCTGGCCTCGATCGTCTACCTCTATATGCCCTACCGCCTGGTCGATCTCTATGTCCGGGCGGCACTGGCTGAGTATTGCGCTTTTGTCTGGATGCCGCTGACCCTGCTGGCCTTCCATCGCCTGGTGGAACGAAACGCCAGCCCGTCCGGATCGCTGGCGATGGGGCGGTTGGTGGCCCTGGCCGGTCTGGCCTACGGGGCGCTGTGGCTGACGCACAATGCCACCGGCCTGGTGTTCACTCCCTTGCTGGCCGGGTATGTCCTGTTCCGGCTGGGGGCGGAACCGGCGGACGGGAAGGACCGGTTCAGGCGGGCCATGGCAGCCCTGGGCGGGGCGCTGCTCGGCCTGGGCATTGCCGCCGCTCTCCTCCTGCCCAACCTCCTGGAGCGCCGCTTTATTGTGCAGGAGCAGTGGGTGCGGGCCGGCTATGACTATGCGCTTTATTTTGTCCATCCTGCGCATTTCCTGTCCTGGTCATGGGGCTATGCGCCGGGCCGGCCAGGGACGGAAGGGGTGATGTCGGTCCAACTGGGTGCGATGCCGCTTCTCCTGGCCCTGGTGGCGGCGGTGGGGGTGTTCCAGCGACCGGCCAGGGATCGGGCCCAGGTTCTCTTTTGGGCGGCAGCCACCCTTCTGCTCCTGATCATGATGATGCCCGTCTCGGCCCTCGTGTGGGAGCGGTTGCCGCTGGCGGCCCTGATCCAGTTCCCCTGGCGGTTGCTGGCTCTGACCTCGGTGAGCCTGGCGCTGCTCTCCGGGTTCTCGGTCGCCATTCTCTGCCCCTCGGTCACCGGCCTTCCGAACCGACGACCCGAACCCCAGGTCCTGCTCTGGGCGCTGGTGGTCATCCTGGCCAGCTTTCCCTACACCCAGCCCCAATATACCCCCATTCCACCGACCGCCGAAGGGCCGCTGTTGGCCCTCGAATTTGAACAGAAATATGGCGACATGGTGGGCATGACCGCCTGGACGCAGGAGCAGCCGCGGACCTCTCCGCTGGTGGCGCAATATTGGGCCGGCGGCCCGCTGGTGACCGCCGATGCCCTGGCCCCAGGCGCTTCGGTGGAGATGATCCGGGCCGGGGGCGCCTCGGATGAGCTATGGGTGCGGTCGCCGCACGGCACCCCACTCCGTTTCTACACCTACTATTTTCCCGGCTGGCGCGTCTATATTGACGGCCGGCGGCTGCCCGATTCGGCGCTCCGGCCCGAAACGGTCTATGGCCTGCTCACCGTGGACGTGCCGCCCGGCGAGCACCACGTCCTGCTGCGCTGGGGGGATACGCCCGTCCGGCTGGCAGGCAAGATTGTGACCCTATCGTCTCTGGCCCTCGCCCTGGCGCTGGGGTGCCGGCCGGGGCTTTCGCGCCGTCGGGCCAGTCTGTGATTTACGTTGCGGGCTTTGTGCGACCAGGGTTGTTGCATTCATTGTGACATCGTAGCGGCGAGGCATTCCCAGTGACCATCTGTCGCTTAGATCGCCGCCAATTGGCCGGAACTACCTGGCCTGAGACGCCGTTCCTGCGAATGCCTCGCCCCAGTCCCGACTTACAACCGCCATGTTTGCACGGCCGGGAATCGTTGCGCAGAACCGCCGGCTGTGGCATAATAGTCCGGGTGACCCGAGTGGAAGAGCCAACTTGGAAGCATTACCTGACCGATTACAACGAGGGACTGGGGCTGGTCTACGAGCGGTTTGTGCTCAATGACTTTTTGCTGGCCCTGCACCGGCAATACCACATCCAGACCGCGCTCGAAGCGCCGCTGTTTGGGATGGCCGGCGTTTCGGGCATCAACAGCGTGGTCCTGGCCCAACAGGGAGTCCGAGTCACCCTGGTGGACGAAGAGGCCGAGCGGCTGGCGGGGGTGAAGCGCATCTGGGGCGAACTGGAGCTGCCGGCCGAGTTGGTGCATCACACCGACTGGGGCCGGTTGCCCTTCCCAGACCATTCCTTTGATCTGGCCTGGAACTGGGCAGCGCTGTGGTATCTGGACGACCCGGCCGGGCTGCTGGAGGAACTGGTCCGGGTTTCGAGACGCGTCGTGTTGGTGGCGATGCCCAACCGCTGGCAGGTAGGATATCTGCTGCGCAAGTATCTGCTGGAGCGCGAGTTTGTGAACCAGGTGGATGAGCGGTGGACCGAGATCGGCCGGGTGCGTCGCGTCCTGGAGCGGGCCGGACTGCGCATCGTGCGTCAGGGAGTGCTCGATACCCCGCCCTGGCCCGACACGGTGATGCCCGCCCGGGAGGTGTTGCACCGGTTAGGCATCCGTTCCCGGAAGCTGGACCGTCGCTTCAGCGGCGACTCCTGGCAGTGGAATACGATGGCCTATTACCGGGGGGAACAGCCTGATCTCTATCAGCGAGTCATGCGCTACGCCTGGCTGGACCGCGCGCCGTTGCCGTGGTGGATCAAGGCCGTCTGGGCCCATCACCGTTTTCTGGTCGGGATCAAGGAAGGGTAAGGAGGCCGAGGTCTCGATAGAGCCTCAGAATAGCGATGGCAGCCGATCGTCTGCGTTCCGTCCGTCTTCACCTGGTCGTCCTGATTCTGTACGCCTTGCTGGCCGTGGTCACGAGCTGGCCGCTGGTGCGCCATCTCCACACTCACGTTCCGGGCAGTGATACCTGGGCCCTGGACGAGTACACCTTCCTCTGGAACACCTGGTGGTTTCGCTACTCCCTTTTGAACCTGGGGCAGAGCCCGCTCCATACCGACTATATCTTTTACCCGCTGGGGGTCAGCCTAGCCCTGTACACCTACAATCTGTTCAATGCCCTGGTTTCGTTGCCGCTCCAACCGTTCCTCCCCTTGCCGGCCATCAGTAACCTGACCTTCCTGGTCAGCACGGTGCTCAGCGGCTATGGCACCTTTCTACTGGTGGACTCGCTCATTCGCCGCATCCAGCGGCCAACGACCGAGTCTCCGCAGCCCTCTGTGGAAGAACCGCGAAACCTCGATGGCTCACTACGGGTCATCCGCTATGGGGCCGCTTTCCTCTCCGGCCTGATCTATGCCTTTGGCTCCTATCGGATGGTCTATGCCGCCATCGGCCATTATGACATGTGGAGTACGACCTGGATCCCGTTCTATCTCTTGTTCCTGATGCGGACCATCTGGGCTCCGGGCCGGCGCAATGCAATCCTGGCCGGGATCTGCCTTACCCTGGCCCTGTTGTGTGAGATGATCTTTGGCGTCTTCCTAGGTTTGTTTACCCTGATCCTGCTCGCCTTTGCCCTGAGCCGTCGTTCGGAGACGGCGATCCAGGGGGGAAGAGCCGACCTTCTGAAAAGGATCGCGGTGATGGTCCTGGCGGCGACCGTTCTCTATATGCCGGTGTTGGTTCCGATCCTGCGAGAGATGTCCAAGGGTTACGAACTGGCCGGCTGGGGCGATGCCGAGAAACTTTCGGTGGACCTGTTGGGTCTGGTCACTCCCGCCGCTCTCCATCCACTGGGGGGCGACTGGGCCGAGACCCTGACCCAGACCCGCGAGGGGACCTCCCGCTTCCACGACGTACACACCGTGTTTCTCGGCTGGGCGGGGCTGGCTCTGGCCGTCGTTGGGGCGGTGCGCTACCGACGATACCTGGCCGCCTGGACGACCAGCCTGGTCGTGTTCACGATCTTGAGCCTGGGGCCGGTGTTGCAGGTGAATGGTCGTTCCACATTCGATCTGGATGGTCTCCAGATCAACGTGCCTCTGCCCTTTATCCTGCTCCACTATATCCCCGTGGTCAAGGCCAACCGCGTTCCCAATCGCTTCAGTGTGGTGTTGATGCTGGCCCTGGCGGTGCTGGCCGGATTTGGCGCCTACTGGCTGCTCAGGGCGATTACCGGCAGGCGCTCGACCGCCCGGCGATTCCTCTATCCTGGCCTCGGTCTGGTGGCCGCCCTGCTACTCTTTGAACACTGGTCGGCGCCGTTGCCCCTGACCGATGCCCGTCTGCCCTCGGTGTATGGACCGGTGACGGCGGATGGGGAGGACTGTACTGTCCTACAGTTGCCTCTGGGCTGGCGGCACAGCTTTGGAATGCAAGGGGCCGAGGACACGCGGACGCAATACTACCAGACCCACCATCACAAGCGCCTGCTTTCGGGCAACATCTCGCGCACTCCGCCTTTCCAGTTCGACTACTTTCGGCGGGTGCCGATCCTGGATTCGTTGATCGCCCTCCAGGCCTACGGCGAGGTGGATGCCGCGCGTCAAGCAGCCGACCGGGCTACCGCCGGTGAGTTTGTCAGTTTCTACAACATCTGCTATGTCGCCGTCGCGCCGGGCATCCCAGGCCGTCCGCCCTATGTGGATACCCGGGATGCAGCGCTGAACTATGTCAGAGAGGTCTTGCCGTTGGAACGGGTGTCCAGGCAGGAGGGCTGGATCCTGTACCGGGTAAAGCAACCGCCCCTGCCCGAACCGTTCGCCGTGGACCTGGGGACATCGGCGCCGAGGACGGCCATGGTGCTGGGTGAGGGGTGGGCTGAGGCGGAAGAGATCCAGGGGGTGACGGCGAACTGGGCCATTGCTCAAAAAGCCCGGTTCTTTCTGCGTGCGGTGGCCGGGAACGAGTACCGCCTGACGATCACCGCCCTGCCTTTTGTCTATCCGGGCGCGCCGGAGCAGCGGATGACCCTGTGGGTCAACGGCCATCGGCTGGAGACCCTCCGCCTGACCGAGGGATGGAACACCTACCACTGGCAGGTGCCGGCCCGCTTCCTGCGGCCGGGTTTGAATGAACTGTCGTTTGAGTTTGCCCGTCTGGACCGGCCGGCCGAAGTGGTACCCGGCAACGGAGCCATCGGCCAGACCGGGGTGCAGGCCCCGACCGCCATTGAGGTCAATAGCGGAGGCCCAGCCGATTTCGCCTACATCACCGTCGGGAGCGGAGACGAGGCCAGGGACGGATCAGTCCACCGTCCGGGGTACAACGTGGCCGTCATCCATCCCAGGAGCGGGCGACTCCTGGACCGGCGGGGCTTTGACCTGACCCGGAGCGGAAGCGAAGATGAAGCGGTGGCCCTGGCCGACTTCATCCGCCGCCTGCCGCCGGGACGGATTGTGGTCGTGGCCCTGCAAGGGGAGCCGGTGTATTGGTCCGAAGAGGTGGTTGCCGCCCTCCGGGAGATCGGGGGACAGACCGATCTGCGAGGCACGACCGATTGGTCCCATGCCATCATCGGCGTCAAAGGCGCTGCGCCGGGTACCGCAATGGAAGTAGCAGGACCGGAGCGCGGTTGGTTGCGTGTTGCTCCGGACCGACGGACCCTGGCTGTGGCGGTGGATGCGATGGTGTGGGAGCGGATAAGCCAGCCGGAGTAAGCCGCCATGTCCGGCAGGGATCCGCACCGGCCGCTCGACCATGGCATCGCTGTCCTGCTGGCTGCGGTGGCCCTGGGGCTCTACGTCCGGACCCTGGCCCCCACCGTGCTGGCCGGAGATGCCGGCGAATTCCAGTTCGCCCCTTATCTCCTGGGGATCGCCCATCCAACCGGCTATCCGCTCTATCTGTTGCTGGGTTGGGCCTGGTCCCATCTGATCCCGATCGGGGACGTGGCCTACCGGATGAACCTCTTTTCCGCCGTATGGGCAGCAGCTACGGTCGGGCTTTTCTACCTCCTCGCTCGTGTGTTTTTGAACCAGACCACGCCCGCGCTCCGTCCCACGCTGTCTCGAACCGTTTCGGCGCTGGCCGCCCTGTTCCTGGCAGTGACCCCCACTTTCTGGTCCCAGGCGATCATCGCCGAGGTCTATAGCCTCCATGCCTTCTTCTGCGTCCTCCTCCTGTACCTTCTCCTGAAAGGGTCCGAACGACGGGACAAGGGCCGGCTGCTGGCTGCCGTCGGCTGCTTTGGTCTGAGCCTCAGCCATCACCGGACCACCTTGCTTCTGGCTCCTGCTCTTCTGACTTACCTGTGGCTCACCGACCGAACGGTGGTTCGGGATCGCTCCTGGCTGGTCCGCGCCGTGCTCCTCCTGTTCCTGCCGTGGCTTCTCTATCTCTATCTCCCCTGGCGGGCTCCCCACACGCCCTATCTACATCTGCCTCTGACCGAGGGCCGGGAGTTGGTTCTATATGACAACTCGCTGGCCGGCTGGGCAAGCTTCGTCCTGGGTGGCCCCTTTGGCGGCTCGCTCAACTTCTCCGTCGATCTGGGAGAGCGACTGATCATGGCCGGGAGCCTGCTGCGGGACGAAGTGGGCTGGGTCGGCCTTTTCCTGGCGCTGTTCGGGGTGGTCCACCTGGTCGTTGGCGCTCTCGCAACGCGCTCCCGCTCCGAGACCCTGTCCGGCTCCGGCGTCAGCCGCTGGGCCCTCTTGAGCCTGACCGGATGGGTCTATCTCCTTACTGTGGGCTTTAACCTGGTGTATACCATTGGCGACATCTTTGTCCTCTTTATCCCGTCCTACCTGGTGATCATCCTCTGGATGGCCGTGGGGATGAGCGTCCTTGTCCAACGCATCCATCGCCGGCGCCTGATGACCGGATTTCTGGGCGTGGCCTTTCTGGTCGTGATCGTCGACAAAGGATTTGTCCATTATACCACGCTGGATCAGAGCCACCGGACCGAGGTGCGGAGGCAGTGGGGGACGATTCTCTCGCAGCCGCTGCCGCCAGAAGCGATCCTGATCAGCAACGATCGGAACGACATCATGCCGATGTGGTACCTGCAATATGTCGAGGGCCGGCGCCCTGACCTGCTGGGGCTATTTCCACTGATCACCGCTGAATACCCGACACTGGGGGATATCCTGGACCTGGCGCTGAGCACAGGCCGTCCGGTCTATCTGATCAAACCAATGCCTGGGGTCGAGATCAAAGTGGAAATCAGAGGAGAGGGGCAACTGGTGCGGGTGTTGGGACTGGCGGGGGACCGAGAACCTGAACATCCGCGCCAGGAGCGCATTGCGGAGCGGGTGAGGTTGACCGGCTACGACCTTCAGCCCCCCGAACCCTATCCGGGCCAGGAGTTACTGGTCAGCCTGTACTGGGAAGCCATATGTCCGCTCGAAACCACCTACCACACCTTTATCCATCTCATAGATGCGGCCGGGCAGAAGGTGGCCCAAAGCGACCGGCAGCCCGGCGGCGTCTACTACCCTACCAGCCAGTGGCGGCCCAGCGAGCGGTTGCGTGACGAACACCGGCTGGCTATCCCGAAAGAGACGCCGCCGGGCCTTTACCAGTTGTTGGTCGGCATCTATTCCTTTGCCGATGATGGAGAGCTCCAAGCGTTGGGGGAACCCGTGGTCATTGGCCAGATCGAGGTCCAGGCGTCCGACCGCGCTGAACCATAGCGGAGCTTCTCAGCGGAGAGTCCTCGCCAACAGCTCCGCCCGCTGCCGATAATACCCTGTCGTATCCAGATCCGACGCGCGCTGAAGGTGGCGCCGGGCCAGCGCATGCTGGCCAGTGCTGGCGTACAGGCTGCCCAGGTGGTAATGGGCGCTCACCAGATGCGGGTCCAACTTCAGCGCGTGGGTTAACGAGGCCACGGCTTGGCTGTATTGGCCGGTGAGGTGGTAGGCCCACCCCAGGAGGTCGTGGGCGCGGGCATCCTCCGGCGCCAGCGCGACCGCTTCCTGGGCCGCCGGCAACCCGCCCGCTTCCACGCGGTACAGATGGTCGAGGTAGAAATGAGCCAGGAGCAGACGGAACTCGATCTCCTGCGGAGCCACCTCCACCGCTGCCTGGTACCATTCTTCCGCACGGAGATACTCCCCTTGCTGGACAAAGGTCTCCCCCATCTCGATGCGCAACGCGGCGTTCTCTGGATCGCGCTGAAGTGCCTCCCATAAGGCAGCCTGAGCGGCGGCCAGGTTCCCCACCCGGCGATAGTGAATGCCCAGAAAATAGTAGACCAACACCGAATCGGGTTCGATTCGCAGAGCCGATTGGAGCAACTGCCCAGCCGTTCCGGTGTGGCCCATCTGATCCAGAGCGTGAGCCAGGTAGGCACGGGCTTCAGCATGGGTGGGGTCCAGTTGGACGGCGCGCTCCAGATGGGAGCGGGCCAGAGGAAGCTCGTTGCGCTGCAGGAAGGCGATCCCCAGTAGCAGAGCGCGCCGTGATGGATCGGGTTCGGCCTGCGCGGCGTCGAGCACGGCCAAGAGGTCCGTGTCATCTGCCAGACGGAGATGGTCGGCGGCGCGGTCGGGATCATCGGCGATCAGCAGCCGACCGAGCAAGGAATGGATGGCCGATGCCTCTTCGGGGGTCGGGTGGCGCTCGAGCGCCCGTGTTAGGTAGGACACCGCCTCTTCCCAGGAGCCCTGGGCGATACTCCCCCGTCCCAGGGCGAGGAGAAGGCTTGCCTGGTTGGGAGCGAACTCCAGACCGCGCAACCATATCCCCATGGCGGCTGCCCAATCGCTGCGACCGGCATAGCTCTCGCCCAATCCGAGCAGAGCCGCTCCATGATCCCCGAGGCGATCCGCCTCGCGGAAGGCAATGGCCGCTTTGGTGAAGCGGTGTTGCGCTAGGAACACCTCCCCCATGCGCAACCAGGGCTGGGGAGCATCCATATTGAGAAGCGCGGCTTGCTGGTACGCATCCAAGGCTGCGCCATATTCAGCGGCGGCGCGGTGGGCCTCCGCACGGAGCATCGCCTCGGTGAAGGGACGAGGATAGGGCGTCAGGCCCAGCAGCAGGATCACCAGGGCAAGCTCGGTCAACCGGAGTCGAGCACGAACACTCATCCCGTCTCTCTTGCCGCCGATTGTAGCACAGATCGAGCCGGAAGACAATTGTCGGAAGGTTTGTCCTGCCCTGAAGGATGTGCTATAATCGCCCTATGCGCCTGGTTCATCTGTCGCTGCACAATTTCCGTAATTATGTCCGACTAGAACTGGATCTTCCTCCCGGGGTCACGGTGCTGTTGGGGGACAATGCGCAGGGCAAGACCAATCTCCTCGAGGCGATCTACTACCTGGCGACCAGCCGTTCTCCCCACGCCACCTCTGATCGCGAGCTGGTCAACTGGCTGGCAGGTGAAACGGAGCCGCTGCCCTATGCTCGGCTGGTGGGGTCAGTGTCGCGCAGCGCCGGCGAGCTGACCATCGAGATCACCCTCATCCGACAGGAGAACCACGAGGCGCACTACCACAAGCAGATCCGGCTGAACGGCGTTCCCCGGCGAGCCATGGACCTGCTGGGACAGTTGAACGTCGTCCTGTTCCTGCCGGAAGATATCACCCTCGTCTCCGGCCCACCCGCCGGGCGCCGCCGCTATCTCGATGCGATGCTGTGCCAGATCAACTCGGCCTACTGCCGCGCGTTAGCGAGCTATAATCAGGTCGTGACCCAGCGCAACGCTCTGCTGCGGGACCTCCGGGAACGCGGCGGCGATCCGTCCCAGTTGATCTTTTGGAACGAGCGCCTGGTAGACCACGGAACCTCTCTGGTCATCCAGCGGCAGAAAACCCTGACTACGCTGGATGGACTGGCCCACCGCATTCATAGCGAACTGACCGACGGCGCGGAGAGGCTGCATCTCCGTTACCTGCCCAGCGTAGGGGCGGTGGAAGGGCAGGACCCGGCGGCGGTGGCCGCTTCGTTCCACAAACAGTTGGACGTATTGCGGCCCCGGGAGATCGCCGCCGGGGTCAGCCTCATCGGTCCTCACCGCGACGAGATCCGGTTTTTGCTCAGCGGCGTGGATGCCGGCATTTACGGTTCACGGGGACAGCAACGCACCGTGGCGTTAACTCTCAAACTCGCCGAGGTAGAGCTCATGCGCCGCGAATCGGGCGAATATCCGGTGTTGCTCCTCGATGATATCCTGTCCGAACTGGATTCGCACCGCCGTCGGTTTTTGCTGCACCGTCTGGCCGTGCCCGATGGACCGCAGCAGACCATCATCACCGCCACCGACCTGCACGTCCTGCCAGCGGCGTTCCTGCGCCACTGCCAACTCTGGCGGGTGAAACTGGGCCGGCTTGAGACGATACCCGAACCGGGCCCTTCAGCGGAACAGGAAAACCCCTGAGGGCGCCGCCGCGGCGTTCAGGCAGTGAGCGATTATCCCCACTTACCCTTGTTCATGTGACCTTGCAATTCAGCCTTGATCGACTGCTGCAAGATCTCTGCCTGCTCCATCGCTCGCTTAAAGATCCTGACACAGGGTGGATCGAGGTTGTCGTCGATGCCATCCTCGGCCAGATCGATCACCTGCTCAAGCAGAGAGAACAGTTGCATGTGCAGGTTGTTGGTAAAGCGCGAGCGCTCTATCAATTCGGCGGCCTTCTCATCCAACTGGGTGTATTTCTCGCGCGGCGCCCCGCACTTTGGGCACGCCTCCGGTGGCTCTTCGCCATCCCACACATATCCACAAACGCCACATCGCCACATCATGACACCTCCTGATAAGATTTTCAAAATTCTCCCTGGCAAAGGATCGCCTTTCGCTAATAGGCGCCCTCGCCGATGATCACTTTGGGGATGGTCTTGAGCAAGATCTGGAGATCGAGCAAGGGAGACCAGTTCTCGATATAATAGAGATCGAGCAGAACCATTTCGTCGAATGTCAGTTCGCTGCGGCCGGATACCTGCCACAGGCCGGTCATCCCCGGAGCCACCTCAAGTCGTCGCTTGTGCCAGGGTTGGTAGCGCTGGACCTCATACGGGGGAGCCGGCCGCGGTCCCACCAGGCTCATGTGGCCCATCAAGACATTGAACAGTTGAGGCAGTTCATCCAGGCTGGTCCGACGCAGGAAACGGCCCACTCTCGTCACGCGCGGATCATCCCGAATCTTGAAAAAGACGCCCTGCGCTTCGTTCTGTTCCAGCAGTTTCTCATGCTCGGCATCCGCGCCCTGGCGCATCGAGCGGAACTTGAAACAGGTGAACAGATGCTCCCCTTTCCCCACCCGGACCTGCCTGAAAAACACCGGGCCCGGCGAATCCAATCGAATAGCCAGGGCGATAATCGCAAAGAGCGGGAAAAGAAGCACCAGACCAATCAAGGATACGACAATATCCACCGTCCGTTTGAACAGCAACTGACTTCCGCTAATAGTCATCTCCCTGACGCCGATCATTGGCACCCCGCCCAGGTATTCGACATCCAGGTGGTTCAGCGGAATCTGAAAGATATCGGGGACGATTCGGACCCCAACGCCCTGGCGCTTGCACTGAGCCACGATGCCCATGATCTTGCGATGGTACATCCACGGCAGAGTAATGACGACTTCATCAATCTCCAGTTCGTTCAGCAGGCGAGGGATGTTCGCAACGCTTCCCAAGGCCTGAAACCGCCCGATGTTCATACTCCCCTTTTCTGGATCATCGTCCACAAAACCCACGATCTGATACCCCAGTTCTGGATGGGCGACCACGTTGCGCATGACCGTCCGCCCCACTTCGCCCACTCCGACGATGAGCAACCGCTCCACCCCCAATCCCTTCTTGCGAAGACGGTGAAGGATCATCCGCAGGAGGAGGCGGCTGATGGCCAGAAAGGTGGTGATCAGCACTCCCGCGTAGAAAAAGACCAACCGAGAATAGAGAAACGGGCGGAAGAAAAAGACGATGACAAAGATAACCAGGATAATGCCGGTTGCCGTTCCGGTCAGGATGCGGTATACTTCGTCAAACCAGGAACCTCCCCGGGGCTGGTTGTATACCCCGCCCAGCTTGTAAATGATCAGCAACAACACCGTCAAGGCTAGCGAGATCGGTAGAAAGGCCTGGTAGGGGACCTGATATGCTTCATCAACCTCTGCGAACCACTGCAGCTCGTAGCGCAGCCAATACGACACGGCAAAGGCCAGGTTGATCAGCAACACATCGACGATAGCGGTCGCAAGGGACAACCGTTTACGGTAGCGCTGGTACATACCGTTCGCCTTCCTTCTCCCGTAAGGCCCGTTGGTACGTCTCTACCGTGCCCTGCGCTGTCTCGCGCCAGGAAAAGCGTCGCGCCTGGGTCAATCCTTTCGCTCGCATCGTTTCGCGCAACTGGGGGTCTTGGAGTGCCCGTTCCAACGCCTCCGTCAGGGCCTCCGTGTCGGCAGGGTCCACCAACATTCCTGCTTCCCCAACGACTTCGGGTAACGACGAGGAGTTTGAGGCAATCACTGGCGTGCCGCAGGCCATCGCCTCCACGGGGGGCAGGCCAAACCCTTCATACAGGGACGGATACACGAACAGCTCGGCGGCATTATACCACCCGGGCAGCTCTTCCGCCGGGACATAGCCGACATGCCGCACCTCATCTGTCAGGCCCAGGGCCTCAATACGGGCGAATACCTCATCATAGAGCCAGCCCGTTCCCCCGACCAGGAACAATGGAGGGCGGGGCCTGGAAAGACGGGCATAGGCCTCGATCAGTCGGTCCACATTCTTGCGGGGTTCCAAGGTGCCCACAAAGAGAAGAAACCGATCCGGAAGCCCGTGGGCGGTCCGGAACGCCGTCACTTCGGCTTCCGACCATGGGTGAAAGACTGGGTCCACGCCGTTATAAACGACATCGATCTGGTCCGATGGCAGCCCATACCAGCGGATCAGGTCTCGCCTGGTGCTCTGGGACACAGCGATGATGCGGCGCGCTCGTCGCACCGACAGGCGGGTAAAGAGAGCAAGATACCACCGATTCCACGGACGGAACCCCTGTGGGAAGAACAAGAAGCTCAGGTCATGGATGGTTAGCACCACCGGGCAAGAACCCCATAAGGGTCCCACAAAGGCCGGGGCGTGGAGCAGATCCAGCCTGAGGCGGCGGACTGCCACGGGTTGGACCCCTTGCTCCCATACCATCCGCACCAGAGGATGGTGAGTGGGCCAGGAAGACGACCGGAACTGGATGCCAGGGACAACCATAGAGCGCCCATTGCCCACAAAGACTGTGTATCGGAACTGGGAATGGACCTCAGGCAGACAGCGAAGCAAGTGGTAGAGGTACCAGTTGATCCCGGCGCTTCGATAGCTATGGACCAACGACAACAAATGGGCGTTCACTCCCACGTGAATCGCCCGCCCGGTACTCTTTCGCACAATGTCCATTATACCACGAGATACCCTGGACGCAACCCCCCACACGCTTCGGATCCTGGGCGTTCGCCCTGCACGAAATTCTACCACCAAACCGCCCGGCGCGCAAATCGGGGGATCGTGGACCGTCCCACGGTGCCTTGCAGATTTCTGGAGGGCATCACTATAAGGATCGCCCAAGGCCTCACCTGAAGGCTCTACTCCCTTTGCCCGGTAGTGGAGGCTTCAGCCGGATTGCTTGCTCCACCTGAACACTTACTACAACGGTATCGAGTCCCGCTCGGAACCGAATGTTCAGCGGGTTGACCTTGGACCGGGACTGGAGTATCATACCCTTTGCCGCATCTCACCACTGAATGGAAAGGAGAAGATCATGAGCCAGCGTCTGGGCTTCATCAGTTGGTTCCTGGGAGTGATGATCGTCCTGACAGCATGCCAGGGCGCCCGGCCGGAACCGTCCAAACCGGAGGCAGCGACCGCCGCTCTACGGCTGGAAAGCAGCGCCTTTTCGGCGGAAGGGTTGATCCCGAAGCAGTACACCTGCGATGGACAGGACCTCTCCCCTCCTCTGTCCTGGTCAGAGGCGCCGGCCGCCACCCAAAGCCTGGTGTTGATCTGCGACGACCCCGATGCCCCGATCGGCACCTGGGACCACTGGGTCCTGTTCAACATCCCTCCTACCGTCCGCTCTCTGCCGGAAGGGATTCCGACCGAGGCGGAAGTGGTTGGGTTCGGAAGGCACGGCCTCAACAGTTGGAAGCGCCTGGGCTATGGAGGACCTTGCCCGCCGCAGGGGTCCACGCACCGCTATTACTTTCGCCTGTATGCCTTGGACACGATGCTCGATCTGGAGGCAGGAGCCGGCAAAAAAGAGGTCGAACGGGCGATGGAAGGGCATGTCCTGGCCTCTGGAGAGTTGATGGGGCGCTTTGGCCGTTAGAGGTCCTTGGGCGCAGCGATGTTGCGTCCCTGCTGCTTCTTCCCCCGCTCCGATTTGGGCAGGGGAAGGGTCAGCGGAGATGGAGTAGGGCTCAGGGGGGTGTCAACGAGTGGGAAACGAATAAATGAATGGGCGCAGCACTGCGCCCCTGCTCTCTCCCTTGCTGACCCCTGGGGGTCAGCCAGCCCGGCCGGTGATATAGTCCTCGGTGATCTTTTGCGCCGGCTTGGTAAAAATCTGTTCGGTTGGGCCGTATTCGATCAACTCACCCAGCCAAAAGAAGCCGGTCCAGTCCGAAGCGCGCGCTGCCTGCTGCATATTGTGGGTGACAATGACAATCGTATAGTTCTCCTCCAGCCGCCGCATCAATTCCTCGATGGCCAGCGTGGCCTCGGGGTCCAACGCGGAGCAGGGTTCATCCATCAGGATCACTTCTGGTTCAACGGCCAGCACCCGAGCAATGCACAGCCGTTGCTGTTGGCCGGCATTCAGATTCAATGCGGACTGTTTCAGGTTCCCCTTGACCTCGTCCCAGAGGGCCGCCGCCTCAAGACTGTTGCGGACGATGTCATCCAGGCTGCGGCTCTTGTGCATCCCCAGGACCCGAGGGCCAAACGCTACATTGTCAAAGATCGATTGAGGAAAGGGGTTCGGGCGCTGAAAGACCATGCCCACCCGCTGGCGGAGGTTGACCACGTCACATGTCGGCCCATAGATGTCCTGACCATCCAGCAGGACTTGACCGCTAATGCGCACGCCAGCAATGGTGTCGTTCATCCGGTTCAAACAGCGCAGAAAGGTGCTCTTGCCGCAACCTGATGGGCCAATCAGGGCCGTGATCTGCTTTTCCCTGATCGGAAGGGAAATCCCCTTCAGGGCGTGAAAGTCGCCGTAGAAGAGATGGAGGTCTTGGACACTCATCTTCTCGCGGTATGCCATGGTCTCGATTGTAGCAAAGGGGAGTCGGAAAGTCAAAGCCATGCCGGGTTCATGCCGGGGACCGCGGGAGCCGGAGGAGGAACCCCTCACAAGGGGCTTGCGGCGAAAGTCACCGCAAGCCCCCAAAGCGTTCTCATGCCCGGTGGGGCGCCCCGAGGGATGAAATCAGCCGAGACCTTCGAGGTCTACAAGACCTCGAAGACCTCCTCAACGGGTCACACCCTTCAGTGGGTGCATGGCGTGGCCAAGGGGGTGCCGTCATGGTAGAGATTGGCCCACGCATAGACTGGCCAGAACGTGACGTCAAAGAACAGGCCCAATATGGGGGCAAATACCTCCGGCTCTACAAACTCGCCGCGAGCCATGCGCGCTTCCCGACAGGCGTCCAGCGCCTGCTTCCATGCCAGATGAAACCCAAGGCCCAACGCCAGGTAGACCAGGGCAACAGCCAGGAGGAGGAACAGGAGCCGGGAACCGATCTGACGCCGGCAGGACTTCCGGGTCATCGTTTCAAGCCTCCTGCTGGGGAGCCAGCCCACCCACCTGGTCCTATCGGGCCTGGCGGCGCCCGATCATGAGAACCAGAGTGACCATCGCCAGCACGACGAACAGCGTCCCCAGCCCGATCTCGGCGGCGCGTAGCCAGCCCACCAGGGGCGTCCGGTCAAGGGCCAGAGCCGCCCGCTCCGAGTCCTCCCGGGCTGGTGCAGCCTCCTGGACCACCTGCCCCACAGGAGTAGGGAGTACAGGTTGGGGAGCGGCGGCCACTGCCGTGGGTGTGGATGGCCTTTCCTTCACTTGCGTCGGCTCAGCGGTGGGCTGGGGCGCGAGCGGCGCCCTGGCCGACGGCAACGCTTTCATCTCCATGGTGGGCGAGGGAACGACGGCAAGCGCCTCAGCCTCCACGGTGGGCGAGGGACTGACGGCAGGTACCTCGACCGTCGCCATGGGCGAGATACCGATAGACGGTGAGATGACCGTGCCCTCCCTCGCCTCTGCTCCGGCGACCGGTGCATGGACGTCCGGGGCAGGCGCGGTGAAGGATGGCACCATCTCAGGCGGGGTCGCCGGCAGCGAAGGCGGCAGGGGAACCGTTTCGGTCGTCCACGATCGGGCCATGGCCATATCCAGCGTGGGCAGGATCACCGGTTCCGTGACCGGAGCGGCGAGCGCCATTGCGGAACCCTCTATCGGCTGAGGCTCCGAGATGGCACCACCCACGCCCAACGGCTCCACCGTCGAGGTGATGGTCAGGGACAACGGTTCCGCCACCATCAACTCGGCCATGCTCTCCTGCGTGGTGGTCGTAAAGGGTAAGGGAGATCCGACTACGGCAGCCTCAGCCTGCGCAGTCTCCTGCGGAGGGACCTCCGGGGCCATCTCCGGCTGAGCCAGCAGGGATGGGGTGGGCGAGGCAACCACGACCGCCTTCTCAACCTTCTCCGAAGGAGGAGGGCCTGCCTCTTTTGACAATGCTGCCTCTTGAGTCACCTGCACCGCAGCAGCCGGTTGTTCGGGCATGGCCACGGGCCGGGGGGCAGAGGCCGGCAGCAGGCCCAAGAGCAAGAGATCCCCCGCCACGACAACCACCAGGAGCAGGGCCACCAGGGCGGTGGCCCCTTGCAGTACGGGCAACCATGACCGGCGCGGTCGGGGGACCGCCCTGGCGCGAGGGGCGACCGGCAGCGTAAAGGCGCGGGGCACCGGCACCGTCGGCAGCTCGCGGGTCCACTGCACGGTCTGCCGCAAGGTGCGGAGGTTCCAGCGGCAGGCTGGGCATCGCGCCAGATGATGTTCTACCACCCGCTGTTCCTGAGAAGACAATCGGCCGTCCAAATAGGCCGACAGCCTTTCCTCGACATAGCGATGTTCAATTGTCGCGCGGTCCCCTGGACCCCGATTCATCCGGTCCGATCCCTTTCCAATGGTTGGTATGTTCGTTCGGCTGATTCTTCACTTTTTAGACGGTAGTGAGCGGGCAAAAGTTCCCTGCGCTGCCAGAGATAGTCTCTCAGTTTGGCCCGGCCCCGGCTGAGGCGGGATTTTACCGTGCCCAGCGACCAGCCGGTGACCTGGGCGATCTCCTCGTAGCTCATCCCCTGCACATCCGAGAGGACCAGGACCATCCGCTGTTCGACCGGCAGGGTATGGATGCCGGCTTGCAGGGTGTGGTTCAACTCTTGTCGTTCGAGGAACTCATCGGGTTGTTCGGCCGGATCGCGCAAGTACGATTGATGCTCAGTTTCGGGGAGCAGATCCTCCAGGGAACTGGTCGGACGGCGTTGCTTGAGGCGCAGTTGATCATAGCAGGCATTGGTCACGATGCGCAGTAACCACGACTTGAACGACCCGCCGCGGAATTTGCGGATGGCTTTGAAGGCGGAGAAAAAGGCCTCCTGGGTGGCATCCGCTGCGGCGTCCGGATCGGACAACACCCGGTAGGCCACGTTGTAGACCATGCTCTGGTGCAGGAGGACCAACTGGTTGAACGCCCGGGTATCGCCTCGTTGTGCAGCCGCGATCAACGCCTGTTCATCCATTCCATCCACTCATCGAGACGCTAGACCCGTAGAACTCGCCGGCCAACTTGACTAAAATCCCATTCTCCTCTATACTATCATCCAGAGCCGGAGTGGCGGAACAGGCAGACGCGCGCGACTCAAACTCGCGTGAGGGTGACCTCTTGTGGGTTCGATTCCCACCTCCGGCATTCTCTATTATATCAGGTTTTTTCAACGAGGTCCAATCACCGGGATGGACAAGGAGAGTAGAAAGCGATGAAGCAACCACGAGCAAGCCGAAGCGGCTTGATCATCACCGCTCTGGTGGTGCTGGGCCTGATCGCCGGGGCCGGACTGGGCCTGGTGATCGGGTGGATCGTCTGGCCGGTCCGCTACTATGATACCGACCTGGTCGATCTGAAACCGGAGTACAAAGAGCAGTATATCGTGCTGGTGGCGTCGTCCTACGCGCTGGACCACGATCTGGACAAAGCGCAGGCCCGGCTGGATCAACTGCAAGCGCCCAACATCCGACAATGGGTGGCTCAACTGGCTGACCAGTATATCCGCGAAGGGCGGGGGGAGACCGAGGTCCGCGCTCTCGTTGAACTGGCCCACGGGCTGAAGGTGGATACGCCGAACATGGTGGCCTATCTGGCCAGTCCGACGCCGCTGCCGACGGCCACCCCGTTGCCCAGCCCCACCCCGCTCCCGACCGAGACTCCGACCCTCACCCCGGTCCCGCCCACCGATACCCCGGTCCCGCCCACCGATACCCCCGTGCCAGCTACGGCCACGCCAATTCCACCCACCGCCACTCCCCTGCCCAAGCCCACCAGCACCCCGAAACCCAAACCGACGAACACTCCGAAGCCGCAACCCCCGGCGCCGACCCACACCCCCAAGCCTCCGGCGACCAAGTGGACCTGGACGGCGAGGCTGGTGGGCCCTGGGGAAGATGGGCAGGGGTGCGACTATGGAAACCTCCAGATCCGGGTGACAGTGGTGGATGCCAAAGGCAGTCAGATCGGCGGGGTGTGGATCTATGATCGCTATTCGGGCCAGTACCAGGTCACCGGCAATGTCGGCTCGCCCGATTGGGGACCGGGGGAGACCAAGTTCGAGTACGGGATCGGTGGGGGAGGCAGCGTGTGCGTCGCTAGCGGCCAGGGCGGCCCCTGTGAGAGCGACTTTACGCGGGACATGCCCTGTTATTATGCCCCTCCCGTTCAGGACCTGTGGGCGGCCGGTTACTGCGATCGGTGCTGCGAACGCGGCGCCTCGGTGGACCGCTGTCAGCAACTGATCAATGAGGGCAAGTGCATGGGGGCCGGCCACTACTCCTGGCGCGTCGTTTTCAAGCGTTCCTGGTAGGCAGGGAGGATGCGCCGTCGGCTCCCGATCTTTTTTGCCCTGGCTATGGCGGTTGGTCTGGCCGGAGGGCTGGTCTACAGTTGGGAACTGGACCCGGTGGAACTCTATGACGTGGCTCCCCAGTCCCTGGGGCCTGAGGCCAAAGGGACCTACCTGACCTTGGTGGGCGATGGCTATGCCTACCACCGCGACCTGGCAGCCGCCGAATCCCAGTTGGCCCAACTGGGGATCAGCGCCGACGGTCTGGCGTTGGCCAAATGGATCGAGCAGTACCTGGACCAAGGAGGAGATCTGGAAGAGGTGCGGAACCTGGCCCGCCTGGCCGCCGATTTGGGGGCCAGCGGAGGGGTTCTGGTTGTCTTTGGCCCCACGCCCAGCCCGAGCCCAAGGCCCACCTTTACCCCGTCGCCCACGGTCCGCCCTGAATTCTCTCCGACCCCTCCACCGTCGGCCACTCCAGCGCCGATCTTCCGCCTGGTGGATCAAACGGCGGTCTGCGGCCAGCCTGGTCAGCCGGGCAAGATCGCCGTCCGGGTGCGGGATCGGGAGGGACGCGATTGGCCGGGGGTCCAGATCGTGGCCGCCTGGGCCACGGGAGAAGATCGCTTTTTCACCGGCCTCCGCACCGAGCAGGGGGACGGATACGCCGACCTGGAAATGAGCCCCCAGGTTGAGTATGAAGTGTCGCTGGCCGATTTTCGGGGCGATATCGCCCGGGGGCTGACCGCGATTCCACCGCCGGGCATGTGCCCGACCACCACCCAGAGTCTGAATTGGTGGCTGACCTTTCAGGAGACGCCCTGAGGATCGAGGAATCTTGCACCTCGGGTCGGATCATTTCCCGGCAAGATCATGGTTGTCCGAGAAACCCCATAAACACCAGGGTTTTGCCAGTTCATTCCTTCCGGAAGCTGGATTTGACACGGTCTGAATGTCTGGTATAATGACCGATGCCCGAAGGAGGTATATGAACGACGAAAAGTTGCGTCTTATTGGAAATGCCCCCTTTTTCTCTGCATTGACGCCTGAGGAACAGGGACGCATTGCCCAGCGCATGCATCTGGAGGTTCGCCGCAAGGGCGAGACACTATTTCAAAAGAACGCGGCAAGCAATAATCTCTATCTGGTCAAATCGGGGTGGGTGCGGCTGGTGACCAATGGCGGGACGGCCATCGCCAGCCAGGGCCCCGGCAGCCTGGTCGGCGAGACCGACCTCTTCCTGGATCGGCCCCGGTCTCATGGCGCCGTGATCGCGACTGATGCTGAATTGTGGGTCCTCGACCGGGAGGACCTGGTCAAACTGCTGGTAGAATCCCCGTCGATCGGCCTGAAACTCAGCCTGGCGTTTGGCTCCCGGCTGGCGCTCTTTGATCAATACCTGGTGGAGCACCGCCTGCGGCCTCTTCCTTCTTTTTCCGGCTTGAAAGACGGGGCGCTCCTGGCCATTGCCCGCCGTCTGGTTCCCATAGAAAAGAAAAAGGGCGAATTTGTTATCGTAAGCGGCGAGTGTTCACCGGGGTTGTTCATCATCGAATCCGGGCAGTTGTACCTCCATAGCTCAGAAGAAGGCGGAGACTTTGCCGAACTGGGCGAGGGAGAGAGCTTTGGCGAGATGGCCACCCTCACCGGCAAGCCATGTGCCCGTTCGGTCCAGGCGGCCACCGATGCCATCTTGTGGGTCCTGTCGGCCGACGACTTTGAGGCGCTGGCCGAGCAACATCCAGAGATCCGCCTGGCGCTGAGCAAGGCCATTCGGGAACCGCTGCTCGCTCAGGATCAGGAGCGGGCGGTCGCGCGTCTGCGCACCATGTCCCTCTTTGAGGGCCTGCCCGAAGAAGTCTTGTGGGCAGTGAGCGGGCGGTTGCTGCTGCGCCACGTACCGGCCGGTGAATTTGTCTTTGTGGAAGGGGCGCCGGGCGAAGCCCTATACCTGATTGACAGCGGCCAGGTCGAGATCGTCGCCGATGCCAGAACTGCCCGCGCCATCCTGGCCCGGCTCGGCGCCGACGAGTTCTTTGGCGAGATGGCGCTCCTGACCGGCCGGCCGCATTCCACCGCAGCCAGGGCGGCCACCCATACCAACCTGTGGGTGCTGTATCGCTCCGATTTTGATGACCTGGTCAACCGCTATCCATCCATCAGTCTGGCCTTGAGCCGGGTCCTCAGCCAGCGTCTGGCGGAGATGGACCGGCGCTTTGTGGAAACGCATCTGCGCGGCTTGAAGCTGCTCGCCGGGCTCTCGTCCGGGCAACTGGAAGAGATCAGCCGCCGGCTGAAACCGGTCCGTTTCCGGCAGGGGGAAACGATCCTGCGCGAAGGCGACCCCGGTGATGAGCTGTTCTTTATCGAATCGGGCCAGGTCCAGGTGGTGCGCGGCAGCGGACTCAAGGCGATGATCCTGGCAGAGTTGGGGCCTGGCGACCTGTTTGGCGAGATGGCGCTTCTCACCGGCAACCCTCGCTCGGCAACGGTGACCGCTCTCAGCGATGTCGATCTGTGGGTCATGTCCCGGCCCGATTTCGATGATCTGGTCACGACCTATCCCAACCTGGCCCTGGCTCTGAGCCGGGTGTTGAGTGAACGACTGCGGCGCACGGATGAACGGTACCTGCGACAACCGCCGCCGGCCCCGGTCGTCCCGGCTCCTTCGCCTCCGCCCGTTCGCCGTACGGCCCGGGCGGCTCCGGCTCCTACGCGAGCGGCCACCGCCGTGGCCCGGCCTCGACCGGCGCCGATAGTCCAACCGGCTGCGGTGGCAGTAGCCCCACCTCGGCCGGCCCGCGTGAGACCGAAGCGAGACCTTCTCGCCGAACTGAAGCAGGGATTTACCGGTCTGGCCACCTGGTACGGTTCTCTGAGCCGGGGAGCCAAAGTGCGATTGATCCTGGTCACCCTGCTCCTGGTGTGGTTGATCGGCATTGCCGCGCCGGCCCTGGTGCTCTCGACCTTGACCGCTGCCGACGTCACCAGTTTGCGGGGAGCCATCGCCTTTGTCCAGGTCGAGACGACCGTCCCGGCCCCGACCGGGCTCCCTGTGCCAACGGAACCTGCCAGACCATTGCTTGTCCCGCCTTCACCGACGGCCGTCGTGGAGGCCGGGGAGGCCATTCTGATGGAAGCGGCGGCCGCTCCGACGGAGGCTCCGACCGAGGCGCCACTGCAGCCGGCCGAGCCGGCGCTCGCGGCGCCGCCAGAACCAGAACAACCCACTGCTACCCCTACGCCGTGGATCATCGTGGTTACGAACACACCCGCACCTCCCACCGACACGCCTCTGCCTCCTACCGATACCCCGGTTCCGGTCAGGCCGCCGCTCACCAACCGGGCGGCGTCCCTTGCTGCCAATCCACCCGCCACCCCCACGCCCTCGGAGAATCCACAGCCTCCGAGGGAACTTGACCCACGCTTGAGCGCCCTGGGGGTGGTGATCGCACCGGCGGATGTCAAGCCGGGCCAGAAGTATTGGCGGCTGGTCAAAGCCCGCTGGCAGAACGAGCAGGAAGCCGGCAGCGATCACACCATCTACATCGATGTGTTGGATGAGAACGGAAATCGCCTGATCGGCGAGGTGGTAGAGATCCGGTGGGAGGGTGGGTTCGTGCCGATCGTCACCGAGAACAAGCCGCCGAACGAATATCCGGCGAATTTTCCGATGTATAATTGCCTGGGTTCCTACGCCGTGCGCGTGGCCGGTCTCCCCAGCGACATCGTCCAGGGCCTGGGCCTGGGAACCCCGGAGCAACCGAATTTCAAGATCCACACCAACTTTTTCCTGACCTTCCAGCGGGTCACCCGCTAACCTCGACGAAGCGCGGGGCAGGTTCTTGCCTGCCCCGCGTTGCGTATCGGCTAGGTCCCATCGCTCGCCCGGCGATATCCCAGCCGGGGCGGTTCCGGTCTGTCCAAAAAATCGAACACGTGGCTAGTTGACCGTTTCATGCAATTGTGTTATAATGGCCATAGGATGGAACGGAAAGATTCTTGAAGCTTCTTGTCCCTCCGCATGGTAGCCGGGGTCGAAAGATGAAATCCAGACCGTCGCAGAAGAATCAGAGCGGAGCAGCGGTGGAGGTCCGGGGGTTAAACCGAATTTTTACCGATTTTTAACCGTTTGTATACATAGGTCTGGTATAATAGATGTATGGATAGTGGTGATAGCACCCTGAACTCCAACTGAATCGGAGGGTTCGTGATGGGGAACCCCAACCGCAGACGTAAGAAGAAGGGCATGATAGGAGGGAGACAATCTTCCCCCGACCCCCTGCTCCATCGCCAAGAGCGCGGTCAGAGCATTGTGGAGATGGCCTTTGTCGTCCCCATCTTGCTGTTGCTGGTGGTCGTAGTGGTAGATGCCGCCCGCGCCTTTGACGCCTATATCGTGCTCACCAATGCGGCGCGGGAGGGGGCGCGGTTCGCCTCGCTGGCCAACCCCTTGACCGAGCAAGAGATCAAGGATCTGGTCGTCGAGGACGTGGTGGGCTCGGGCACGAACGTCACCCACATGGCCGACTTTGACGAGAGCCATGTCACCTTGGCGGCCAACGCCTATGCAGTGACCGTTACGTTGACCTACGACTTTCCGTTGTGGTTTGGCGGGCTGGTGGGGATCGATACCTTCCGCCTCCAGAAAGAGGCGGTCATGCCCCGGCGCGGGGATATCCCACCCTAATGAGGAAGAGCAGACCGATGCCGCAAGCGGAACGAAACAACCAAAGGGGCCAGACCACCGTCGAGTTCGCTCTGGTAGTCGGCCTGTTGCTGATCCTGCTGTTCGGGATCATTGATTTCTCGCGGCTCATGTTCGCCTACGCGACGATGTCCAATGGAGTGCGCGAGGGAGCGCGCTACGGCGTCATCCACCCCGGCCAGGACGCCCAGATCATCCAGCGGGCCAGGGCGATGATGGTCCTGATCGGGGGCACGGCCACGGTGGAGGTTTCTTACCCCAAGACCGACGCCCAGGGGAACCGCTACTGCTCCCACAAGTGCACCGTGGTCGTGACGGCGCGCAGCGACTTTGACGTGTGGACGCCTCTCATTCCGCGTCTGGAGCTGGTCGCCCAGGCCACGATGCATATCGAGTGAATGGGCAGCGGATGGAAAGGAGAAATGAAATGGATGAGCTCCATCTTTTCAGACAGCGAGGCCAGACCCTGATTCTGGTGGCGGTCGCCTTTGTGGCCCTGCTGCTTTTTGTGGCGGTGGCGGTGGATATGAGCAACGCCTACGCCCACCGGCGGACGGCCCAGAACGCGGCCGACGCCGCTGCGCTGGGAGCGGCGCAGGAGCTGGGTCGGCAGATCAACGGCCATTACGAGGATGATACGGCTATCAAGAGGGAACTGAACAAGTTCGCCGAGCGCAATGGCATCGCTGACACCGATGGCGTCCCGGGCAACGCAATCAATGATAACGTCGTCGGGTACTATATTGACGCCAACGGGGAGCGGATCGGCGAGCAGCCGATCGGATCGGTCGGCGATGTCCCCGACCATGCCCTCGGCGTGGAGGCCATTGCCCACATCCAGGCGCCCACCTTTTTCGGCGGGATCCTGGGGCTGAGTGGCCTCCCCCTGCGGGCCGAGGCGGCCGTCCAGTTCCAGGCGGCCTGCTCCAGTGGCGACTGCGTCCTGCCCATCGCCGTCCATGCCATGGGCTTTCTGGGCGGGGACCCCTCGCAGGGGGTTCCGGGGTTTGTTACAGGGGCATGCTACAACCTGTGGGATGGCGAGGGGCCGGGCAATTTCGGCTGGCTGAACTGGTCCACCAAGAAGTTTTCCTGCCCGGCGGAAGTCGGAGATGATTGCAGCGCCGAGTGTCTGGTCTTTAACATGAACCCGGATTTTTGCACCCGGCATGGGCAATTGCAGATCCAGGTAGGTGACCTGCTCGGAGGGACAACCGGTGTCAAGAACGCGAACCAGGTCCGCAACTGGCTGGACTACTATATTGATAACGAGATCGTGGCGGTGATGGTTGTCTATGATCAAATTATCAACCCCGGCGGCTGCGGCAAGGTAGTAGGAGGCGTGCCCCAGGGTCAGATGTACCGGGTGGCCGGCATGGGCGCGTTCCAGATCACCGGCTATCGCCTGTCGAGTGGCAAGGGCAAGGCGGTTGTCCGTGACACCCACGGTATCACTCCGGCGAACTGCTTGGACTTTCCCCCCTGCTACCGCAAGTGTGACGTGAACGGCGAGAACTGTGTGCGGTGCGAACCGGAAGAAGAGGGCTGCCTGCCCTGCCAGTGGATAGAAACGGGTGAAATGAACCGGATCACCGGCATTGCGCGGCCTTTTACGGGCGGCGATACGGGCAACTGCCACGCTGTCGGCAACCTGCTGGCACCGCGCCTGTCCAAATAGCGATCTTGAGCCCCGGAGGAGAAGACCATGAAACGTCGCAGTTGGTTATGGTTGATCGCCAGTATTCTCCTGGCCGTGCTGGCCGGGGTACTCGCCATTGCCACGCTCAACCGGGCGGCTACCCAGCAGATGGCGGTGACGCCGGTGCCGAAACAGGCGGTGGTCGTCGCCCGGCAGCCGCTGGCGGCCAACACCATCATCCGCGCTGACAATGTCGTCGTCGAGGAACGCCAGGAAATCCCCAGTGGGGCGGCGGTGCGCGCCCAGGATGTCATTGGCCTGATGACGGTGCGCGATATCGCCCAGGGCGAGGTGATCCGGATGCAGGACGTGGTCAGCCTGGGACTGACCGAGGGGATCACTGGCACGCGCAACCTGCCGGTCCTGTTGGGCAACGACAAGATCGCCGTCGCCCTGCCGGCCAATGACATCCTGAGCCAGTGGGGGGCGGTCCTGCCCGGCGACCATGTGGATGTCCTGTTCACCCTCGACGTGATCCTCGAAACGCCGCTGCGGCTGGATCAGATGACCCCGGCCGATCTGGAGGTCTATCAGACCATCCCCCAGCGCGATCAGAGTCTGGACAAGGTCTCGGTGCTGACCCTCCAGAACCTGGAGGTGCTCCAGATCGTGGAAGAGCCTCAGGTCGCGCCCGAAGAGCAGGCTCAACAACAACAGCAACAGGCCCCAGCCCAACCGCGCCGCCGAGCGTTGATCCTGAAGATCGACCCCCAGGACGCGGTCGTGCTCAAGTATCTGCGGGATTCGGTGGGCCAGATCGATCTGGCGCTCCGCTCCCCCACCAACAATACGCTATTCGATGTCGATCCGGTCAACATCAATTATCTGGTGTTGCGTTATGGAATTGCCTTACCTCAACCCCTGGAATGAGAGGTTCGGTCCATGACTTTTGAACCGACCATGCCGAAAGACCAGATCCGGGTGCTGATCCTGCCCGGAGCCGATCCGGTCGGCGATTGGGTGGCGAATGTCATCAACTACGCGCCGGATATGGCCTTTCTGGGCCTGGTGCGTGACCTCTCCCAGGCCCTGGAAACGATCGAAAAACTCAAGCCGGATGTCATCCTGGTGGATATCAGCAGCGGCATCCTGCAGCGGGGCGATCTGATCAACCGCGTGGCAGCCCCCAGCACTGGCGCGGCGGTCATTGTCATGGCCATGATGGGCGAGGTGGACATGGTCCGCCAGGCCATGCTCTACGGCGCGCAGGGTTTCCTGCTCAAACCGTTCAGCGAGGCGGAGCTCCTCAGCAGCGTGCGCCAGGCCTACGAACTGGTGGTCCAGCGCCGCAGCGAGTGGGGCCTGTTGACCCGTCTCATGCCGGGCCCGGAGGCAGCGCCGGTCGCCCGGGCGCCGATTATCACCGTGTTCAGCCCCAAGGGAGGGGTAGGCTGCACCACCATCGCCATCAACCTAGCCGTCGCCCTGAGGATGATGTCTGACAAGGCCGACAAGAAGGTCATCCTGGTGGATGCGGACCTGCGCTTTGGGGATATTGACGCCGCCCTGAACATCACCTCGACGACTTCGATCGGCACCGTGTTGCCCAAATTGGACCAACTGGATAACCAACTGCTGGAACGAAGCCTGGTGTCCCACAGTTCGGGTATCAAGGTGTTGACCGCTCCCCCTCACCTCGACGTGGCCGACTCGATCCGCCCGGAGGAACTGAAGAACCTGTTGAACCGGTTGGCCGAACTGGGTGATGGATTCGTGGTGGTGGATGCCTGGTCCACTCTGGATGACTGTACCTTATCGCTCCTGGACCTGTGCCAGTATCTGGTGCTGGTCACCACCCCGTTGGTGACGGCCCTGCGTGATACCCGCCGTTTTCTCGAGGTGCTGAAACTGCTCCGCTTTGACCTGGACAAAGTCATCCTCGTCCTCAACCACTGTTATCAGCGGAGCACCCTCCAGGTGAAGGATGTGGAGCGGGCGTTGGGCTATCCTATTGCCCAGGCCATTGACTATGCGCCCCAGCCGGTGACCGAGTCGCTCAACCGGGGGGTCCCCCTGCTCCAGGACTACCGGGATAGCCTGGTGGCGCGCAACATCTTGAGCCTGGCTCAGCTCATTATGGACCGCGAGAAAAAGCGGGGCGAGGAGACCTCCGAACGCGCGATGGCCCCGGCGAAAGGAGAGAAGCCGAAACGGCCGGGGATGCGATTCCAGCGACAATCTCCGGCGACGGGCAGGGTGAGAGGATGATCGGGCCTTTATTGGTCGGGGTTCTGGTGATCTTGGCCGTTCTGGTGGCGCTCCAGGGCGTGGGTCGGGTGCTGGAGCCGAAAGATGAAGTCGGACAGCGAATCGAGGCCTGGGTCCGGAGTGAAGGGACGAAGGGCAAACGCGGCGCTCCCGACACCAAAGACATGGGAGGGGCGCTGCTCAGCCGGGTGGAGCGCCGCATCGCCAAACGGGGCCTGGGCGAGCGGATCAAAGCCGATCTGGCCCAGGCGGACCTGTCGTTCACGGTGACCGAGTGGCTGTTCGTCCGCCTGGCGGTCGTCGTGGGCGCTTTTCTGGTTGGCTATTTGCTGCAGCGGAACATGTTGGGCGGTCTGTTATTGGGCGTGTTAGGCTTTTTCCTGCCCAACTTCTATCTCCGCTCGCGGCAGGCCAGGCGGTTGCGGGATTTTAACCGTCAGTTGCCGGATGTCCTCGATCATTTTGTCGGTTCGATGCGCGCCGGCTACGGTCTGCTCCAGGCAATCGAATGGGTGGCCAGGCAGATGCCCCATCCGGCAGGCACCGAGTTCGACCGGGTGGTGCGCGAGGTGCAGTTGGGCCGCAGCCTGCAGGATGCCCTGGATAGCATGGTGCGGCGGATTGATAGCGACGATCTGGCCCTCATTATCACCGCCATCAAGATCCAGTATGAAGTGGGCGGCAGCCTGGCCGATATCCTGGAGACGGTTGGTCATACCATCCGCGAGCGGGTCCGCATCCAGCGCGAGATCCGGGTCTTGACCGCGCAACAGCGCTACTCGGGGTATGTGCTGATGTTGCTGCCCATTGCCTTGGCCATCATCCTCTTCTTGCTCAACCCCGACTATGAAATGCAGTTGTTTACCCCGGGGCCCACGTTGTGCATTCCGATCGGAACGGCGGTGATGATGATCCTGGGTTTCTTTGTCATGCGCCGGATTGTGGACATCGAGGTTTGAGAAGCGGTCGAGTCAGGGAGTGAAAGGCCACGGTGATCGGGATCTATAGTCTTCTGTTTGGTGTGGCGGTTGGAGGGGCAGTCCTGGCGTTGTTCCTCAGCCTGAGGGTGCGGCAGCAGGCTCGGGCGCTGGAGGAAGAGCGGTTCTATTCCACCTGGACGACCATGACCCTGGAAGATGTAGAACTGGCCCAGCCTTTTCGGGTGCGCATCATCAAGCCTGCCTTCAACAAGTTTCTGAACTTCCTGGGACGGTTTGCGCCGCAGCGCAATGTTGAGGAGATTCAACACAAGCTCGAGGTGGCCGGGCGGCCCTACGGCTGGACGGTGGTAGACTTTTTGGGGCTGCGCCTGCTAAGCGCGTTCGTTTTCGGCGTTCTGTTCTTCGGCTTGTCGCTGCTCGGGGACATGGCCATGACGACCAGGGTGTTGCTGACGGCGGCGGTTACCTTCCTGGGCTTTTACCTGCCCATGTTCTGGTTGGGCCGGCGCATTAGTTGGCGCAAGAATGCCATCCTTCGCGCCCTTCCCGACGGTCTGGATATGCTCAATATCTGCGTCGGGGCTGGATTAGGCTTTGATGCGGCACTGACCAAGGTAGGCGAGCGCTGGCAAACTCCCCTGGCCGACGAATTCAACCGGGTGGTGGCGGAAATCCGTCTGGGAAAGACGCGCCGGCAGGCGCTGTTGGATATGGCCAACCGGACCGAAGTGATGGAAGTCGAGAACTTTGTGGCAACCATCATCCAGGCCGATCAGTTGGGGGTGAGCATCGCCAAAGTTCTACGCGCTCAGGCGGAACAGACGCGCATTCTCCGCCGACAGCGGGCCGAAGAACTGGCCCGTCAGGCGACGATCAAGCTTCTCTTCCCGTTGGTCTTTTTGATCTTTCCGGCTATCCTGGCCGTCTTGCTGGGGCCGGCCATTCCGCAACTGATCAGAACTCTGGGAGGTCTGGGCGGATAGACAGCCAAACAGCACCGGGATCAGAGACGCCGTGATGACAGAATCCAACGAACCACCGGCCGACGGAGTCACCTTCGAGGAACATCCCCTGTACCATGAGGCCATGGAGCAGATGGCGCAGGGGAATGACAAAGGGGCGATTGCCAAGTTACAGGAATTGGCCGAACTCTTTCCTCGGGAACCGCTGCTCCAGGACCTGTTGGTTCGGACCGAACTCCGGGTTGCCCTCGCCGACCAGAAGCCGATCCCTGCGGCCCACCATGAACCGGCCCCGGTGTTGCGCCGGGTACTGATGATGCTGCTGGCGCTGATGATCGTCCTGGTGGTGATCACCGGCTTTGTCGCCGCCTATGCCCGCCTGGTGACGCCGGCCAAAGAGAGTTACCGGCAGGAGATGCTGATCAATTCGCTGCGGCAGGAGGGACAGGTCCGGCTAGAAGCAGGAGACTGGGTTGGGGCGCAAGAGGTATTCGGTCGACTGCTGACCGTAGTCCCCGGGGATCCGACCGCCGAAGCAGCCATCGTCTACAGTCAGCAACAAGAGGCCCTGGACCACCAATATGTGGAGGCGGTGGCCGCCCAGCAGCGCGACGACCGGACCACCGCGCTCGCCCTGTTGCGCCAGATCGAGGCCCAGTCTCCGGGGTATCGGGACGTCCCACAGCGCATCAAGAAGCTGGAAGAACTGGACGCGCTGGAGGCTGCTTGGCAGCAGTCGGAGAACGAGATCCAGGTCGGGAACTGGGCGGAGGCTATCCGCCTGCTGAACCAGATCCGCGCTCAAGACCCCGAGTACCGTCGCGCCCAGGTTGAGGAACAGCTCTTTCGGGTGTACAGCCAGATGGCGCGGGATCTGATCAATCAGGCTGGCGGCTCGGTGGAGGTGCTCCGCCAGGCTCTTTCTTACCTGGATCAGGCTCTCGCCTTGCGACCTACGGAGCGAGAACTGCTGGACGAGCGCCGTCTGGCTTCCGAGTTCATCGCTGCCGAGGAAGCGGCCGCCCGGGGGGATTGGGCCAGCGCGGTCAATCGTTGGGAAGGGGTGCGCAACCTGCGGTCAGATTACCAGGGCGGAGTCCTCGCGGACAGGTTGGCCAAGGCCTATCCCCAGGCAGCCAGACAGCGGATCGCCGAGGCCAACGGCAATGTGAGTGTGCTGAACCAGGCCATCCGCTATCTGGACAAGGCGTTGGCGCTCGATCCAAACAACCAGGAATTGATCGAGGAGAAACGGATCGTCACCGAGTTTCTGGCCGGTGTCGAGGCGTTTGCTCAGGAAAAGTGGGACCTGGCCATTAAGCACTGGGGCGGGATTTACGTCCTTCGTCCGAACTACCAGAACGGGATGCTGGAACGCTCCCTGCGCCAGGCGTGTGCCAATAGTCCGACACCTGATGAAACGTTGTGTCCGCCATAGATCTATTCCGGCTTAGGGTGGGAGGATAGTATGAAGAGAAAAACGGCCCCATTCCATCCGTTCCTTTTCATCGGCATTGTCTTATCGGTACTCTTTGTTCATTCGCCGATCGCTGCACTCCCGTTGCAGCAAACCCCCGAGCCGACGCCCCGCGATACGGCGACGCCAGAACCCACCCCGATTCCCACTGATACTCCTCCTCCTACTTTTACCCATACTCCCTCTCCCACCACCACCAGCACCCCGACCTGGACGCCGACCCGGACTACGCGGGTGCCGACCAACACTCCATTGCCAACCAGCACTGCCACGGCGATCACGCTCACTCCCTCTCCGACCCTGCGACCGATCACGCCGATCGCGACCAACACCCCCGTGCCACCGCCTACCCGGGCACCAACCAAACCGCCGGTTCCGACCGCCACCCCGCTGCCGAGTCCGACGCCGACCGAGACGCCGCTCCCCACTCTGCCGGCCACCCTCACTCCAACCCCGACCGATACTGCTACCGCCACCTTCACTCCCAGTTCCACGCCGACCAACACGCCCACCCTGACCTCCACTCCGACCGATACCCCTGCCCCTACCTTGGTCTCCGCAGTGGCTACTCCTCCGGCGACATCTGCGCCTACCCCTTCCACTGGTGTGCGAGCCCCGGCGGGAGAGGGCAAGGATGAAGCATCGTTCCTGCGGGGGGTGGTCGCTGGCCTGTTGGCTGTGCTTCTGGTCATTGCCTTTCTGATCCTCGTTCTGCTCACTGTTCTGTTCATTGTGCGCTACCTGCGCCGGCGGCGGCTACGAGGATCGAGCTGACGGCAGCTAGCTTCTGGTGGTGATACACACCTGGACTGATGGTTCCACGGCCTGGATCGGGGATCCAGGCCGTTTTGTGCGGCGTGGCAACCTGGTGTCGTCAGGTTGACCTGGGTGGCCGAAATCAATTTCAGCTTACCTGAGTGTTCTTGGGCTGAAGCCTCGACTCCCGGAGGCAGGGAGTGGAGCCTTTAGGCGATCCGGCTGAAGCCTCGACTCCCGGCGCAGGGGTTACAAGGTCCTGAGGCCCAGCGCCCCTATGCCCTTATTGTCCTCTTCCGGGATAAAAGACTGCAGAAAGCGATGCACCAGGTCCCGGGCGATGGGGTACGGATCGTTCGTTGCATCCAGCCAGTGAATCCGCGGATCATCCCGGCGAAACCAGGTGCTCTGCTGTCGCACAAAGCGTCGGGTGGCCCGCTTGATGCTCTGGACCACCTCCGTCAGCGGGACCTCGCCGGCCAGATACGGGGCGAACTGAATGTAGCCCACACCCGACATCGAGGGCAGGTCAAAGCCATACCCCTGGGCCACCAGGCGCCGTACCTCCTCTTCCAGACCGGCACGGATCATCTGTTCGATGCGTTCGTCAATGCGCCGGTAGAGCTGAGGCCGAGGCATGGTCAGCCCGATGATCAGCACCCGATAGGGGGGCGGCGACTTCTGTTGCTGGGCGGAGATGGGCTGGCCGGTGATCAGGCATACTTCCAGGGCGCGGATGACCCGGCGTACATTCCGCGGGTCAATCCGTTCGGCAGCGACCGGATCGAGGGCGCGGAGCCGGGCGTGGAGGGCCTCTGCTCCTTCCTTGCTGGCCTGGCGGTAGAGCTGGTCGCGCAGGTTCCGGTCCGGGGGCACGTGGGGGACCTGCCAGCCTTCGACGATGGCCATGACATACTGACCGGTCCCCCCCACCAGAAAGGGAACCCCTCCTCGTCCCAGGACCTCTTCAATGGCGCAGTACGCCAGTGCCTGGAACTGAGCCAGGCTGAGCGTCTCATCCGGGTCCAGGAGGTCGAGCAGGTGATGAGGCACCCGCGCCCGCTCCTCTGGGGTGGCTTTGGCCGTGCCGATATCCATCCCCCGGTATACCTGCCGGGAATCGGCCGAGACGATCTCGCCGCCAACCGCTTCGGCCAGGCGCACAGCCAGCGCCGTCTTGCCCACGGCCGTCGGCCCGACGACGACGATCAAGGGGCGATCGGCTGGTTGGTGCACAGGTTGACCATCGGCAAGTGAGACGTTAGGCAGTGACGGCATTTTCATAGTGATCGATCCGCAACACCCGCCCGCGGCGATCCATCTCGATGGCGATCACGTCAATTCGCCAGTCTCCGGTCCACGGATGAGCCTGGAGGTACGATTCGGCCAGGGCGATGAGGCGCGCCTGCTTCTCGGCGGTGACTGACTCTTCTGGGGTCCCCAAGGCCTGTCCCCGGCGGGTTCGCACTTCGACAAAGACAAGACTATTGCCATCCTGGGCCACGAGATCGAGTTCACCCGCTTCGCAACGCCAGTTCCGGGCAAGGATCGTATATCCCCTGGCGGCGAGTTGCCGGGCAGCCAGCTCTTCACCCCATCGGCCCAGGCTCCGTCGATCGCCGTGTGTAGCATCCTGTTTCTTGGCCATCATGCCTGATCCGGTCTGACAGATGGGAGCCAGATCGTCCTATCGAGCGCGGTTCAGTATAGCACGAGCTTTCCCGTGGGTCAAACGGCCCCCACCGGGGAGGTTTCAATCCCCTAGCCCCCAGGCGTGGGTTCAGTCGCCGGCCTCCAGATTTGGTAAAGCCGGTAGGGGATTTTGCGCCGCCCAAGCGCGCAAAATCCCCTACCAAGGTAACTCTACATCCACAATTCTGCCGGGCCGAATATGCGGTTCAGAAACTGTTGGAAGCGAGTGGGTTGGGTGAGCCCCTGTTCCTGGGCCACCCGCTGGGCGTATTGGTGCAGCATTCGGATGTTCAACCCGTCCTCCAGGATCCGTCGGTGCAGGTTCTCCTCCGCTCGCCTCAGCCCCCAATAATCGTCAGCGACCAGTTCGTCATAGGCCAGGGAGAGGGTCAAGTGTTTGACCGCCTCACGGATGCAGGCCACCCGGTCCCGGTCGTCGGCCGCCGCCGGCGCCTGATCCAGAGCCAGGCAGGCTTTTAACATTTCGGCCTTGCCCAGCGTGTTCCAATACGGCAGGGCCGCCTCGTTGCGATTTCCGTTTTGAGCGACAGGCGGTAGCGGACCCTGGGCCGGGAACAGATAATCCTTGGGCAAGGCGGTATAGGCGCTGTACAGGGCTTCCTCAATCCCCTCCAGTTCGCCCCGGTAGTAGCACAGCCACCCCAGATTCGTCCAGGCCAGGGCCTGCAGGCCGGGGAGGTTGAGCGCCCCAGCCAGGGCAGCCGCCCGTTCGAAGTCCTTACGGCTGATCTCGGTCAGGTCTTCCGCTTCTGTCTTGCGTCCCTGCCTCTGGTACTCACGCGCGACCTGTCGGCAGACACACCCCCGCTCGAGAAGGGCATCCAGCCGGTCGGCGGGGCTGTTTCGCAGCAGGTTCACCGCCTGATTGGCTTCTTTGATCATTTCGTCCAGGAGACTGGCCTCTCGCTGCTTTTCGTCTGGCGCGAGCGAGTCCCACAGATACCGGTGCGCCCTGGCCCGCGTCAGATGGATGAGACCTCGCACCCGGAAGGATGGAACTTCTGCCACCATCTCCAGCGCCCGATCGGTGGTGCGGATCGCTGCCCGGTGGTGGCCGTCCACCAGTTCTACCACAGCCCGGGCGTTGAGCGCCTGGGCCAGGATGGGTGTGTTCCCGGCCCGTCGCGCGTGGCGTTCAGCCTCTTCGACCAACAGGCGGGCGTGGCCCACTCGACCGGTCAAGGCCATCACTCCCGACAGATGGATCAAGGTAGGCACCAGGGCTGCCATCTCCAGGCGCCGCTGGAGCAGGGCCGACCGGTGATAGTGCTGGACCGCTTCTTCATACCTTCCCTGTTGACGGTCCAGATAGCCGTGATAGTTCAGGGCCAGGCTCTGGAGGACCTTGGCCTGCCATCGCCGGCCTTTGACCACCGGAGTCTCGGGAGGAGACCTCAAGACCTCCTCGGTCTTTTCCATCACCGCCGCCAACAATTCGCGGGCTTCCTGCCAGTCGTTTCCTTCCGCCCGATGGATCTTGGCCACCGCCCGGTAGAGCTGCAAATGGGCCCAGGCCAATCCCAATTTTCCCGCCTGTTTCCCCCATCGCTTGCGGACCTGGTCGAAAATATGGAGAGCGCCTTCGGGGTCCCCCTGGAGAAGGAGAACGCGGATGCCCCACCGTACTGCACCATCCACCTCTGCTTCGCGGGGGACAAAGCCCATAAACTGCTCGCTCGCCTGGAGCAAGCCCAGGGTGCGCTGGAGCTCGGTGCGCAGCAGCATGTCCATCTGGAGGTCGCGTCCATCCAACGCCTCCTCGGCCAGCCAAAAATACAGGGCAAAGCCCAGAGGAGGACTGTAACGAAGCCGATAGTGCATCTCTTCGACCAGGGCCTGCCGCCGGCGGGCCCGGAGGGAAAGAGCGACTGCCGGGAACTGATCAACCCGTTGTTCCAGCTCTCGGGTCAGCTCGCGATAGTATCTCTGAATCGAGCTGTAGATCCCGTCTCGCTCTTCTTCGCTGCACTTTTCCAGCGTGTGCTTCTCCAGCAATGCGTACAACTCATCATGGAGGAACACCCGACGGTCGCTGGGCCGGACGCGAACCAGGGCCAGTTGGGCCGCCTGATCCAGATATCCCGTGGCGGTATAGACATCCCATTCACCGCGGGCCGTTCTCAAATCCATGACCCGGGCCAATAGCTCAGGAGTGGCCCCTTTCCGCAGCCAGGCCAGGGCCCGCAGCGTATTCCCGATCGGGGCCGGACACTGCTGGACCAGGGCGATCAGGGCGCGTTCCATCTCCTCCTGGCGGTCTTCGATGTCGCGCAGGCGGAGTTCTTCCAAGGTGCTGTCCAGTAGCGAAGGGAGACTCCACCCTCGACCGATTGCCTCGGCCAGAAGAGCCAACAGGATCGGTCGGCCCCCGGTCAGCAGATGGATGGCTTCGCTTCGCCCGGTAGCGAACGTCCACAACCGGGTGGCGGCGTCCGTCTCTCCGCGCCGGGCTTCTGCCTGAGCGACCGCTTTTAGATATTCCGTCGTCTCTTCCACAGTGAAGGCTGGCACGGCGAACAGACGGAGAATGAGATGGGGGTTACGCTCCTGGAGGGCCTCGAATCGGTCCACCAGCCCACTGGGCCGTCCGGCGAGAAGGACCAGCACATTCCCACGCAATGCGGGCAAGAAGGACCGGAGCAACCACTCTCCCCCGCTGAGCACAGGTGCCTCTCGGCCCAACTCCTCCTGGAATGGATCGCGTTCGTACTCCAGGACTTCCAGGCTGTCAAAGGCCAGGACGAGGCCATCATCGGTCAATGCCAGAAGTTCCTCGCGGAAAGCGTTCTCCAGGGCCTTGGTCTGGGCAGCCGCGGTTTCTACGTTCCCAGCCAACCGCGCTTGCTCCAGAGCAGTCAATGCTTTCTCGGTCTCCTGGAAGGACCAGGTCCCCAGGACATGGACAATCTTCTGGATCAATCCCTCTACGGTATAGACCTCGATGGCGTCGAGATCGATGAGTTCACTGGCCACGCAGCAGCCAGGCAAGGCCTCGCCTTTCCTTCCTCGTCGGCTCTGGTCCAGGATGGCGTCGAGCAAAGCGGTCTTGCCTATCCCCCCTTCTCCCTGGAAATAGAGGAGATGGACCCCGCCCCGCCCGATCCGCCGTTCTGCCTCGGCCAGAAGGTCCTCACGGCCGATGAAGGGGATCCGGCGGGCACCGTGGAATTCAATGAGACCCATGTCCCCCTCCCTGGTGCCGTTCCCGACCTACAGCGCACCCATCAGGAGATATCTGGCGGTTTCCCGAATAACGCGTCATCCGTTCTGTCAATAGATTACCAAAATCCTACCGATTCAAGACGATAAAGCAATATAACAGTCGATTTCATGCTTATTTTACCAGATATCTGCTTTCCTGTCAAGCCTCACACCACTTGATCAACGCTTCTTGGTCATTGCAGGTCAGAGGGATTCATGGTATAATGGGCAAAGGATGGGCGAAGACGTGGCGAACTCAGTCACCCGTAGCGGATTCGGTCTACAACGATTCCGTGGAGAAAACCCGGTCGAGCAGGCCAGGTTTCGGTTGGAAGCGAGCCGGCTGATGGTGCGACAGGGGAACCTCGACCAGGCCCGTCAGCTCTTGGGAGAAGCCCTTCAATTTGATCCGGGTTTGGTAGAGGCGCGGTTGCAGCTCGCCTGGCTGACCCCGGATCGGGGAGAGCGAGAAGCTCTATTGCGCCAGGTGCTGACGCTGGACCCGGGTCATATCCAGGCGCGGGCCGAGTTGGAGCGCCTGCAATCCCTGCCCGCCCATCCGCAGGCTCACCGAATCAGTGGAAGCCGACGGTGGCCCTGGCTGGCGGCGCTCCTGATCCTGACGGCTGGTTTGATGGCAGCAACTTTTCTGATCGTGGCTCCGCTGGAGAGCAGCCTGGCCTGGTTGCTCGCGACCCCCCTACCGACCAGCAGTCCCACACCGACACGTACCCCAGAGGAGATTGCGGTCCAGTTTGTACCCCAGTTGGAAACCGCTCTGGCCAATGGCAACTGGGACCGGGCGCTGGAAATTGTAGAGATCATGAGGGGAGTTGCCCCGACCAGCCCGGCCATCCAGCAATGGGCATTCATGGTCTATGTGCGCGGGGGGCAGGCTCTGGTCCAGGCTGGACAGGTCGAGCGGGCACAGATCCAGTTTGACCAGGCGGTGGCCTTGAGGCCGGACGATGCCGAGGCCCGATTATGGCAACAGAGCACTCAACTGTATCGGACCGGTGTGGCAGCCCTCCAGTCCGGGCAATGGGAAGTGGCGATCCAGTCGTTCACCGGAGTCCAGGAGCGACTCCCTAAGTATGGCGATGTCTCGGCCCGGCTGGCGGAAGCGTACCAGCGTAGCGGCCAAGCGGCTCTCGAGAAGAAGGATTGGACGAGGGCGATCGACATGTTAACGCGGGCTTACCAGTTGGCTCCCCAGGACCTGAATACCGTCAACCTCCTGTCGGCGGCCTATCGGCAACGAGGCATCGCCTGGGAGCAACAGAACAAATTCAAGGAGGCGAGATCGGACCTGGAGGCGGCGCTCGCCCTCCGCCCCGATGACGCAGAGGCCAAAGCCCATCTGGAGAAGGTGATGTTCGAACTTTTTCCTCCGAAACGGATCGAAATTGATATCTCCACCCAACGGTTCTATGCCTACGAAGGGGAGCAACTGGTCTACGAGTTCCCCACCTCCACCGGTTTGCCGGGACGGGATACGGCCACTGGACATTTCCATGTGTTGGACAAGATGCCAATGGCCTACTCCAGCATTTGGAATCTGAAAATGCCCTACTGGCTGGGCATCTATTATGTCGGAAACATTGAAAATGGGATCCATGCCTTGCCCATTCGGCCCGACGGCACGGTCATGTGGGCGGGATTGTTGGGTCAGCGGGCTTCCTATGGGTGTGTCATCCTCAGCACGGAAGCAGCCAAGATCATCTATGAGTGGGCGGATATCGGTACACCGGTGGATATCCATTATTAGGAGTGAATATGGCCCGTCAATTGTTTGAGGAGCAACTCCGCGAACTGGTGGAGAGCCTGCTGGCCATGGGCCAGATGGTGGATGAGACCATCGATCGGTCTATCCAGGCTCTGGCTCAGCAGGACGTGGAACTGGCTCGCCAGATCATCGAGTTCGATGAACAGATCAACGCCACCCAGCATGAGATTGATGAGAAATGCCTGGTGCTGATCGCGACCCAGCAACCGATGGCCAGCGATCTGCGGGCCATCCTGGCGATTTCGAACATTGCCGCTGAACTGGAGCGGATCGGCGACTATACCGAGGGCATCGCCCGCCTGGTTCTGAAACTGGCCGGGCAGCCATTGATCAAGCCCTTGATCGATATCCCCCGCATGGCCAAAGAGGGTCGTCGGATGCTAAAGGCTTCGCTGGAAGCCTTTGCCGAGCAGGATGTGGAAAAGGCCAAACAGATCGGCGAGGCCGATGATCTGGTGGATGCCCTGTACAATCAGGTCTTCCGCGAACTCCTGACCTTTATGATGGCAGACCCACGGACCATCACCCAGGCTACCTACCTCATCTGGGTCGCCCACAACCTGGAACGGATTGCCGACCGAACGACCAACATTGCCGAGCGGGTTGTTTTCCTGAACAGAGGCGAAATTGTGGACCTGAATCGCTAGGGTGCAGACCCGTTGCGGATTTTAGGAAGATAGGAGAATATTGGAGGCAGGAACTATGACCATGGATCTGAGCCAGCTCACGCAGATGGCTACCTGGCTGGATGAGGAGCACCGGCGGGACAAGGCCGAGTTAATCCGGTTGCAACAGCGGCTGGAAAGCCAGGTCGCCGAGATGCAGGACCAGGCACGGGCTTTGAAGGAGATCGAAGCACGTTTCGTCGGGGTGCAGACGCAACTGCTGAAGTTTGCCCAGCTTGAGAAGGCCCTGCAACAACTGAAAGACGAAGTCGTGCAGATGCTGGCCCAGGCCGACGAACGTCGCCTGCAGGAGAGCCGGGAGGCAGAGCGGATCCGCTCCATCGAGCGCGACACTGTCTCCCGCGCGCTGAACGAGATCCGCCGTGACCTGCAACGCCTGCCCCGCCTCGAGGAAGAGATCGGCTTGCGCAAAGAAGAGCAACGCCGGGTGAACGAGCAGATCATCGCCCTGCAGCAAAGCTCTGCCGCCCTGAGCCAGGAGGTGGAGAACAGGCTGAGAGGACTGCCCTTCCTGGAGGAAGGTCGCAGCCAGGATGTGCGGCGGATCGCCCAACTCCAACAGGAATCGCTGGAGGCGCTGAAGCGCATTGAGCAGCATGACTCGCAGTTGCGGGTGCTTGAGGATGCCATCCAACGTCAGGAACGGGACCTCAGCGAGTTGAAAGAGCTGGTCTCTCAGCTCCGGGCTGCGCAACGGGAGTTTACCGAGAAACAGTTGCTGGAAGTGGAGCGCATGAAACGCCAGATAGCCGACTGGAGCGAGACGTTGGAGGTCCAGCTCAAAAAGATAGACGAATTCGAAGATCGAATCCAACAGTTCGGCGAAGCGTTTCGACAGGATCGGCAGGTGGTGGAGAGCGTGACCCGTTTCCAGGAGATCATCCGCCGCGAACAGACCCAGGTGGCGGAACTGCAACGCCTGGCCGAGGACCGCCAGAAGCGACAATTAGAACAGTGGGCGGAGGAGAATGAGAAACGGTGGAAACGAGAACTTCTCCGCTGGGAGCATCAGTGGGGGGAACAGGCCAAGCGTAACGCGCAGATCGCCGATCAGTTTCACCAGATCGAAGAACGCCTGGCCCATCATCAGGCGGACCTCGAAGCAGCCTGGAATTTCCTGAAATCTCGGATCGCCTTTGAGACTCAGGAATCGCGCCGCTGGGTGGTGGAGATGAACCGCCTGCTGGAAGAGCGGCCGAAAAAAGAGTAACGGGTAGGATCTCGATCTCCCCCAATCCGCCATTCCGAGGAAACCGGTGCGCGTCATTGGTACCGCAGGTCACGTAGATCACGGCAAATCCACCCTGGTCCATGCCTTGACCGGCATTGACCCGGACCGGCTCAAGGAAGAGAAGGAACGGGAGATGACCATTGATTTGGGGTTTGCCTGGCTCACCCTGCCCAGCGGCGAACGGGTCGGCATTGTGGATGTGCCGGGTCATAAAGACTTTATCAAGAACATGCTGGCCGGCGTGGGGGGGATTGACGCCGCCCTGCTGGTTGTAGCCGCCGATGAAGGGGTCATGCCCCAAACCCGAGAGCATCTGGCCATTCTGGACCTGCTCCAGGTGCAGGGCGGGGTGGTGGCTCTGACCAAGGTGGATATCGTCGAAGACGAAGACTGGTTGGACCTGGTTGAAACCGATCTGCTGGAGGTCCTGGAGGGTACCGTCCTGGAAGGAGCGCCGATTGTCCGCTGCTCGGCTCGCACCGGGCAGGGGCTATCGAGATTGATTGAGGAGTTGGATCGGTATCTGGCTCAGAGTGCGCCTCGCCGGGACGTGGGCCGGCCCCGGTTGCCAGTGGATCGGGTATTCACCGTCGCTGGCTTTGGCACGGTGGTCACCGGCACGCTGAGCGACGGGACCTTCACCGTGGGTCAGGAGGTAGAGATTCAACCCTCAGGGCTCAAGGCCCGCATCCGGGGGTTGCAGACCCACCGGGAAAAGATCGAGCAGGCCGTGCCCGGCAGCCGGGTGGCGATCAATCTGACCGGGGTCAGTAAGGAGGAGATCCGGCGGGGGGATGTGGTGACCACTCCGGGCTGGCTGCGTCCGACGACGCTGGTGGATTGCCACCTGCGCTATCTGGCCGATGCCTCTGAACCTCTACAGCACAATGCCTGGGTCGACTTTTTTAGCGGGGCGGCTGAGGTTCGGGCCCGGGTGCGGTTGCTGGGCACCTCAGCCTTGGAACCCGGCCGGGAAGGCTGGATCCAGCTCCAGTTGGCCGCCCCGATCCCGTTGGTGAAAGGCGATCGGTTTATCCTCCGCCGGCCATCCCCCAGCGTGACGATCGGCGGAGGGCGGGTAGTCAATCCGTTTCCCGGTCGTCGTCACCGGCGCTTCCGGGCCGACGTCATCGAAATGTTACAAACCCAGATGCACGGGACCCCGGAAGAGATTCTGTTACAGGACCTGGAACGCTATCGGCTCTGTGAAGTCCGGGAATTGCTGGGCCGGAGCCACCTGTCGGCTCAGCAAGCCCAGGAGTCTCTGAAGGCGCTGATACGGGAGGGCCAGATTGTGGTCCTGGACAATACCATATCGGTCGCCTCTCTGCCCTCTACTCTCCCTGAATCCAGCTATCTGATCTCCCGCTCAGGTTGGGGGGCGTTGCGAGAGCGGACCGAGGCCCTGTTGGGTGAATACCATAGCCAATTTCCGTTGCGGGCCGGCATGCCCCGTGAGGAGGTCAAAAGCCGTTTATCCCGCTACCTGCCGGTCGCAAGCCCCCGGCTCTTTCATGAGATCGTCAGCCGGGCGATCGCCGAGGGTTGGTTAGCTGAAGCCAGTGGTTCGCTGCGACTCTCTTCCCATCGGGCGACCTTTACGGCGGCGCAACAGCAAGCGGTGGACCAGTTGCTCAATACCTTCCGCCAGCATCCATACGTCACCCCTTCGGTGGCCCAGTGTGAAGAGCAGGTAGGTAGCCAGGTGCTCAACGCTCTGATCGAGCAAGGGCTGCTGACTCGGCTGTCCGAGGATGTGATCGTGTTGACCGAGACGTACGAAGAGATGCGCGACCGGGTGATTTCGTATCTTAAGGAGCATGGGACAATCACCGTGGCCCAGGTCCGAGACCTGTTCAGCACCAGCCGCAAGTACGCGCTGGCACTGCTCGGCTATATGGATGAGAAGCGGATCACCCGCCGGGTGGGCGACGAACGGGTGCTGCGCTGAAACTCGAACCCTATGCCAATCGAGGTTAGACAAGCAATGAGCGAGGTGGTCATCTTTACCAAGCCAGGTTGCCCGTATTGTGCGGCAGCCAAAGACCATTTCCAGCGACAGGGCATCCATTACACCGAATATAACGTGACGGCGGATCCCGGCGCCCTGCGCCGGATGTTGGAACTCAACGGGGGCCGACGCCAGGTGCCGACCATTGTCCAGGATAATCGGGTGACGGTCGGCTTTCACGGCTCCTGAGGGGTATAACGGCCAGCCGTGGGCTGGCCGCTATTCTGAAGTGGCACAGGGCCGCCGGACAACCGGCGGCCCTGTGTGTCGCGGAACGATCGGTCTAGTACCGTCTCATTACAAGAGGCAGGTACACCGGGTATACCGGCACGACATTCACCTCCAGGCTGTCGGTGATCAGGATCGAACCATCGCAGTTGGTTGCAGTGACGACGATGGTGTGCGTGCCAGTTGTACTCCAGCCATACGTCGCTGACGGCCCTATTGCCCCGTTGTCCCAGGTGATGGTAACTGGCAGAGTGGCGGTGACCGGATGGATCACTGCCGAATAGGTTCCCTCGTGGCCCAGGAACAACCATGTCGGGCCGGCAATAGTCAGGCTGTTGAGTGGGAGGCAGAGGTCTACGCATAGCGCAACCGGCACAAACTCTTCGCCGACATAGGGGTCGTTGTACTCGAACTTGAGGTGGGAATTGTAGCACTGGTTTCGGGCCAGGCCGGCCGTATCGAAGGCCAGCTCAACGGCCTGGGCGCTAGCCACCGGGACCGTGCCACTCACCGGCTCCACAACCAGCCATGGAACGTCCCAGTTATTGTCGAGGGCCATGTCCACCGCCCGGTAGGCGTTAATCCGTCCCCAGCCGTATTGGTTGTTGGGGATGCTGGCCGCCTTGTCGGTGCCGCAAAAGTATCCCTGGTTGACCGGCCGTGGATCGGCGCTCTGTTCCATGATCCAGGCGGTGAGCTGGACATTGCCGCGCAGGTCGGGCTGGGCGGACCAGAGCAACGCAACCTCTCCAGCGGCGTGGGGGCTGGCCATGGAGGTGCCTGCCCAGGTGCCGTAGGTATTGCCCGGCAGCGAGGAACGGATATTGGCGCCGGGGGCTGAGACATTGGGTTTGATCAGGCCGGTGAACTTGGCCGGGCCGCGACTGGAGAAACTGGCCGGACTGCCTGGCGCGTTGTTGTCAGACATGTCGGTAGCGCCCACCGCAAGCACGTTTTCCATATCGCCCGGATCGCCGGCCGTCGCGCAGTCCGGCCCTTCGTTCCCGGCAGAGAAGACCGGGAAGATGCCCGCCGCCCGCCAGGCGTACACGGCCTGGTTGTACCACCACTGGGCCGAATCGCCTCCCCACGAGTTGTTGACCACATCGGCCCGCAGGTCGGGATCGGGGTTGGCCCCGCTCAGGTCCCACGGCGCCAGGACGAATTCGGCGCACTCCAGCAATTCGGCTTCGTACCCCAGCCCGGTATTCTTGTCGAACCCCTGGCAGGTGAACCACCTGGCTCCAGGGGCCATGCCGATCTGATTGCCGGCGCCATCATCCCCGACCATGGTCCCCATGGTGTGGGTGCCGTGGCCGTGAAAGTCGGCCGGGGCGCCGGGATCGTAGCCGTACGGATCCCACCAGTTGTGGTTGTGGTCATAGACCCCACCTCCCAACGTCCCCCGATATTGGTTCACCAGGGCGGAGTGGGTATAGTCCACGCCGGTGTCAATATTGGCGACGACGATGCCTTCCCCTCTCACCCCAAAGCTGGTCCAGACCTGGTTGGCCTTCACCTTACTGATGTTCCATTCCACGCCTGCGGCGGCCTCCGGGGCCGGCTTGGTTTCCACGGGCCGGGGAGCCGGAAGCGCGTTGTTGGCGCCGATGTAGGCCACTTCCGGTCGGGCGGCGAGGCTCTCCACCAGGCTGAGGTTGCCCTCCACCACCAAGGCGTTGACAATATAGTGCGATTTGAACCGGACCCCGGCCCGTTCGAGCTGCGCCCGTAACGCAGCCTGGCTCCGTTCGGCGGTGTCCCGCAGCGCATTCAGCACATAATAGCCCCGCGCGGACCGGTCGTGGATGGTGAACGCCTTGGACAGGTCCGCCTGCTCGGCCAGATAGACGATAAATGTCGCCTTGCTATCTGGCGCTTCGGTGAGCCGCGCCGCAAGTTGGGGATCGATGCCGGCCAGCTTTTGGGTGACCGGAAAGGCACTATCGGCGGGCAACTCCGACACGTGGTAATGCAGGTCGCCTGTGCCCAGGTTGGACAGGGTCAGGGTAAAGACCTGGGTGCTGGTCACCGGTACGTTGACGCCCACGGCGGGGTGAGAGAGTTGGGGCCGGGCGGCGGTCAGGGCGAAATCCTGGGCCAGGGTTTTGTTTTTCAGGATTGTGATCGGTACCTTCTCACTGTTGTACCCGTAGGCCGCAGCCCGGACCATGTAATCGGCCACCAGGAGGGGGTCAAAGGTATAGCGCCCGCCCGAATCGGTCCAGGTCGAGTCCTCAAAACCGGGATCGGTGATGCCATAGAGGTAGACGTTGGCATTCTCCAGGGGACGACCGGTGTTGGCATCGGTGATCCGCCCGGAGAGCGCCCCGGTCGGCGGGCCGGCCGGGCAGCAGTAGGTGAGCGATTCGTGCGGCGGCGGGGCGATCGGTCCGGACCCCTGACTCCCGCCAAAGGACCATAGCTTCCCGGCGGCATAGCCCCCTCCCGCCCCGGTGGTGCGCTGGTTCAGGGTCGCCGTATACTGCAACCAGGCGTTCTGAACCGGATGCCAGTACCAGGTCGTGTCTTGAATGTTATTCCACTCGCCCAGGTCACCGCCATAGAGAAAGACGCCGCTGCAGCCGGGGGCCACGGCCATGACCGGCGACTTTTTTCCGGCATTGCCGGGCAGGTTCGCCCGCGTCTGCCACATATTGGTCGCCGGGTTGTACTCAAAGAAGCCGTTCTCGCCCCAGTAGCCCCCACCGACATACAGACGATCGTTCGAGACTGCTGCCGCGCCAAAGTCAAAGAAATCGGGCACCGGCGCTTTCTCGACCCAGCTATTGGTCGCCGGATTGTATTCGTGGAGGTAGCGATAGTCGTACTCCTGATCCATCCCGTTGGCCACGTACAGTTTGCCGCCGACCGCTCCACCGACCGTGCCGCCGCGCGGGATGGGCATGGTCGCCCCCAAGGACCAGGAATTAGTCGCCACGTTATAGATCTGCAATTTGTCGGTCGGAGGCCAGGGAGAAGCCATTGAGAAAAACCCACCGGCCACATAGACTTTGCCGTTGATATAGCCAGCCGTCGCCCCAAACACCGGAGTGGGCATATCCGCGATCCGGGTCCAGGTCCCGGTGGCGATGTCATATTTCTGCGAGTAGCCAGTCAACGTGTTCCCTGGTCCCAGGCCGCCGAAATAGAAGCAGGTCCCCTGGGCCCCCACTGCCTCAGTGCAGGTATAAGCCATCCAGTGGGCGCCTTGGGGCGCCGCCGTCCGGTTTTGCCAGTCTTCGCCCACGCAGGTCTCGATCGTCGCCGTATCGGAAAAGACCGGCTGGGCCTGGGCCTGAGCGCGGATGACGACCGGATCGCAGTCGGGGCAGGCGGCGTCGCCGGGGATGGTCACATCCACTCGAAAAGTCTGGCTGCTGCCATTCGCCACCGGACCGATGGTCGCCGGATGTGCCACCGGCCACTGGTTGCCGAGATGGGTGATAGTAAACGAATCGGTTTGGCCAGTGTAGTTCGTCAAGCGAATGGTGTAGGGGATCACATTGCCTGGCTGGCCGCGGCCGGCCTGGGAGGCGGGGATCAATTCCACCCGCGGCGTCTGGGCGCTGAACACCCCATAGCCTCGGATCATCCAGTTGCCCGGAAAGTCAACGTTGTCGATCAGCGTCCAGGTATCGTTGGGCGGCAGGGTGGGAGGATCGGGAGGGGGGCTGGCACTCCACCAGCCGGCCCAGGAGCGCCGCCGGGTTGTCGTTTGATCGAGGGCCGCCGGAAAGTAGGCCGTTCCTGGTTTCTTGAGAGCAATGACGCCGATGAGTACATCCCCCGGGCCGTCCAGGTGCACCGGCGTGCTCAGGGTATAGACGTTCCAGGCATCCAGCGCCTGGACGGTCGCCGCGAACGAGGCCCGCCAGGTAGCACCGACAGCGGGATCTGCGTTGCCCGAGGTATTCTCGTAGACGACCAGGCGGATGGCATCTCCCACCTGGACGTTGGAAGTGCCTCCCCGGAAATAGACCTGGATCTCGGTCAGGTCAAAGGCAAAATCACTTGGGTTGGGAGTGAAGCGGTTGAGAAAGATGAATTCATGGGTTCCGCCGATGCCGATGCTGCCCTCGGAGCTGCCGTCGTCCAACACCAGGTTGACGTCGGCCTGGACCTGTTGCGGGGCGACGGACGGCAGCTCCGATTCACCGCGCTCGGCCAGATCAAGAAAGATCCGTCCTCCTGGCGATTGGGGCCGTTGGCCAAGGGGCCGGGCGAGCGGCAGCGATTCGCTGGTCGAGGCGGGAGGGGATTGCCCCCATGCAGGATGTGAAGTGAGGAGGATGAGGATCACGACTGCCACAGCCACACCGATTCTTCGTTTCATGGCGTTTTTCTCCTTCCAAAGATTGGTTCATTATATCATAGGCCTCCCGGTTCGCCAAGATTATCTGTGGACGGTCTGGGGCTCGGGTGCATTTCAGAATTCTGGGTGAATTGGGTTAAGCTGCTTTGGCCAAGCGGGTACAGGCCTCCTGCCACCGGCCGCTATGGACCTCGCCCAAAGCGGCCAGCATCCGGG
>JAGVRI010000015.1 GCA_018606645.1 Chloroflexota bacterium
CTCCATCGGGGGGCGGATGGCCCAACTGGACAAAACCTTCCCCACCCTCGACTGTAGCACCTGAATTCTGGGACCCAAGATGATGGATGCCGGTCGGCATCCCAATATCAAACTGATGACCTACTGTGAGATCGAGCAGGTCTCTGGCTATGTGGGTCATTTCCAGGTCAGGGTGCGCCAACGTCCCCGCTATGTGGACATCAACCTGTGCACTGGCTGTGGGGCCTGCGTCGAGGCGTGCGTCTTTAAGAAGGGTGTGCCCAACGAGTTTGACGAGGGTCTCAGCCGCCGCAGGGCCGCATACATCCCGATGAACGGCCAGGGCGTGCCGATGAAGGCGGTGATCGATGAAGATGCCTGCCTCTTGTTGAGCAAGGGCAAATGTGTCAAAAAGTGCATGGAGGTCTGCCCGACCAACGCCATCAATTTCGACCAAAAAGAGGAGTTCATCGATCTGGAAGTGGGGACGATCATCGTCGCCACTGGCTTTGACAAGTTCGATCCGGGCCGTCTGTCGGCGTTCGGCTGGGGGAAATCGCCCAACATCATCGACGGGCTTCAGTTTGAGCGGTTGTCCAGCGCCACCGGACCGACCAAGGGGGAGATCCTCACCAGCGAGGGCAAAAAGCCGGAGCGGGTGGCGATCATCCACTGCGTCGGCAGCCGGGATGCCAACGCGAACCGCTACTGCTCCCGGGTGTGCTGCATGTACGCTCTGAAGCATGCCCATCTGGTCCGGGACAAGACGGGCGCCGAGGTGTTCGAGTTCTACATGGACATCCGCGCCTTTGGCAAGGGCTATGAAGAGTTCTACGAGCGGGTCCAGGAGGAGGGCGTCTACTTTGTGCGGGGCCGGGGGGCGGAGGTGGTGGTCTTGAACAACGGCCAGATCCAGGTCAAGGCCGAAGATACCACCTTGGGTATCCCGGTGGCGATCAACGTGGACATGGTCATCCTGGAGACGGCCATGGAACCGCAGCGCGATGCCGCTCGCGTGGCATCCCTGTTTGGGCTGAGCCGCAGTGCTGACGGCTTTTTCCAGGAAGCGCACCCCAAGCTACGGCCGTTCCACACCAACACCGAAGGGGTGTTTCTGGCCGGGACCTGTCAGTCCCCCAAAGACGTACCTGATACCGTGGCGCATGCCAGCGCCGCAGCGGCCGAATGCCTGTCGCTGCTCAGCCACGGGGAGGTGGTCATCTCGCCGCAGACGGCTGTGGTCAATGAAGAGCTTTGCTCCGGGTGCAAGACCTGCCTGACGTTGTGCCCCTACTCGGCGATCAGCTTTGTAGTGCGCGACACAACCGGGGTGGCTCAGATCAACGAGGCGCTGTGCAAGGGATGTGGCACCTGTGTGGCCGCCTGTCCGGCGGGAGCGATCACCGCCCGCCACTTCACCGACCAGCAGATCATCGCCGAGATCGAAGGGCTGTTCCGCGTTCCGGTGACCACAGGGGGGTAGACCGATGAGCGACAATGGATTTGAACCGAGAATTGTGGGCTTTTTGTGTAACTGGTGTACCTATACCGCCGCCGATACGGCGGGGGTGAGCCGGATGGAGCAACCACCGAACGTGGACATCATCCGGGTCATGTGCTCCGGGCGAATCGACCCCGAGTTTATCCTGAAGGCATTTGCCGAGGGAGCGGACGGGGTCATCGTCTCGGGGTGCCACCCGCCCGGCGACTGTCACTACTTTAATGGTAACTTTAAGACATTCCGCCGGATGCCGTTGGTGGAAGCGTTGCTGGCCCAATACGGGATTGAACCCGGCCGATTCCATTGGGGTTGGATCTCGGGGGCCGAGGCGATCAAATGGGCCCAACTGGTCCGTGAGTTCACCGATCAGGTGCGGAACCTGGGCCCGCTCAACTGGAAACGACAACTGGCGAGTAAGGAGGACTAGCATGGCCGGCGAACCCAACAACGGCAAACTCAAGCTGGGGCTGTACTGGGCTGCCTCGTGCGGCGGCTGCGAGATCGCCATCGTGGAGCTTCGGGAAAAGATCCTGGACCTGGATGCTGCCGCCGATATCCTGTTCTGGCCAGTGGCCCTGGATGTCAAATACAAAGATGTGGAGGCCATGCCCGACCGGCACATCGACGTGTGCCTGTTCAACGGCGCCATCCGCACCAGCGAAAACGAACACATGGCCCATCTGTTGCGCCAAAAGTCGAAGGTGCTGGTCGCCTTTGGCTCCTGCGCCCATGAGGGCTGCATTCCGGGCCTGGCCAATCTCTTTGACCGCCAGTCGATCTTTGAGCGGGTGTATCTCGAGGTGCCGTCGGTGGACAATCCCCAGGGGATCCTGCCCCAGCCCAGCTACCGGGTGCCAGAGGGGGAGGTTGAGATCCCGCACTTTTACAACACGGTCAAGACCCTGGGGCAGGTGGAGGACGTGGACTATTACGTGCCGGGCTGTCCGCCTCAACCTCCGCAGATCTGGGCGGTCGTGGAGGCGATCCTGAGCGGCAACCTGCCGCCCAAGGGGAGTGTGGTTGGCGCCAATGAAAAGACGGTCTGCGATGAATGCAAGCATGTCCGGGAAGAGCGCCGCATCAAAAAATTCTACCGTCCCCATGAGATCATCCCCGACTCGACCAAATGCCTGTTCGATCAGGGGTTGATCTGCGCCGGGCCGGCGACGCGGGGCGGGTGCGGGGCGCTGTGCACCAAGGTAGACATGCCCTGCCGTGGCTGCTACGGCCCGCCGCCTGGGGTGATTGACCAGGGTGCGGCGCTGTTGTCGGCCGTGGCCTCGGTGGTGGACGCTGACACGGAAGAGGAAGCCGCCCGCATCGTGGGGGAGATTGTGGACCCGGTGGGGACCTTCTACCGCTTTGGACTGCCGGCTTCCTTGCTCCACCGCGCCAAACTCCGAGAATAAGCAGGGTTCCCAGTTTGTGGATAAGGAGAAGCATCATGCAAAAGATCAGCATTGACCCGATCACTCGTCTGGAAGGCCATGGCAAGATCGACATCTTTCTGGACGAAGAAGGGAATGTCGCAAACGCCTATCTGCTCATCCCGGAGCTGCGAGGCTTCGAAAAATTCGCCGAGGGCCGGCCCGTCGAAGAGATGCCACGCATCACGCCGCGCATCTGCGGCGTCTGTCCCGAAGCACACCACATGGCTTCGGCCAAAGCCTGTGACGCGGTGTACCATGTCGAGGTGCCCTCGGCAGGCAAGAAACTGCGCGAGCTCCTTTACTCCGCCTTCTATGTAGCTGACCATGCCACCCACTTCTATATCCTGGCCGGTCCCGATTTTGTCCTGGGGCCCGATGCTCCGGTGGCGGAGCGCAACATCCTGGGCCTGATCCACAAGGTGGGCCTGGAGATCGGCGGCCGGGTTATCAAATGCCGGGGCATGGCCATGGACATCATCGGTACGCTCGGCGGCAAGACGATCCATCCGGTGTGCGCCATTCCGGGCGGGATGAGCAAGGCGATCAACGAAGAAGAGCGGGCCAGGTTTGAGGAGATCGCGCGCGAAGAGGTCGAATTTGCCCTGTTCACCCTCCAGGTCTTCCGCGACATCGTCCTCAAGAACAAGACCTATGTGGACATGATCCTCTCGGACGCGTACACCATGCCGACCTACTACATGGGCCTGGTGGATGAGAACAACAAGGTGAATTTTTACGATGGAAAGGTCCGCGTCGTGGACCCGGACGGCAAAGAGTTTGTCAAGTACAGCCCGGACCAGTATCTGGACGTGGTCGCCGAACATGTCGAACCGTGGACCTACCTCAAGTTCCCCTTCCTCAAGAAGGTCGGTTGGAAGGGGTTTGTGACCGGCAAGGATAGTGGGGTCTATCAGGCTACCCCGCTGTCACGGCTTAACGCGGCGGACGGCATGGCCACGCCCAAAGCCCAGGAGGCGTATGAGGAGTTTTACAGCACCCTGGGCGGCAAGCCGGTGCACCATACGCTGGCCACCCACTGGGCGCGGCTCATCGAGTTGCTCTACGCTGCGGAGCGGCTTCTCGAACTGACCACCGATCCCGAGATCACCGATCCTCATGTCCGCAACATCCCTACCCAGACGCCTACCGAGGGGGTGGGGATTGTCGAAGCGCCGCGAGGGACGCTGACCCACCACTTTATCACCGATGAGAAGGGGATCGTCCAGAAAGCGAACCTGATCGTTGGCACGACGAACAACTATGCCCCGATCTCGATCTCGATCAAGAAAGCGGCTCAGGCGTTGATCCGAAAGGGGCAGGTGATCAGTGAAGGCATCCTCAATCGGGTGGAGATGGCGTTCCGCGCTTACGATCCCTGTTTTGGCTGCGCCACCCATAGCCTGCCGGGCCAGATGCCGCTGGAGTTGCGGATTCGGGATGCGCAGGGCAATATCCGGGAGGTGTTGCGGCAGAACATGGGGTAAAAGGAGGGGCTTGCTTTCTACCCTCCAGCCTTTGCCATTTCCAGGTAGCTATGGTAGATTGGTGGGGTCAATGGCGATCCCACCAATCTACCTTTTTGGACGGGCCAGGTGAAAACACTGGTGCTGGGTTTGGGGAATCCGATCCTGACCGATGATGGAGTCGGGGTCTATGTGGCGCGGGCGGTCGCCGATCGACTCTCCCGAGCCGATGTGACGGTGGCCGAGGCGTGCGTCGGGGGACTCAGGTTATTGGACCGGATCGCCGGCTATGACCGGGTGATCCTGGTGGATGCCATCCAGACTCCAGACGGCACACCGGGGGAGGTGTACCGCCTGCATCCGGGAGACCTGCCGACGTTGCATTCCGGTTCCAGCCACGATCTCTCCTTGACCGGCGCGTTGGCCCTGGGGCGCAGGCTGGGGTTCCCGATACCGGATGACGAGAAGGTGGTGATCGTAGCCATTGAGGTGGAAGATGTGTTGACCTTTGGCGAGCAGTGCACGCCGGCAGTGGCAGCGGCGATCCCTAAGGCTGTGCAGATGGTGATGGACGAGATCGGGCAAGGGTCAGGGGACGATGATGGCCAATGAAACACGGGCTCCGGGCCGGATCCTGGTGATTGACGACGAGCTAGGCCTTCGCGAAGGGTGTCGTCGCGCCTTGCGGCGGCATGGCTATGTGGTGGACGTGGCGGCCACCGGTCGGGAGGGGTTGGAGAAGGTGCACAGCGACTCCTTTGACCTGGTGCTCATTGACGTGATGATGCCCGATATCAGCGGCATCGAGCTACTGAAAGAGATCCGGGCCCATGACCCGGATATTATCTGCATCATTATCACCGGCTATGCGACGGTCGAACTGGCCGTGGCGGCGATGAAGTTGGGGGCCTACGACTTTATCGCCAAACCCTTTTCCGATGACAATTTGCTGCTGGCCGTCGAAAAGGGACTGGAGAGGCGGCGGCTGGAGCAGGAATCTCGCCGTTTGCGCCAGGTGGAGGAAGAGGCTCGCCGCCTGAGCCAGGAAAAGGCCATGCTGGAGGAACTGGACCGCGTCAAGAGCGCCTTCATGCGCAAGGTGGCCCATGAACTTCGCGCGCCGGTGGCAGCCATCCGCAGCTTTTTGAATCTCATGTTGGCCGGCTATAGCTCCCCGGAGAACCAGCGCCTCATGCAGGAACGGGCGGCTGAGCGGGCAGATGAACTGCTGGACCTGATTGACGATCTGCTCAACCTGGCGAGGTTAAAAGACGTCAAGGGGCTGAGCAAGAAAGAACCCGTGTGTCTGGCTGAAGCTCTCCAGGAGACCCTCAGTCTGCACCAGCCAGAGGCCGAGGAAAAGGGGATCAAGCTCACCGTAAAAACGGAACCTTGTCCCAAGTGCATAGCCGATCCGGCGCACATCAAACAGTTGTGGACCAACCTCATCAGCAACGCCATCAAGTACACGCCGACAGGAGGGCAGGTCACCATCCGCCTCTTCCCCCAGGACCAACAAATCGTCGGAGAAGTCCAGGACACCGGAATCGGCATTGCCGAGGAAGACCTGCCGCGCCTGTTTCAGGAGTTCTTTCGGACTGAGCAGGCCAAGGCGTTTGCCAAGCGCGGCACGGGATTGGGTCTGGCCATTGTCAAACAGATCCTGGACGAGTGCGGCGGCGACATTTCGGTCCGGTCTATCCTGGGACAGGGGACCACATTCCGCTTTCAGGTGCCGGCCTGGCAGGAACCGACCGACTCGGCGGCATAGCCTTCGGGCTATTTCTCCGGCCGGGCCGGAACTCCCATTCTCGGGCCCCTCGGCCAGGCAGGGGAGCACCTGCTACTTTCAGCCGATGCTGGGAGGTGGCTCAGGACACGATCGGCAGCGGTACGGGGCTTTAGTTCAGATCAGGACGTTGAGCCACGCCGACATTTTCCCGGCGCAGGGGCAGGGTGATGGTAAAGGTCGCTCCTTTGCCTTCCTCGCTTTCGACCTGGATCTGCCCGCCGTGCATTTTGACGATGCCATAGACGATAGCCAGACCCAGGCCAGTTCCCTTGCCCACCGGTTTGGTGGTGAAGAACGGGGTGAACAGTTTGGCTTTGTTCTCGTCCGAGATACCGACCCCCGAGTCGGCAAACGAAATGCGCACGCCCTGGCCGAGGGGTGCCAGTCGGGTGGTAATGCGCAATTCGCCTCCCTCTTTGCTCTCCATGGCTTCGGCGGCATTGTTCATCAGGTTGATAAACACCTCCTGGAGCTGCATCGGATCGGCCGGGATGATAGGCACTTCGGGGTCGAGATCCAGCGTGATCTGGACCGGTGCAAACTTGGGGAGTGTTTTCTGGTCGGCGATCAGTTTCCTCAGCAGGTCATTCACATCGGTGGGCCGGGCCAGGACTTCATTTTGACGGGCAAAATCCAGCAGATTGCGCACGATCGTCTTGCAGCGGTTGGTCTCGGCGATCACCATCTCCAGGTCGCGCCGGTGCTCATCATCTTCGGGCAGCTCTTTGTAGACGATGTTCGAGTAGAGCAGGATGGTACCCAGCGGATTATTGAGCTCGTGGGCCACGCCAGCCGCCAACTGTCCCATCGAGGCAAGTTTTTCCTTGTGAAGCAATTCCTGCTGGGTCTCTTTGAGGGTCTCGGCCATGTTGTCAAAGGCGCGCATGAGCTTCAGCTGGGCCTCTTGCAGGGCTTCCACCATTTGATTGAATGTCCGGGCCAATACCGCCAGTTCCCCCTGACCGTAGGGTTGGACCCGGACGGTCAGGTCTCCCTGGGCGACGCGGCGGTTGGCGTCCACCAGTTCGCGGATCGGTCGGATGATCACCCGGGCAATGGGCACGGCCATGACCCCGGCCAGAATCAGGGAGATGAGGGCAATAAGGGTGATCCGGTTGGTGATGTTGTGCACCAGCGCGCGGAAGGACGATTCGCGGGCGCCCACGTAGAGGCTGCCGACTACCCGACCCCGGTGATCGCGCAGCGGCTGATAGCGGGTGATGAACCACTCGTTGACCACGTACGCCCGACCGATATAGTCCTCTCCTCGTTTCAGGACCCGATCATACACGTCCTGGGAGACGCGCGTGCCGACGGCCCGCTCCCCGCTTTCTGTCCTCACGTTGGTTGAGATGCGCAGGTCGCCGAAAAAGATGGTCACCGTGTCCACCCCGGCCACCTCCTTGATGCGGTCCACCAGAGTGAAATCGTTGTTCAGCAGATGGGCCGACAGGACGGCGCCGACGACCTGGCCACTCTCATTCCGAACGGGCCGGACGCCCATCAGGGCCAGCCCGGCGGTCCCCTCCCGAGGATCAAAGGGTTGCGGCGCCGCTTTGGGCGTGTCAATGAGAGGAATGTGCGCCTGATCGTGCAGCCCCACCTGTTGGAGATCGGCGGCGGGAATGACCTCAGTAGCTGCCTGCGGTTCGCCGGTGGTCAATACGGTCTGGATTATTGACAGGTCGGCCAGGTTGCCGCCGGAAATCATCGGCAGTATTTCGTTGTGGACCGAGACAACCCGGCCGACCAGGATGTTTCCGTTGGTGTCCAGAACGGCAATCAGGTGGGTACCTCCTAACGCGAGCACGGTGATCTTGTTGGTGATCTGCTGGTCGATCAGGTGAAGCGCCTCTGACTGACCTTGGACGGCGGCGGGAATGGCCTGGCTCACCCACGGGTCGAGCGCGAGACGATAGCTGATCGCCGCCACCTCATCCAGCTTCAGTTGATAAAAGGCGTTGGCCAGGTCCATGTCCCGGGCGATCGTCCGGGCCTCCGCCGTTTCCAGGTAATCGCGAATGACCTGCGACACGGCTACAGCATTCAACCCGACGGTCAACGCGGCCAGCAGAGAAAACGAGGCGACCAACACAGGTTGCAGTCGCCCCCCCAGCAGCGAAGACAGAAGGTGTCTTATGGCAACAGCTCTAGGCGTTCTCATTTCTTGTCACTCTTTTGGCACATTTCACTTGACACGATGTGGTATAATAGAAGATAGAGGGATATCGATCAACTATATTGTTCGCTGGCGTCACCCTCGGCGCCGTTTTGCATTCGGACCGGTTGGGGTCCGAAGCGGGGTCGGTGTTGCACAATCCCCCAGGGTGCAACACCGATTCCTTTTTTAGCCATCGTCGTTGCTCTGGTAGACAACCTGGCCGTCGAGGACTGTCATTTCAACGCGGGCGTGCAGGATGTCCATCGGTTCTATATCAAAGATGTCATGGGAAAGGACCACCAGATCGGCCAGCTTGCCAGGGCGGATCGAACCCTTGAGATGCGCTTCCTCAGCGGCGTGGGCGGCGCCCATGGTGTAGGCATGGACCGCTTCGGCCACCGTGATCCGTTGGTCTGGAATCCAGCCCTCCGGGCCAGGGCGGCCATCGGCCCGACGACGGGTGACGGCGGCATGGATGCCGGCCAGCGGATCTAATGTCTCGACCGGGCAGTCGGAACCAAAAGCCAGGGTAGTCCCCGCCGCCAGCAGACCGCGCCAGGCATAGGCCAGTTGGCAGCGATGGCCCCAGTAACGCTCAGCCATCTCCATGTCGGAGGTGGCGTGGATCGGTTGCATCGAAGCGACCACTCCCAGGCGGGCCAGACGTGGCAGGTCTGCGGGATGAAGGAGCTGAACATGCTCGATCCGATCCGGCAGGGAGGCAGGAAAGGACCGCTGCCGTCTGGCCTTCTGGTCCTGCTCGATGGCGTCCAGGACGGCGCGGTTGGCGGCATCGCCGATGGCGTGGACGGCGACCGACAGGCCGGCGTCATGGGCGCGGCGGATGAGGTCGGCGATTTCCTCCGCAGAAAGGGTGGGAAGGCCATAGTCATCGGTTGTCCCTTCGTAGGGGGCGAGCAAGAAGGCGGTCTGAGGACCCAGGGCCCCGTCGGCAAAGAGCTTGACCCCGCCGATGCGCAGCATTTCGTTCCCCAGGCCTGACCGGATGCCCAGGCGGACGGCCGCTTCCAGCCGGTCCTGGGGGATGTGGACCAGGACCCGAAGGTTTAGCTCGTCTTGCGCCTGGAGGGTCTGAAGGGCAGCCAGAACGACAGGCGAGGCAGGGTCATGGACGCCGGTCAGCCCCAGGCGATGCGCGTGGGGGATCCCGTGCCGCAGCGCGGCCACCATCGTGTCCATATCCGGTTCCGGCAGGGAGTGGTAGACCCAGGCCACGGCATTTTCCAGCAGGACCCCGGTGGGCTGGCCCGATTCATCGCGCAGGATCTCACCTCCTGGCGGATCTTTGGTGGCGGCGGTGATACCAAGCTGCTCCAGGGCGCGGCTGTTAAGCCAGATGGCATGATGGCTTTTGTCTTCCAAGGCGACGGGATGCTGGGGACTCACCCCGTCCAGGTCGGCAGCGCTGGGAAACGAGGGATCCGGCCAGATGTTCTTGTTCCAGCCCCCGCCCCGGATCCAACGGCCTGGGGGTGTGCGCCGGGCGACCTCGGCTACCCGGGCCACGGCGGTCTCTTTGTCCGGCACCTGGTCCAGGTCCACCTCGCCCCGGTAGAGGCTCAGACAATAATGACCGAAATGGACATGGGCGTCGATCAAGCCGGGAATGACGGTCCGCCCCTTCAGGTGCACCTCCCGCCCTCCAGGGCGAAGCAGGGACCGTAGTTCGCCATCGTCGCCCACCGCCACGATCCGCGACCCAGCGATGGCCACTGCCTGGGCATAGGGCCGGTCGGTGTCCATAGTATAGATCCGACCATGACATAAGAGCAAATCGGCTTTCATCATTTTCCCTCTTTATAAGCGAGCGGCCAGTTCACTCCGGCGGAAGATCCGTCCGCCGAACCAGAGCAAAACCGCATCGGCCGCCCAGAACAGCAGACCGATCCCGAATACGAGGCCCACTTGGAAATAGAGAACGCCCGCTGCCTGCCCGATCACCAGGGCCAGGATGGGCACGACGACTACCGCCCCCAACTGGTAGGCCTCCTGGAAGCTTTGCGCCCGGGCCGAGATCACCACGGTAAAGCCGAGTCCCAACCCGGCCACGGCCGGGGCCAGCCACCCGGCCAGGGCAATCCACATCGCATTGGGCAACAAAATGCGGCCCATCGTTGGCCAGGCAGCCAGGTTGGCGGTTGTCGTATAGAGGAGAAATCCTGCCCAGGCGACGCCCACCGCCGGCAGCCAGGCCGAGAGCAGCTTGGCCAGGAACAGCTCGCGGTCGGTGGTGGGGGTGTAGAGCAACGCCTCTAGCGTTTTGCGCTCCTTTTCACCGGCAAAGCTATCGGCCGCAATCACGCTGGCGACCATCAGGGGAAGGATCAGGTACATGGGTGCCAACAGGTACACCAACACCAGGACGACCATGGCCTGGGATTCCGAGTAGCCGGCCAGTTGGGCCTGAAGAGCGGGCGGCATCTGTTGTAGGAAGGTATCCAGGCCGGCAAAGGGCGTGCCCGGGACCCCCTGCAGCGCCGGAGCAAAGGCGGCCAGGGCCGGGAGAGCGATCAGGATGATGGTTGGCACGACGATCAGGGGCACCGACACCCCCTTGTTTTGAAAGACCACTTTCAGGTCCTTACGGACGATAGCGCGGATGGCACGCCAGTTCATCGTTTCCTCCCCTTCGTGTCTGGGCCTGCGTGGAGAATGCCTAGAGGGGGCGGACCGGGGGCCCGATCCTCGCCATGCAGGGCAAAGTAGACATCCTCCAACGTAGGCTCCTGGGGGGTCAGACGGTAGATGCGCACCCCGGCGGTCACCAACGATGCAACCAGGTCCGGGATTGTTTCGCGGGCGACGCCGGTCAGGATGAGGGTTTCATTTTCCAGGAGGGGGTTGGAAATGCCCCAGCGGGTTTGCAGCACAGCTTGCGCCATGGGCAGGCTGTCGGGCGCCACCTCCAGCTCCAGCCGGTGACTGCGCACCCACTGGCGGGCCAGGTCGGTCGGCGTCCCCAGCGCGATGAGGCGGCCGTGCTCCAACACCGCTACCCGATGGCACAGTTTCTGCGCCTCGACCAGATTATGGGTACAGAGCAACACGGTGCGTTGTTGCTCGTGCCCCATTCTAGCAATCAAGGTGTGGACGTGGCGCGCCGCCACCGGGTCCAGTCCGGCGGTCGGTTCATCCAGAAAGATCAACTCCGGTTCATGGACCAGTGCCCGGGCCAGCGCCAGCCGCTGTTTCATCCCCTTGCTATAGGTGCCGACCTTTTGGTCGGCCCGGTCGGCCAATTCGAAGAATTGCAGCAGTTCCTCTGTTCGTCGGGGCACCTCACCCGGCGGAACCCCATACAGGTCCGCATACAGGGACAGGTTCTCCCGACCGGTCAACCGCTCATCTAACGATGGGTTCTCGGTTAACACCCCGGTGCGTCGCCGCAAGGCCGGGCCGTCGTGGACGGGATCGAGGCCCAGGACGCGGGCGGTCCCCCCGTGTGGGGTCAGGATGCCGTTGAGCAGCCGCACCGTCGTCGTTTTGCCGGCGCCGTTGTGACCCAGGAAACCAAAGATCTCCCCCGGAACCACCTCCAGGGTGAGATGGTCTACCGCCACCACCTCCCCAAAGCGACGGGTCAGGTCCTGGACCACAATGACCGGTTTCCGTTCCATAGCTCACTCCTTCCAGATGGCGAGGGCTGCCAGAAGACGAAGGACGGCGATCGCGGCCAGAGCGATGCGCACGCCGATCCACCCTCCGATCAAAGGGCCCAGTAAGGACCCCGACAACAAGGCGGCGTTGAGTGCCAGATTATACCAGGCCAGATAGGTCGGCCGGTGTTCCTCCGGGATCTTTTCCAGCAGGTAATTGGTCAGCGCGCCGCCCACCAGCGACCAGCCAAGGCCACCGACGGCGGAACCGACCATGAACAGCCGCCAATCCCGCGCCAGCGCCATGAACACCGGATAGGAGCTCATCAACATCCCCCCGACAGCAGTGGCCCGCTGATTCCCCCACCGTCCCACCACCCGCGCCAACTGGGTCGATCCCAGAAAAACGCTACCGTAAAAGATAGCCATCCCGATCCCGATCTCCCGGTCAGACAGGTGCAATTGCCGGACCCAGTGCAAAGGAAAGAGCGGAATGGCCATGTTGATGGCCAGATGGAAGGAAAACAAGACCGCTATCAGTTTCACAAAGGAACGGGGCAGGTCACCCGCCTTCAGAAGGGACAGGGCCTGGCGACGAATCAAGAAACGTAACGCAGCTCCGGGCCGGAGACCGTCAGCCAGCAGGCGGTTCCATCCAGGCGTGGCTAGGTCCCCCAGACCCGGCCCGGTCCGGGCCTGAGCCGTGGCCCGAGAACAACCGGTCACAAACCGCAGATGGAAGCAACTCATGGCTGCCCCGACAAAGCCGATGCCGAACACGACTTGATAGCCGGTCGGGAACGGCAGGCGGACCAGGATCTGCCCACACAGCAGCGAAGTGATAATATAAGCGATGGCCAGGAGCGCATTACGGATGCCGGCCACGTGGCCGCGCCATGGTGGGGGAACCGCCTCGGCAAAGAGGGCGTTAAAGCCGACGGCCAGGGCCGTGCCTGGAATGCTCATCAACAACGTCGAACCGATCAGCACCCACACCTGAACCTGGGGTGCCAGCCACATTGGGAGAGGCACCCACAGCAGGTAGAACAGGCGGTGCAGGACGGCCGTCCAGAAGACGGCGGAACTGAGCTTCTGGCCTTCGAGCCAGTGACCCACCGGCAGGGTGAAGAGAAGGTTCATGGCCGCCGGGCCTGCTCCCAACAGGCCGATCTGCAGGGCGTTCGCACCCTGACGGGCCGCATAGACGGAGACGAAGGCCATGGCGCTGGCGGCCAGGACGCCGTACCAGGCAATGTCAAAGTAGAGATGGAAAAAATTCGAGCGGTACTCCGCTGGCACCGGTTGGGCGGTGTGGAAAAGGGCGCGCACAGTGACTACTCGATGCGGTCCGCCATTCGCTCTTTCAGGCGGGTGATCTCAGGGATAGGGGTTGGATCAAATCCATAGAGCAAGGCCAGGTAACAGCTTACATAGTCGCCCCACTGAACCGCCGACAGGACCTGGGCCAGAGGGGAGCGGCCTCGCACCGGCACCTGAGAACAGCGGATACGCTGTTCCTCCATAATCTGTTGGGTCAGTTGCAGTCGCCGCTGGTGGCGAGGATCGATTCCTTCCGCGCTTAGAAACAGCAGGTAGAACCGATCGGCTCCACCCGGCGGGAAGTGGATGCCCGACAAAGCGTTGTGGTTCATCTCGGGCAGCACTTCGAAAAAGGCCCAGGACTTGCTATTCTCGTTAAACTGGGTCTTCCACCGACGGGCGACCGGGGCCAACGGCCCGGCCCCGACAACGATCGGCACCCTGCCTACCAATCTAGTCGCCAGGTCTTTGGCCGGATTACGGGCCTGCGGAACCTCCGGCCCCAGTTCGGCTGCCTGACGGTCCAGAACCTCCAGCGCTTCGTGCCAGTCCGCCTCTACCTCCAGCATGGCCAATGTCTGAAGGATGCCTAATAGCGAGACAAAGAGGTAGCCGAGGGCGGCGCGGGGCTGCGCTGGGTAGACAAAGGTGAAGAGCGGAACCTGCCACTGCGCAGCCAGGCGCGCGAGTTGTCCACCGGTGGTAATGGCGATGAGCGGACACCCCCGCTCGTGGGCAGCGCAGAATGCGCTGACCGTCTCTTCCGTGTTGCCGGAATAGCTGGAGGCAATGACCAGCGTCCGGTGGTCAACGGAGGCGGGCAGGTCGTAATCCCGATGGACCCAGATGGGTCGGCTGCTCCGATCCGCCGCCACGGCAGCAGCCAGGTCCCCCCCGATGGCCGACCCCCCCATGCCGGCGATGACCACCTGGTCGAAAGATCGGTACGGTTCGGGCGCCTGCCACAAACGAGCCATGGCCCAGGCGTCGCGGCACTGCTGGGGGAAGCTGGCAACATGGGCCAGCATCCCTTGGGGATCCAGCGCACGGAGTCCAGCGATGTCATCCAGATCGATCATGGGTCAGTTCATCTCTCATCATCGTTTGAGGGTCCGCCAGGATGAACGTTTTCGAGTGGGCCGGTGACGTGAACCGCCAGTCGATAGATCTCGCGCCGGGGCCAGCCGGAGGGCTCGGCCAGTTGCCGGCTGATCTCCTTTGGACCCAGTCCCCGAGCCAAGGATGCCTCGATCTCGCCTCGCAGCCGGGCGGCTTCCCAGCGTTCGGGTCTTGCCCGCTGTCCGCCGATGGCCAGTCCAACCGGGTCCGGGAGGGACGGGTCAGGCGGGTCCGCCAGCGCCTCGCCGATCGTGCCGCGCCATCGCACCTCGACCCCCCGAAGGGTCTCTGCGGCCAGCACCAGTGGGCGATCGCCCAGGAGCTCCAAGAGATCGGCCAAGGTTGAGGTCAGCCGCTCCGGATGCTCCAGGGCGACCAGCGTGGCGCTGGTGTTACTTACCAGGCTCATCAGTTCCCGGCGGTCCGAAGGGGGGCCGGGCAGTTCGCCCAGATAGACAAACCGATCGGTGGGCAACCCGGAGAGCACCAAGGTGGTAATACCCAGTCCCGGTCCGGGGACCGCTGCCACCGGGAACACGTCGGCGATCGCCGAACGGATCGCCTCCAACCCCTGGCCTGTCGGATGCGGCGTCCGGCTGGTGCACAGCAGAGCCACATCCTGGGTCTGGAGGGCCGCCCGAACCACTTCAGGATGGACGACCTCGTGCACCGAAGTGCAGATCCCGTAACGGGCCAGAAGATGCTGCGCTTTTTCCGGATCATCGGCGAACAGAAGGGGAAGCTGGCTGAGGATCCGCCTGGCCCGGAGGGTGAGGTCCTCGGCCTGTTTCTCTGGCACGCAGATCACATACAGAGTACCCATCGGTTCGTTGGCTTGTCCCTTCCCGCCTGGTATCCGGGCAGGAGCCCTGGCCGGTCGTGCATATCCTATTTGTCAGGGACGGGCGCGGTGGGAGCGATCTTTTTGATCTTGGCAATGATCCGCTGTCGTTGTTGAGGGTTGGTGGTCTGAGCCAGGCGTTGGCGCAGAGCGCGCACCTTGCGCCGCCGCCGTTGCCGACGTCGCATATCGTCTTCGGGTAGTCGAGCCATGGTTCTGTTGCTCCTCCCTTGTTGCTGTGACTGAAATCGTTGGGCAAGCCGGGCCTCTTGCCAGTACCCCTGGCAGGATTCGAACCTGCGACACATGGTTTAGGAAACCACTGCTCTATCCTTCTGAGCTACAGGGGCAAGCGTTCCCCAGTATAGCACAGGACGGGCCATCTGACAAACTCCTCAAGTTGACAATCCCCGCTACCGGTCATATACTTCCCACCATGCCACAGGGGCAGGTACCACCTTCCCGAATCGCATATCGGATCGACCAGGTCACCCAGCAGATCCTCGATCTGGGGGTGACACCGGGGGGCGTCCTGTTGGTCCATTGCGCCTTCTCGGCGGTCGGGCCGATCGAGGATGGGCCGCTCGGCCTGATCGCCGCTTTGCAGGCCGCCCTCGGACCTGATGGTACGCTGGTCATGCCCAGCATGTCCGATGTGGACGACCAGCCCTTCGATCCGCGGACGACGCCGTGCCTGGGCATGGGGATAGTGGCCCATACCTTCTGGCAGTTGCCCGATGTGTGGAGGAGCGATAATCCCCATGCGTTCGCCGCCAGGGGTCCGGAAGCAGCCCGGATCACGGCGCCGCACCCGGTGGATGTGCCGCATGGTCCGGACAGCCCCGTCGGTCGGGTCTATGAACTGGATGGACAGGTGTTGTTGCTCGGCGTCGGCCACCATGCGAATACCACGATCCATCTGGCCGAGTATCTGGCGGGAGTTCGTTACCGGCGCCGAAAACAGTTGGTTCTCCTGGTCGATGGGCAACCTGCTCCTTTTCACTACGAAGAGATCGACCATTGTTGTGAGAATTTCCAGTTTGTGGATGAATGGTTGGACGCCCAGGGCCGGCAACGCCGGGGGGAGGTGGGCCATGCTGAGGCCCGTTTGGCCCGTTCTCGGGATATTGTGGCGGTGGTGGTGGAGCGGTTGCGAAACAACGAGACGCTCTTCCTCCACCCAGTGGGCGTTTGTGAGCAATGCGATGAGGCGCATGCATACCGGCTTCAGGTCATCCGATCCGGCGCTGGCCGCATCGGGGAATGAAAATTATCCCAGCCGGCCGACCCAGAACAACTTTTGTCGGTCCCAGGTGTTCTAAGTGGTAGAAACCGGTGCGCAAGCGGGCTCCAGGCCGACAACGATCCGCTCCCGGACGGCGGTCCGGCGGGAGCCAGTCTGGTTTATGATGGTTGATTGAGACAGTCCATCCGGAAATTTGGTCTGTAGGTGGCGCAGATGGCTGAGGCGATGGTGATCGCAAATCCGATTGCGGGACGGGGAGCAGGTACCCGGCTGACCCCGCACATCCTGGACCTGTTGAAGGGCTATGGCCTGGATGCGGAGCTGTCCTGGACGGCGGCTCCCGGTCATGCGACCTCTCTGGCGTGTGAGGCAGTGCGACAGGGCTTTCGCACCGTGGTGGCGGTGGGCGGAGACGGCACGGCCAACGAAGTGCTCAATGGGTTGATGCAGGCCAATGGAGAGGTGACGGATACCGCTCTGGCCGTGATTCCAATCGGCACGGGAAACGACTTTGCCTTTTCGGCCGGCCTGCCGATGAACTTGGTCCAGGCCTGCCAGGTCGCTGCCCGGGGCGAGAGCCGGTGGATCGACGTGGGTTGGGTTCAGGCCGATAACGAGCCATCCCGTTATTTTGGCAACGGGGTGGGGATCGGCTTTGATGCCATTGTCAACATCGAGAGCCGAAAGCTGAGGAAGCTTCGGGGGTTCCTGGTCTATCTGATCGCCGTGCTCAAGACTCTGGTGACCTATTACCACGCCCCCCAGACGGTGGTTCGGGTGGATGACCGGGAGATGGTCCAGCCCAGCCTGATGATCTCGATCATGAATGGCTATCGCTTTGGCGGCGGTTTCTATATGACGCCCGGCGCGCGCATGGACGATGGTCTGCTCGATCTGTGTGTGGCGGGCAAGGTAGATCGGCTGCGGATGCTCGGCTTTGTCCCCCAGTTCATGCACGGCACCCACACCAAAGATGTGCATATCACCATGGCCCAGGGGTGCCAGGTGTGCGTCGAGAGCGATTCACCGTGGGCGTCGCACGTGGACGGCGAGATCTATGGGGTGGGTGGTCGGCGCTATGTGGTCAAGCTACTCCCTCGCCGCCTGCGGCTGATCAGTTGAGCGCTCTGGAGTACAAATCACCGGGGAGAGGACGCCGTCCTCTCCCCGGCTCAAGAAGAAGGGAACACCTTTTGGGAGTGGTGTACTAATAGACGCACCTTCCGGTAAAAAAGTTCCCGCGCCGCGCCCGGCCTAGGGCATTTGGAGTACCTCTTCCAACCGCTCGACGGCCCAATCGATCTGGTCTTTGGTGATGACCAAGGGAGGAGCGAGGCGGATGACGTTCCAGTGGGTCTCTTTGCACAACAACCCTCGCTCCAGCAGGGCCTCGCAAAAGCGTCGGGCTCCGCCCGCCTCGGGCTTGAGGACAATGCCGGCCCACAGACCTTTCCCGCGCACCTTCTGGATGTGGGGGCTGGTGATCTGTCGGAGACGGGCCAGCATATACTCTCCTAACTCGGCGGCCCGTTCGACCAGCTTTTCCTCTACCAGCACCTTGAGCGCTTCGCGAGCCACCGCGCAGGCTAGCGGGTTGCCGCCGTAGGTCGAGCCGTGGTCGCCAGGTTGAAAAACGCCCAGTACCTCCCGGCTGGCCAGGACGGCGGAAACAGGGTACATGCCTCCAGAGAGGGCTTTGCCAAGGGTAACCATGTCCCCCCGCACCCCTTCGTGGTCGGCGGCCAGGAGCCGGCCGGTGCGGCCCAGTCCGCTCTGAATCTCGTCCAGGATGAGCAGGATATTGTGCCGGTTGCAGATGTCGCGGACCTGACGCAGGTACCCGGGAGGGGGGACAACGACGCCGCTCTCGCCCTGGATCGGCTCGACGAGAAATGCCACCGTATGGGGGGTGATGGCCGCCTCGAGGGCCTCGGCCTCGCCATACGGGATCAGGGTAAAGCCCGGGGTGAAGGGGCCAAAGCCATCGCGGTACTGCTCCTCCGGCGAGAAACTGACAATCGTGATCGTCCGACCGTGAAAGTTGCCGTAGCAGGCGATCACCCGGGCCCGGTCTTCCGGCACCCCCTTGATCCGATAGCCCCATTTGCGGGCAGCTTTAATGGCGGTTTCGACTGCCTCGGCCCCAGTGTTCATCGGCAACATCATCTCATAGCCGGTCAGTTCACATAACTCTTTGGCTAACAGAGGGAGTTGGTCGTTGCGAAAGGCGCGGCTGGTGAGGGCCAGCTTGGCTGCCTGTTCGACCATCACTTTGACGATGCGGGGATGGCAGTGCCCCTGGTTCAGCGCCGAATAGGCGGCCAGGAAATCCATATAGCGCCGGCCTTCGACATCTTCGACCCAGACCCCGTTGCCTCGGGTCAACACCACGTCGAGGGGCTGGTAGTTGCGGGCGTTGTACTGATCTTCAAGAGCGATATATTCCTGGGTGTTCATTGGCTGGCTGCTAAACCCCCTACATTACCATCCGACTCGATTCAACCAACAACATTATACACCACCTTTCCAGAAACAGCAAATTCTTCCGGGTATGGTGCCGTGCTTCGGTTGGTGGCCTGCGGCGCCATGGCGCCGCAGGCCACACCTTCTAGGACCTCAAGCCGGCGGCAGGACGCGGGTCGTCTCGGTCAACCCGATCCCCAGCCCGGCCAGCTCGGCCAGAACCGGTTCATAGATCTCGGGAATGACCGGGATATGGACACCGGTCAACGAGATCTCGCCGTGCAGGATCATCCGGACGGCGATGGCCGCCGGCAGGCCCACCGTGCGCGACATGGAGGTGTCGCCATAGGGAATGCCATAGTCAATCATGGTGGCGATGATCTCTTCCCGATGGTCCGGGTACTCGGCGATGAATTCGTGTTGCATGATCAACATGTCGCGCTCACCGGGCTTGTAGGACATCTTGGAGGTCATGCGCGCCGCCAGGATGGTCAGGGGCGAGGTCTTACCGACCGGCAACGGATCATCGGAGAAAAGGCCCAGCCAGGCCAGATCGGTGATCGGCTTGGCGTCGGGAGCGAGGTCCCACTTCTCGGCCAGGTATCGAGGGAGATCGGTCTCTGGGCCGACGCCCAGCAGCCGCGCGGTGAATTCGCGAAAGGTCGCCGGCCTTTCTGGCCACGGGGTATCATCCAGCCAGCCCATCTCGGCGATCTTTTTGAGGGTGGCGCACCAGCCCACATTGCGCAGCGTCCCCCGGAACATCCAGTCGGTGGGTTGGATGCCGTAGGTTTCGGCATAGGGCAGGCTGTCGCGGTTCGGATAGCCCTCAAACTCGCCCAGGCCCGGGATCTGGACTGGCCAGTAATGGTCAAACAGCTCCGGGCCGGGGATCTCGACGATCACGCCGCCCCGCTGAAAGCGCGCCGGATTGCGGCCGGCGAGCAACACCCCTTCCGGGCTCCAGGAGAACTTGTAGCCCAGGGGGTTGTCGTTGGCCTCAGGGGCAGGCAATCCCCCACACCAGGAGATGAAACTCGCGATCCGGCCCCCTTTCCGCTCCACCTGATGGATCACCTTCATTGCCGACATGTGGTCAATGCCGGGGTCCACCCCGATCTCATTGAGCAGGATGACTCCCGCCTCGCGGGCCGGGCCATCGAGAGCTCGCATGGCTTCTTTGACATAGGAAGTGGTCACCATGTGCTTTTTGTGTTTGACGCACAACGCCGCCACTTGAGGATGGTACACATAGGGCAACATGCTGACCGCCAGATCGGTCTGGCGGATCAACTCTTCCAGAGTTGCCTGGTCGTTGACATCCAAGGCGAGGGCCCGGCCACGTGGATGGCCTTGCACCAGGGCTTCGGCCTTGCTCAGGGTGCGGCTGGCCACGGTCACTTCCAGGTCTGGAACATCCAACAGATATCGCACGTGAGGCCTGCTCACCAGGCCCGCTCCCAGAACCAGAACTTTTTTCATCGTTCCCCCCTTGTCTCCAGATATTGCTCCAGATATTGATAATCGGGCGTCAGTTTCCCTCGGTAGGCGATCACGGCGCGCTTGATCTCCGGAGGCAGGTTGCATTCCTCAAACGGCAGGGAGAAATCACATTGGGCGAGGGCCGGGATGAAGCGCTGCAAGACCCGGCTGAAATCGGCCGATGCCTCGCGAGGGAGTTCACTGGGCAGGATATCCACGGCCATGATCACCACCCCTGGCCCTTCATGCCCGTCAGTGATCTCTCCATTGAGTGGGTTGTAGACATAGATCGGATCGCCCGGTTCCGTAGACTTGACAGTGCACTCGATCGCCCCTTCGATGTCACAACTGATGTCGCCGATGACCCGCAGCCGGGGACGGGATTCCCGCTCAAACAGAGCCTTGATCCCGGCCTTGGTCACCAGCCGGGGATAACGACTCGTCCAGAAGATGGCGTTGATCAGAACGGTCAGGTAGGGGAGATACTGCTCAAAGACGCCCCGATACTTTTCGGGATGATCATAGTAATCTTGAAGATCAAACGAGTGCTCTGGCGAGATCGGTTCGACCGTGTGCCATTCTTTAAAGACCGCCTGGTAGAGGACGTGGCGAGAGGCGTCGGGGCTGGTGGCGACCGTAGCCACCTCCTCGGGTTCGATCGGCTGGATGGGCAGATGGCTGAGCGCCTCCTGGACCCCGCGCGACACATTGCCATAGCCGGCGATGCCCACAATACAGGGGGTCACCTCCTTCGGCAGCCCTTCCGCTTCAATCCGCCGGCGGACCCCCTCCAGCGCCCGGTACGCCTCCTGCAGATCATGATACTGATGGGTCTGGCGCAGGTCGGTGAACGGGTTGGGAATGCCTTCCCACGCTAACCGTTGGCCCAGGGCCCACAGGGTGTCGAGGGTGCCGGCCACGCCGGCATGCCAGCCAAAGAAGATCAGACGACGATTCTGCTCATCAACGATCCGCTCATAGTCCACCAGGGTGCAGCCCAGGTCCAGCATCCGACGCAGCATGGGCATATTGTAGGGCTGTCCCTTGATCACATGGGCAAAAAAGACATAGGTTTTGTCCGGCTCGAATACATGTTCCGGGATCTCTTTGATGCCAAAGACGACGGGGCAAGAGGATAGGTCTTCCTGGACGGTCACTCCCGCCTTGAGGAACTCCTCATCGCGGAAGGCGCGGATCGGCGAGGGTTGGACAATGACCCGAATGCCCTGCTTTTGCAGTTCGGCAGCGTCATCGGGGGTGATCGGCACCCGCCGTTCCCATTCGCTCTTGTCTTCGCGGCGAACTCCAATCAATGCCGTCATGGCTCCCCTCCTTTCAAAATAGACCGCTCCCCGCATACGGGAGTCGAGGCTTTAGCCGGTCAACCGCCTGAAGGCTCCACTGCCCTACCCGGACCGGCTCCTGGATATTTTCACCCATCGTGGTGCCCACCGGGCATGGCTGCTCCTTAAGTGGATTGCAGTTCAAATGGCCCCTCAAGGACCCATCACCTCCTGCAGGTTGGGAACCTGCGACAGGCCGGAATGCGCTAGCGGGACGTCCGATCGATGCCCTATCAGCGCATCGTAACCCGCCAACTCCTGGGTTCAGTATACGCGGACTGGAGAGATTTTGTCAAGTAGGGGAGCGAAGCTCACCCACCGGGTGGCGACCGGCCAGCAAGAACCTGTCTGCCCCGGTTGGCCTTCTGGATCGTGGGCTCACCCAATTTGACAATCCGAACGGACCATGCTAGAATATGGATACCCCTAAGGGGTATATAGACAGGAGGTATCTGATGGAGGACGCAGTCACGACGCAGGTCAAGGTTACCGTGTTTGGCAATCCGTCGCAGGAAAGCTGTAATCCCAGCGGCTGAGGCCCGGCCAGGTCTTCGGCGGAGACCACGCGCATCACGCGGTACTATCTCAAGTTGCAGTTTGGGCCGGCGGTGGAGGTCGAGTATGTGGATTGTGAGCACCCGGAGGCGAAGAAGCAGTTCGCGGAACTGCTGGCCCCGGCTCGGGATCGCAATCTGCCATTCCCCCTGGTCGCGGTCAATGGTCAGTTGAAGCTGGCCGGTTCGGCTCAGTATTTCCATATCTTGCCTCTGGTCGAGGAAGCGATGGCAGCGAACCGGCAAGATACCTGATTGTTAGGAAACATATCGAAAAGGAGGGAGAGAACCTATGCCACTCATTTCTGCCAAAGATGCAGAGTTTCTGCGCAATGAATTTGCGACCCAATTGGTCAATCCGGTCAAACTGCTGATGTTCACCCAGACCTTTGAGTGCCAGTTCTGCGCCGAGACGCGCCAGATTGTCGAGGAAGTGGCGGCCCTCTCGGACAAGATCACGGCCGAGGTCTATAACTTTGTAGTGGACAAGGCCGTGGCTGAGAGCTATGGGGTGGACAAGATCCCGGCGATTGCTATTCTGCGGGTGGAGGGAGACCGGGAGAAGGATTACGGTATCCGCTTCTATGGCATCCCGTCCGGGTACGAGTTTACCAGCCTCATCGAGGACATCCTGGATGTATCGAAAGGCGAATCTGGCCTGCAGCCCAAAACCAAAAAGGCGGTGGCCGAGTTGACCGAACCGGTGCATATCCAGGTCTTTGTCACACCGACCTGTCCATATTGCCCCCAGGCGGTCCGCCTGGCCCACAAGCTGGCCATCGAGAGCGACCGGATCCGGGCCGATATGATCGAGGCCATCGAGTTCCCACATCTGGCCAACAAGTATGGGGTGTATGGGGTGCCACGGACGGTGATCAATGACAAGGTCCACCAGGAAGGGGCCGTGCCTGAGTCAGTTCTGCTGTCCAAGTTGTTGGAGGCGGTGGGGAAGGTTCCTGCTTCAACCACAAAATAAACCAGCCATTGAAATCGTCCTTGGCAGCCTGCGGCCAGAGAGAGCCAGCGTCTCACAGGGAGAGGTCTGGCCGCAGGCTGTTGTCGTTTCTCAGGATGCCCGACAGGGGAACCCGGCCCTGACGGTGACTGCCCTTCCTGGGCCCAGATCGCCCATCGGTCAGGACTGAGAGCGGTCAGGGGGTCAAGGCGATGCGGGCCCAGTGGTATCCCTCTTGCACCCAGGAAACGTACTGCTGCAGCACCTGACGGCAGCGGGGATCGTCGGTCAGTTCATAGACGCACAGACTGCCTACCTGGCTCACTTTGAGCAATTGGGCCTCCACCAGTTGATCCAGGATCGGCTGGATTTGAGCGGGTCGATAGCCGATGCAGACGGCCAGACCGGCCGCCGTGTCGCAGGTATAAGGGTTCTGCACAAAAAAGGTGAGGAGATCCAGACAGGGCAGGGTGCCGGCCAACTGGTGAATGCGGTCCCAGACGTCGTTTCCTTCGGCCCACGGGATGACCGTTTCTTCCCCGGCCAGCAGGTTGTCCGCTGCCGAGGCGATCTTCGACCCACCGCCCCTCTTCCCCATGAGGACAATGTACCATCAAACAGAGCGAGAGTCAATAGTACTGGTGGGCTAACCATCCCCGAAGGGCGCCATGACCGGAGAGCCGGATCGGGGCCGTGGAGGATTAGGCCGATCGGGCATTTTGGTGTATAGTAATTCAGAAGGAAGATCGGGGCACCACCAGGCTCCGCTGAGGTTGCAGGAGGGGTATGGTGAGCCTGTTATGCCCGGCGCAATTTCTCACATGGAAGAAAAGGAGGGACGAAAATGAGTGCTCGATTGTCTACGTTCTCGATCGTGGCCTATGATCCGCAGGCGCAGGAGTGGGGCGTCGCCGTACAATCCAAGTTCCTGGCCGTCGGCGCGGTGGTTCCCTGGGCCCAGGCAGGCGTGGGGGCAGTGGCGACCCAGTCATACTGCAATACATCCTTCGGTCCAAAGGGTCTGGCGTTGATGGCCCAGGGCCTGAGCGCGCAGGAAGCGCTCGACCGCCTGGTCGCGGAGGATGAGGGCCGCGCCCGCCGACAGGTGGGAATGATCGATGCCCTGGGGCGGGCGGCAACCTTTACCGGCGAGGAGTGCCATCCCTGGGCCGGGGGCCTGATCGGGACCCACTATGCGGTGCAGGGCAATATCCTGGTCAGTGGAGCTACGGTGGAGGCCATGGCCCGCGCCTTTGAGGAGGCCCAGGGCGAGCTGGCCGATCGCTTGGTAGCAGCGCTGGCTGGTGGACAGGCAGCCGGCGGCGACCGCCGGGGAAAGCAATCGGCCTCGGTGCTGGTGGTTCGCGAAGGAGGGGGCTATGGGGGGTTCAACGACCGCTATCTCGATCTGCGGGTGGACGATGACCCAGAGCCGATTGAGCGGCTGAAAGCGTTGGTGGACCTGCATCATCTCTTCTTCAAACCTCCGGCCCCGGGCGAAATGGTGCCGGTGGAAGGGGAACTGGCGCGCGAAGTGCAACAAATCCTCCGCTGGGCAGGGTACTATGACGGCCCCCTGACCGGCGAGTACGATGCGGCTACCCGCAAGGCGCTCAGTACCCTGATCGGCGATGAGAACTTTGAAGAACGCTTTGATGAGGAGAAGGGCCTAATCAGCCAGGCGGTGGTGGACATCCTGAGGGAAAAGTTTGGACGGGGTTGAGGTCGGACCGGTTCTCTCGCTCGACATGCTGTCAGCGGACGGGGTCCGCGATGGTCTGGGCACGGCATTGATCGGGCAGACGGTGTTCTACTGGCGCAGCGTGGGTTCCACCAATGAGGAGGCGCGGCGGCTGGCGGGACGGGGTGCGCCGGAAGGCACCCTGGTCCTGGCCGACCATCAGACGGCCGGGCGAGGGCGGCTGGGGCGGCGCTGGGAGGCCCCGCCGGGCAGCAGCCTGCTGGTCTCGGTGATCCTGAGGCCCCACCTGGCCGCTCCTCAGATCCACCGCCTGACGATGATCGCCGGCCTGGCCATGGCAGAAGCGATCGAGGCCGAGACTGGTCTGTCGGTGACGCTCAAGTGGCCGAACGACCTGCTGATTGGGGAGGCCAAGGTCGGGGGAATCCTGGCCGAAGCAGCGCTGGTCGGGGATCGGGTGGAGTACGCGGTGGTGGGCCTGGGCCTCAATGTGAATCTCGATCCGGCGCAATTGCCGGGTCCGCTGTTGGTGACGGCCACGAGTCTATCGCAGGCTTTGGGGCGCAGGGTGGCCCGACGGCCCCTGCTTCAGACCTTTCTCCGGGCGCTGGAACGGCGATATCGGCAGCTCCAGGCTGGCGTCTCGCCCCATCAGGAGTGGGTCAGCCGGTTGGCAATGTTGGGTCAACCGGTGGTTGTGGCCGTGGGAGAGGAAGTGCTGGAAGGACTGGCAGAGGGAGTGGACGAGGACGGGGCGTTGCTGCTCCGGCTGGCCGATGGGAGCCTGCGGGTGGTGGTGGCCGGCGATGTGGTCTCGGTACGGAGGCGGGTCGCCTCATTGCCCTGATCATGGGGCACGCTGGTGGACCGTGTCGCGGCTAGCCGGGGAGACCGCCTTGTCCAGGAGGGAAGATCATGGCCTGTGAACAGGTCTTTATTCAACAACTCCGTGAGCGGGGGTTTCGATTGACCCCGCAGCGCGAGATCATCCTCTCGGTGTTGCACGAGGTCGAGGGGTTGGTTACGGCTGAGGAGATCCACCGACGGGTGCAGCGTATCAGCACCACCATCGATATCTCGACCGTATACCGCACCCTGGAGCTGCTGGAGGAACTGGATCTGGTGTCGTGTGTGGATACCAGCGAGGCCCAGCGGCGCTACGAACTGCTGGGCATCCACGGGCCTCATCTGCACTTGGTCTGCCAGGCCTGTGGTCGGGTCATCGCTGCCGAGTTGGAGATTGCGCGGGATTTCGATGAGCGCCTGCGGACTGGGTACGGATTTCAGCCGGCCCTGGACCACCTGTCCATTCCGGGGTTGTGCTCGACGTGCGCCGCCAGTGGTGCCTCCCCGACCCAAGGTCGGGGAGCCGACGGTGTTCTGGGCTAGAGGAGAGCCTTCCAGGCCAGGCGACGGTAGTGCCCAGCCGGCCCGCCCTGCGCTGATTCCTGAGTGGTTTGACATTTCGTGGATTCTAGTGTATTCTTGAAAGCGTGGGGGAGGGAGGATAGACCATGTTTGAATCATTGGACATTCGCCATTGGTTGATCATTGCCGTTCTGGTGTTGATCAATGTCGTGATCTTTGGCTGCATGATCCTGCTCTTGACTGGAAAGGTGGTCTTGCCGATCTAGTATCTTGAAGATCGCTCCCCATCGTTTTTACCTTCACCGGGCGGTATAGGCCATACAGGCCGTATGGTGCCGAGGGAGACACAAGTGCCAGGCATGCGGGTCCAGATGCCTGGCACTTGACTTTAGAAAGGAGACCGGCATTCGTCGCACAGGGGCGCAAATTGGTGGAAGGGACGCACATCGGGTATAATAGCCGCTGTTGTCTGGATAGTTTAGGAAAGGACCAGAAACGCACGCAATGAAACGATGGGGAATCATTCAATTTCTGGAGCGGGAGGGCAAGGCGGTGCTCCAGATCAGCCCGTGGTTGTTACTGGCGCTGGGAGTGGCGATGTTCTGGTTCGGGGCCAATCGGACGGCAACGGCAGTGCCATTTCAGTCGCCTCTCCCCACCGAACCTGCCTCCCCGACGCCGGAAGTACCCCTGATCCTGACGCCAACGGTGACATTGACTCCGACTCTGGAGCCAATGATATTTGTGACGCCCACCGCCACGCCGACGGAGGTTCCGCCGACAGCCACGGTCCTGCCTCCGACCCCGATCCTGACCCCGACGCCGCAACTCACGGCGACAGTGAGCGCGCCAGCGGGACCCTCGGATCAAAGCCGGCGCTATCCGGATGAGGAGACGAGTTACCGCTTCGACTGGGCGAAGCTGTTGGATTCGGTTGCCCTGGGCGCATCCTATCTGTGGTTGTGTTGTGGCATTTTGATATTCCTGGCGGTCCCGGTTCTGTTCTTTGCTCTGTCGATCGCCAGCAAGCGGCGTCCGCCGCCGGGTCCGGAGAAGACTGAGATCGTGGACGGCTAGACCGGGTGGGGCCGTCTACCCTATGGACGGGATTCCCATGAGGGAGGGATCGGCGCGGGCGCTCTGGGGAGAGGAGCCCCGCGCTTTTGATCAGGAGCGGAGAGCAGGGGCCGATGAAAAAGCTGACTTCGCCCCATCCCCCAATCCCCTCCTCGGGCCGGGGGATGAGGTGGGGTAAGCGATGAGCTACGTTCGATGGGGTTGTGGTGAACAGACGACAACAGGAATGGCTCTGGATCGGACTGACGGGGCTGGCCTTTGCCCTGCGGGCCGTGGGCCTGGAGGTGCAGAGCCTGTGGCGGGACGAGGTGGATGCGCTGCGATTTGCCCAGAAACCCCTGGTCGACCTGCTCCATGCGTTCGGGCAGCCCGGACAGAACGGGCCTCTGTACTTTTTGATGCTGTGCCCCTGGCTCAAGCTCGCCGGCCAGAGCGAGTTTGCCCTGCGCTTCTCGTCTGTGATGCTGGCGGTAGTGGGGGTGCCTCTTCTGCGGCGATTGAGCCAACGTCTCTTCCCCAGGCAGCCGGGGATCGGCCTGGGGGCAGGATTGCTGATGGTCACCTCTCCATACCTGGTCTGGTACGGCCAGGAGGGCAAGATGTATGCCGGTGTGGTGACGCTGGCGATCCTGTCGATGGAGCGGTTCGTGGCGGCCCTAAGCCGGGGGACATGGCGACGGTGGGCGATGTACCTGGTCGCAACCGGCGCGCTGTTCTATGTGCACCTGCTGGGCGCCCTGATCGTCCCGGTCCAGGTAGCGGTATCGTGGGTCCTGGTCCGGCGCAACCGAAAGGCTGACTGGCGGGGCTGGCTGGTCAGCCTGGCGGTGTTGACCATCCCGTACCTGCCCCTGCTGGCCTGGCAGGTTCCCCTCCTGCTCCACCCGGCGGACACCGGCTTTCGCTTCGTGCCGTTGCCTGAAATGTTTGTGTCGTTGTGGACCGGCTATAGCCTGGGTGTGGTGCAGCGTCTCCAGCCGTGGACAGCGGCGCTCTTTGGAGGAGTGCTGGTGATGGGGACGGTGGCCGTCGAACGTCGCTGGCGGATGACCGTTTGGGGGGTTCTCCTTCCCTGGCTGCTGATCCCAGTCGTTGGCGTGTTCCTGATCAGCCTGGTCCGGCCGCTGTTCACCGCCCGGTATCTGATCCTGATCATGCCGGCGTACCTGCTGGTGTTGGCGGTCGGGTGGATGACGGTGTGGGGCTATTCCCGGCTGTTGGGCGGGCTGCTGGCGGCGGCGCTGCTGGTAACGAACGGATGGGGGATCTGGTGCCAGTCACGGACCCTGATCAAGGCCGATTTCCGGTCGGCGACCCATTATGTGGCTGGTCGGATGTCGCCAGACGATTTGATCTTGTTCCAGATCCCGTACGGGCGGCATTCTTTTGAATACTATTGGCCGCGACCGAAACCGGCTCCATCGGTGGGCGGGACGTACCGGGCCTATTTGCCGTGGGTGACAGGGAAGGGCCGCCCGGCCTACCGCTGGGCGGAGGGGGTGTACACCAACAGCGGCATGGCCCCGGATGAGGTGGCGCGGCGCATGACCGCGATCACGGCCGGCAGTCGGGTGGTGTGGCTGGTTGCCAGCGAAGTGTCGCTGTGGGATGAGCGTGGGTTGGTCCAGGCCTGGCTGGAGGAACATGGGACGTTGACCGAGGAAGCCCGGTTTGTGCGGGTGACGGTATTCCGCTATGAGATCCGCAATGGGGAGTAGAGGTCGCTCAATAGCGTTGGAACTGGGCCGAGAGGAGGGACAGAAATGGAAGGGGAGTGTCGGGGATGTGGGAAGCGTTCGCCGCTGATTCCGGCCGTTCTGTCGGCCTGCGCCGATTGCATCCGGACCCGTCCAGCAGAGGTACTGCCGGCCATTTTGGAGTCGCACGGACAGATCCGCCGCGAGTTCGACCTGCCGGCGGAAGCGCCGCGCACCGGCGATGGGGTCGAGTGCCCGCTGTGTGCCAATGCGTGTCGCCTGGGCGAGGGCGAGATCGGCCTGTGTGGACTGCGCACTGTTCAGGGGGGGCGGCTGGTCCATCTAGCCGGGACGCCTCGGGGGGCGTTAGTGAGTTGGTACGATGACCCGCTGCCGACCAACTGCGTGGCCGACTGGGTGTGCCGGGGGAGTCAGCAGCGGGGGATGGTCAACCTGGCCGTCTTTTATGAGGCGTGTACGTTCAACTGCATATTCTGCCAGAACTGGCACTTTCGCCTGAAACATCCCCCGGGTCGCATCAGCGCGCAGCGGCTGGCGGCTCAGGCCCATTCCCGGACCTTTTGTGTCTGCTATTTTGGCGGCGACCCCACACCGCAGATGCCCCACGCCCTGGCCACGTCGCGCCTCCTGGCGAAACGGGGTGTCACCGTCTGTTGGGAGACCAATGGCTCGATGCACCCTCGCTTGCTGGATCAGGCGGTGGAGCTCTCGTTGCAGACTGGCGGATGTGTGAAATTTGACCTGAAAGCGTGGGATGAGAACCTCCACCTGGCCCTGACCGGCGTATCCAACCGACAGACGCTGGCCAATTTCCGCCGCGCTGCCCGCCGCATTGCCGAACGGCCCGATCCGCCGTTGGTGGTGGCTTCCACGTTGTTGGTGCCAGGCTATGTGGAGGCAGACGAAGTGGGGCGCATCGCCCGCTTCATCGCCGAGATCGATCCGACCATCCCCTACGCGTTGCTGGGGTTCTATCCTCACTGTTTTGTACCGGAGCTGCCATGCACCTCGGTTCGCCATGCGCAGGAGGCGGAAGAGGCGGCGCTGGCCGCCGGCTTGACCCGGGTGCGCATTGGCAATCGCCATCTCTTGTCGCACGACTATTGAGGACTCGCTTTCCCCCATCCCATTCCCCGATGCCCTTTCCCTCCTTGCCAGCGGACTCGCTTCGGTTAGGCGAGACCATGCCTTCGTCTGATCAATTTGGTGATTCATTTCCTGGTCATTGACAAAACCCGCTCTTTTCTCTATAATGCACATGCGGTGCAGAGACGGTAGCCGGTATGGTATGTGTGAGCAAGGGCGCTCAGTGGCCAACGAGAGCGTCGGGTGCATTTCCGACATGGAGGTGTAGTCCTTGGAGCGGTCCCCGCCCCGCATCCTGGTGGTGGAAGATGAAACGCATATCTGCACCCTGCTCCAGCGGGTCCTGAGGGGCGATGGATACGACGTACAGACCTGCCCCTCAGGGGAGCTAGCTCTGGAATTTCTCAAGCAGCAGCCGTTTGATCTGCTGATTGTGGATATTCGTCTGCCCGGCATGACCGGCATCGAGCTGTTGCGTCGGTTGCGCCGCGTCGGTTCGACGATCCGGGTCATTGTCATCACCGGGCATGCCTCGGTGGAGACGGCCATTCAGGCGCTGCGGGGTGAGGCGTTTGACTACCTGGTCAAACCATTTGCCCTGAACGAACTGCGGGAGGTAGTGCGGCAGGCCATTGAGACCCGGTCCATTGTTGCGCCCCGGCCCGATGTGGTATATTGGCAAGACCTGGTGGTCAATCTCACGGCCCGCCGGGTGTGGGTCGGAGAGCGCGAAGTGAGGCTGACCCACACAGAGTTTGAGTTGCTGGCCTGTCTGGCCGGGGAGATGGGGAGTGTGGTCCCCATTGAGAAGCTGATCGAAGTGGTGTGGCACTCAGCGGAAGTGAATCGCCAGAGTATATGTACGCTGCGGTCCTATATCCGTCGGCTGCGGCGGAAATTGGGAGATGATGCAAACCATCCCCGCTTTATCTGGAATATCTGGGGGGTGGGGTATCAATTCGGGAGATGAGCGGTCGCCGACCGTTCGGTCCCCTTCCCCTCTCCATCGGCGGAGAAGGCGTAGGGGCGCAGCGGTGCTGCGCCCAGGGGATGGGGTGGGGTCGGGGAGGAAGTTCCGATTGCCCAAGCCGCGCCGATTCTGGGGTTGATGCGATCATGGGTTGGAACGTGATCGGCCATGAGTGGGTGGTGTCTCTGCTGCGTCAACGCCTGACCAGTGGACAGGTGGCTCATGCCTACCTGTTTGCCGGCCCGCCTCAGATCGGCAAGACCACCCTGGCCATCACCCTGGCTCAAGCGCTGAACTGCGCGGAGCCCGACGCGCCCTGTGGACATTGCCGTTCGTGCGTAAGGATCGCGAGCGGACTCCATCCGGATGTCCAGATCGTGATCGGCGAGGGGGTAGGCGAAAGCCTCAAGATCGATCAGGTGCGAAGCCTGCAACGGCAGGCTTCCCTCATGCCTTATGAGGGACGCTATCGGGTCTTTATCGTGCCGCGGGCCGATCAGGCCACGCTTGAGGCGGCCAACAGTATGCTCAAGATCCTGGAAGAACCGCCGGTCCATGTGGTGTTGATCCTGACCGCCACGCACACGGAAGCGTTACCCCCAACCGTGGTCTCCCGCTGTCAGCGGTTCGAGCTGAAACCGGTGCCGGTGGCCACGATGGAAGCCGCCCTTCAGCAGCGGGGAGTCCCGTTGCCCAAGGCCCAACTTCTGGCCCGGCTGTCCGGGGGTCGGATCGGCTGGGCCATGGCGGCGATGGAGGACGAGACGATCCTGCGGCAACGGGAGCAGGACCTGGAGCAGCTCACCCGGCTCCTGGCTGCCGACCGCGTGGAGCGGTTCGATTTCGCCCGGCAGATGGGGCAGGACCCAGCCGCCAGCCGGAGGCAAATCGAGCTGTGGACCAGTTGGTGGCGCGACCTCCTGGCGCTGTGCCTGCACCGTCCCGACTATGTAACCCACGTCGATCAGATGGAAACACTGAGCAGGATGGCGGCCCGGTGCAGCGAGCTTCAGGCGTGGGCTGTCCTGAAGGCCCTCCAGACCACCGTCGCTCAATTGGAAAGTCGGGTAAACGCGCAACTGGCGTGGGAAAGCCTGTTGCTCCAACTCCCCGCTTTCCGCCATCCCGGGAACCCCAGGGAGAAGGAGCAATTCGTTGAAAGGTGAAACGATGCCGTTAGTCGTCGGAATCCGCTTCCATCCCGCGACCAAAGTCTACTATTTCGACCCCGGTGAACTGACCGATCTGCAAGAAGGCGAGTACGTCGTCGTCGAGACCTCGCGGGGAGAAGAGATCGGCAAGGTCGTCATCGCCCCTCGCCAAGTCGCCGAGCAGGAGGTAGTCGGACGGCTGAAGGGCGTCCAGCGCCGCGCGACCGCCCAGGACCTGGTGCAGGCGGTCTATTACCGGCACAAGGAGCAGGAAGCACTGGAGCGTTGCCAGGAAAAGGTGCGAGAACATGGCTTGCCGATGAAGGTGATCCGCGCCGAATATAATTATGACGGCAGCCGCCTCGTCTTTTTCTTCACCGCCGAAAAGAGGGTCGATTTTCGGCAACTCGTCCAGGACCTATCCCGTGCGTTTAAAGCCCGGATCGAATTGCGCCAGATCGGTGTTCGGGACGAGGCGAAAATCCTGGGCGGGATCGGGCGATGTGGGCTCCCCCTGTGTTGCGCCTCGTGGCTAACCGAGTTCCATCCGGTGTCGATCAAGATGGCCAAGCATCAGGACCTGCCTCTCAGCCCGGTGGAAATCTCGGGGATGTGCGGTCGCCTGTTGTGCTGCCTGGCCTATGAGGACGACTATTATGTGAAAACCAAAGAGGAACTACCCAAGGTCGGCACGGAGATCGAGACACCCCACGGCCGTGGCAAAGTCGTTCAGGTGAACGTCATCAAGGAGTCGGTCCAGATCGAACTGGAGAGCCAGGTGACAGTCGAGGTGTCACAACAGGAGCTCTCGGACATGACCAAGGCTCCCGCCGAGCCGTCCGACCGGCCCCGGTCCCGCAAACGCCGGCGGCGCTCCAAATCCCGGACCTCGTAGTGATCATACTACCGGGGTTCGACCGTGATTCGAATCGCGGTCCGTTCCTGGCCGCTGATGTTCACATCCGCAAAGGACGGGATGCAGATCACATCGATCCCCTCAAGGGCGAGGAAGCCGCGGGCGATGGCCACCGCCTTGATGGCCTGATTCACTGCCCCGGCCCCGATGGCCTGGATCTCTGCACGACCATGCTCACGCACGACGCCGGCAATGGCTCCGGCGACCGCTGTGGACTTGGACTGCGCCGCGACTCTGATTACGTCTACCATTTCGACGCCTCCTTACCCCTCCCTGTCGAGCCACCTTATCGGCTGGGCTCATGTCCACGGGCCGTCCCGGTCTTTGGATCATGGACAACGCTTGAACGCAATCAGATTCCAGGTTCCTATTTCATATTGTACACCATCCGCGACAGAATTGCAAGGGGGTTTCAGCCCGCCTGGCCGAAATCAGCCGCCATACCGTTCCTCTTTCCACGGATCGCCCCGGTTATGGTATCCGTAACTCTCCCAGAACCCAGGGCGATCGTCGGCCAGCAGCTCGATCCCCCGCACCCACTTGGCCGACTTCCAGAAGTAGAGCGACGGCACCACCAGCCGCAACGGCCAGCCATGCTCCGGGGTGAGCTCTTCTCCGTTGTAGCGCCAGGCAAACAGATTCTCCTCCCGCAAAAAATCCTCGAGCGACAGGTTGGTGGTGAATCCCCGTTCGGCGTGGACCAGCACGAAGCGGGCCTCCGGTTTGAGTTGCACATGGCGAAGCACCTCGTGGGTGCTGACCCCCTCCCAGCGGGTGTCCAGCTTGGACCAACCGGTGACGCAATGGATATCGGCCACGACTTCCCGGGTCGGCAACTGGCGAAACTGATCGAATGTCCACCGCTTCTCCTCTTCCACCAGGCCCCAAATGCGGAAATCCCAGGAATCGCGGTCAAAGGACGGAACCGGCCCGTAGTGCAGGACGGGGAACCGGTCGGTGACATACTGCCCGGGCGGCACGCGGCGCCGTTCGAGTTCGTGACCTCCCCCTGTCTCTCCCGTTCCGAAACGCGGCTCATTTCTAAAGGGAACCCTGAATCTCATTGTTGTTTCCTTTCGCGGCGATCGTCTCTGCTCCAGAGGATACCCCATCCGCTGCGATATGTCCGTGAGCGTCATCACCCACGCCGGTCCTGCCGGAAGGCTCGGCGTGGACAGACCTCTCTTCATCCCCCGTTCCTCTCCGGGCAACGGCCTGTCAACGAATGGATCTTCTCCCCCTTCGCCCCGGCAATGGCTCGATTCCGGGCTTTGACACTTTTCCTGGAGTGCGTTATAATGAGCAGCGGAAGGGAGCGAAAAGGCCTCTGGATCGGTCGGGGCCGCCGATCCGCGTGACCACGGAATGACAGGGAGGGACCATGATTAGAAAAGAGCCAACGGGCAAAAAAGACCTGGTGCGGGTGACCTTTGAGGTGTCCTCCACCTTGTGGGCCGAGCGGGTCAACCTGGTCGGCGAGTTCAACGACTGGGACACGACCGCTACCCCTCTGACCCGCAGCCGCTCCGATGCCAACTGGAAAGTGACCCTGGAGTTGCCGGCTGGCCGCCGCTATCGTTTCCGCTACCTGGTCGATGGTAAGCAATGGATGAACGACTGGGTGGCCGATGACTATGTCGAGAACCCCTACGGCTCGTACGACTCGGTGGTGGACCTGACCCACGTCCCGGAAGGCATCTCGGGCTGAGCTGTGCGCTGTATCGGAATTGACCTGGCCTGGTCACCGCGCCATCGGTCGGGCGGGGCGGTCTTGTCAGCGGACGGCCACCTGCTGGAAGCCACGGCTACCCTCGGTAGCGATGAGGAGATCGTGGCGTTCGTCACCAGCGCCATCCCGGCCGGCCAACCGGGCCTGGTGGCAGTGGACGCCCCGCTGGCCGTTCCCAACGAAACGGGGACCCGCCCCTGCGATCGACAGGTGGCGGAGGTCTTTGGCCCATTTCAGGCTGCCCCCTATCCGGCCAATCGGCGCCTCCTAGGCCGCTACGGAGGGCTGCGCGCCGAATCGATCCGAAAGCGACTTCAGGCCGTGGGCTTTCGTTTCGATCCCCGGATCGCCTGTCAGACCCCTGCTCGGCAGGTGTTTGAGGTCTTTCCCCATCCGGCGGCCGTGTCGCTCTTTGACCTGGACCAAACCCTCAAGTACAAAACCCGGCCTGGACGGGGATACCTGCTCCGCTGGCGCGAGTTAGAACGCTTGCGTGGTCACCTGGCGTCGCTGTCGCTGGCCCAACCACCCCTCCGCCTGCCGCCGACCGTGGCCCAAATGCCGATTGAGGGGCAGCGGGGCCAGGCCCTCAAAGAGGCAGAGGACCTGCTGGATGCCCTGCTGTGCGCCTATACCGCGCTCTATGCCTGGGTGCACGGCCCCGGCGGCTATGCCGTCTTTGGTCTGGACCCCTGCGATGGCGGGGAGGAACAGGGTCACATCCTGGTGCCGATGACGCCGCGCATGTGGCAACGGATCAGGGCGAGATAGAGGGAGCGTTCTGCGCCTAGGAGGATGGGTCGGGGTCCGGAAGGGGCCTTTCAACGAATAGGAAACGAATCAACGAATGGACGCAGTCTCCCTCCCCCGACGCCGCAGGGGAGGGCTTTGGTGGGCAGCTTTTTGGAGTGAGGAGGATGTAAGCCGGAATTGATTTCGGCTTACGGCCTCCCGCAGGGTGGGAATCTGCGGGAGGTGATGCCAGCCGAAGGCTGGGCAGGGACGATTTCAATCGCGGCTGCCAAACCTGATGAAATGAGTAGAATCGTACTGTAACATGCTGTGCTCCAACAGTTATGCTCTGAATACAATTGCGGAAATAAGCCAAATGGAGTATTGCCATAAAATCAAATTTGATGTATAATATTTGACATGAGTAAATCCATACGACATTCTCTTGATCATGGAGAAAAAGGAGTGGAATCGATGAAAAACCGTGTGTTGATTGTGCTGTCTGTAGTGGCCATGCTGCTGATGAGCCTGCCCCTCACCGGTCAGGCCAGTAGCTGCGATCCGGTCCGCCATGTGGTCAAAGCCGGGGAGAACCTGACCCAGATTGCCCGCGCTTACGGCGTCACGGTGGCGGCGATTGTCAGCGCCAATCACCTGTGGAACCCCAACCTCATCTACGTAGGGCAGGTGTTGTTGATTCCGGTGCCCTGCACGACGCCTCCGAGCGGGGGGTGCACTGCCATCCATATTGTCAAGCGCGGGGAATACCTCAAGGCCATCGCCCTGCGCTATCGCACTACCGTCTCGGTGCTGGTCCAGCTCAACAATATCAGCAATCCCAACCTGATCTATCCCGGCCAGCGCCTCAAGGTCCCGGTGGCCTGCCCCCGGCCCACCCCCACCCCGACCCCAAGCCCCGTCGCCAAACCGTGGAAGGGACAATACTGGGATAACCGCCTGCTCAGCGGCAGCCCCAAGTTCACCCGCGACGAGACCTTGGTCAACTTTAACTGGGGGACCAAAGGACCCGGTGGAGGGATCGGGGGCACCAACTTTTCCGCCCGCTGGACGCGGACCCGCTATTTTGATGCCGGGCGCTACCGTTTCAATGTCGAGGTCGATGACGGGGTTCGGGTCTGGCTGGATGGCATCTTGATCATTGACGAATGGCACGACACACCGCCCAAATACTATTTCACCGACAAAGATGTCAGCTCCGGCAACCACACGTTAAAGATCGACTATTACCAGAATCAGGGGACGGCGCAGATCCGATTCTGGATCGACCGCCTGGATGCGCCGACGGCCTGGAAGGGCGAGTTCTTTAACAACGCCAACCTGAGCGGCTCCCCGGTGGCTACCCAGTTCTACCCGACGGTGGATTTCGACTGGGGCAACAAGTCGCCGGCGCCGGGGGTCACCGCCGACTATTTCTCCGCCCGCTTTAGCGGCGAGTTCCAGTTTGCGGGCGGCAAGTATCAGTTCCTGGCGACTGCCGACGATGGCATCCGCATCTATCTCGATGACACCCTGATCCTGGACCAGTGGCATGTGACGGCGGTGAGGACCTATACCGTGGACGTAGACATTGCGGCCGGAAAGCACCAGGTGCGGGTGGAATACTTTGAGAACAATGGGGTAGCGGTGTGCAAGCTACGCTGGACTCAGAAATAAATCCATAGACAGGAAGGGAAGGTTCCATGTTTGTCAAAGATCGGATGTCCAAACACCCCTTGACCATCGGTCCGGAGGAGTCGATCTCGAACACGCACCGGTACATGAAGGAGCAACGGATTGAACATCTGCCGGTGGTAGACAAGACCGGCCGGCTGATCGGGATCGTGACCGATGATGACCTACTGAAAGCCGAGCCATCCAGTGCGACCTCGCTCAGTGTGTGGGAGATCCATTCGCTCCTCGACCGGATCCAGGTCAAAGATGTAATGGTCCGCGAGGTGATCACCACCACCGAGGATACGCCGATCGAAGAGGCGGCGCACATCATGCTGGAACATGAGATCGGCAGCCTGCCCGTTCTGCGCGAGGGCAAACTGGTCGGGATCATCACCGAGAGCGATCTGTTCCGCACCTTCATGGAGCTGTTCGCCGCCCGTCAGAAGGGACTGCGCATCACCATGGAGGTGCCCGACCGTGAGGGAGAGCTGGCCAAGGTGGCGCAGGCCATCGCCGATCAGGGGGGCTATATCGCCGCCTGCGGGGCGTTTGCCGCCGAAGACCCCACCAAGTGGGGGTTGGTCTTTAAAGTGCGGAATGTGAACCGGGACAATCTGACCCAGGCCCTGTCGGCGATTGAAGGGGCGAACGTCCTCGACGTGCGAGAGGTATAGCCGGGCATCCTTTGTTTCCAAAAGACAAACCCGCTCTGGACCGGTTCCGGTCCAGAGCGGGTTTGTGTTCCTCTATCTCCAGTAAAAGAACCGTTCTTCGCTGGACGGACTCAAAGGGGTGTAGGTCGCGTCCGTTCCAGAACCCTGACGCACGATTTGCACCCGCCAATAGTAGGTCCGGTCCGTTTCCTGGTCGGCCCGCAGGTAGAGCAGCCGGTCCACGAACCAGGAGGTGGCCTGCACGCAGACCTGCGTGCCCGCCGCCGCGCCGTTTTCGGTCCAGCGGACCATCACCAGGTAGCATTCATCGCTTCGCAGGGTGTGGGAGCTGCTCCAAACCAGCTCGATGATCGCATTCGACCCGGCGAACGGTTCGCCATTGGCCGGGCGGACGAGGCGGGGGGGCGCGATGGTCGGCAGTGGGGTCGGCGTATCGGTGGGCGTCGTCCGGGGGGTCGGGGTCCACGTCGGCCAGACACGGGTAGGCGTCGCCGTCGGCGTGGTCGTTGCGGTTGGGGTTGGGGTCTCGGTCGGCGTCGGGGTCAGGGTCGGCGTTGGGGTCAGACTGGGGGTGGGCGTCGCGGTTGGCGTGTCGGTCGGGGTCGGGGTCACCGAAGGGGTGAGGGACGGAGTGAGGGTCGGCACCTCCACGAGGACCGGCACCTCGCTGACCACGGCCTGGACCGCGTCCACGGCCACCGCTGGCTGAAGGTGGCGGATCGCGCCCCACAACCAGGTGCCCACCATCCCGACCAGTACCAATCCGATCAGGAGCACTGCCCCGACCGCAATGGGCCGCCACCAATCGCGCCGCAGCGGTTCGCCGCAGGTGGGACAGATTTCCAGGTCACGGCTGCTGGCTGCTCCGCAGACCCGACACCGCACCCGGCCTGATGGCCGTTGAGGCTTGCCACATTGGGGACAGACCCTCTGTCCCAGACGCAGATCGGCCCCGCAACGACTACATCTTCGCACCGCGCCACTCCGTGGTCTACCGGGTTCGACTAGAACAGACGGGTCCAGTCAATCGGCGGCAGGGGATTGACCACATCCTGCCAGGTGATAAACAGCATCAGCGCCACCAGCAGCATCATCCCGATGAGATGGATCAGCCCTTCTTTGGCCGGGGCGACGCGCCGACCGCGGATGCCCTCCACCAGGACAAACAGGATCCGTCCTCCGTCGAGCCCCGGCAGCGGCAAGAGATTGGTCACCGCCAGGGCTACCCCCAGACTGCCCATCAATTGCATCACCGGGAACCACCAGCCGGTGTCGAGCGAGTATTGCACCGCATCGCCCACCAACTGTCCCACGCCCACCGGACCCACCGGTCGGGCCAGCTCGGCCGGGATCAGCCCCCGGATCACCTGGATCGGGACGGTCAGGATAAAGGCGGTCAGGGCCACCGTCTGCCTCAGACCAGCCCAGATGGCCTCGTACCAGGGGTAGCGTTTGACCGTCATGCGCGGGCGGAGGGCAATGCCCATCGGCCCTTCGCCGGGGGGCGGCTCAAGGCGGGGCACGACCGAGATGTCGAGCATCTCCTCCCCTCGTTGCACCTGGAGCCGGATAGGCTGGCCGAGGTGGGCCTGGGTATACTCTTGGAGAGTGCGCACGGTCAGGATCTCGGTATCATCGGCGCGGAGGACGATGTCACCCGGTTGAAGCCCGGCCGCCTCAGCAGGCGAGCCAGGCGCGACCGTGTCCACCACCGCGTTCTGCGGTTCAGCCAGAGCGGGCGCCCCCAAGCCGAAGGCCAGCGAGAAGAAGGCAATGGCCATCAGCAGGTTCATGGCCGCTCCGGCGGCCAACACGCCGAGGCGGACCAGTTTGCCCTTGCTCGCCAGGCTGCCTGGGGCGGAGGGATCCTCTTCCCCGCGCATCCTGGCAAAGCCGCCGAAGGGAATGGCATTGACCGAAAAGATCGTGCCGGGGTCCCAGAAATCCACCCGACCCACCGCCGCCTCGTCTGTATCCTCTGCGCCGGCTTCGCGCAGGTCGGTCAGGACAGGGCGGCCCTTGCCCTGAGTGGAGATGTGGACCACCACCCGCGAGCCAATGCCGATCCCTTCTGGCACGGGGAAACGGCGGGGGATGACGATCTCCCGACCATCCACGACCATTTTCCCCGCCGTTTTCCAAAAGGTCAAGAGGCGGGGCGGGTAGCCAAAACCAAACTCCTCGACCACCACCCCCGCTCTCTTGGCCGCTAGATAGTGTCCCAGTTCATGGATAAACACCAGGACACTCAGCGCGATCACCAACGACAGAAGTGTCACACCCTCACCTCATTTCCCCTAGCCGGACCGGATTTCGTGCCAGGCCAACTGCAGCTTCTCCAATTGTTCCTCGCTCACCGCATCCGGATTGTCATCGAAGCCAGGTAGTTTCAGGATCATCTTGAACAGATTGGTCAGGCTCAGGTCCATCGGCTCGACATCGGGATAGGCACTGTTCAACGCCCGCACCATCCGGCCAAAGTCGTGCCAGTGGAGCGGCTCTCGCGCCTCGGCGGAATCGCGAGGTTCGGCGACCTCTTGATCGACCAACGCCGCCGCCTTTTGCACCTCCCCGCGTCGAGTATAATAGTCGGCCAGCGCCGCCCGCAGCGCATCGGCTGCCAACACCGAGCAGTGCATCTTGATCGGAGGCAGTCCGTCCAGCGCCTCAGCAATCGCCCGGTTGGTGACTTCCAGCGCCTGGTCAATGGTCTTGCCCTTGATCAACTCGGTGGCCATGGAGCTGGTGGCAATCGCCGCGCCGCAGCCAAAGGTCCGGAATTTGATGTCGGTAATCACGTTATCCTGGATCTTGAGCGACATCTCCATCAGGTCGCCGCACACCGGGTTGCCCACCCGGCCGACGCCGTCCGCATCCTCAATGACCCCCACATTGCGGGGATTCATGAAATGGTCCATCACTTTATCACTGTATTGCAACTTGAACCTCCGCTTAACATTCCCTTCAATTCGGTTCAAAACAAGTGTTGATCGGTCAGCCGTACGCCGTCTCCGGGCCCACTGACCACGACGCTCTGGACGCCCGACAGGTTCCGCAGCCGCGTTTCCACCTCTCCCGCCGCGCCGGCTAAACAGAGACAATGGACGTTCGGGCCGGCGTCGATGGTGAAATAGACCGACAACCCTTCCTCGCGCCAGGCCCGTACCGCCTGCATCACCTGCACCGTGGCCGGCTGCCAGTAGAGCAGGGACGGGCGCGAGGTCATCATCACTCCATGTAGGGCCAACGCGTCGGCTTCGGCTGCCTCTCCCAGCCGGGCCAGGTCCCGCCGCTGAATCCCTTCCATCGCTGCGGAGAGCAACTCCGGCACCCACGCCAACCGCGCCGCGTAGAATGGACTGGTCCGCGCCAGCCTATGGCCGGTGGACGAACTGACCGCCTTGGGGCGATGTTCCACTACGGCCACGACATCGCGAAGGTCCCAATGCTCCGGCGGCGCCACCTGACGGGCCCATGAGGTTTCGTCGGTGTCGCCTTCCCACAGGGTAAACCCGCCCGGCACCGAGCGGCAAGCAGACCCAGAACCCTGCCGGGCCAGCCTCGACAACGCCGCCTCGCTCATCTCCAGCCCGGCTGCCCGGACGGCGGCCAGCGACAGGGCGGCAAAGCCAGAGGCCGATGAGGCCAGCCCGGTGCCCACCGGAAAGTTATTCACGCTGACCACCCGCGCCCGGTCGTCGATCCCGGCCAGCGCCCGCACCCGGTCGAGGTGGGCTACGATCCGGTCCCAGGCCGGCCCGCTCACCGGCTGATGATCGATTGTAACCGCATCCTTGCGGTACCCCGGTCGGTACTCGACCGTGGTCACCGTGGTCAGGGCGGCCAGGTTCATCGAAAGCGACGGGTTGGCCGGCAGGTTCAATGCCTCATCAACCTTGCCCCAAAATTTGACAAAGGCAATGTTCGGGTGGGCAACCGCCGTCGCTTTCCTCATCGGCCCGGACCACTCTCTGTGGCCCTATCTTAACACCTTTTCCAGGAACGGGCAAGTCCCTTCCTGCAAAAGACCGGGGCGATCAAGGCCGGGAAAGGTCGCCGGATCAGGAGTAGGACCGAGCTGGCGGTACAGATCGGGGAGAGTATCAAGGAGAAGCCCGGCCGGGCTCAGCCTCCTTCCCTTGAGAACCAGCCTTCCTTCGCCATCACCTCGGCCACCACCCTGTTGCTCGGAGGATCCCCTCTGGCGACGAAAATGCCGACACCTTCCCCAACTGCTTCCGCCAACTCTGCAACGTCTGCATGGGTGAATCCGGGGCAAAGGAGAATCGAGTGAACCCCCTCCCGTTTCACAAGGTCCCGACACACCTCTACTGCCTGAGCCTGATTTCGGACTACTCGTACAAACAGTCTGTACTTGGGGGTCTCGATCAAACCCTTGTGCTTTTCCGGCTCCGCATCGGGAGCATGGGCAACAAACGCTACCTTGAATGCCATACTGTCCTCCTCCCTCTCAGTGCTCCATCGAAATTAGACCGCTCTCCGCACGCGGGAGTCGAGGCTTTAGCCGGTCAACCGCCTGAAGGCTCCACTCCCCCACCCGGAGTGGAGGCCTCCGCCACCGGCTCCTGGATATTTTCATCCCTCGTGGCGCCCCACCGGGCATGGCTACTCCTTCTGAACTCGCGTTTGCAGGTTTCGAGCTCAGTCGTTGCCCGAAGAGCGGGCGGCTGGCAGCCGCTTGTTTGGCGGCACTCGGGGTTTGAACCCGCCGTACTATCATTTCGACCCCTATCCAGGACCCGCGCGTGCTGCCCAGCCATCCAACTCCCCAAACAGCCTTCCTCGTCCTCGCGCGGCAATGCACGGCCGCTTGGTCTTGCCGTGCGTGTCCGATGATCTCCCGGATGTCCATTCGTGATCTTCACGGTTCCCGACATCCGCCACCTGAATGATCACAACTCGACAGGCAGCCTCCCGCTGCGGCATGGTCATTATACACCCCAGCGACAAGGGTGTCAAGGTGACCAGGAAACTGCCGGACTCCCTGTTTTTCTCCTCTCCTCGTTTTGACAGTTTCCCCGGTTCATGGTATCATGACTTGATAGGGAATTAGCACTCGATATGAGAGAGTGCTAATCGCCGATCTAGAAGTCGATTTATGAACCGGAGGGGGATCAGAACGGGAGAGTCATGGGCGATTTGACGCCACGCCAGCAACTGATTCTGGGTCTGGTGATCCGCGAGTATATTGCGACGGCGCAACCGGTCGGATCCAGGACCATTCAGGAGTATGGGCTGGGGGTCAGTTCGGCCACGATCCGCAATGAGATGGCCGTCCTGGAGGAGCAGGGGTACCTGACCCATCCTCACACCTCGGCCGGACGGGTGCCCACCGAGCAGGGCTACCGCTATTTTGTTGAGCACTTGATGCGCGAATCGCAACTGCCGGCTGATGAGCAGCGGACCATCCGCCACCAGTTCCACCAGGTCGGGGTAGACCTGGAGCAGTGGATGCGCCTCGCTGCCTCGGTCCTGGCGCGCACTGCCCAATCGGCCTCGGTCGTCACCAGCCCCAAAACCGAACAGTGCCGCTTCAAGCATCTGGAGCTGATCGCCATTCACGATACGATGGCCTTGCTGATCTTGGTCCTGGAAGGCGGGCTGGTCCGGCAGCAAATGCTCACCCTGGATGAGGCGATGGATCAGGATACGCTGACCCAGATCGCCAACCGCCTGAACGATCTCTGCACCGGGCTTTCGGTCCATCGCATCAAGCTCCTGCGCCGCCAGTTGGGCGCCCTCGAACAGCAGGTCCTGGACGTGGTGGCGCAGATGATGCAGCGGGTGGACGAACAGGGCACCCTGAACCTCTACCGGGATGGATTGCTGAATATCCTGTACCAGCCCGAATTTGCCGTGCCGGAACGGGCCCGAACGGTGATCCAGATCTATGAGGACCGGACCTTCCTGGAAAGCCTGCTGACCGAGATGCTGGAGATCGGCGGGGTCCAGGTGATTATCGGAGGTGAAGGGCGGTGGGATGAACTGCGGGAGTGTAGCCTGATCGTGTCCCCCTATGGCGTCAGCGGCGAAGCGACCGGAGCCCTGGGGGTGATGGGGCCGATGCGCATGCCCTACAGTCGTGCCATTTCTGCCGTCCGCTATGTGGCCAACCTGCTAAGCGACCTTTTCCGCGAGCTGTATCGCGGCACAGAAGTACCTACCTAGGAGCAAGGACTATGGTCGAAGAACACGTAGAAGAATCAGAGCAAGGTTCTGGAGAACAGACGCCGGAAAAGGAGGAGGTACCATCTGGTGAAACTACGGTTGTCGAGAGCGTCGAGGTAGAAGTCAAGCCCGATCCGCTCACTGCTCTTACTCAAGAGCTGGAAGAGACACGGGCCAAGGCCGCCGAGTATCTGGACGGCTGGCAACGGGCCAGGGCCGAGCTGCTCAACGCTCGCAAGCGCTTCCAGCGCGAACAGGAACAAGCGTATGACCAAGCGCGGGGCGATGTCCTCGTCCACCTCTTGCCCATCGTGGACGATTTCGAACGGGCCTTCGAGACGTTGCCCCATAATCTATCCGGCCTGACCTGGATCCAGGGCATCTGGCTCATCCATCGGAAACTGCAACTGCTGCTGGAGCAGCAGGGAGTCACGCCCATCGAGGCGGTCGGCCAGAAGTTCGACCCCCTCATCCATGAAGCCGTGACCCACGAACCGTCCGAGGTGCCGGAGGGGACGATTATCAGCGAACTGCAGAAGGGATACAAGCTGGGCGAGCGGGTGTTGCGTCCGGCCATGGTGCGCGTCTCTTCGGGGCCTTCTCAGCCGGCAGCCACGGAGGAAAAGCCGCCAGAGGTCCAGGAGGCTGAGGCCAGCCCTTCCACTCCGCCGGAACCTTAAGAAACGAATCCGACTCAAAGGAGAACCAATTATGGCAAGAATTGTTGGCATCGATCTGGGCACCACCAACTCGGTGTGTGCAGTGATGGAGGGAGGCGAACCGACGATCATCCCCAGTTCAGAGGGGGGGCGATTGTTCCCCTCGGTGGTCGCCGTCAATCCCAAGACCGGCGAACGGATGGTCGGCCAGGTGGCTCGTCGCCAGGCTATCACCAATCCCGAAAATACGATCTTTTCCATCAAACGGCTGATGGGCCGTAAATACAACGATCCGGAGGTGGTCAAGGCGCGGAAGATCCTGCCCTACAAGATCATCGAGCAACCCAACGGGGATGCCTGGGTGGAGATGGGAGGCAAGACCTATTCGCCGCCCGAGATCTCGGCCATGATCCTGCAAAAGATCAAGCAGGATGCGGAGGCGTACCTGGGCGAACCGGTGACCGAAGCCGTTATCACCGTGCCGGCCTACTTTAACGATAGCCAGCGCCAGGCGACCAAAGACGCGGGCAAGATCGCCGGTCTGAACGTCCTGCGCATCATCAACGAGCCCACCGCTTCCTCGCTGGCCTACGGGCTGGGCAAAGGAGTGGAGCAGCGGATCGCCGTCTATGACCTGGGCGGTGGTACCTTTGACATCAGCATCCTCGATGTGGGAGACCAGGTGTTCGAGGTGCTTTCGACCAACGGTGATACCTTTCTCGGCGGGGACGATTTTGACCAGCGCATCATCAACTGGCTCGCCGATGAATTCCGCAAGGAGCATGGCATCGACCTGCGCCAGGATCGGATGGCCCTGCAGAGGCTAAAAGAGGCCGCCGAGAAGGCCAAGATCGAGCTTTCCACCATGCTGCAGACCGAGATCAACCTGCCGTTCATCACCGCTGACGCCAGTGGTCCCAAACATCTCCAGATGACGCTCACCCGGGCCAAGCTCGAACAGTTGGTGGAGGATCTGATCGAGAAGACGATCGGCCCGTGTGAACAGGCCCTGAAGGATGCCAAACTGACCCCGGCCGACATTGACGAAGTGATCCTGGTAGGCGGCATGACGCGGATGCCGGCGGTGCAAGAGGCGGTGCGCCGGTTCTTTGGCAAAGAGCCCCACAAGGGGGTCAACCCCGACGAGGTGGTGGCCCTAGGGGCTGCCATTCAGGCTGGCGTGTTGAAAGGGGATGTGAAGGACGTACTCCTGCTCGATGTCACCCCGCTGACGTTGAGCATCGAGACCTTGGGCGGTGTCGCCACGCCCCTTATCGAGCGCAACACCACCATCCCCACCAAAAAGAGTCAGATCTTTTCCACCGCCAGCGATGGTCAGACCCAGGTGGAGATCCACGTCGTGCAGGGCGAGCGCCCCATGGCCGCCGATAACAAGACGCTAGGCCGCTTTATTCTGGACGGCATCCCGCCGGCGCCGCGCGGCATCCCGCAGATCGAGGTCACGTTTGACATCGACGCCGACGGCATCCTCCATGTCTCGGCCCAGGACAAGGCCACCGGCCGACAGCAGTCGATCACCATCACCGCCTCCAGCGGACTGACCAAGGAGGAGATCGATCGGATGATCAAGGAGGCCGAACGCCACCGTGCGGAGGACCAGAAACGGCGGGAAGAGGTCGAGGTCCGCAACAACGCTGATTCGCTTATTTACCAGGCCGAGAAGTTGATGCGCGACCAGGGAGACAAGATCCCGTCTAACCTCAAGAGCGAAATCGAAGGCAAGGTGGCTGCCTGTCGGTCCGCCTTGCAAGGCCAGGATGTCGGCTACCTGCGGCGCACCGTCCAAGAGCTGGCCGAGTCGCTGCAAAAGGTTGGTGCGGCGATGTACCAGCAACCCGGTTCGCCGCCTCCCGGCGGAACGGGCAGGGAACCACCCCCGGGCGGTGAGGACGTGGTGGAGGGGGAGTTCAAAGAGGCGTGAGAAAAGCGCACGAGGGTTTTGCCGGGCCCTCTGTGGCCCGTGTCCCTAGAGCGGAACCGGCATGAGCGCGAAACGAGACTATTATGAAGTCCTGGGGGTCAGCCGCCAGGCGACGGAAGAGGAGATCAAAAAGGCCTTCCGTCGCCTGGCCCGCCAGTATCACCCCGATGTCAACAAGAGCCCGGACGCTGAGGCACGGTTCAAGGAGATCAACGAGGCCTATGAGGTCCTCTCCGACCGGGAGAAACGGGCCATGTACGATCGCTTTGGCCACGCCGGACCTCAGGCCGGATTTGGGGGCTTTACTGATTTTGGGTTCGGCGGCTTTGAAGATCTCTTTGAGAGCTTTTTCGGGGGGATGCGGCCCGGGGCGGCGACGCGCAAAGGTCCCACGCGGGGCGCCGATCTGCGGTACGACCTGACCATCGAGTTCGAGGAAGCGGTCTTTGGCTGCGAAAAGGAAATCCTGGTCCCGCGCCACGAAACCTGTCCCCAATGTCAAGGGAGCGGAGCCGAACCGGGCACCTATCCCATCCGTTGTCCCCAGTGCAACGGCACCGGCGAGATCCGTCGCCAGCAACAGACCTTCCTGGGCTCTTTTGTTCAGGTCACCACCTGTCCTCGGTGCCAGGGGGAGCGCGAAATCGTCACCACCCCCTGTACCCTGTGCCGGGGCCGTAAGGTGATCCAGGTGGAGCGGCCCATCCTGGTCAAGATCCCGGCCGGCGTGGATGAAGGCACCCGCATCCGTCTGTCCGGCGAAGGGGAGCCAGGCGAACGCGGCGGGCCTCCCGGCAATCTGTATGTCGTCCTGCATGTCAAGCCCCATGAATTCTTCCGCCGCGACGAAAACAACATTCTGCTGGAACTGGATATCAACGTTGCCCAGGCCGCTCTGGGAGACAAGATCAAAGTGCCCACTCTGGACGGCGAAGAGGAACTGGTCATCCCGCCGGGAACGCAGAGCGGCGAAGCGTTCCGAATTCGGGGAAAGGGAGTGCCTTATCTGCGCCGCAACGGGCGCGGGGACCAGCTCGTCCTGGTCCATGTGCTGATCCCTACCCGGTTGAACGGACAACAAAAGAAGCTGTTTGAAGAATTGAGCAAGACGCTGGGCAAAGAGGTCGTCCATCAACCCGAAAAGGGCCTGTTCCAAAAGATCAAAGACGCGCTGGGGATGTAGGGACCTTTCGACAGACGGTCAAAACCTCGCCCGTAGGGAGGCAACCATCGAACACGCTGTGGTCGCCTGTTCCTCCCTGTGCACAGGCGCGTCGGCGCAGTTCGACGTCCAGAAGCCCTTCGGGGGCAACTGCAATCGTTATTCAACTTCTTGAGGAAAGGCAAGCTCCGGTTGGACTGGCTGGAATTCAGCGTAGAGGTAGACGGCGAGACGGCAGAAGCGGTGGCCGAGCTGTTGAACCGCTACAGCCCGGGAGGGGTGGCCATCGAAACCCGGCTCGATTGTTTTGAGGACGAACTGCCCGCTGCGGCAGCCTTTCCCAAGGTAGTGGTCAAAACCTACCTGCCTCTCGATGAGACGGCTGACGAGGTCCGTCGCCGCCTGGAGGAAGGGCTGTGGCATCTGAGGCAGATCCAGCCTCTGCCCGAACCGGTGGTCCGTGTCCTGGCCGAGGAGGACTGGGCCGAGGCCTGGAAGAAACATTACTCCCGGCTGCGGGTGGGGCAGCGCACGGTGATCGTCCCAGCCTGGGAGGAGTACGCTCCGGCCCCTGATGAAGTAGTGATCCGCCTCGAACCGGGAATGGCCTTTGGCACTGGACTGCATCCGACCACCCGCCTTTGCCTGCAGGCCCTGGAACGGATCGTCTGGCCGGGCTGCTCCGTTCTGGACGTAGGCACCGGATCGGGGGTGCTGGCCATTGCCGCCGCCAAACAGGGCGCGCGGTCCGTCCTGGCCCTGGATGCCGATCCGGTGGCTGTGGCTGCGGCCGGGGAGAATGTGGCCCGGAACCAGGTTGCCGAAGTGGTTCGCGTCGTGCATGGCACCCTGCCCGGCGGGGCAGAGGTGAACTGGTTATGGACCGTGGACCACGCGCCCGAGCTGGTGGAGAGCGGTCAATTTGACCTGGTCCTGATCAACATCCTGGCCTCGGCGATCATCCAGATGGCCCCTGCCCTGGCCGCGCGGCTGGCTCCTGGCGGGTGGTTGATCGGCGCCGGGCTGATCGAAAGCCAGGCGCCCGAGGTGGTGGACAGCCTGGCGAGGCAAGGGCTCCGGGTGATCGAACAAATCCGGGAACAAGATTGGGTCGCGTTGCTGGCCCGGCGAGGGTAGAGCATGACCATGCACCGTTTCTTTATCCCACCCGACTGGATCCAGGGTGACCAGGTCACGGTGACCGGACCCCAGGCGCACCAGATGATCCACGTCCTCCGCCTGCGTCCGGGCGATGAGGTGGTTTTCCTGGACAACTCCGGGTGGGAGATCCGGACCCGACTGGTCGCGCTGGATCGGGACACGGTGCAGGGAGAGGTGGTACAGCGCCAACTGGCCGGCGCCGAGCCTCGGACCAAGATCAGCCTTTACCAGGGAGTGCTCAAAAGTAAGCAATTTGAGCTGATCCTGCAAAAGGGCACCGAACTGGGCCTGGTGGAATTTGTGCCCATCATTTCGGAGCGGTGTGTGGTCTCCGATCTGGACGCCGTGGAAAAAAAGTATCGCCGCTGGGAGTCCATTATCCAGGAAGCGGCAGAACAATGCGGTCGTGGTCGAAAACCGGTCTTGCGTCCCGCCCTCCTCTTTTTGCAGGCGTGTGAACGGGCCAAGCAGTCCGGAGCGCTGTCGCTCATCCCTTGGGAAGGAGAACGGCGGACCCATCTGCGCCAGTTGTTGCGCCATGCCCCCTCCGAACGAAGAATGAGCTGGCCCCCTTTTTCGATCAATCTCCTGATCGGGCCGGAAGGCGGTTTTGCCCCAGCCGAGATGGTCATCGCCCGAAACTACGGTCTGGTGCCGGTGTCCTTGGGTCCGCGCATCCTGCGGGCGGAAACAGCCGGGCTGGTCGCCGCCGCCGCGATTCTGTACGAACTGGGCGATCTAGGCTGAGCCTGGGCAGCCGGTTATAATTGATCCAGGAGCTGGTACAGGTCCTCTTCGGTGTTATAGAAGTGGGGCGAGACGCGGATCACCTCCCCGCGCAGCGAGATGATCACCCCAGCCGCCAGGAGGCGTTCAGCCAGCACCCCGGACGGAACCTGAGGATGACGAAAACAGACGATGCCCGAACGCTCACGCCGATGAGCAATGGGCGTCTCGATCGAGCAATTCCGGACCTGCAAGCCGGCGATGAGAACATCGGTCAGAGCCAGGATGCGGGCCTCGATTTCCGCCAGCCCCACCGATAGAAGCAACTCGATGGCCGCGCCCATGCCGATCAGGCCGACATGGTGGAGGGAGCCGGGCTCAAACCGTTCGCCGCTGTCCCGCAAGGGGGAGTCGTAGCGGAAATAGTCGTCCCGATCGACTACGCCCCGCCAGCCGGTCATCACCGGTTCCAACCTAGGGATCATCTCCCGCCGCACATAGAGGAACCCGGCCCCGATCGGGCCGAGCATCCATTTGGCTGCGTGGGTGGCCAGGAAATCCACCGGGGTGTCGGCCACGCTGAACTGGAGTGCGCCCAGCCCCTGGATGCCATCCACGCACAGATAGGCCCCTCGCTGGTGGCAGAGGTCAGCCAGGGCGTCGAGATCGTTGCGGTAGCCGGTGCTAAACTCGACGAAACTGATGGCTACCAGACGGGTGCGCCTATCCATCAGGCCGGCCACATCCTCCACCCGGATCCGATGGCCACGGGCGGGAGCAAAGCGCACTTCCACGCCCCGTCGTTGGACGTTGAGCCAGGGATAGACGTTGGCCGGAAACTCGGTCTCGGCGCAGATCAGATTATCGCCCGGCCGCCAGTCCAGACCGGCCGCCACAATATTCAACCCGTGGGACACGCTGCTGGTGAACACAATTTCGTCACGGTGGGCGCCGATCAGGCGCGCTGCCAGGCGGCGGATCTCTTCTAGCCGGTCATCCCAATCAACCAGGGCCTGGCTGCCAGATCGGGCCTGATCGGCCAGATAGCGGTCCATCGCCTGGACCACCGGGGCCGGCAAGGCTGCCGCCGAGGCGTGGTTCAGGTAGGCATAATGTTGGGTCACCGGGAACAGCGAACGGGCGTCAATCGGGTCCATTCATTGCCTGCCGAGAGCGAGTAGCTACATTCAGCTTGGTGAGTCCAGTGCTTCCACAATCCGAGGCAGGATTTCGGCCACGTCTCCATGGATCACGACCTCGGCGTGGCGGTCAAAGGCCGTGGGTTGGAGGTTAATGATCATGCCCTTGGCGCCGCTCTTGACCGCCAGGAACGGGATATCGGCCGCCGGCGCGACCTCCAGCGACGATCCGGAGACCAGCATGAGGTCGCAGCGGCGAGCTTCTTCCATCGCCTGGTTGAACACTCGAACGGGCAACTGCTCTCCAAACAGGATGACATTGGGTTTGAGGGTGCCGCCGCATTCGCACACCGGGACCCTGCCGTCAAGCAACGAACGGATCATGCCTGGGTCCACGGGCACCGCTTTGTAGCAGCGGATACAGGTTGCCTCCCGCATATGACCGTGCAATTCCAACACCCGCCGTGACCCGGCCCGCTGCTGGAGGTTGTCGATGTTCTGGGTGATGACGACTTTGAGATATCCCATTTCTTCCAGGTGCGCCAGAGCCTGATGCGCTGGATTGGGAGTAGCGTGGAGCAGCGTCTCGATCAGAGGCCGGATCCAGTCATAGAAGGTCCGGGGGTTTAGACGAAAGGCCCAGATGGAGGCGACCAGCATCGGGTTGTCTTTTTCCCATAAGCCGGAGCCTGGGCTGCGAAAATCAGGGATGCCAGACGCCGTGCTCTGACCGGCGCCGGTGAACGCGACCATGTGGCGGGAACGGCGGATCAATTCTACCGCACGTTGGATCTGAGCGTCCAGGCTCATCATGCACTCCAGATGCGTCAAAATAGACGGAGTTGTTGCTGTCCGATCGGCAATTCCTCTCCCGCCGCCACCTGATGCGCGTAGCGGGTGGTCTCGGGCAGGCGGTGGTGCCGGGTGCAGCGAAGGACAAACTCGATCGCCGTCGGCAAGTCAACCCGATGGCCGATAGAGACATAGATCGGCTGAACTCCAGGCCGTGTGCGGAGGACCGCCCCCACCATCTCCTCGCCGTCATAGAGGGGCGCCCAGTCGCCGGCGGCATCCCCCGGTGGATCGTGCACTCCGATCAGCCGCGATTTGGCGCAACCGATGCTGGGCCAGTCCAGGATCACCCCCAGATGAGAGGCCAGGCCCAGGCGACGAGGATGGGCCCGGCCCTGGGCATCAAAAATCAACAGGTCCGGCCAGGTGGAGAGCCGTTCCAGGGCAGCCAGCACGCTCGGTCCCTCGCGAAAGGCCAACAACCCCGGCACATAGGGAAAGGTGATGGGCACCTCAGCGCAGGCCGAATCGAGCGGTTCCAGGGAGGGGAAGCGCAGCACCACTACGGCAGCCCGCGCGATTTCCCCACGAAACCCGACATCGATCCCGGCGATGGTCTGGATGGCAGCGGGATCAAAGGTGAGTTCCGCGATCACCTGCGCGGCCAGCCTGGCCTGTAACGCCCTTGCCTCTTCCACACTCAGGTCCCAGGGATGGGAGACCGCCAGTTTCATATCCTCTGCTCCATGCACCACTTTAGCATAAAACCGGCCCTTTGACAAGCTTGACAGGCGAATTCTTTTACGGTAAGATGCGACGGGATTGAGGCAACAAACGATGGATCGGCTGCGTGATTTTTTCATTTACGCGTCGTATCGCTTCCTCGGTGCTCTGGCCGGCCCGATGCCTCCCTGGCTCGGCTACTGGCTGGCCAGACCCATTGGCTGGCTGTTGTACTTCCTTCACTGCCGGCTGCGCAAGGTCCTGCGCCATAACATCCGCCATGTCCTGGGTCCAGGAGCGGATCGGAGCCAGGTGGAGGCGGTGGTCCGTCGGACCTGCGTGAATATCATCAAAGGCCATTATGATCTGTTCCGGCTCAGCCGGCTCAACCACGACCAGATCAAAGCCCTGACGCGCATTGAAGGATTTGAGCATATCCAGCAGGCCCTGGCTCAAGGACGAGGGGTCGTGGTGGTCTCGGCCCATGTGGGGAACGTGGACCTGGTTGGCCAGATTCCGATGGCCTATGGAGTGCCCATGACCGCTGCTGCTCTCCACACCAGACCGGAACGACTCTTCCGCTATGTCCTTGGCCTCCGGCAAAGTGGTGGGTTGCGCCTGATCCCTTCGGATGCGCCGATGATCGGCCTGTTCCGCGCCCTGAAGCGCGGCGAAATCGTTGCCCTGCCGTGCGATCTGAACGTGGCCGATAGCAGCCGGAAGGTGAACTTTTTCGACGAGCCCACCGAACTGCCGGACGGACCGGTGCGGGTGGCGTTGCGCACCGGCGCGGCGCTGATCCCGGCGTTTGTGTCCCGCCTGCCCGATGATACATTTTTGGTTCGAGTCGAGCCGCCTCTATCTCTGCCCGTGACAGACGATGAAGAGATGGCTGTCGCAGCGGGGATGGAGAAGGTGGTTGCGGCCATGGAGCGGCACATTGCCCAGCATCCAGACCAGTGGCTGGTGGCCCGACCGATATGGCCCATGAACTCGCCCCATTGAGTGGAACCGGGCGCGTTGTTCCTGGGAGCTGAACGAGACCCCCTGGAGTACCGGAGGAAAGAACCCATGTCCTTGATCGAACAAAAGGCCCGCGAACTCAGTCGCCCAATCCTGGAATCGATCGGGCAGGCGCTGGCCCGCTGGAACATTTCTCCCAATGCGGTGAGCTATCTGGGTCTGGTTCTGACCATCGGTGTAGCACTACTGGCGGCATGGGGTAAATTCCGGTGGAGTGGAGCGGTGTATATCGTGGCCGCCCTGTGCGATGCGTTGGATGGAGCGCTGGCTCGGGCAAGCGGCAAAGGGAGCCGATTTGGCGCGTTTCTCGATTCCACCCTCGACCGGCTAGAAGAATCGGTAGTTTTCCTGGGATTGATCGTCTACTATGCCCGGGCGGGCCGCCCGATCGAACCGCCGCTGATCCTGCTGGTCACCGTCGGCTCGCTCATGGTCAGCTACACTCGGGCGCGGGCTGAGGCGGTAGGAGTCACCTGCCGTGAAGGATTGATGACGCGCCCATTCCGCGTCGCGCTCATGATCGCCGGCCTGACCCTGAATCAGGTACTTATCGCCCTGATCGTGCTGGCCGTTACCAGCCTCTTTACCACTATCCAGCGCATGGTCCACGTCTGGCAGATGACGGGTGGGGAGAAAGGGGGCTGGGGCCCGGTCAAGGAGCCGTTCAGTCCCCCGGTTCCGCCCACTCCAGCCGCCTGGGGGAACCACGACCCGAAGGACGTCCCATGAAAGCCTTGAACCTGTTGCTCATCTTTGGTGTGGTTGCGATCGTGGCCGAATTGCTCGGCTGGAGTCCGTTGATCGTGTTTGTGGCCTCGGGTCTGGCCATGATCCCCCTGGCCGGGCTGATGGGCGTCGCCACCGAGGTGTTGGCCATCTATACCGGCCCCCGGCTGGGCGGGCTGCTCAACGCCACGCTGGGAAACGCGGCCGAACTGATCATCACCATCATGGCCATCCGCGAGGGAGTGCAGAACCCGGCGATCAACCAGGCAATGCTGGAGCTAGTCCGGGCGTCGATCACCGGCTCAGTGCTGGGCAACATCCTCCTCGTATTGGGGCTGAGCATCCTGGTTGGGGGATTGCGGCACGGCGTTCAGAAATTCGACCGGAGCCATGCCGGGCTCAGTTCCACCATGTTGATCTTGGCCGTCGCTGCCCTGGTCATCCCCTCCATTTTCAGCCACAGCATCGAACTGGTCAATCACGACGCGGTCGAGTATTTGAGTCTGGGGGTGGCCGGGGTGATGATCGGCTTGTACGGTCTCAGCCTGGTCTCGCAACTGCGCCGGCCCGCCCCTGAAGCGGACAACCCCAGCGCCCACGAAGAATCACCTCCTTGGTCCCCGCTCACGGCCGGGCTCATCCTGGTCGTTGTCACCGTGGCGATTGTGGTCATGAGCGAGCTGTTGGTCGGCTCGATCGAGCATGTGATCCGAAGAGTGGGGATCAGCGAGTTCTTTCTGGGGATCATTGTGGTGCCGCTGATCGGCAACATCGCTGAGCATCTGGTGGCAGTGCAGGTGGCAGCCAAGAACAAGATGGAATTGAGCCTGGCCGTATCGGTGGGGTCCAGCCTGCAGATCGCCCTGTTTGTGGCGCCGCTGCTGGTATTCATCAGCCTGGCGATGGGGAACCCGTTGACCTTGGTCTTTAACTCGTTCGAACTGATCGCCCTGATGGTGGCGGTGCTCATTGCCGGCCTGGTGTCGCTCGACGGCGAGTCCAACTGGCTGGAAGGGGCAATGCTGCTGGGGCTTTATCTGATCCTGGCGCTGGCGTTTTTCTGGTTGCCGATGTAGGTGAAGGACACTTGCCCCTGCTCTCAAGGGGCTATCCGTCTCCTCGCCAATCAGGGAGGCAGGAGCCATTTCTCAGGTCTTATGGGAGGTTACGTGGCCAAGCCGAGCAACCTCCCATAATAAGAAGAACTCTTTCCCTACGGATAGATCCGCCCCAGCAGGCGGGGGAAGGGGATCGTCTCGCGGATGTGGTTCAGCCCGCAAATCCACATCACCGTCCGTTCTACCCCTAGCCCGAACCCGCTGTGCGGTACCGATCCGAAGCGCCGCAGGTCCAGGTACCATTCGTACGCCTCGCGAGGGAGGCGGTGCCGCTCGATCTGCGCTTCCAGAAACGCCAGGTCGCTGGAGCGCTCGCCTCCGCCGATAATCTCCCCATAGCCCTCCGGGGCCAGTAGATCGGAGGAGCGGCAGGTTTCGGGCCGATCCGGCTCCTGCGCCATGTAAAACGCCTTGGCGGCGGTGGGATAGTGGTGGACAAAGACCGGCTTCTCGAACTGTTCGGCCACGTAGGTTTCGTGCGGCGCGCCAAAATCGTCCCCCCAGGAGATCGGCGGCACCGGTTCATCGTTCGGGGGGACCACCGCGCCTGCCGCAGCCGCTTTGTTGATCATTGCGACGGCCTCATCGTAATGGAGGCGGGGGAAGGGCGGCTCCACTTTTTCCAGACGGCTCACGTCCCGGCCGAGCAACTTGAGTTCGGCCGCCCGGGTCTGCAAGGTGGTCTGGACCAGGTAGCTAACAAATTGCTCCTGGATCTCCATGTTCTGCCACATATCCACATAGGCCGCCTCCGGTTCCACCATCCAGAACTCCTGGATGTGCCGCCGGGTTTTGGATTTCTCGGCGCGGAAGGTCGGCCCGAAGCAATAGACCCGCCCGAAGGCCATGATCGTTGCCTCGTTGTACAACTGGCCACTCTGGCTCAAATAGGCCGGGGTGCCGTGGTAGTTGGTCTCAAACAGGGTGGTCGTGCCCTCACACGCCGCCGGGGTCAGGATCGGGGTATCCATCAAGATAAAGCCATGACTATCCAGCCAGTCGCGGATCGCTTTAATGATCGTGGCCCGCACCCGAAGCACCGCCCACTGGCGTGAAGAGCGGATCCATAGATGCCGATGCTGCATCAAAAAGTCCACGCCATGTTCCTTGGGGGAGATGGGATATTCTTCGGTCACCAGTTGAACGACCTGGAGGTCGCCGACATCGATCTCATAGCCGCCCGGAATGCCAGGAGCGCGCTCATCGGCGCGGACCACGCCGGTGACGATCAACGACGATTCCTGGGTCAGGCGTTGGGCTATCTCGAATTGTTCTGGAGCGACGCTCTTTTTGAAGACAATGCACTGCACGATCCCGGTCCCATCGCGAACCTGGAGGAACTGGAGCTTGCCCTTGTCCGTTTTGGCATAGAGCCAGCCCTTGACGGTTACCTCGTGGCCCACATAATCAGCAATCCGCTCGATGTAGACATGTTCTGCCATTTCTCCCTCCGTCTTTCTCGGCTGCACTGATCCGCGCTCAAACGCCCTCATCGAGTCCAGGACAGGACCCGTTCACTGGCCCATTCATATCGGATATGGAGACGATCCAATTGGTCGCCAAACATGGGCCGCTGATGGGAACCATCGGCGTCCATGACATAGACGCGCCACACGCCATCGCGGTCCGAGAGAAAGGCAATGTGCTTTCCATCGGGCGACCAGGTCGGGGCCACATTGTTGGGTTGCCGGTCAGATTCGAGATCGGCTGCCGTCAGCGGTCTGCGTCCCGCACCGTCGGCTCTCATGATAAACAGGTCCCAGTGGTCATGCACCCGGCTCATATAGACGATCTGCCGCCCATCGGGTGAAAAACTGGGCGAGCTGTCCCAGGCGCTCCCGCCCTCAAAGCGCCCTTTCTCCATCCCGTCAAGGTCGATCCAGGCCAGACCCCGATCCCCCGCATAGACGATCCGGTTTTCGGTGGGGCTCCAGGTCGGGGCGTGGACCGCTCGATCGTCCAGCGGCAGGCTCAACAGCTTGCCGCTCTCCAGATCGGCCACCCAGAGCTGACCCAGCGAGAAGGGCGGGATGGTAAAGCAGAACCCAAAGAAGCAGATCTCGATCGGCTCGCTCGAACCATAATTGAGAGTAAACGCGAGCCGGGACCCATCGGGCGACCAGGCCACTTCCTTGAAACGGATGCCATCCACTACCCGCTGCTCATCGCTGCCGTCCGGGCGGATACGATAGACTCCCCAGGGCGTGCGCCATCGGGTAAAGGCGATCCAGGCCCCGTCCGGCGACCAGGCAGGGTCCAGGCCATCCGTCAGAAGGCGCAATCCGTGACCATCGGCCCGGATCAGGTACAGACTTCCACCGCTGCTTACCTGAAAGACCAGTCTCCCTTCCAGCGTAGACGGGGACGGAGGGGGGACGGCCGGCGACTGGCGCTTTGCCGGCGCCGGGACCGGCTCTCCGAAGACCATCTCATCAATCCACCACAGGCCGCGCTCGTACACCAATCGGAGCATCAGGGTCTGCGTCGCTGCGCTGCCGGTCTCCGTTCCGGACCAGCGGAGCAGAGCCTCGGCTTCGTAGTTCGAACTGTCGATCCGTCTCGATTCTTGCAAGACTGCCTCGACCAGACGGGGATTCGATGCAGTGAACTGGGAAGACAAGGAATCGATATAGCGTTGACGGGCAGACTCGCTCCCGTACAGGGTCAAGGCCCCCTCAATGTCCCCTTTCACCAGGCGCTGCAGAAACCCTTCGACGGTGCGACGCACCAATGCATCGTCCAGGGAAACCGGGCGGCCAGACCCCGTCGGGCTCGGCGTGGCCGCCGGCGCAGGAGCGGCTGACTGGGGCGGGGCCACTGCCGTTCCCGCCGGACGGGAGGGCCGGGGCGAAGGAGTGGCCGTCGCTGCCAGCGGGATGGCGGTTGCGGTGGGCAGGGGCAAATTCCCGGCACACGCCACCGTCACCAAGCCAAGCCCGACCAGGAGGAAAATCGCGATCCGTTTCCGCGTGGAGAACGTCGTTCTATTCATAGCGCAATGCTTCAATCGGATTCAAAGCGGCGGCGCGATTGGCGGGATAGAAACCAAAGAACAACCCGACTGCCGCCGAAAAGCCGGTCGCCAGCAAAATGATGTCCCACGTCACCACCGGCGTGAGACGTTCCACCAGGGCGGCGATCACCCGCGAACCGACAAAGCCCAGGCCCATGCCCAGAAAGCCGCCGATGAGGGATAGGACCATCGCCTCCACCAGGAACTGGATGCGGATGTCCCTCCGTTTCGCCCCCACTGCCTTGCGGATGCCGATCTCCCGCGTGCGTTCGGTGACCGACACCAGCATAATGTTCATGATGCCGATGCCCCCCACCAGCAGGGAAATGGCGGCAATGGCGCCCAGAAAGATGGTGAGAGCGCCGGTAATGTCCCCAAAAATCGCGACTACATCCGCCTGTTTGATGATAGTAAAGTCATCCTCATCCCGAAACGCGATCTTGTGGCGCTGGCGCAGCACCTCGGCGATCTGGTCCGCTGCCTGATCCATCAACGATTCGTCGGCCACCTGGACATAGATCGTCGACAGAAGAGGGTCTCCCTGCCGGCTGCGCCACCAGGGATAAAGTCGGCTCTGCGCCGTGGTCAGCGGGACGTAGATCATATTGTCGGCGCTGCCGAAAGCCGACCCGCCTTGCTCCTCTAACACGCCGATGACGCGGAAAGGGACGCGGTTGATCTTGATCGTCTGGCCGATGGCATAGGCCCCCTCATCAAACAACTTTTTGTAAGCTTCGCTGCCCAATACGGCCACCCGCGAGTTCGCATTCAGATCGGCTTCCGAGATAAAGACCCCTTCCGCGATCTTTTTGTTGCGCATCGTCTGAAAGACCGGCGTGACTCCTGCAATGTCGGTGCGGATGTTGCGCTTGCCGGCGACCACGGTGGCCCTGGCCGAGACCTCAGGCGCCACGCCGACCACATCGGGCACCACGAACGGATCGGCCAACGCCTGGTAATCGCCCATGGTCAACTCCCCCCGCTCGATTTCCGACCCGCCCTCGAACGACCCGGGGAAGACAAACAGCAGATTGGAGCCGAGTCCCTGGAACGACTCTTCGACCAGCTTCTCGAATCCCCGACCGGCCGACATCAGGGTGATCACCGCGCCGACACCGATGATGATGCCCAACATGGTCAGCACGGCTCGTAATTTGTTGGCCAGCAAAGCCCGCAACGCAATCCGGATACTTTCAGCCAAGCTCATGCGACTCTATACCACCTCATCGCTTTCGATCAGACCATCGCGGATGCGGACGATCCGCCGCGTCTGAGCGGCAATATCCGGATCATGGGTGACAAAGACTACGGTAATCCCCCGCTCCTGGTTGAGTTGGCGGAAGATGTGGATAATCTCCTCGCCGGAGCGGGTATCCAGGTTGCCGGTTGGCTCATCGGCCAGGATGATGGCCGGCTCGGTCACCAGCGCCCGCGCGATCGCCACTCGCTGCTGCTGGCCGCCCGAGAGTTCACTGGGGCGATGGAACAACCGATCGCCCAGGCCCACCGCCTCCAGAGCGGCCTTGGCTCGGGCACGCCGGTCACGGGGTCGAACGCCGCCATAAATCAGCGGCAGGGTGACGTTCTGGAGAGCATTGGTCCGGGGCAAGAGGTTGAAGGTCTGAAAGACAAAGCCGATCCTGCGATTACGAATTTCGGCCAGCTTGTTGTCGTTCAACTGGCTCACATCGGTGCCGTCCAGCCAGTAACGTCCCGAGGTTGGCTGGTCCAGGCAGCCCACAATGTTCATCAGGGTGGACTTGCCCGAACCAGAGGGCCCCATAATGGCCATGAACTCGCCCTCGTGGATCTCTAACGTCACCCCGCACAAAGCCTGGACCTGGACATCGCCCATTTGATAAACTTTGGTAATATCCTGAAGCTTAATCAACGGCTCACGCATATCTCAACCCGTTGACCGGTGGGATCGGTCGTCCGGCTGCTGGTTTCGGCTCCTTCCCCCGCAGTGTCCAGGGCGCGGTTTCCGCCCGGAACTGCTACGGACCCCCCATCTGGAACGCTTGACGGAGTTGCTCGCGGCTGGACTGTTTGATCAGGACCACCACGTCGCCCTGGACCAGGCCGGCCAGTACCTCGCTAAAGGCTTCATCCCGCAACCCGATCTGGATCTCGACCGGCTGAACCTGGCCGTTGGTCAGCCTGTCCACAAAGGTCTGGCCGGTGGTCCGATCCACCCGAATGAAGCGATTCGGGACCAGAAGCACCCCCTCGTGTTCCTCGGTGACAATCTCCACGTTGGCCGTCATCCCGACCCGCAAGGGAAGATCGCTTGGAGCCAACTGAATGGTTACTTTGTAGGTCACTACGCCGGTGTCAACCTGAGCGGTGTAGGCGATCTGATCCACCCAGCCTACCAAGGACTCGCCCGGCAGGGCGTCGAGGGTGACCGTCACCGGCTGGCCCTCGGCGATGCGACCGATATCAATCTCATCCACACTAACCTCGAGGTGGTACCGGGACAGGTCGGTCAGGATAAACGCGGGTTGACCGCCGGTCAATTCCCCTTCCTTGATCCCCGCCAGGGTAATGACGCCATCATGCGGGGCCAGCAAGGAAGCCCCTTCTAACTGACGCCGCGCCTGGTCGAGGGAGATTTGGGCCTGTTCCACCTGGAGCTGGGCCAGGAGCAGGTCCTCGTCGGTGGGTCCCGCCTGCAGTCGGGCCAGCGCCGCTTCGGCCTGGGCGACCGCCGAGCGGGCGGATGCGATCTCGGCCGCGGATGGTTTCCGCGTAGCCAGCTCAAAATTGGCCTTGGCCACTTCATAGGCATTGGTCGCCTGCTCCAGTTGCAGAGCCTGGGGAAGCATTCCAACATCCGGTCGATCGGCGACCTGAGCGTAAGCCTGTCGCGCCTGTTTGAGGGTCGCTTCTGCCTGGTCCAGACCGGCGCGGGCGACGCGCAGTTCCTCGGCGGTGGGACCGGCCAGGAGCTTTTCATAGGCAGCCCGGGCACTGTCTAGAGCAGCCTGGGCGGCGGCCAGTTCGTAAGCAGCGGGCTCACGCTGGATCCGGAGTAACTGGGCTTGAGCGGTGGCCAGGGCCAACTCTGCCTGGGCGACGGCATACTCCAGATCGGTCGTCTCCAGGCGGGCCAACACATCCCCGGCCCGGACCGCTTGCCCTTCCACGACCAGGACCTCAGCGACACGCCCCGGACTCTTGAAGCTCAGGGTAGTCTGTCTCTCAGGCAAGATGGTTCCGGTGGCATTGACCAACGCTTTTAAGGTTCCCACCGTCACCTGATATTCTTCTCGTTCTGGTTGCAGTTCCTTCGCCTGGACCCAGTAATTCCGATAGATCCACCCTCCAGCCACCACCAGAACGACGACAACGCTCAAGATGATCAGGAGCCTTTTCATCCACGTCTCTCCCGCTTCCAACCTAGCTCATGGCAACTCTCTGGAGCTTGATCCCTCAGGAAATGGGATGGCCCCATACGATAAAACAGGCCCCGGTTTCGATAACCGGCGCCGGTTTCAAGAACACCGGAACATCAATTCGAGCTCAATCTATCACAAGGACCGTTCTTTGTCAAGAATTTGCGTTCGTTCAGGAAAGGCAAGCAACATGGCCGCCCATCATGAAAATACGATCATCCTACCTGTGCTTGAGCCTTCTTGCCTTTTGCGGAAAAAGGCGGTATAATAAAGACGGGACGGAAGCACCGCCGTAGCTGATTGGGGTTTCTTTCGTGCACCAGAAATCATTTGTAGGGGAGAGTCCATCATTCATGGAGGAGAAGCAAATTCCTGAGGCAGGACCCGTGAAAGGAGGGGACGTCGAGCAAGAGAGCCGAGAGCACCCGATGAGCGCGTTGATGGAAGAAGCGCTTACCTTCCGAAAGTTGAAGCCCGGCGACATCGTGGACGGCGAGATTGTCAAAGTCAGTCCGACCGAGGTCCTGGTGGATGTCGGGGCCAAATCGGAAGGGGTGATCCCGGAGAAGGAACTGGAGCGTCTGGGACGCGAAGGATTGGAGAGGCTGCGGGTCGGCCAGGTCATCCCGGTGTATGTCGTTAGGCCCGAAGAACGGGATGGAAACATTATCTTGTCGCTCCGCAAGGCCGAAGAGGAGATCGACTGGCGAGAGGCCCAGGCCCGTTTTGAGTCGGGGGAGAGTTTTGAGACCCAGGTCATGGGCTTTAACAAAGGAGGGGTGATCGTGCGGCTGGGCAAGCTGCGGGGATTTGTCCCGGCCTCCCAACTTGCGCCGGAGCACCGGGGGAGCGATCACCAACAGCCCGAAGAACGCTGGGCGCGGCTGGTTGGGATGCCGATCTATGTCAAGATCATCGAGCTCAACCGCAAGCGCAAGCGTCTCATTCTGTCCGAACGAGCCGCCTCTCGTCAGGTGCGAGAAGTGCAAAAAGACAAACTCCTGGCGGACCTGCGCGAAGGAGAAGTGCGACGCGGCAAGGTGACCAGCCTGACCGATTTCGGAGCCTTTGTCGATCTGGGAGGGGCTGATGGACTCATCCACCTTTCCGAGATATCCTGGAACCGGTCCGCCAAGCCGCAGGATGTGGTCAAGGTCGGGCAGGAAGTGGATGTCTATGTCCTGAGCGTAGACCGGGAAAAGAAGCGGATCGCGCTCAGCCTCAAGCGCCTGGAGCCAGAACCGTGGACGACGATCGAGCAGCGCTACCGAATCGGTCAACTGGTAGAGGGGACGATCACCCGGCTGGCGAACTTTGGAGCATTTGCTCGGGTTGACGATGAAATCGAGGGACTGATCCACATCTCCGAACTCAGCGACGGCCGGATCAGTCACCCCAAAGAGGTCGTTCGGGTCGGTGAGACCTATACCATGCGTATCATCGACCTGGACCCAGATCGGCGACGGATGGGATTGAGCATCAAGAAGGTCGCCGATCCTCGATACGAGGAGTTGGATTGGCGTACTGCGCTGGCAGAGGCAGACGAACTCGAAAATGTTGAGGTCGAGGAGGAGTAGTTCGAGAATCGGAGTTTCTCACAGGAGAGGCTGTCCAGTCTGGGGTTTTCGGCATCGAACTGGCTGGGAGCGAGTCCCAGATGCCAGGCTCGGCAACAGAATGAATAGGGGCTCGCCCTGGCGGGAGGTAGCCCCTTTCTTGTGTAACACGGCTTACCCACTTCTGGTTGGGGTTGGGGTATAATCAAGTTGAAGGAGTTACGTTCAATACCGGTGAAAGGACACGACCGTGGCTGATAACCTGGATCGTTTTACCAAACGAGCACGACGGGTGCTGACCAAAGCAGGAGAAGAAGCTCGTCGTTTGAACCATCGGTTCATTGGGACCGAGCATATCCTGTTGGGCCTGGTATCCGAAGAGGGCGGTGTGGCCATGCGCGTGCTTCAGAGCCTGGATATCACCGCCGATCAGGTTCGCGCCGCCATCGAACGGGCGGTGGGTCGAGGGACCCGTCCCACCTTCACCCAACCGACCCTGACCCCTCGCACCAAACGGGTGATTGAATTGGCCGTCGAGGAGGCCCGTCAGTTGGGACACCACTATATCGGCACCGAGCACCTGCTACTGGGGCTGGTCCGTGAAGGGGAAGGGGTCGCCGTGGACGTGTTACGTCAGTTGGGGGCCCCACCGGAAAGAATCCGGGAACAGGTGCGTCAACTCTTGCAGGAGAGCCCGGTGCAGGCCAGCAGTCGACAGCAATCAAGTTCAACGCCCACGGTGGACCAGTTAGGGACCGACCTGACCGCCCTGGCTGAGGCAGGCAAACTCGATCCGGTCATTGGCCGTCAGGCCGAGATCGAACGTGTGATCCAGATCCTGGCCCGCCGCACCAAGAATAATCCGGCCCTGATCGGGGACCCAGGAGTTGGTAAGACGGCGATCGTCGAAGGATTGGCCCAGCGGATCGTGGCCGGCGATGTCCCAGAACCCTTGTTGGATAAACGGGTGCTGCAACTCGATATCGGCAGCCTGGTCGCCGGCACGATCTACCGGGGTCAGTTCGAAGAACGTCTGAAAAAGGTGATCGAGGAGATCAAAGGCTCTGACAGCATCCTCTTTATCGACGAAGTGCACATGCTCGTCGGAGCCGGCGCGGCCGGGAGTTCCGTCGATGCGGCCAACATCCTGAAACCAGCCCTCTCGCGGGGAGAACTCCAGTGCATTGGCGCTACCACCCTGGAAGAGTACCGCAAGTATATCGAGAGCGATGCCGCCCTCGAACGACGCTTCCAGCCGGTGTATGTCGACGAGCCAACGGTCGAAGAGACCATCGAAATCCTGCGCGGGATCAAACGCCTGTACGAAGAGCACCACAAGATACCGATTGAAGATTCCGCGTTGGAAGCCGCGGCTCGCCTCTCGGCGCGCTACATCACCGATCGATATCTGCCCGATAAGGCCATTGACGTCATTGACGAAGCGGCATCGAGGGTACGGATGTACAAGATGCCCCAATCCTCTTCGCTCAAGGAAACCTTCATGGCCATCAAGTCGGTGCAACGGGAAAAAGATGAGGCCATTGACGCCCAAAAATGGGCCGAAGCCACTGCCCTGCGCGATCGGGAGCGGGAATTAAAGTATCAACTGGAGCGGCTGCGCGTGGGCTGGGATTCCAGCGCATCTCCGATTTCCGTCACTGCCGAGGATGTGGCCGAAATCGTCTCCATGTGGACCGGGGTGCCGCTCAGGCAATTGGAAACCGCAGAATCGGAGCGGTTGTTGCACATGGAAGAGGCGCTCCATAAACGGATCGTAGGCCAGGAAGAGGCGATCCGGGTCATCTCTCGGGCGGTGCGCCGTGCGCGGGCCGGGCTCAAAGATCCCAAGCGACCCATCGGTTCGTTCATGTTCCTGGGCCCGACCGGGGTGGGCAAGACCGAACTGGCCAAAGCTCTGGCCGAGTTCATGTTCGGTTCCGAGGATGCCCTGTTGCAGCTCGATATGTCCGAGTTCATGGAACGCCACACCGTGGCCCGTCTGGTGGGTGCGCCTCCCGGTTACGTGGGATATGAGGACGCCGGCCAACTGACGGAGACGATCCGCCGTCGGCCCTTCTCGGTCATCTGTTTTGACGAAGTGGAAAAGGCCCATCCCGAAGCCGTCAACATGCTATTGCAGATCATGGAAGACGGCCAACTCTCCGACGCCAAAGGGCGCAAAGTAGACTTTCGGAACACGATCATTCTGATGACCTCGAATGTCGGCGCCGAGGTGATCGGACGCACCACGACATTCGGATTTGGAAAGCGGCGTGAGACGGCCCAATCGGAGCGAGAGGCCTATGAGGAGATGAAGGAGAAGGTCCTCGCCGAACTAAAACGCCTCTTCCGCCCCGAGTTCCTGAACCGGATTGATGCCACGATCGTCTTTCACGCCCTGAACCAGGACCACATCAAGCAGATTGTGGACCTCGAGATCAAAAAAGTATGTGAACGGTTGACGGAGTATAAACTGACCCTGACTCTGACCGATGCCGCCCGCGAGTACCTGGCCAGGAAAGGATATGATCCGAACCTCGGCGCTCGTCCCTTGAGACGTGTCATTCAGACCGAAGTGGAAGACGCTCTCTCAGAGCGGCTACTGGCCGGAGATTTTGCCAAAAATGAGTCCATCGTCGTGGACGTGGAAAACAACGAATTGGTGTTCCGCTCCGAGAGACAGGAGGATACGCCGCCAGTGGAGGTGACAAGCGGAGAATCGCCGCCGAATTTGGAGACGGTGTTGAACTGACGCCTCCGTCCAGGTCACATCCGGCCGGATCGGTTTGGCCGCTGTGGAAGATCGATTTCCGGAAACGGAAATCGATCTTTCTTGTCAGTGGGGATAGGAGTCAAGATGGCCAAGACGAGAGTTCAGTATGTATGCCAGTCGTGCGGCGCCTCCGCCCTGCGGTGGTCCGGCCAATGCAAGGCGTGCGGCGAGTGGAACACCCTCGTGGAGACCGTGGTCGAAACCCGTCAGGAACGGGCGGCGTCGCGATCATGGAGCCCGATCAACCCTCCCCAGCCATTGTCCGAAATCCAGGCCGATCAATTTCAGCGCATCCCGGTGGCCCTCGGCGAGCTGGCGCGGGTATTGGGAGGGGGCATCGTCCCCGGATCCGTGGTGCTGGTCGGAGGCGATCCGGGCATTGGCAAATCCACCCTGCTGCTGCAAATGTCAGCCCAGTTGGCGCAGTCTGATAAGCCGGTCTTGTATGTGTCGGGCGAGGAATCGGTCCAACAGATCAAGATGCGAGCCGATCGACTGGGCCTCCAGCAGCCAGGACTTTATGTAGTTTCGGAGGTTTCGCTGGATCAGATCCTGGCTCATATCGAACAATTGCAGCCCTCCCTCGTCGTGGTGGACTCGATCCAGGCGATTTCATCCGAAGAACTCGCATCGTCGGCGGGCAGTGTGAGTCAGGTCAAAGTGTGCGCCACCGCCCTGCTGCGGATAGCCAAAGCCCACAACATTCCGATCTTCCTGATCGGGCATGTCACCAAGACCGGGGCGATCGCCGGCCCTCGCGTGTTGGAGCATATCGTGGACGCCGTGCTCTACCTGGAGGGCGATCGCTTTCACACCTACCGTTTGCTGCGCAGCGTAAAGAATCGCTTCGGCTCGACCCATGAGGTGGGGGTGTTCGAGATGACCGAGCAGGGCATGAACGAAGTAACCAACCCCTCCGAGGTCTTTTTGGCCGAGCGCATGCCCAATGCCGCCGGTTCGGCGATCGCCGTGACCATGGAAGGTACCCGTCCGCTCCTGGTGGAAATCCAGGCCCTGGCCAGCACTACCAGTTTTGGACTTCCACGCCGGACGGCCAATGGGGTAGACATCAATCGCCTGTTGTTACTGGTCGCCGTTCTCTCCAAACGAGCCGGATTGCGCCTGTTTGACCAGGATGTGTTTGTCAACGTGGTCGGCGGTTTGCGGATCAGCGAGCCGGCCGCCGACCTGGCGCTGGCTCTGGCCATTGCCTCCAGCGTGCAGAATATCCCATTGCCCAGTGACCTGGTCGCTATCGGAGAGGTAGGGCTCTCCGGCGAATTGCGAACCGTCAGCCACCTCTCGCGGCGACTGAACGAGGCGGTCAAGCTGGGGTTCCATCGGTGTCTCGTGCCAGGCACGCGCCCCCGAATTGACCAAGTGGCTGCCGGCATGGATGTGATCGCCGTCCGCTCCTTGCCTGATGCCCTGGATATCGCCCTGGGTCGGAAAACTTCGGGGACTCGTTGACAATTCTCCTGGGATGTGTTAAGATAGAATTGGTTATTGATATTTGATTCTGCTTCTTCTGTCGTGGTAGAGTTGGCATTGGAGATAGCTGACAATGGGGTCAGTGACCACGTAGGGAAAAGGTTGAAAGGAGGAATTATGTAGCCCTGTTGCACAGCATTGAAAATGAATATGTGGTAGGGAGGTCAGGAAATATGCTCACAGAACTTGTCCTTCGTTTTTTTGGTATGATTGCTTTGGGAGCAGCAGGTTGGCAATTGGGCAAGTACCTGGCCGGTAATGCAGAACCCGAGCATTATCTTCGTTACGTAGTGGTTTTGATGCTGGCCGGGGTAGCCCTGGGAGGGATTATTACCCCATGGATCACGATCAAGCCGATCCAGACGATGCGACGCAAGATCCGCCAGCTTCCAGCCCAAGAACTGTTGGCGATTATTATCGGTCTCATTCTGGGTTTAATCGTAGCCGGCTTGCTATCCCCGATTTTGGCCAGGCTACCTTCACCGTTTGGTGAAATCTTGCCCTTTGTCAGCGCTTTGCTCCTTTGCTATCTGGCCGTGGTCGTCATGACCACTCGACAAAAGGATATCTTTGCCCTCGTTAGTGCCCGGGTTTCGGGGGGCGCGGTGTCGCCGGATGAGCGGCCTGTTTTGCTGGATACGAGCGTCATCATCGACGGACGGATCGCCGATATCAGCCAGACCGGGTTTATTCAGGGCACCATGTTGGTTCCCCGTTTTGTATTGAACGAACTGCAGCATATCGCTGACTCGCCAGACCTCCTGCGGCGTAATCGAGGTAGACGAGGGCTGGAAATGCTGAACCGTCTGAAAGAGGAGTCAGTGGTGCCGGTGCGGATCACCGACCTGGATATCCCGGAAGCCCATGAAGTGGACGACAAACTCATCATGCTGGCCAAGACTCTGCGCTGTCCGATTGTGACCAATGACTATAATTTGAATCGCGTGGCCCAACTCCAGGGGGTGGTTGTGCTCAATATCAATGAGCTGGCCAACGCGGTCAAATCGGTGTTGCTTCCAGGAGAAACCATTTCGGTCCGGATCATCCAGGAGGGCAAAGAACCGGGACAGGGCATTGGCTACCTGGATGATGGGACCATGATCGTGATCGAGGAGGGACGACCCTATATCGGTCAGACCATCCCGGTGTCGGTGAAAAAAGTCCTTCAGAAAACAGAAGGGCGTCTGGTGTTTGCCCAACCGAAAGAGGAACGGTAATCAACCAATGGCTGTGATCACTCTTTCCCGCCAATTGGGTTCTCATGGTGAGGAGATTGCGACCCAGGTGGCTCAGGCCCTTGGCCTGCGGCTGATCGATGCGGAGACGATCAACCGCGCCGCCCAACGGGCCGGTGTGCCCCAGGTTGCTTTGGCGGAGTTGCAGCGGGAGCAGGAGCGAGGGGTGGCCAGTCAGATCCTGAAGGCTCTGCGCACCATGCCCAGCCCGTCGTTGGTCGCCGAGTTGGGCGCGCCTCCCACCGATCTCTCCAGCCTGGCTCATCCGTTTGCCGGGATCTTTTCGCCTATCGCGCCCCCTCTCAGCGCCTCTCTGGAAGGCTATGTCCGCATGATGGACCTGGTAATCCGGGGACTGGCCCAGGAAGGGAACGTCCTGATCCTGGGCCGGGGCGCCCAGGTCGTGCTCCGAAAGCACCCTTGTGCATTGCACGTCCAGATCGTGGCTCCGGCGGCCTATCGAGTTCAGGTCGTAATGGCCTCGCAGGGGCTGAGTAAACGAGAGGCTCAGAGCCGGGTGCGGGACAGCGACCGGGCCCGGAGTGACTATCTGCGGCGATATTACGACGTGGACTGGCTGGACCCCACCCTGTATCATCTGACCATCAATACCGGTCGGATCCCGATTTCGACCGCTGTCGAGTTGATTGTCACGGCGCAGCAGGCGCTTTCTCCTTCGCCTAATCAGAAGGACAAAGATGGACGACTAGATCGAGAGGGCTAGAGAATGGCGATCATCGTATACAACTATCTGACCCGGCGCAAGGAAGAGTTCAAACCGATCCATGAAGGCTATGTGGGAATCTATGTCTGCGGGCCGACGATCTATGACCACGCTCACATCGGCCACGCCAAGGCATACGTTTCTTTCGATACGATCGTGCGCTATTTGCGCTTCCGAGGCTACCAGGTCCGCTACGTACAGAATATCACCGATGTCGGTCATCTCACCGACGATGCCGATGAAGGGGAAGACAAGATCGTCAAGCGGGCTCAGAAGGACCGGGTCGAGCCGATGGAACTGGTTGAAACCTACATGCGCAGCTACTTCGAGGATATGGATGCGCTGAACGTGGTCCGACCGAATATCTCTCCCCGGCCCAGTTGCCACATTACCGAGCAGATCGGGTTGATCGAGCTCTTGTTGGAGCGAGGTCACGCCTACGAAGTGAACGGCTCAGTCTATTTTGACGTATCCAGTTGGCCTGAGTACGGCAAACTGTCAGGCCGTCGGTTGGAAGAACAGGAAGAAGGGGTCCGGGTGGCCATCAACCCGGAAAAGAAACATCCGGCGGACTTTGCCCTGTGGAAACGTGCAGAAAGGGGACATCTCTTGCGGTGGCCCAGTCCGTGGGGTTGGGGATATCCCGGCTGGCATATCGAGTGCTCAGTGATGGCCACCAAGTACCTCGGTCAGCCCTTTGATATCCATGGCGGCGGCTTGGAGAATATCTTTCCTCACAACGAATGCGAGATCGCCCAAATCGAGGCCGCCACCGGCAAGCCGTTCTGCAACTACTGGTTGCTCAATAACATGGTCACGGTCAACGGGGTCAAGATGGGCAAGAGCCTGGGCAACGCCATCCCCATCAAGGAGATGCTGACCCGCTACCGCCCGATGACCCTCCGCTTCTTCATCCTGAGCAGCCATTATCGCTCTCCAACCGACTTTAGCGAGGCGGCTCTGGACGCAGCAGACCGGGGTCTGGAGCGATTAACCAGTGCGGTGAGCCTGGTGCGCGCCCGGTTGCAGACTGCTCCCGATGGAGACCTGGATGCGGAATGGGCGGCCAGGTTGGAGGACTACCGGGCGCGGTTCGTCGAGGCCATGGATGATGACTTTAACACCCCGCGCGCCATCGCCGCCCTGTTTGACCTGAGCCGCGAGGTTAATGCCCTTCTCAACTCCGGTCAGCCCGTGAGCCGTGCTACTCTGGAGGCTATCCACGATCTGTATCAATCCCTGGGTGGTCAGGCGTTGGGCCTGATCTTTGATGAACCAGTCCGGGGCGATTTGGTTTCGTCCAGGGATACACTGGTGGACGGCCTGATGCGGATCCTGATCGACCTTCGGCACCAGGCCCGCCAGGCCCGCGACTGGGCCGCAGCCGACGCCATCCGAGACCGCCTGGCAGAGCTTGGGATCGTCCTGGAAGACGGACCCGAAGGGACACGCTGGCGGCCAAGCCGGTAGGATGCGCGAGATCCTGTACGGCCGCCAGCCGGTCCGTGAGACCCTGCGAGCCGGCCGGCGGCAGGTATTCAAGCTTCTGGTAGCCAGGGGGATAAGACCCACCGGGATCGTGGGTGAGGTCCTGTCCCTGGCCGACCGCAGCCACATCCCGGTCCAGACCGTTGAACCTCAGAACCTGGATAAACTGGGCAATCAGGCGAACCATCAGGGGCTCGCGGTGGAGGTTTCGGGCTATCCCTATGTGGATTTCCCATCGCTGCTGACCGCTGCTCAAACAGCCAAAGAACCTCCGTTCCTGTTAATCCTGGACCATCTCCAGGATCCCCAGAACCTGGGTTCGTTGCTGCGCACTGCCGAAGCGACAGGGGTCCATGGCGTGGTCATCCCTTCCCGTCGGGCGGTCGGCGTGACGCCGGCGGTGGTGCGCGCCTCCGCCGGCGCAGCGGAACATGTCCGGGTGGCGCAGGTAACCAATCTGGTCCAGGCCATGCAGTTCCTGAAAGCGAAGGGGATCTGGCTGATCGGTCTTGAGGCAACGCCCGATGCCGTGCTTTACACCCACGCCGATCTCACTATTCCGCTGGGTCTGGTTATCGGCAGCGAAGGCAGCGGACTTGCCCGTCTGGTCCGAGCGACCTGCGACTGGCTCATCCGATTGCCGATGTACGGGCAGGTGGGTTCATTGAACGCCGCCACCGCCGGGGCCATCGCCTTATATGAGGTTCGCCGTCAGCGAGGGTCCAAAAATCCTCTTGATTCGGATCAGGGATAGATGATCTCAATGCGCGGAGCTCCCTGCCCATCATCCACCAATCGGGGGCGGATGGCATCCTGGATCCAAAAAGGCCACAGTTCAACCTGAGTCAGCCCTTCTCTGGTGAGATGGACCCGCAGTAGATCGCCCTGCATCGCTGCTGGGCGTGGGATATCGAACACAGCGTCGCCCAGGCTATAGACGATCAACCCGTCGCTATACCGCTCCACGGTCTGGACCACGTGCGGATGGTGACCTACCACCAATGCGGCGCCGGCCTCGATCGCGGCATGGGCCGCAGCTATCTGGTCGGATGACGGCGTGGAGGCATATTCGGTCCCGGCGTGGAGCAATACTATCACCACATCGGCCTGCTCCCGAACCGCGCGCACATCCGCCTGGATGGCCGATGGCTCGGCCCAGGCGACGCGATCCGTACTGGGTACGTCGGCCGAACCGTTCCAGCGGGGAGCGGCATATCCCAGCACAGCGATCCGGATTCCCTGGATGGTCCAGATCGCCGGACGATGGGTCTCCTGTTGTGACCGACCGGCGCCCACCACCGAAATGCCCAACTCTGCCAGGGTCTGTAGCGTCTCATCCAACCCCTCTGTCCCGTAATCGAGGGCGTGGTTGTTCGCCAGCGTCACCAGGTCGAATCCCCCGTTGACCAGGGCCTGTCCCCACACGGGATGAGCGCGGATCAGATACGGTTTGGGCAGCGGCTCTCCCCGGGTGGTGAGGACCCCTTCCAGATTGGCTACGGCCAGGTCCGCTTCTTCCAGAAGCATCTGTAGTCCGCCCCACGGATGAGATGGCCCGTAGCGAGCCAACTGCCTCTCCATGGAGCGCCCCAGTGCCACATCCCCCAGGAAAACCACCACCGCCTCTCCCTTCCGGCGCTCGACATGGGCCGGCACCTGAGCAGGGGGAGTCGGGACCATGGGTGGGGGACGCAGCCATGGCCCTCCCGCTGGGCCGGTCACCCCGGCCAACTGCCAGGCGACCACATCCGCCAGGGCCAGAACCTTGGCTCGTCCCGGAGCCGTCAGGTCTTCGGCTGCGGCCTGCAACTCCCACACCGGCAGTCCGGCATGGACCGATCCGCGCCAGCGACCTTGCCCGTCATAGACCTGGACCTCGCCGCTTATCAGTCCGGCCAGGATCTCTAATCTCTCATCTCCATCCAGGTCCGTGGTGGTAATGGCCCCCACTGCCGAGGGAACAGAAACCCGCCAGATCACTTCTCCTTCCGCCGATACCAGGGCGAGTTGGGCCAATGCTCCCCCCGTCCCGACGACGAGTTCAGGGGTCTGATCGCCCATGATATCTGCCCCATGCCATATTGGACTGCCGGTGTCCACCCCCAGAGTCTGTTGCCACCGCAAACGCCCCTCTGCGTCCAGACCGATCAGACGGCCATCCTGAATCCCGGCGAGAATGGTGCTACCCTGTTTCGCATCCAAACGCCCCACATGTACCACCGGGGCGCGCGCATCAAAGCGCCAGACCTGGAGTCCGAGGGGGTTGAACGCCTGGATGGCACTCTCCAGAGTGCCGACCACCGCTAACTCTGGCAAGGCCGTAATGTCCGTCACCGCACTTCCCAGGTTGGCCTGCCAACGACGATTTCCTCTTTGATCCAGAAGTGTCAGCCGTTCGTCCCACCCCCCAACCAACACGCCATCTGGCCAGTCGCTGCACAGGGTGGTGACCCGACTGCCGGTGAAATAGCGCCCAAGCTGTCGCCCACGGGCATCGAATACCGTCACATAGCCGGCATCGTCCCCAGCGGCCACCCGATCTCCATCCAAAACGGCCAGGTCATACACCGGGCCCGGAGTCTGAACGCGCCACCATACCTGCCCGGTATCTGTCAGGGCATAGACCGTCCGGCCCAGCGAGGAGAGCAGAAAGACAGGCTGGCCGGCCAGCGACGCCGCCCGCCCGGCCGTCAGGTGGCCGTTCGCATCGAACCGCCAGCCCAGGGAGAGAGGCAAGGGTTCAGCGGCGACGGGAGAGGCGATCGGGGGGAGGGCTGGCGTCACCGATGGCTGAGGCTCAGGCGTCGATTCCGGGATGCTGGTGGAAGTGTCCCGGGGAGTTGGCGAAGAGGTCGGTCCGGGGGGCAGGAAAGATGTGGGGCCGGGAGACGGGGAGGGCCTGAACGTGACGGGCGCAGGCGAGGTAAGGACCGGCGTCGGGGACCGGATAGTGCCGCCGCTTGATTCCTGGGTCACCGGCACAGCCGGAACCGCTCCGCAGCCGACAAGGCCCAGGAGTACGCTCAAAAGCGCCAGGCCCCGCACTCGCCGTTTAGCCCTGCTGAACCACCTGGAAAAAGTTGCCAAAGATGCGCCCTGCCAGATCGTCATACTCCCGATAGCCGGTGGCAATCATCTCCTCGATGTCATACCCTCGTTTGGGGAGCGAACTGGCCGCACGGATGACCGCTTCCGCGATGACCGGGTCATACTGCGGGTTGAATTGCAGACCCCATACCGGACGACCGCGCAGCCGGAACACCTGGACGCGACATCGCTCACTGGAGGCCAGCAACACCGCTTCTTCGGGCAATTGCGTGATCTCATCCCCATGCCACAAGAAGGCATAAAACTCTTCATCCAGTCCGGCCAACAGTGGATCGGCCCGGCCCTCCTCGTTGATTCGGACGGGCAGCCAGCCGATCTCCCACCGGCCCGGTTCGACCTTTCCTCCTAGCCAATAGGCAAGCAGTTGATTGCCCAGGCAGATGCCCAGGATCGGCACATCCGCGGCCAACGCTTCCATCACCCGCTCTCGTTCCGCCTGGAAGATCGGATCCTCGAATTGGTCCGGACGATACTCCCCGCCGGCAAAGATCACGGCGTCATAGCGCCGCAGGTCCGGCACCGCCTCGCCCTTGTCCACCCGGATCGAGGTCGACAACACGCCGAACCGTTGCAGGACATGATCCACCACCAGGGCGCGAGCTGGACCGTGGATCAGCGAGATGACGCTCAATGGCCCTGGGGTGGCGGTGATCGTCGGCGTCGATGTGGGCGTAGGAGTTGATGTGAGCGTGGCGGTCGGAGAGGCGGTGGGAGTAGCCGTCGGAGTGGATGTCGGAGTAGGGGTCGCGGTGTCGGTTGCCGTGGGACTAAAGGTAGGTCTGGGCGTTGGCGCCGGAGTCGTCGGAACCGGCGATGGCGAGGGCGCCCGAGGAGTCGGCTCACTCCGTTGCGGCGACCCACAGGCAGCCAACAGCGCGCTCAATCCGGCCAACTGGAGGAAGGTCCGACGGGTGAAAGGTCGAGGCCCAACCCACTCGCTCCCCGGCACACCCGCCTCCTATGCCGGCCGCCGGGCCACGGCGATGATCCGTTCGCTATCGCCAGTGAATGGGTCCAGATCGTATGAGCCGTACATCGCCTCGATCTGAAACCCGGCAGACCGCAGCAAAAGCTCCAGTTCGCTCGCAAAGAGATAGCGGATCGTGAAGGGGAACAGGGTCCGTCGGATATGTCCCGCGTCGTCGAGCTCGTCCACGATATAGGTGACGTCAATGCTCTGCCGTCCCAGGTCTGCCCTCTCGCTGCGGAACTTGATCAGGCGGTGCCCGGTTTCCGGATCGATCATCACCTTGTCCAGAATCACCTGGCCCTGGAAATCGAGCAAACGGCTCAGGTCGGGATTGAACAGATCGAGGAGAAGCAGGCCATTCGGCTGGAGATGCTGGCGAATGCGGGTCAAAACCGTCGATTGGTCCTCAGCGGTGAGCAGATGCATGAACGAGTTCACCGCCACAAAGACCAGTTGAAAACGTCGATCCAGCGCCAATTGGCGCATATCCTGCTCCACCAGGCTCACCCGCTCCCTCAGACCTTCCGCCGCTGCCTTGCGGCGGGCCACCTCCAGCATGGCCGGCGAGATATCCACCCCGGTTACCTCATAGCCCTGACGCGCCAGCGGGATCAGCACCCGACCGGTGCCACAGGCCAGTTCGAGAATGGGCGAACCGCAGCGAGCCGCGAACTGTTCGATCAGAAACAGGTCTTCGTCCTGGTCCCCCAGATCCAGGTCGTAAAAACGGGCATACACCCCATATTGATCCATCACCGGTTCCTCCCCTCGCGCTGCGTAGTCTATCACAACTGGCGGGATTGGGCAAGCTCCTGGTTTCTGGGCGATTCGGCTTCGATCCATAGGGACCTAACCTGCAAAAGTCCGCGGGCCTCATCGTTTATATCAGGGCCACGTCTTCTGAAATCAATTTAATGGATTATGATTTTTAATTGAGTCAATCAAATTAAAACTTGCTTTTTCCTGCTGTTTGTGATATACTATGTCTGCGCGCTCGATTCAATCGCTTGTGGAAAAGCAGATGCTGGAGGAAAAAAATGAAGGACTCACATCCTCAAAACCGGCCGACATCCATTGATGCGGTATGGGCGACTCCGAATGACACAGTGGAAACGATCCGCCAGCAACTCCGCAACCTGGGTGGACATCGCCAGTACAATGCACCGATCCTCATCCGTCTTCCGGATGGACGGATCGCGCCCACTTCGGCCCCGATGCTCAGGAAACTGGCCCAGGAGAGGGGAGCCACGATCCTCAAGAGTTGCCTGGCCGAGCTGATCGATGCTCTCTGTCCACAACCATGGGCCGTCGAGAGCCGGGCTCCGGAGTACCGAGAAGCCTCCGCCGCAGCCAGCCAACGGCAACTTCCCGTGATCGCTACCGAGGGGGGACGGCCGGCGGGGCTGGCGCTTCCTCCCAGCCACCGCGTGCTGCAGGTACCGGTAGACAGGGAAGCATTTGACCTGTTCGACGAGCCGTGTGACCCGTCGGCGTTAAGCCAGACGGAGTTTGTCGCCGCCACACTGAACAGCACGGTGGCCAAAGTGGCCCTGGACCTCAAAGCCACCCGGGAGCCCGAACAGGCCTATGTCGTCGTCGAAATGGATGATGGCTCTTTTGGCGTGATGACGGCCCGCGACCTGAACACCGAAGTCAAAAGGGCTGGGGCCGACATCTGGAGCCAGCCACTTCGACTCTTTGCCTCAAAGCTGCGGCCGGCTGAGGTCCGGGAGTGCGAAACGGTGGGTCAGAAACAGGCGCAGGCTCTGGCCAACAGGAAAAAGTTTCTGGTCCTCACCGCTCAAGGCAGGCCAGTCGGCCTTGTCCTCAGCCAGGACTTTCCCCGCGCGGGCGAATTTGAGGTCGAAGGCCCCGGCTATGATCTCTTTGGCGCTCCCCAGTCTTTCCTGCAAGGTTTTCACGCTGAGATCCAGCCCAAGAAAGCTCCCCGCTACGTGAACTTGTGGTTTGAGGATCGCCGCCAGCGACCGATCAACCGAACTCAGGCGCTCATCATCGGGGACACCTACTACCTGGCCGTGAACGTCGGTCAATTGCAATCAGAACTTTCGATCATCAACTGGGAACAGAAGGACCCAGGAGGCCCTCAGGCGATTGTGGAACCGCAGGAAAAGGAGGCGTATCTCTATATCAGCCTTTCCTCTCAGGATTTTGCCATCCCAGAGCCTACCCGGCAGTTGCGGCTGCCCAGAGAGGGAAACTCTGAAACGGTCCACATTCCAGTCGAGCCGTTGCATCGCAGCCAGGGCCCGAATCTGGCCAGCTTGGAGGTGTACCTGTACTATCGCACCTATCTGGTCCAGACCTTCCGCGTGCAAGTCCAGGTGGTGGCGGCCAACGAGGCGGCGTCCAGCGCTCAACCACAAAGCGCAGAGCTTACCCACGCCCGCACCACCGATTTCCCCCAAATGGAAAAGCTCCCGCCGCGTGAGATGAGCCTGACGATCACCCGCAATGGCGCAGACCGCTATCGTTTTACCTTCCTGATCGACCCTGATCTGATGGACCCGGCAAGCGCGGAGAAAGCCATCGAGCTTTCGTGCAACGTTCACCTGACCCGGGACGATCTTACCCATCTGATCACCAAAGCCCGACGGCAGCTTTATAACGTGGTTCAGATCTTTGACCTGTTGCACATCCGGGATGAACAGGCCTATCAACGCGCGACCCGAGCTCTGGCCCGAGTTGGACGGCAACTGTATCTGAAACTATTTGAGAGCAGTTCGGCCCGGGCTTTACGGGACTGGATGGAAGCCAGCCTGCCCGAAGGTTCCACGATTCAGATCGTGGACCTGGCCGGCGACTTTGTCTTTCCCTGGAGCCTGGTCTATACCGATCCGCCGTGGGATGATGACAAACCGATCGATGTGGCCAAGTTTTGGGGGTGGCGTTACAAGCTGGTGATTCTCACCAGCTCCCTGCTGGACAATTACCGGCAGGCTGAGCCGGTCATCTCGACCGAGGAGCCATTGCGGATCAGCATTGGCCTGCATGAGCGCCTGCTCGGCGCGGACAACCAAAAGGCCTTCTTCGCCGATCTGGCCTCTCGGACTAATCATCGGGTCATGCCCGAAATCCTGACCAACCGTCGCGTCATGAGCCATGCCCTCACCGACGCCGACCGGGACCTGTATTACTTTTTCTGTCATGGCTATACGGAGCGGATTGCGACCGATATCCAACTCGACGCGGACCTGGTGGCCCATTTTGCCCAGGCGGCCACGGAAAGCCCTGCCCCTCGATCTCAGTCGATCCAGGATCACCTGGACGATCTGTTTGACGTGAGCGACTCATGGATCCGGCTCACGCGGGGCAGGCTCCCTCTGGCCATGCTCAAGGAGACGGTGCCCGATTCCTTTTCACGGCATCCTGTCGTCTTTCTGAACATGTGCGAATCTGCCCAGGTCCTGCCCTCGCTATCCGACGGCTTTGTACCATTCTTTATCCGGCACGGCGCTCGGGCCGTCATCGGTACCGAATGCTCGATGAACACCCTCTTTGCCGATGACTTTGCCCGGGCCTTTCTCACTCGCTTCTTCCAGGGAGAAGCAGTCGGGGACATCCTGTTGGCCCTCCGCCGGCACTATCTGGCCCAGGGCAATCCTCTGGCCCTGGCCTATACCCTGTATTGCGATGCCGACCTGCGGTTGCAGGAACCGGTGCTTCCTCTTGATCACAGCGAACCGGATACTTCGGAAGAGGCGATTCGGGCTGCGGTGGAGATGTTGTGGGAAGATGACCTGGAAGGTCTGATGCTGACTCTGGCGGCTCGCATTCAGGCTCAAGAAGAAGGGACCACTCTGGAAGAGCTCAACCAGTGGAACCCACCCGAACGCACCTTCCCTCGAGAATCAGAGGCCAGCTCTGAGGTCATCGACCGGATGAGAGCATTTGCCCAGAAATGGTGGGACAATCTGGAGCCCAAGCTGTACGACCTGATCTGCAACCGAGATAACGAGCAACATGACCAACTGATGAACGCGCTGGCCGATGGAGCCAGGATGCTGGCCATGGTCCTGGCGCCGGCCGTAGTGGCCCAGGTATCCACCCTCCCGGCCATCGCCGTGGTGATTGCGACGATTGCGGCCAAAAAGATCGCCGAATCCGGGTTGGAGGCCACCTGCCAGTTGTGGCGGGAGTCGAAGGATAAAGCGACCGGCTAACCGACCGCCGGCAACAGAAGACGCATCACCGCAACAAAGCGGTCCAGTTCGTGGTTCGAACTGCGGGCTGGATGGCGCATGGGCACGATGACTACCCCGTCCCTGTGGAACACCTGAGCATGGGCCTGGGTAATCGGCGGCGAGGGTCTACCCAGCAGACGGGGGAAGATGGCCTGTGCCGCCACCCCACCCACCGGCACTACAATCCGAGGGCGCAGCAGCTCCAGCTCCTGCCACAGATACGGCAGACAGTTGTCCATCTCGGTGCGGGACGGAGTACGGTTGGATGGGGGATTGCAGCGGACGATGTTCGTCACGAAACAATGCAGGCGCGGGCGCTCCACCCGGGGATCGGTCTCTTCGGACAGAGCCAGGGCAATCAGAACCTGCTGAAGCCGCACCCCCGACCGGTCACGGGTAAAGGGCACGCCGGTCAGATCGCCGCCTTTATAGCCGGGGGCTTCGCCGACCAGCAAGACCCGGGCTTCCGAAGACCCATATCCCGGGACAATCCGCCGGCGGTTGGCAACCAGCGCCGGACAGCGGCTACAAGCTCCAGGGATGCGGATGGGGCTGCCGGCGTGAACCTCGACGATCATCCCCTTCCTATTCCATCGGGTCGCAAGATCAGGGCTGCCGGTGTCGCTGGACGCCGAGGACCGAGGCCCGACCGGCGCTGAAAAGCCGATAGGGGACCTGGGGAGGCACCACAACCAGTTCCCCGTTAGTCAAAGGAATCGTGCACGTGTCGGTTTCGACGGTCAGGTCCCCCTCATAACACAGGACCAGGTTGGCCTGATTGTCTGCTTGCCACCAGGGGCCTCTTCCCGCGCACATCAACAGGTGAACCGCAAACATATCCAGATGAGCCAGGGTCACCGGGACAAAGGGAATCGTGATCTGCTGGCTCACCGCCGATAGTGTGACTTTCTCCAGACGTCCTTCCCCCTTCAGAGCAAAGAGGAGGCGATCGCCGTTGCGGCGATTGACCATCAAACGGGGTTGCAGGAGGATCACCAACGAGCGCAACAGGGATGAAGAGCGATGCCCTACCCCTTTGGGCACCACCGCCAGCTCGCCGGGGCGGAGGATCGCCGTCCCCCAGTCGCTTTCGAGGCTGATCGTGCCGCTGTGCACCAAAAAGAGCTCGTCCTGGTCCAGGTGACGATGTTGGGGCATGGTCCCCTGGCAGAGGTATACGCTCAGCACCAGATCGTCTACCTGGGTAAGGTCGATCATCGTGAACGGCTCACTGAGACGGGCTGCTTGTTGAGCAATACTGATCTTCTCGAGCATTCTTGAATCGGCTCCCCCATTAACCCAGTTTGGCTGGCGTGACACCTCGCGCGGCCTGATACTTCCCTGCTCGGTCGGCATAGGTCCGTTCGCAGGGTTCATCGCCTCGGAAAAAGATCGCCTGGGCGATTCCCTCTCCGGCGTAGAGGCGCACCGGTCGAGGCCCGATATTGATCACGCACAACGTGGCGTAGCCTTCCCAGCCCGGTTCAAATGGAGTGACGTTGACCAGGACTCCGCAGCGGGCATAGCTGCTTTTGCCCGTACACAGGGTCAGAACGTCAGGCGGAATGCGCAGGTACTCCATCGTTCGACCCAGAACAAAGGTACCAGGGGCGACCTCGATGGCATCAGCCTTCAGATCGACAAAGGCGCCCCCGTCAATCGCCTTGGGGTCGAGTGGCTCCTTGCCCGGGCCTGGCACCTTGAACTCATCGGCCAGACGGAGGTCGTAGCCATAGGACGAGAGGCCGTACGAAATCACCCCCTCTCGGACCTGCTCCGGCACGAACGGATCGATCATGCCCTGCTCCAGGGCCATGCGCCGGATCCAATGATCGGGTTGGATGCTCATGCTTGCAATTCCTCCAGTCTGCACAGATATCCAGCCGTTCGAGAAGGCCAAGCCTCTATTCCAGTCGGGCTCGTGCCGCCATCATGATTATACCTGAAAAGCCTCAAGATAACAAACGAAAACAGAAATCACAGGGCAGATACCGTGCCCGATGTGGCGACATAAGCCATGGTCCGTGTAGATCCGGCGACGGGCAGCAAGCTGATTCGAGGGGAACGCCATCCCGTCGTGCGTTCTGAGGAATAAAAACAGGGCTAGCTTCAGCCGATGACGTGCGATTTCGATCGCGGTCTATCAAAGGAAGCGGATACAACAAGGGGCTGGCCCTTGAACCAGCCCCTTGTGTCATTTCAGGAACCCAGACTACCGCTTGGTGTACTGCGGCGCCTTTCTGGCCCGCTTCAGCCCTGGCTTCTTGCGCTCCTTTTCCCGCGAATCGCGAGTCAAAAACCCGGCCTGGCGCAGGAGCCGGCTCAGGTTCGGATCCACCTCGAGCAAGGCGCGAGCGACTCCGTGCCGGATGGCCTGGGCCTGCCCGGTGATCCCTCCCCCGCTGACCAGGACCGAGACGTTAAACCGGTTCTCGTTCCCTGTCAGTTTAAGAGGAGCCATCACATCGAGCCAATCCTGAGGTCGGCCAAAATACTGTCTTAACTCCTTGTTATTGATCACCACCCGACCGTCGCCGGGGATCAGCCGTACCCGGGCCACCGCACGTTTGCGTCGCCCCACCGCTTCATAGTAGCGAACTTCTTCAGACATGAATTCTCCCCCTATATCTTCAACGGCTTTGGTTGTTGCGCCTGGTGAGGATGGGAATCACCGGCATAGACCTTGAGCTTTTTGATCATCCGGCGCCCCAGTTTGTTCTTGGGCAACATCCCCCGGACCGCCGCCTGGACCACCCGTTCCGGGTATCGGGCCAACTGATCCCGCAACGTGACGCTCTTGATCCCACCCGGATACTGGGAATGCCAGTAGTAGATCTTCTGGTCCAGTTTGCGGCCCGTCACCCTCACCTTATCGGCATTGATGACCACCACAAAATCGCCACAATCCAGATGAGGGGTGTAGATCGGCTTGTGTTTCCCCTTGATGATCGGCGCGATCCGGGAAGCCAGCCGACCGAGGGTTTGTCCCTCAGCGTCCACCAGATACCATTCGCGCTTGATTTCTTCTTTCTTTGCCGTAAAAGTCCTCACTGCGAAACTCCTTCGTGTGTGCCATAGTTGATCCGCATCAAACATAATCCGTGAGCGGGCGCTATCTGTTTGACCTGGCTCCGGTCTCGGGCCTGGAGCAGCGCTCCAAACTCTTCCGGTGACATCTGCCCCCAGCCCACCCAGGCCAGCGTGCCGACGATACTGCGCACCATCTGATAGAGAAACGCATTCGCCTCAATATCAAAGGTGATCAGCGGCCCCTGCTGCTGAAATTCAGCCCGGAACACGGTGCGCACCGTGTTCTCCCCCTGGGGCGGCTGGCCAAAGGTCGCAAAGTCATGGGTTCCGATCAGAACCTCGCTGGCCCTTGCCATGCGCTCCAGATCGAGCTTGGGAACCACATGCCAGGCATAACGCCGGGCCAACGGTGAGCGCCATTCTTGATTCAACAATGTATAGCGATAGACCCGGCTGATGGCGCTGAAACGGGGATGGAACCCTTCCGGCGCCTGACCGATCTCCAGGATCGCCACGTCCGCCGCCAGCGTCGCGTTAAGCGCCCGTTGGAGATCGACGAGTTCATGCCGCCACTCGACCTCAAAAGAGATGATCTGACCTTTGGCGTGAACCCCGCGATCGGTCCGTCCGGCCCCGATCACCCGTGTCTCTTTCCCACTCACCTCCCTGATAGCTCGCTCGATTTCGCCCTGAACCGTTCGTTGATCGGCCTGAAGCTGGAACCCCCAAAAGTCGGTGCCGTCGTATTCGACCTTCGCCCAAACCCGCACTCTTATTCTACCAGTTCCAGAATCGCCATCTCGGCGGCATCCCCCTTGCGCATTCCGAGCTTGAACAGGCGGGTATAGCCGCCGGGACGCTCTTCAAAACGCGGCGCGATCTCGTCCACCAATTTGTGGGCCACTTTTTTGTCCGTCAGGGTGGCTAACACCTGACGTCTGGCGTGCAGGGCCAACTGCTGGGCCATCTGCTCCAAGGCCTTGTCGTCCCCCTGATCGGCCAGTTGAATCAGTTGCTCCGCCCGTTTGGCATTGAACCAGGCAGACAGCCTGGTGACATCCCGTTGCTTGGCCAGCGCGATCAGCCGCTCCGCCCGAGCTTTCCGGGCCTTGGTCACCAGCTTCTCAGCCAGCGGGCGGATGGCCCTCGCCTTTGCTTCTGTCGTTTGCAGCCGCTCGTGACGGAACAACTCTGTCATCAAGTTCCGATATAGGGCACGTCGATGGCCACTCGACCGTTTCAAGTGGTGGCCGACTTTACGATGTCTCATCTTCCTCAACGCCTCCGCTCTGCAAAAGCCGCGATCTACGATTCATTGGTCAAGGGCCAGAACCCCTTGGCCCGCAAGTTGTTCTTCAGTTCCTCTAACGATTTCAGTCCAAAGTTGCGGATGGACAGGAGCTCGTTCTCGTCTCGCTCCAGCCTCTCGATCACTTCCCCCACTTTGGAAATGCCAGCCCGTTTCAGGCAGTTAAACGCCCGCACCGACAGGTCCAGTTCATCAATGCTGGCTTCGGCAATTCGGGGTGGAATTCGACTTGGGATCGTCTCTGGTCTGACTTCTATGGAAATGCGACCAAACTCAGCCAGCAGATACAGATGCTTGACCAGGAGTTGGGCGGCGGTGCTCAACGCTTCGGAAGGCGAAATGGTGCTATCCGTCCAAATCTCCAGAACCAGGCGGTCATAGTTGCTGACCGGGCCGATCCGCGTCCGGCCCACCTTGAAACTCACCTTGCGAATCGGGCTAAAGATCGCATCGGTCGGGATCTCGGCCACAGGCAATTTGCCTCGCTCTTCAGCCGGTGAATAGCCCCGCCCCCGAGAGACCGTCATCTCGATGTCCAGATCAGCCTCGGGCGAATCGGTAGTCAGAAGATAGAGCTCCGGGTTGACTACTTCTACGATGGGAGGGCAGAGGATGTCACCAGCGGTGACGATCCCTTCTCCCCGCACCTCGAGGCGTATCCGTGCTTGTTCCTCCTCCTCATCGAGGAATCTGAACCGCACCTGTTTGAGGTTCAGGAGCAAAGAGGTCATATCCTCGCGTACATACGGGATCGTCGAGAACTCGTGGGTGATGCCTCTGACCAGCACCGAGGTAATGGCAGCCCCCTCAAGGGAAGAAAGCAACACCCGACGCAACGCATTTCCCAGCGTCACCCCGTACCCACTTTCCAGTGGGGAGATCAGGAATCGGCCATAGTCTTTGGTCTGAGCTTCTATTTCAATCTTGGGCAAAACCAGATTTAACAAGTGGCACCCCCTTGCTCACGCTACCATGAGTCATTCCGACTTTTCGCTACCGCCTTGACTCACCCCGAACCCCTGTTTCCTTGAATGAATGGCTCAAGCCCCTTCATCAGACAGGAGCGCGGGAAGGAGGCTAACGGCTGTAATACTCGACGATCAGTTGCTCGCTGAGCGAGACGTCCATATCCTCCCGTGTAGGTGAAGCCAGCACGCGACCCGACATGGTCTCGTCATCCCGACTGAGCCAACTGGGAACCGCCCGGTGCGCCAGGTTTTGGGCGATCTCCTTGAACACGGCCTTGTACCGGCTCTCCGGAGCCACCGCCACTACATCTCCAGGCTGGACCAGGTAGGAAGGGATATCCACCTTCTCCCCATTCACCTGAAAATGGCCATGGCGAACCAATTGCCGGGCATGGGCTCTGGAAAGGGCAAACCCCAGCCGGTAGACCACGTTATCCAGACGACTCTCCAAGGCGATGAGCAGGTTCAAACCGGTCATACCCCGGTGCCGCTCCGCTTCGCGAAAGTACCGGCGGAACTGGCGCTCCATGATGCCATACACCCGACGCGCTTTCTGCTTTGCCCGCAACTGCATGGCATAATCGGAATCCTTTTTCCGCCGAAACTGGGCCTGCTTGCCGTGCAAGCCAGGAGGATACGGTTTCCGCTCAAACGCACATTTGGTTGAATAGCACCGCTCCCCCTTCAGGAACAGTTTTTCCCCTTCGCGGCGACACAGGCTACATACCGCATCTTTATATCTCGCCATTCATTTCCTCCCCATATCAAGCAAGGGGTCACCCTGCCAAACGTTCCATCCCATTATACCCGTCGCCTCTTGGGCGGTCGGCATCCATTGTGCGGGATGGGAGTCACATCGGTGATCGCCCGGATCACCAATCCGGCTGCCTGCAAGGAGCGGATGGCCGCCTCGCGGCCTGGGCCTGGCCCCTTTACAAAAATCTCTAATTCACGCATTCCGTTCTCTTGAGCTGCCCGGGCAGCCTGCTGGGCTGCGATTTGAGCCGCATAGGGCGTGCTCTTGCGCGAACCCTTGAAACCGACCAATCCCGCACTGGCCCAGGCGATGGCATTGCCCTGGGGATCGGTGATGGTAATGATTGTGTTGTTGAATGTGGCCTGAATGTGGGCCTGTCCCCGAGGGATGACCCGCCGTTCACGACGTGCGCCACGCCCCGTCCTTTGTCGCCTACGTCCCATCGTACCTCCTCATATCCCCGATTACTTCTTGGCTCGCGACCGGCGCTTGCCCGCGACCGTCTTGCGAGGGCCTCGCTTCTGGCGGGCATTGGTCCGGGTCCGCTGCCCACGGACCGGCAAGCCTTTCCGGTGACGAATGCCCCGGTAACAGCCGATCTCCTGCAGGCGCTTGATGTTCATCGCCACTTCGCGCCGCAGATCGCCCTCCACTCGGTAATTCCGGTCAATGAACTCGCGCAGCTTGGCTACCTCGGCTTCGCTCAGATCCCGCACCCGCGTATCGGGATTGATGCCGGTCGCCCCCAAGATCTGCCGGCTGGTCGTCCGACCAATGCCATAGATATAGGTCAACGAAACCTCGACCCGTTTGTCTCGAGGCAAGTCCACGCCTGCAATACGCGCCATCTTTTTCCTCCCGTTCGCGCCCAATTCTCCACGAACTATGCCTTTAGCCGCGCACAGTTCGTGATACCGGATCCTTTACCCTTGTCGTTGCTTGTGGGACGGGATCTCGCAGATCACTCGCACCACGCCACGCCGCTTGATGATCTTGCATTTTTCACAGCGTCGCTTTACCGATGGTTTTACTTTCACAATACCCTCTCCAGCTCACGATAGCTTGGTCAAGATTTCGGGACCGTTCTTGGTGACAGCCACCGTATGTTCAAAGTGAGCCGAACGCGTGCCATCCGCCGTCACCACGGTCCACTGGTCATCCAACACTCGCGTCTGCCAACCGCCAATGTTGACCATGGGTTCCAGGGCAAAGGTCATTCCGGGCCGCAACCGCACTCGCCCTCCGAGGCGGGGATCGTAGTAGTTGGGAATCTGCGGCTCCTCATGCATCTGCCGGCCAATCCCATGGCCCGTGTACTCTCTTACGACCGAGTAGCCTTGCGCCTCCACATATTCCTGAATCGCTCTGGAAATGTCCGATGTCCAGTTGCCGGGCCTGGCTGCCTCGATCCCAATCCGCAACGCTTCAGCCGTCACCGCCATCAATCGCTGACTCTCCGCATCTATGTTCCCGACCGCGACTGTAATTGCTGCATCGCCATGGTATCCCTTATGAATCACCCCGACATCGATACTCACAATATCTCCCTCACGAAGCACCCGCTTACCGGGGATGCCATGCACTATCTCCTCGTTGACTGACGTGCATACCATCCCAGGGAACCCCCGATACCCCTTGAACGATGGGATAGCCCCATACCGCTTCACAATGATCTCCTCAGCAATCCGCTCCAGATCACCGGTCGTGATCCCAGGCGCAACCTCCTCCCGGAGCCGCTCCAGCACTTCGGCCACGATCCGACCCGCGTCTCGCATCAGAGCCAACTCATGAGCCGATTTGAGAACGATCATCGCCGTCGATCATCCGCAATGATGCGCAGCAACTCGGCCTGAACTTCGCTAATGCTGCGCTGGCCATCCACCTCGACGAGCAGCCCCTTCTCTCGGTAATAGTCAATCAGCGGCGCCGTTTGCTCAAAATACACCTGGATGCGATGTCGCTGCGTCTCGGGTGTATCGTCCGCTCGTTGATATAACTCGCCTCCGCATTTGTCGCACACGCCCGGCTGCCTGGGTGGACTGAAAAGCTGGTGGTACATGGCTCCGCAGTTCCGGCAAGTCCACCGTCCGGCCAGACGGCTGAGCAATACCTCCTCCGACACCTTGATATAGGGCACTACCTTCAGCCTGGAACCCAACTCGGTCAACAACGCTTCCAAGGCCTCCGCCTGGGCCACGGTCCGGGGAAAGCCATCCAGGATCGCCCCTGCCTCGCAATCGGGTCGCGCCAACCGTTCGCGGACCATGGCAATGGTAATCGAGTCGGGCACCAATTCCCCTCGTTCCATATATCCTTTGGCTAACAGACCCAGTTCTGTCTCATCTTTCAGGTTCTCACGGAACAGATCGCCGGTCGAGACCTGGGGGATGCCCAATGCCTTGGACAAAAGTTCCGCCTGGGTGCCCTTTCCTGCCCCCGGACCACCGAGCAACACAATGTACAACGCCTTGGCCCTGGTCGCCATGACAGATACCTTCTTCTTAGCCAAGAATGCCCCTTCGCAGGAACTTGTCATAATGGCGCATCTGCAACTGGGCCTCGAGTTGACGCATCGTATCCAACACCACCCCAACCACAATCAGCAGGCCGGTTGACGAGATCAACAAGGCGTTGCTGCCGGTGGTGACACCTCCAGCGCCGGGAAAGAGAGCCATGACCAGCCGGACCAACCAGGGCAGGATGGCGACCACCCCCAGGAACAGGGCTCCGGCCAGTGTAATGCGCCGCACCTTCTCGGTCAGATAGACTTCAGTGCGCTTTCCCGGCCGGATGCCTGGGATCGAAGCCCCTTGCTTCCTCAAGTTCTCCGCCCAGTTGCCTTGTTGAAAGACCACGTCGGTATAAAAGTAGGTGAAGAACACGACCATCAAGAAGTACAACGGCCAGTAGATCGTGTATTGTGGGTTAAAGACCCGGTCCACCCAGTACGCCATCGTCTGGACGAATCCCTGCGGGGCCTGACCCGCCGCGGGCATAAAGTAGCTGGCAATCGTACTGGGGAAGACCATGATGCTCTGGGCAAAGATCAGCGGGATCATCCCGGCCATATTCACCCGTAGCGGGATATGGGTGCGCACCGACCGAGTCTGCCGCAGCCGCCCGCCGCGCTGCCCCAGAGTCCGGCTGCTATACTGCACCCAGATCATCAATTTGCCTTCCAACACGATCACAATCCCGGCCACGGTGATTGTCGTCACCAGAACAAAGACCACCAATGTCAACCACTGCTGGCCAATGATCAGGTTCAGCAGGTTCTGGGGCAACCGGGCTACAATCCCGCCCAGGATGATAATGGAGGTCCCGTTGCCAATCCCCTGCTCGCTGATCAATTCACCCAACCACACCGCCAGCAGGGTGCCAGCCGTCATAGTAATCAGGATCGCCACCGTGGTCAGAGGAGCGTCCCGGAACCCAAAGCTGGCCAGAATCGGTTCCCCTCCTCTCATCTGGGTCATGATCACCGCCTGCCCATAGGCTTGCAATGCGCCCAGAGGTACCGTCAACCACCAGGTGTATTGATTAAGTTTGTTCCGTCCTCGCTCTCCCTCTTTTTGCAGGTTCTCCAGCGCCGGAATGATGGGGGTGAGCAACTGAAGGATGATGGAAGCAGTAATATATGGATACACCCCCATTGCCATCACGGAAAAGTTGGCCATGGCCCCGCCAGACAGCAGGTCCAGCAAGCCTAACAACTGATTCGACTCGAACAGTTGCTTCAAGGCTGTCGCATTGACCCCTGGCACCGGCACATGGGCGAACAGCCGATAAATGGCCAGGATCAGAAACGTATATAGAATCTTTTTGCGCAGGTCCGGCAGTGTAAACGCATTACGCACAGCCTGGATCATGGCCTCTTACCCCCTTCGGCCGCGTTTCACCTGCCAAGGCAGCTCCTCGACAGAACCTCCTGCCTTCTCGATCTTGGCCCGGGCGCTTTCTGAAACGCGATGAGCCTTGACGATCAAAGGCCGATCGATCTCCCCGTGGCCCAGGATCGCCACCGGCAAAGAAGAGGATTTGAGAATTCCCGCCGCTGCCAGGGTTTCGGGCGAAACCTCAGCATGGGCCGGAAAACTGTGCAAGCGGTAGAGATTCACCGGTACGTACTGGACCTTGAAGATATTGGTGAACCCTCTTCGGAAAGGCAAACGGCGGACGAGAGGAAGTTGCCCTCCCTCAAAGTAGGGTCCCTTTGTCCCACCAGAACGGGAAGCCTGTCCCTTCGTGCCCCGTCCGGCCGTCTTGCCCTGTCCAGCAGCGATGCCTCGCCCTACTCGTTTTCGTTTCTTTCTTGCCCCGTCCGGGGAGTACAACTCGTGTACCTTCATCTCGAACTCCACCACCTCGAAAATAAACTGCCTGTGCGGCGGGCTGAATAGCGTCCGACGTGGACCTCACTCCACGCTTCGGCCATCCGAAATACCTCAGGAATCTTGTCTGCTTTCGACCGCTTCCACCGAGACCAAGTGGCTGACCTTATCTAGCATTCCTCGAACGACTGGGGAGTCGGCCATTTCCACAGTGTCTCCCAGATGACGCAATCCCAAGGCGCGAATGGTCCCCTTCTGACGGCGTGAATAACCAATCGCGCTCTTGACCCAGGTGATCCGAAGCTTTCGCTCACTAGTCATGGGCCTGTCTCCTCATCCAGAAAGGTAGAACCCTCTCCGGCGGCAGTCCGCGCCGTTTTGCCTCCTCCTCCGGATCTTTGAGTTGCTCCAGGGCCATCATTGTCGCCTTGACCACGTTCAGGATATTGGAACTGCCCTGGGACTTGGTCAGGATGTCTTTGATGCCGGCTGCTTCGACGACTGCCCGCACTCCGCCGCCAGCGATCACCCCGGTGCCAGGCGAAGCTGGCTTGAGCATGACCTTCGCCGCACTGTAGCGCACCGTCACCTCATGAGGGATCGTCGTGCCGGCCAGTGCAATGGGTTTCATATTCCTCTTGGCCCGCTCGACCCCCTTGCGGATCGCATCTGGCACCTGCCTCGCTTTGCCCACTCCAATCCCTACACTGCCTTTCTTATCCCCAACCACGACCAATACTCGAAAGGCGAAGCGCCGGCCTCCTTTGATCACCTTGGCCGTCCGCGCGATATCCACGACCCGTTCGTCCAGTTCTTCGATTGGCTCTTCGTCGAATTCCCGAATCCGGTTCTCTCTACGACCCATCGTTCCTCCCCATCGTTCGATACGTGCTAGAGTGTCCAGCCATCTACCAACAAGCCCAATTCGAGACCATCCAAACGCTCGGTTCGCGCACGGTCTCGACCAGGCCTCTCATGCGCTCAGAACTCTAACCCTGCCTTGCGCGCGGCTTCGGCCAGGCTCTTGACCCGACCGTGATACCGATATCCTCCACGGTCAAAGACGACCTGTTTAATGCCGATGGTCTGAGCTCGTCTGGCCAACACTTCACCCACCACCTCGGCCTGCCCGGTTTTGGTTTTTCCCTGAATCCCAGCTTGTACTTCCGCATCCAGCGTAGACGCTGAGACCAGAGTATGGCCGCGCGTGTCATCAATGACCTGAGCATAGATATGCTTCAGACTGCGGAACACCGACAGGCGAGGGCGTTCAGAGGTCCCGTGTACTTTCTTTCGGACCCGCTGATGGCGAAGCTGGCGTGCCAGGCGCTTTTCCTTTGCCTTATCCATGAGCCCTCCTATTTCCCGACCTTGCCGGTTTTCCCAGCCTTGCGGCGCACCTGTTCCCCTGCATAGCGGATGCCCTTGCCTTTGTACGGCTCAGGCGGGCGCTGCCGACGAATCCGGGCTGCGATCTCTCCGACGAGCTCTTTGTCCACCCCGCTGACCGTCACCGTACGGCCCCCCTTGGGTACCTCGAAGGTAATGCCAGGCGGAGGTGCAAACTCGATCGGATGTGAATATCCCAGGTACAGCATCAACTTAGGACCTTGCATCTCGACTCGATAACCGGTCCCCTCAATCTCAAGAGTCTTGCTATACCCCGCTGAAACTCCGATGATCATGTTCGCCAACAGGGCCCGGCTCAAGCCGTGGAGAGCCCTGTGGGTCCTCTGATCCGTGGGGCGCTGCACCTTTAGGAACTTTCCCTCTTGCTCAATCTTGATGTCAGGATGGAAAGTACGGCTCAGCGTCCCCTTGGGGCCTCTCACGGTCACCTGGTTGTCCACGATCTCTACGTGAACCTTATCCGGTATCGGAATTGGTTTCTTGCCAATGCGAGACATGGTATCCCCTTACCACACATAGCACAAGATCTCGCCGCCTACCCCCAGACGGCGAGCCTTTTGATCGGTCATCACACCTTTGGGGGTACTGACAATGGCGATCCCCAGACCACTCAGGACCCACGGCAAAGACCGCTTTCCCCTGTACACCCGCCGGCCGGGCTTGCTCACCCGTTTCATCCCGGTCAGAATCGGCCGCCGTCGCTCATCGTACTTGAGCCACACCCGGATGTTGGGTTGAGGGCGATCGTCAGTCACCTCATAGCCCTGGATGTATCCCTCTTCCAACAGAATCTGGACAATGGCCAGCTTAAGTTTGGAGCTGGGTATCAGGACGAACGCTTTGCGCACCTTGAGTCCATTGCGAATTCGGGTCAGCATATCAGCAATCGGATCGCTCGTAGGCATACGTAACACCCCACTCTCAAAATTACAGGATCGTCTGCTCCCTCAAGCCGACGACAATCACCAACTGGATTTCACTACCCCGGTGATCAGTCCCTGGGCAGCCAGTTCACGAAAACAGATACGGCACAGCTTAAAGCGTCGCATATATCCTCTTGGGCGTCCACATCGGCTGCACCGATTGCGTACCCGGTGCGGATACTTTCGCCTTGTTTCGCGGATGACGATGCTCTTCTTGGCCACGGTTCCTCCCTAATCGATCCCTGTTTCACCGGCTTCTAAACGGCATTCCCAGATGGCGCAATAGATGGTACCCTTCTTCATCCGTCTTGGCTGTCGTTACAATCGTAATCTCCAGCCCCCGGATTTTGTCGATCTTGTCGTACCGGATTTCAGGAAACGCCAATTGCTCCCGCAACCCCAGGCTATAATTGCCTCGGCCATCAAAAGCATCTGGCGAAACCCCACGAAAGTCCCGTTGGCGAGGCAGCGCGATGTTGCACAGCCGGTCCAGGAAATCCCACATCCGATTCCCTCGCAATGTGACTCGCACGCCGATCGGATTCCCCGCACGGAGCTTGAAACCGGCGATCGATTTCCGAGCACGGGTCACGACTGGCCTCTGACCGGTGATGGTCATGATATCTTCGACCGTCGCATCCAGCGCTTTGGCGTTCTGCAATGCCTCTCCGACGCCGACGTTGACCACAATCTTTTCGAGACGCGGGACCTGCATCACATTCTGATACCCGAGTTCTTTTTGTAGAGTCGGAACCACATGGTCCCGATACAAATCCTTTAACCTTGGCATGTGTCAACTCCCCAGCCTGCTCGGTCAATCAATGGCTTCATTACACCGCTTGCAATAGCGAACCTTGGAACCATCCTCAAAAACGCGGAATCCCACCCGAGTCGCCTCTTTGCACGACGGACACACCAACATCACGTTGGAAATGTGGATAGGCGCTTCCATCTCAATCCGCCCATACTGCGTTCGCACGTCGCCTGTCCGGCGTTGGTGCTTGGTAATCAGATTCACGCCTTGCACCACCACCCGGTCCTTGTCCGGATCCCGGCCCAGCCGACGATGATGACGGTCGATCTTGTAGGCACGAATCACGCGGTGCACTACTCCCCGCACCTTCCTGCCCTGACGGCGCGCGTTGGCGAAATCGCGGCCCGCGATCACCTCTACTGTGTCACCTTTTTTAATCCGCTCCATCTCTCTCTCACTCCACGGACCATTTACAATACTTCGGGGGCCAACGAAACGATCTTCATGAACCCCAGTTCGCGCAGTTCTCTGGCGACAGGACCAAAGATGCGTGTTCCCTTTGGATTCCGAGCCTGATCCAGGATGACCGCTGCATTGTCATCAAATTTGATCGACGAACCATCAGGCCGGCGTATCTCCTTTGAGGTGCGAACGATCACGGCTCGAACCACATCTCCTTTCTTGACCGAACCGCCTGGGGCAGCGCTCTTGACCGAGGCAATGATGATATCGCCGACCGTCCCATAGCGTCGCTTCGACCCTCCCATGATATGGATGCACAGGATCTCCTTGCCTCCGGTATTGTCGGCTACTTTTAACCGGGTCTCCTGTTGAATCATCTTTCCTCCCGTCTTCCCCAACAGAGATGCATGATCTAGGCTGCAGGTGGCTGCGTTGGAGATCAACTCCGCTCCAGAATCTCAGTGACCACCCACCGCTTCTCACGGCTGAGGGGGCGCGATTCCACCATTCTGACCAGGTCGCCGATCTGACACTCGTTTCTGGCATCGTGCGCTTTGTATTTCTTGCGCACGTTGATCACCTTGCCATACAAGGGGTGTCGTTTCTTATGCTCCACCTGGACCACGACGGTCTTGTCCATTCGGTTGCTCACGACACGGCCGACCAACTTCCTTCGCTGCTTTCTCATTTTGCCCCCTGTTCCTGTACGCGCTGCAACTGTTTTGCCCTGAGAATAGTGCTCAAGCGGGCGATCTCCCTCCGCATTTGGCGGAGTCGGGCGCTATTCTGCATCTGGCCTGTAGAAAATTGAAAACGCAGATTGAACAGTTCAGCATACGCATCATCCAGCCTGCGTTGAATTTCCTCAGGCGTCATTTCCCAAATCTCACGAGACTTCATTCCGCTCCTCCGACCACCTCACTGCGAGTGACAAAGCGGGTTTTGATCGGCAACTTGTGACTTGCCAATCGCATCGCCTCCCGGGCCGTATCTTCTCCAACTCCGGAGAGCTCAAAAATCATCCGGCCCGGTCGAACAACCGCTACCCAGTGGTCCACCGCCCCTTTCCCTTTGCCCATGCGAGTTTCAGCCGCTCTGGCGGTCACCGGTTTATCCGGAAAGACCCGGATCCACAGTTTTCCGCCCCGTCGCACGTAGCGGACAATCGCCCGACGCGCAGCCTCAATCTGTCGGCTGGTCATCCAACACGGTTCGAGGGCCTGCAAGCCATAGTCGCCGAAGGAGAGGGTGTTCCCCCGGGTGGCCTTGCCCTTCATCCGCCCTCGATGCTGCTTCCGATACTTGGTGCGCTTTGGCATCAACATGATTCTTTCCTCCGAGTCGTGGTCAGCGCTCCCTAGAGACTGCTACTAGCTTCCACGCTCTCCCTTTCGGGTAGCACTTCCCCTTTATAGATCCAGACCTTGATCCCGATCCGACCAAAGGTCGTCAACGCCTCAGCCTGGGCATAATCAATGTCCGCTCGCAATGTATGTCGTGGGACTCGTCCTTCCCGCTCTGTCTCCTGACGGGCCATCTCGGCCCCGTGCAATCGTCCGGCGCAGGTCACCATGGCCCCCTGGGCGCCAAAGCGCATTGCCCGCTGGACCGCCTGTTTCATGGCCCGTTTGTAGGAGATGCGACGTTCAATCTGCTGGGCAATACTCTCCGCTACCAGATAGGCATCGAGTTCGGGGCGTTCGATCTCCTGCACATCCACATGGACCTTTTTCTGGGTCAGGTCCTCCAGCTTCTTGCGCAGGATATTGACATTCTGACCTTTGCGCCCAATCACGATCCCCGGCTTGGCCGTCCAGATCTTGACCGATAACTGCTTGGCTCTCGGGAAGCGCTCGATCTCGATGGTCGAGATGCCAGCATGCCCCAATTCGTCGCGGATCATCTTGCGGACCCGAAAATCCTCCACGAGCAGTTCGGCAAACTCACGTTTCTCCGCATACCAGCGAGCTTTCCAATCTTTGATATACCCCAGCCTGAAGCCATATGGATGTACTTTCCGCCCCATGTCATGCCCCCTAACTCTCAGTAGGCGCTCGTTCGCGCAAGATTACTTTGATATGGGATGACCGCTTCCGAATTGGTTTGAACCGACCTCGTGCCCCAAAGCGGCGCCAGCGACGCATTGGGCCCGGATCAGCCGAAATATGAGCAATATACAGGTCCTCCGCTGCCATCCCAAAATTGTTTTCTGCATTGGCCACTGCCGAATTGAGCAATTTGTACACCGACCTGGCAGCCCGGTGCGGCATGAGCTTCAGAACACTGAGCGCCTGCTCTGCATCCATTCCCCGCACCCGATCGACTACCAACCGCACCTTGCGCGGCGATTGCCACACGTATCGGCTCTCAGCCCGGACTTCAAAATCCTCCATCGTTCCCTCTCTCCTTACCTGGTCCGGGTCTTTCGTTCCTTCTTGGTATGACCCCGGAAAGTACGGGTCGGCGCAAATTCACCAAGCTTATGACCGACCATGTTCTCGCTAATATAGATCGGTACATGGCGTCGCCCATCGTGGACCGCAATGGTATGGCCGACCATTTGAGGGAAGATGGTCGAAGCCCGCGACCAGGTCTTCACCACCCGCTTAGGCACGCCTGGCCGGTTCATTTCCTCGATCCTCCGCAACAACTTGGGATCTACGTAGGGTCCTTTCTTCAGCGATCTCGACATCTCTTACCTCCAGTTCCCGTGCACCATGGCAATATTCCCAGCCAGTTCCTGCACCCGGCGCCTCATGCCCGTTTCTTGCCACGCCGCCGCACGATCCATTTGTCGGTGGCCTTGTTCTTTCGTGTTTTGTACCCCAGGGTCGGCTTTCCCCAGGGAGACTTGGGGCCCGGCATCCCGATCGGGGACCGCCCTTCCCCACCTCCGTGAGGATGCGAATTCGGATCCATGGCCGAACCCCGGACGGTCGGACGGAACCCCAGCCAGCGCTTGCGACCGGCCTTGCCGAGCGAAATGTTCCCGTGATCGGTATTGCCCACCTGGCCCACCGTCGCCATGCACTGGACATCGATCAGCCGCACTTCACCGGACGGGAGTCGGACATGGGCATATTTTCCTTCCTTGGCCAACAGTTGAGCCGACGTACCCGCCGCACGGACCAATTGCCCTCCCCGGCCTCGATACAACTCGATATTGTGAATGGTCGTTCCCACCGGGATATTCATCAACGGCAACGCGCTTCCCACCCGTGCCTCGGCGTCTGGCCCGGACATGACCGTATCCCCGACTTTGAGACCCAGCGGAGCAATGATATAGCGCTTTTCTCCGTCGGCATACACCACGAGAGCGATCCGTGCGGAACGGTTGGGATCATATTCGATCGCCGCCACCCGGCCCGGGATCCCGAACTTGTCCCGCTTGAAATCGATCACTCGGTACCGCCGCTTATGACCTCCTCCCCGATGGCGAACCGTGATTTTGCCTCGAAAATTACGCCCGGCGCTTTTCTTCAGCGGCTGCAACAGCGATTTTTCTGGACTGGTTCGGGTGATCTCCTCAAAGGTGGAGACACTCATCCCCCGCCGTCCCGGCGAAGTTGGCTTGTAAACTTTTAGCATCTCTCTACCCCCTACACACAACCTGCGGCTACGTTCGCGGTCTGGTTAGACCCCCTCAAAGAACTCCTGAATTCGTTCGCCGGGAGCCAGCGTGACCACGGCTCGCTTCCACGCCGGCCGGGAAACGATAACTTTTCGGCCCATTCGACGGCGTTTGGGCTTGAGCACCATCGTGTTGACAGCTACCACCCGCACATCAAAGATTTTCTCCACTGCTTCCTTGATCTGATGTTTGTTGGCCCGGCGGTCCACCTCAAAAATATACTGGTTATGATCGCGTTGGTAGTCTGTTTTTTCCGTCAAGATGGGACGTTTCAACACTTGATACACATTCATCGCCCTTCTCCCCTACGCCGATTGACCCAGGAAGCTCTCGATCACCTGCACCGAGGCCAGGGGCATAACAACATACTCATATTGGAGCAGATCACGCACATTCAGATACTGCGCCACCAATGTCCTGACTTCCGGCAGGTTACGGACCGAACGCAGGATCACCTCATCCCGCTGCGGCAGCAAGATCAAAGCCGACGAGGTAATCCCCAGATTGGTTAACATCGCCTTGATCTCTTTGGTCCTGGGTTCGGACATCGTTAGATCATCCAACAGCACCAATTGCGACCCGGCTGCTTTTACCGACAAGGCGGAACGCAACGCCTGACGACGCATCTTGCGGGGCATTTTTTGCTCATAACTGCGGGGAGTCGGTCCAAACACAATCCCTCCTCCTCGCCAGTGTGGTGCGCGAATGCTCCCCTGACGAGCGCGCCCGGTCCCTTTCTGTCGCCAAGGCTTCCGGCCTCCCCCGCTGACTTCACCTCGTGTCTTGGTCTTATGAGTCCCCAGTCGTGCATTGGCCAACTGGCGCAGCAGCGCCTGATGCATCAACGCCTGGTTGACCGGGGCTGCAAAGATAAAATCCTGTAGCTCGGCTTCACTGACCTGCTCGCCTCGAACGTTATAAACAGGCACTCGCATGGACAATACTCCTCATCATACCTCTTGATAGCAGGCGATCGGGACTCATTTGCGTGCCTTTTTCAGCAATCGGGTCTTGCGCGCTTGGCGGATCAACAGCAATCCATTCTGCGCCCCAGGCACTGCGCCACGCACGACCAAGAGATTTCGTTCTGGATCCACCATCATGATCTCAAGACCTTGTACTGTGACTCGCTCATTCCCCATGTGGCCCGGCATTCGCTTTCCCTTCATGATGCGACCCGGTGTTTTGCACGCTCCAATCGAACCGGGCGCACGAAGCCGGTCCGATTGGCCATGGGTCGTGGGTCCCCCGCGGAAACCGTGACGTTTGACCACGCCGGCAAAGCCTCTACCTTTGGAGGTGCCGGTTACATCCACGTACTCCCCTGCTTCAAAGAGGTCCACCGTTACCTTCTGCCCCTCCTTAAAGCGGGACGCGTCTTCTTCGTCCATTCGAATTTCGCGCAGATAGCGCAACGGCGGAAGATCGCTCTTCCGCAGATGTTGCAACTGAGGCTTGTTCAGCCGCTTGGGTTTGACCTCCTCAAACCCCAATTGGATGGCTGAATAGCCGTCGCGCTCGATTGATTTGACTTGGGCCACAAAACAGGGTCCAGCCTCGATGACCGTGACCGGAATGACCTCTCCTCGCTCGTTAAAGATCTGGGTCATCCCGATCTTTTTGCCTAAAATTCCTTTCATCTTCTCTTACCTCCCAGGGACTGTCAGGCTAGGCAGACCTGCATCATCCCTCCAAGCTGGCAGTTTGCGGGCTCTGCTGGCCCTGCACTTGCCAACCCGATCCGATTCACCATGATCAGCCTGGGGCCTCAAGCGATTAGCCCAAGGCTGTGACAGATTTTCAGTTGTTAAAGTTTGATCTCGATGTCCACCCCGGCCGGTAATTGCAGACGCATCAGTTGATCGACCGTTTTGGATCCAGGTTCGATCACGTCGATCAAACGTTTATGAGTTCGGATCTCGAACTGTTCCCTCGAATCTTTATCAATGAACGGGGACCGGTTCACCGTGAACCGTTCAATGCGAGTTGGCAACGGCACAGGCCCTACTACCTGAGCACCCGTTCGCTCTGCTGCATCCACAATCTGGCGCGCCGACTGATCGAGGATCCGGTGATCGAAAGATTTAAGTCGAATTCTGATCTTCTGCTTGGCCATAGTTTTCCTCGAATTTAGGTCCTGAGCGCGGAGGCTTCACTCCCGGCTTATTCCAGAATCTTGGTGATGACGCCCGCGCCCACCGTCCGGCCCCCCTCGCGGATGGCGAACCGCGAACCGGCCTCCAACGCCACCGGCGCAATCAGCTTCACCTTCAGGTTCACATTGTCCCCAGGCATCACCATCTCCACCCCCGGCGGCAAC
>JAGVRI010000016.1 GCA_018606645.1 Chloroflexota bacterium
GCTGGACGACAATGCCCTCTTCCGCCATTTTGAGCTGGCCGAGATGCGCGATGTCGAGGAGGACACGCCTGAAGAACAGGAAGCCCGTCGTCATGGTCTGAGCTATGTCAAACTCAACGGCCAGATCGGATGTATGGTCAACGGGGCCGGGTTAGCCATGGCGACCATGGATATCACCAAGCTCTATGGCGGTGAACCGGCCAACTTTCTGGACATCGGAGGGGGCGCTCAAGCGGACAAGGTGGCCGCCGCGTTGCGGATCATCCTCTCCGATCCCAATGTCAAGGCGGTGCTGTTTAACATCTTTGGGGGAATTACCCGCTGTGATGAAGTGGCGAAAGGCATCCTGGAAGCGCTGCGCGAGGTGCCAACCCGGGTGCCGATGGTCGCCCGGCTGGTGGGCACCAACGAGGAGCAGGGCCGCCAGATCCTGAACGAAGCCAGAATGATCACCGCAACCACACTTTCAGAAGCAGCGCAAAAGGCCGTGGCGGCAGCGCGAGGGGAGCTGGTACTATGAGCATCCTGGTCAACAAACAGACCCGTCTGGTCGTGCAGGGGATCACCGGTCGAGAAGGCGAATTTCATACCCGGCAAATGATCGAGTATGGGACCAACGTGGTCGCCGGTGTGACTCCCGGCAAGGGGGGAAGTTGGGTCGCCGGCGTCCCGGTGTTCGACACCGTCCGCGAGGCGGTGGAGGCCACCGAGGCCAACACCTCTATTATCTATGTGCCGGCCCGTTTCGCCGCCGATGCCATCCTCGAGGCGGCCGATGCCGGCATTCAGGTGGTGGTCTGCATCACCGAAGGGATTCCGGTGCTGGACATGATCAAAATCCGGGCATACCTGGATTGTGTCCCTACCCGCCTCATCGGCCCCAACTGCCCCGGTATCATTACGCCGGGAGAGGCCAAGGTGGGGATCATGCCCGGCCATATCCATATCCCCGGTCCGGTGGGTGTGGTCTCGCGCAGCGGCACGCTGACCTACGAGGTGGTCTATGCCTTGACCGAGAGAGGATTAGGACAATCCACCGCCATTGGCATCGGGGGCGACCCCATTGTGGGCACTGACTTTATCGAGGTGTTGAGCCTGTTTGAAGAAGACCCGCACACCGAGCAGGTGGTGTTGATCGGCGAGATCGGCGGCAGCGACGAACAGCGTGCGGCCGATTTTATCGCCCGACACATGAGCAAGCCGGTCACCGCCTTTATCGCCGGGCAAACCGCTCCTCCCGGTAAGAGAATGGGCCATGCGGGGGCCATTATCGAGGGCGGGGAGGGCACCGCCGCCGAAAAGATCGCCGCCTTTGAAGCGGTGGGGGTACGAGTTGCCCGCCACCCCGGCGAGATCGCCGAATTGGCGGCCCAATTCGCTTGAGATCGTGGGGGACGACGACATTACCAAACAATTTGTATAGATTTCTTGACAGCAAAGGTGTCTGTAGGTATACTGGGATCAATCTGCTGGTTGGGGTAGCGAGGAGGGACTGTGGCGTATTGGAGACAACCATTAGATCGGGACCGTGTCCGTGTACCTCAGGGCATTGTCCACATTATTGAGGATCGGTGCAAAGGATGCGGTTTTTGTGTCGAGTTTTGCCCCCAACATGTCCTGGCGATGTCCAGGCGTACCAATGCCAAAGGATACCATCCTCCTGAGATCGTGGACGGTGCTCACTGTGTCAATTGCGGTCTGTGCACGTTGCTCTGTCCCGATTTTGCCATCTATGTGACCGATGGGGGGGCGCGGATACCTGACCGGATCGAGCCTATCCGCCGGGACGAGGGAAAGCGATGAGTGAACCACGAGGCTTGCTGACCGGAGAACACTTTTTGATGGGCGATTATGCGGCGGCGGAAGGGGCGATCCTGGCCGGTTGTCGGTTTTTCGCCGGCTATCCGATCACGCCTGCCACCGAGATCGCCGAACGGATGTCGGTCCGGCTCCCTCAGGTGGGCGGCATCTATATCCAGATGGAAGACGAGCTGGCCTCGATGAACGCCGTGCTGGGCGCCTCCTGGGCGGGCGTCAAGGCGATGACCGCCACCAGCGGACCGGGCTTTTCGCTGATGATGGAGAACCTGGGCCTGGGCATCATGCTCGAGACGCCGTGCGTCCTGGTCAACGTCCAGCGGGGCGGTCCCTCTACCGGCTTGCCCACGCTGGTGGGCCAGCAGGACATGATGCAGGCCCGCTGGGGTTCCCATGGCGATTACGAGATTATCGCCCTGTGCCCCATCTCCCCGCAGGAGCTGTTCGATCTGACGATCCGCGCCTTTAATCTGTCGGAAAAGTATCGGGTTCCGGTGCTGATCATGACCGATGCCGAAGTGGGCCACATGACCGAAAAGGTGGTCATCCCTCCCCCGGAAGAGATCGAGATCGTTCACCGTCCCCAGGTGCGCAGAGGAGACGTGGAACCCGATCATTTTCGCATCTTTCGCAACGGGCGGACGGCTTTCGGAAACGGCTATATCTCGCCGATGACCGCTGCCGGGGAGGGATACCGCATCCATGTCACCGGCCTGACCCACGACGAACGGGGGTACCCGGTGATGAACGCCCGAGCCCACGAATGGAATATCAGGCGGCTGGTGAACAAGATCCGCGCCCATCGCGACGAGATCATCCAGGTCGAAGGGAAAGACCTGGAGGATGCAGAAGTGGTCGTGGTCTCGTACGGCATTTCAGCGCGGACTTCGCTGTGGCCCATCGAACTGGCCCGGCGGGAGGGAATCCGGGTGGGCTATCTGCGACTGATCACCGCCTGGCCGTTCCCCGACGAGCAGATCCGTCAGTTGGCCAAGCGGGTCCGGGCCTTTGTCGTGCCCGAGATCAACATGGGCCAGATGATCCGGGAAGTGGAACGGTGCGCTTGCGGCCATGCGCTGGTTCTGGGCGCGAACCGGGCCGGCGGCGACATCCTGGAGCCCGAGCATGTCCTGAACGTGATCCGACAGGCGGCGGGTCGAGAGGTCCAGTGGGAGCGCCCCACGGGCGCCGCGTTCGAATCGGCGGAGGAGTAACGCCATGCCTGAAGAGGAGATGCATCGGAGCGAGAGGCTCAAACATCTGGGGTACGAGCCACCGGACGAAAGCGACTGGGTGACCGGCCTGCACCCGATGGATGAGCTGTTGCGTGGGGAGCGGCTGCCCCACATCTGGTGCCAGGGCTGTGGCCTCGGCACGGCTCTGACGACCTTCATCGGCGCCCTCCAATGGCTGGAGAAGAACCGGGGATGGGACCTGGATAAGGTGGCAGTGGTGTCGGGCATTGGCTGCACGGGCCGTATTGCCGGCTACGTCCGCCTGGACTCTTTTCACACCACCCATGGCCGGGCAATTCCCTTTGCCACCGGGTTGAAACTGGCGAATCCCGAGTTAAAAGTCGTGGTCCTCTCGGGCGATGGCGACATCGCCGGCATTGGCGGCAACCACTTTATCCATGCTGCCCGACGTAATCTCGAAATCACCGTGGTCTGTGTCAACAACTTTAACTACGGCATGACCGGCGGGCAGGTGGGTCCGACCACGCCTCACGAAGCGCGGGCAGTGACAACCCAATACGGCAATTTTGAATATCCCTTCAACCTGCCCTATCTGGCCGCCGCCAGCGGGGCGTCGTTCGTCGCCCGGTGGACCGTCCTCCACGCCCGGCAACTGGAATGGACCCTGCGCGAGGCGCTCACCCACCCCGGGTTCAGCTTTGTGGAGGTGATCGCCCCCTGCTCCACCGCCTATGCCCGCTGGAATCCGGAGGGGCGGGGGCTTGACCCGGAGGGCCTGGGACGGCGCGGCCTGGAGGTGATGAAGCATTACCAGAGGGTGGGCCGAACCATGCATGGCACCCACCCCAAAGATGCCGAGATCCGGGTCAACGAAAAAGGCGAGATCGTTGAAATCATCGAGGGCAAATTCCTGGATGATCCCAAGCCGGACCTCAAGGCAGCGATTGACCGGCAGGCGGCCCTGGCCGAAAAGTGGTGGCTGGCGGAAAAGAAGGCGCTTGATAGCCGTCCGCGATTTCCCAAGAGAACCGATCGGGTGCCTCGCACCGAGGTACAACTGGGAGGTTTTGGTGGTCAGGGGATTATCAGCGCTGGTCGGATCATCGGCCAGGCGGCCGCCATCTATGACGGATTGGAGGCCTGTTTCACCCAGAGTTACGGACCCGAAGCGCGTGGTGGCGCGGCCGGCGCCCAGGTGGTCATTTCCAGCGATCCCATCCATCATCCCCACCTGATCCAGCCAACCAGCATGATCATCATGTCCAAGGAAGCCTACAGCAAGTATGTGCCCACCCTTGCACCGGGCGGCACGCTGCTGATCGACAGCGGGCTGGTCAAGCTCCGGGAGGACCACCGTCAGGACATCGTCACCTACGGCCTGCCCGCCACCCAGATCGCCGAGGAACTGGGCAATAATCGTGCGGCCAACACCGTGCTGCTCGGCTTCTGGACGGCGATGGTCGGCGTGGTGAGACGGGAGGCCATGCGCCAGTCGGTCACCGACTCGGTGCCGCCCAAGACCCTCGATCTGAACCTGAAGGCATTTGACATCGGCTATGAAGAGGGCCTCCGGCAGCGAGCCGGCGGCCATCCACTCGTGGGCGAAGGATAGAAACCTGCAGACAAGGAGTCAAAGTTCATCGGCAATGGATAGCCTGCCAGAAATCGAGCGAGCGGCCTCACTGTTTGAACAGGGATTCAGTTGTTCCCAGTCGGTCTTCTCGGCCTATGCCGAGCGGTTTGGCCTGGACGGCGAATTGGCCCTGCGGGTTTCCGGCGCCTTTGGCAGCGGTATGGGTCGGTTGGGGGCGACGTGCGGGGCGGTGACGGGGGCATTTATGGTCATCGGGCTCAAATATGCGAAGATCAAGCCGGACGACGACGAAAGCAAAGAACGGACCTACGCCCTGGTTCAGCAGTTCGCCGAGCGATTCCGACAGCGCAACGGGTCCACGGTGTGCCGGGAACTGCTGGGCTACGACTTGAGTACTCCAGAGGGGAGACAGCAGGTAGAGGAGCAGGGCATTTCCCAGACCCTTTGTCCCGGACTGGTCCGCAGCGCGGTGGAGATCCTCCACGATATTCTGGGGTAGAGGCCGGACGCCGGCAGCGAACGGGTATCCCTTCACGCACATTGCAAAAAGGAGTTCCTGGTGACTAGAGGCGCACTGATCCTCGGAGGCAACCCAGCCGGATGCCAGGCAGCGCTGGACCTGGCGGATGCCGGGATCCAGGTCCACCTGGTGGAATCAGCTCCGTTCCTGGGTCAAGAGGACCGTTTTACCCTTCCCAGCCGCTGGCAACACACCCGGCTTCTGGAGGTGTGCAAACATCCCAATATTACGGTGTGGACTCAGACCCACCTCAGCCGGGTGGAAGGCGAGGCCGGACGGTTCCGCATCGAGTTACGACAGCACCCGCGCTATGTGGATCTGTCCAAATGTACCGCCTGCGGCGATTGCCTGACCGTATGCCCGGTGACGGTGCCGGGCACTGATCGGAAGGCGATCCACCTGGTACGCGACGGGCAGCCGGGATGTGCGGCGATCGACAAGATCGGCAAGGCGCCCTGCTCCAATGCCTGTCCGGGAGGCATCCACGTCCAGGGCTATGTGGCGCTGATTGCCCAGGGCCGCTTTCAGGAAGCCATCGATCTGATCCGGGAAGCGATCCCGTTGCCCGGCATCTGCGGGCGCATCTGCACCCATCCCTGCGAGGTCAACTGCCGCCGCGCCGAGGTGGACAAGGCGGTCGCCATCCGCTTGCTGAAACGTTTTGTCGCCGATCTGGAGCCTGTCCCCAGGCAAGAATCTCCCCTTCCCCCGCCGAACGGCAAGCGGGTAGCGGTGGTAGGGGCCGGTCCGGGCGGGATCACCGTCGCCGACCGGTTGGCGCGGTTGGGCTATCGGGTAACGGTGTTCGAGAAGCTGCCGGTCATCGGCGGGATGATGGCCGTCGGCATCCCCACCTACCGGCTGCCCCGCGAGGTGATCGCTCGCGAGTACCAGCAGATCCAGAATCGGGGGGTCGAGATCCGGTTGAATACTACCATCGGGGCGGGCGGGGACCATAGCCTGGATGACCTGTTCCGGATGGGATATGAGGCCATCTGTCTCGCGATCGGCGCCCACAGGAGCCATACCCTGCGCATCCCAGGAGAGGAATTGCCCGGGGTGGTTCACGGTATCGAACTGCTGAAGGTGATCAACCTGTCGCAGCAACTGGATGACCCGCAGTACAAGGCAACCCTAGAGCGATGGCTCCGACGCGGCGCCCAGACCCGGGTTGCCGTTCTGGGGGGCGGCAACACGGCCATGGATGTCTCCCGGTCGCTTCGCCGGCTTGGGGTTCAGGAGGTGCGCATCCTTTATCGGCGTACGCGGAACGAGATGCCGGCCATCCCGGAGGAGGTGGAGGACGCCGAGCAGGAGGGGGTCCAGATCGAATTTTTGGTCTCGCCGGTGCGGGTCATTGGCGATGCAGAGAATGGAGTGGCCGCTCTGGAATGCCTGCGCATGAAACTGGGAGAGCCGGATGCCAGCGGCCGTCGGCGGCCGGTGCCGATCGCGGGCAGCGAATTCCGGATCGACCTCGACCTGGTGGTGCTGGCCATCGGCCAGGCCCCGGACCTGGAACAACTGGGAGAAGGTCACGGGATCACCGTCACCCGGGAAGAACGGATCCATGTAGATGGGGTGAGATTCATGACCACCCGGCCGGGCGTTTTTGCCGTCGGCGACGCCGTCACCAGCGACAAGATGGCCGTGATCGAGGCGATCGGCATGGGCAAAAAGGCGGCCGCGGCCATCGACGCCTACCTGCAGGGTCAGCCCCCCCACGAGGTGGTGGTGGACGCCCGTGAAGTTCCCATTGCCCGTCGGGAGTTGACCGAGGAAGAACGGGTGCCCAAGCCGCGGGTGCCGGTGCCGCTGTTGCCCATGGCCCAACGTCTGACCAGCTATGCTGAGGTGGAGCTAGGGTACACCGCCGAGCAGGCGATGGCCGAAGCGCAGCGGTGTCTGGTGTGCGGCCCGTGCAGCGAATGCCTGGCCTGTGTCCGAGCCTGCCAGCCAGGGGCGATTGTCCACGAGCAACCGGAGAGGTTGGTCGATCTGGAGATTGGGGCGATCCTCTGTGCCGGCGATCCGGCCCGCTGGGGCCTACCCTTGGCCGAGGGTCGAGGCGTCTACCGGCTGCCGCCCACTGAACTGACCACCGCTTCGGCGGTAGCCGCCCAGGTCATGTTCGATCTGCTCACCGAGCGCCGCCCTCTGCCGGCTCCCGGCCCGATGATCAGCGACCGGGAAGCGGCCCGCATCGGCGTCTTTGTGTGCCAATGTGGAGGGGAAATCGCCGGGGTGGTGGATACGGAAACGGTGCGCCGACGGGTGGCTGCCTGGCCGGATGTGGTGGATGCCCAGGTCTTGCCCTTTTCCTGTTCGCCGGAAGCCGCCGAAGAGATATGGCGCGCCGTGACGGCAAACCGCCTGAACCGCGTGGTGCTGGCGGCCTGCTCCTGTTGTGCCCTCGACCAGATATGCTATAGCTGCACCTATCAGCGGGTGCGGTGCAAGGCCAACCTGGGCGTGTTCCCCGACCATCCCTCGCGGCTGATGGACATGATGCCAACCACGGGTAAGGACCGGACTCCGGTCTTGTTCGAGTTTGTCAACATTCGGGAGCAGTGCGCCTGGGTCCATGCCGACGATCCACCGGCGGCCACGGCGAAAGCCACCGCCTTACTGGCGGCAGCCATTGCCAGAGCCAGGGCTCCCATACTCAAGGCGCCGGAAAAGCCGACTGTGGACCGTTCCGCTTTGATCCTTGGCGGCGGCGAGGCGGCCTTGGCCTGCCGCGCCGCCCTGACCGGAGAGGGCATTGCGGTCCGCCACCTGGAAGAGGCGCCCGGCCAGGTGCGGCGCAGTGGGGGGCAATACCAGGTGATGGCGCAGGATCGGCTCTGGCAGGCTTCGGCGCTGGTGCTCATCCCCCGCGATGCCGAGGAACAGGTCCATCTGCTGGCGGCGTTCGATGGGAATGCCCCCCGACTTCAGCCCGATCCGTTCGGGAATGGCATCCTCACCCATCGCCCTGGCATCTTTTATTGCGATCCGGCCCTCGATCCGGCCACCGTCGGCGCGGCCGCCGCCGCGCAGGTGGCTGCCTGGCTGGGCCGTCAGGAGATGCGTTCGCCCCTTCAGACGGCTCTGGTCACGCCCAGCCGCTGTCGGGCCTGCGCCACCTGCGTGCAGGTCTGTGAATTCGGCGCTCCCCAATTGATTGGGGAGGACCCGCACCGCACGGCGTGGATCGATCCGGCCATCTGTGTCGGCTGCGGGACCTGCGCCGCCCACTGTCCTTCGGGAGCGATCACCGTGCCTCACATGAGTGATGAGCACCTCGAGGTCATGCTGGAACAGGTTCTCGGAAGATGAACGATCGCGCACGAGTCGTCGTATTCACCTGCAATTGGAGTGGCTACAGCGGTCTGGAGGCCGCCGGGGGGGCGCGCCTTGGGTTTCCGGCCAGCGTCTTTCCCCTGCGAGTCACCTGCCTGGGACGTCTGAGCAGCGGCGTCATTTTGAAGGCGTTTGAAAAAGGAGCAGCGGGGGTCCTGCTGCTGGGCTGCCCGCCCGGAGAGTGCCATTACCAGTTCGGCAACCACCGCGCGGAAGAAGTTCTGGCCGAAGCCAGGCAACTGGCTGGACTGCTGGGGTATCGCCGCGAGCAACTCAAGCTGGACTGGGTAGATGCCGGGGATGGCGAGGCATTTGTGACCAAAGTCCGAGACTTTATCGCCGGTCTCAATGGAAAGTAGCCCACCATGGAACGCTTGCCAAGTGTGATGAGTCAGAATCGGGTCTGGTACTGCCTGGACTGTGGCAAGTGCAGTGCCGTATGCCCGATCACCCGCTGGGAAACACGACAATACACCAGTCCCCGCCTCCTGGTGGAAAAGGCGGTCCAGGGGCATCCTGACGAGGTCCTGGACGACCCGTTATTCTGGTCGTGCCTGACTTGCAAACGGTGCAGCGAACTCTGCCCGTCAGGAGTCTACTTTTCCGAGTTCCTGCGCGACGCCCGGGCGATGGCCCAGGAGAAGGGCCAAAAGGGGGAATGCTCCCATAGCGAGGTCATTCAGGTATGGGGCCGTATCATGGCCCACGCCAACCCGGCTCAGGACCGGCTTGGCTGGATCGACGGCGATCTGCGGGTCTCCCACGATTCGGACGTTCTCTACTTTGTGGGATGTCTGCCCTACTATGACGCCCTGTTCAAAAAGATCGGCTGTGAGGGGATCGAGATCGCGCGGGCGGCAATCCGCATCCTGAACCATCTGGGCATCGAACCCCAGGTCCTGGCCGACGAGCGCTGCTGCGGCCACGATCAGCTCTGGGAGGGCGACTGGGAGACGTTTCAGGCTCTGGCCCGATTGAACCTGGAACAGATCCAGGCATCCGGCGCACAGCAGATTGTGACCACATGCCCGGAATGCGCTCGGACCTTGAAACTCGATTATCCTCGCCTGGTGGGAGGCCATCCCCTGCGCGTGTTCCACCTGACCGAGTTCCTGGCCCAGCCGGGGATCGGTGACCGGCTCAATCTCAAAGCGGAAGACATGTCACCGACCGTCACTTACCAGGATCCCTGTCGCCTGGGCCGTCACCTGGGGGTGTACGACGCCCCCCGCCAGTTGATGGACCGCCTGGGCCTGCATCGGATCGAGATGGGACGGACGGGCAAGGCGTCGCTCTGTTGTGGCACCAGTTGTTGGACCCAATGTGGGCAGGTGAGCAAGAACATCCAGGTGGAGCGGCTGCGCGAGGCCAAAGCAACCGGCGCCGAGTGCCTGGTCACGGCCTGCGTCAAGTGTCAGATCCATTTCAAATGCGCCCAGAGCGATCCGGCCCTGAGGGAAGAGCTGGGGATCGACATCCGCGACCTGACTACCTTGTTGGCCGAGAGACTCGGCGATGGCACGAAGGCGGAGCCCTCTTGACATCGGTCGGGTCTTGTTCCAAAAAGGCGGGAGAAGGGATGAGGAGATGGCAGAAATAAAGCGTACCATTGTGGTGATCGGCATGGGCTATGTGGGCATCCCGGCCGCGGCCCTGCTGGCCGATGTGCCCGGCCACACCGTGATCGGCGTGCAGCGGCGTTCCAAGCGGTCGGGGTGGAAGATCGAGTGGATCAACAGCGGCAAGAACCCGTTCGAGGGTGACGAGCCGGGCATGGACGAACTGATCCATCGTGTGGTCCTGGAAAAGAAAACCCTGCGCGTCACCGACGATTTTTCGGTGTGTAAAGAGGCCGATGTGATCCTGATCGACGTCCAGACGCCCACCAACACGGAACGGATCCCGGAGTACCTGAGCTTGCGGACGGTGAGCGCTCAGGCGGCTGCCTATCTCCAGCCGGGGACGTTGGTGATTATCGAGTCCACCGTCGCTCCCGGCACGACCGAGCATGTGGTCAAGCCGATCCTGGAGGAGGGGTCCGGGCTGCGGGCCGGCGAGGACTTTTACCTGGCCTTTTCCTACGAACGGGTCATGCCCGGCAAATTGTTGGAGTATATCACCGATTTTCCGCGGGTGGTCGGTGGGATCAACGAAGAGAGCACCCGGCGAGCGGTCGAGTTGTACAAGACGATTGTCCGCCGCGAGATCACGCCCACCAGCCTGCTCACCGCCGAGCTGGCCAAGACGATGGAGAATGCTTACCGCGATGTCAACATCGCCTTTGCCAACGAAATGGCTCTGGTGTGTGAGGCGATGGGGGTGGATGTCTACGAGATCCGCCGCCTGATGAACGCCCGCCACGACCGCCACATGCACCTGCCCGGCGCCGGCGTGGGCGGCCACTGCCTGCCGAAAGATCCCTGGCTGCTCAAGTTTGGCGTGGACACCTACGGCGCCTATCCGGTGCCGATGCGGATGATCGCCCTGGCGCGGGAGATCAACGACTCGATGCCTCTCCACCTGGTGGAACTGACCGAGCAGGCGCTGAACGAGCGAGGGGTCCATATCGCCCAGGCCAAAATCGCCGTATTGGGGGTCGCTTATCTGGAGGACTCGGACGACACCCGCAACACCCCGGCGGCGCCGGTCATCGAAGCATTGCAGAGAAAGGGCGCCACCGTGGTTGCCCATGACCCCTACGTCCGGGAGTTGGAGGGCTATGAACTGACCCGCAACCTGGAACAAGCCCTGCGCCAGGCCGATGCGGCCGTGATCGTCACCAAGCACAAGCCCTACTTTGCCCTGGACCTGGCCTGGCTGCGGGAGGTGATGCGCACCCCGATCCTGGTGGATGGTCGGAACGTATTCGAGGCGGCAACGGTGCGGGCGGCGGGATTCACCTACAAGGCGATCGGGAAAGGCTAAGGCAGAGAGGCGGATGCGGCGCGAACGGGAGACTGCAGAGTTCATGGACCCGACGTGGCTGCAAAGCGCAGTGAAGCAGGCAGCGGTCCTGCTGCATGCCAGTGGAGGAGGGTTCTACGGCTGTGATCCGGCCCAACCGGCTCTCCGGCTGCTGGCCGCCTATGAATTGCCCGAACGGCCCTGGGAAAAGGTGCTGGAACCGGTGTGCGCCCGCCGCGAAGCGGTGATCCAGGGGGGCCTGGATCAGCCGGCGATGGTGGCGGTGCCCGCTCTCTGGCGCGAGGCGGTGCGCGGCGTCCTGGTGATCACCGACAAAGCCCCGGGCCGGGTTTTCGATGCGCGGGACGTCGCTCTGCTGCAGCCGCTGGCCGACCTGGCGGCGGCCATGCTCCAGCAAACGGAACGTCTGGCGCGGATGACGGCCCAGTTTCGCGCTCTCCATGCCATTGACCTGGCCCTCAGCGCTAGCCTGGAATTGGAGCGGGTATTGAACCTGATCCTGGAAAAGGCGGTGGAGTTGGTCGGCGCGGAACATGGTTCGCTGCGTCTCCTGAATCCGGAAACCGGCGAGTTGCCCCTTAAGGCCTGTCTGGGAGAAGGATGGACGCCAGAGAAACAGGCGTATGCACCCCGGCTGGGCCAGGGGATCGCCGGCCGCGTTGCGGAACTCCGACAACCCTATCTAAGCCCGGATGTCCGGACCGACCCCCACTATGTGGTGCTGTTTCCCGAAATGCGCTCCACGGTGGCCGTACCGTTGCTGAGCAACTTGAGCGAGGGGCAGGACGAAGAACTCCTGGGGGTGTTGCTGCTCGAAAGCGCGCGATTGGCTGCCTTTGATGAACAGGATGTCGAACTGCTCCAGGCTCTGGCCCAGGAAGCGGTCATCGCCATCCAGAACGCAACCCGCCACCAGGAGTTGCAGCGGATGCACCAGGCGTTGCTCGATGAACAGGAGCGACGGGTAGCGGCCGAAAAGTGGACGGTCATGGGTCAGACGGCCACAGCGCTGGCCCATCGGATCAACAACTTGATCGGGGTCGTGCCGGCCAGCGCCGCCGAGGTTCGCCGCGTCCTGATCGGGGTCGAGATGCCGTCCGCCGATCGGGAGTGGATCGAGGCCAACCTGGACCGCATCGAACGCAACAGCCGGTACATCCTCCGCATCAGCGACGCCCTCTTCCGGCCTTTCCAGGAGTCCGGTCCCGCCACCCGGCTGGATGTGAACCTCTTGTTGAATGAAGCCTTGCAGGCGGCGGGTCTGCCTTCCGATATCCAGGTGATCCGGGAGTATGATCCCGGCCTGCCTCCTGTGGAAAGCAGTTCGTTGTTGGTGGACATCTTTCTGGAGCTGATCCTCAATGCCCGAAGGGCCATGCAGGGCCTGGCCTGCCAGCAACTACGGGTATGCACCCGGTTGGAACCGGATCGGGCCAATGCCTGGATCGTGGTTGAGGTCCACGACACCGGTCGAGGCATTCCTCCGGAACAGATGGCGCACCTCTGGGACCTGTTCCAGCCGAGTGCCGAGGGGCTGGGATTTGGGCTGTGGTGGGTGCGCACCTTCCTGGAGCGCCAGGGCGGGACGATCGCGTGTCAGAGCCAACCAGGCGCCGGAACTACCTTCACCGTGCGGCTGCCAGCGGCGACGCCGGTCGGGTGAGGAACGAGTCAGGCAGATCGGAGGGAACAGGATGCGAGGCAAGATCCTGATCGTGGAAGATTTTGCGGATTGGCGGGAACTGTTGACAGGCTTGCTCCAGCGGGAGGGACATCAGGTGGAGGCGGTCGCCACCCTTCAGGAGGCCCGAGAAGTCCTGGAGCAGACCAAGGACCTTGACCTGGCGATTGTGGACATCCGGCTGGTGGAGGCGGACGAAACCAATCAGGACGGGATGGAACTATTGGACCAGATTCGGAAGCAGGAGTCATTCACCCAGGTCATCATGATCACCGGACACGGGACGATGGAAATCCAGCGCCGGGCGTTTCGGGAGTTCCATGCCTTTGACTTTTTCCGCAAGGAGCAATTTGACTCGGAGGAATTTCGTGCCAGCGTTCACGAAGCTGTGGAACAGGCTTCTCGGGAACGAAGGGCTGCTCGAGAACACGACTATATCCGCGGCCATCGCTACGACATCTGGCAGCGGAAGCAAGGGAGTTAAGGGTTGATCGGGTTCGGCAGGTCGGGGGATCAGAATCCCGACCGGAGAGAAGGAACGTAGAACAGGAGGAATAAGTTGCCTACCGAGAATTTGCGCATCGGCGTGTTCGTGTGCGACTGTGGCTCGAATATCGCCGGGGCGGTGGATACGGAAGCGGTCCGTGAGTACGCAGCGACCCTGCCCAATGTGGTCGCAGCGGTCCGCAACAAGTACACCTGCGCCGATCCGGGCCAGCAGGAGATCCAGCGGGCTATCTATGAGCATAACCTGAACCGGGTGGTGGTGGCCTCCTGCTCCCCCACTTCTTATGAGGCGATCTTTCGCAAGTGCATCGAAGGAGCGGGACTGAACCCCTATTTGCTGGAGATGGCCAATATCCGCGAACATTGTTCGTGGGTCACGCCGGGCGACCGGGAAGCCGCCACCCGCAAGGCCAAAGATATTGTCAAGGTAGCCGTCGCCCGCGCCCACTGGCTCTATCCCCAGGACGAGGAAGAGATCCCGGTGACCGATGCGGCGCTGGTGATCGGCGGCGGCGTGGCCGGCATCCAGGCCGCCCTCGACCTGGCCGATGCCGGTCACAAGGTCTACCTGGTGGAGAAAAAGCCGTCCATCGGCGGCATCATGGCCCAGCTCGACAAGGTGTATCCGGATATCGAATGCAGCATATGAATTCTCGGGCCCAAGATGATGGATGTCGGTCGACATCCCAACATTGAACTGCTGACCTACGCCGAGGTGGAGGACGTTTCGGGGTATGTGGGCAATTTCAAGGTCAAGGTCCGGAAGAAGGCCCGCTACGTCAACGAAAACGAGTGCACCGCTTGTGGGGATTGCGCCGCCGTCTGCCCGATTGTCGTTCCCGACGAATTCCAGATGGGCCTGGGCACCCGCAAAGCGGTCTATATCCCCTTTCCCCAGGCAGTCCCTTCTGCCTATATTGTGAATGCGAACGAGTGCCTGGGACAAAACCCCATTGCCTGCGGCAAGTGCATCGAGGCCTGCGAAAAGCGGTGCATTGACTTTGACGATCGGGACCGGCTGCTGAACATCGAAGTGGGAGCGATCATTGTCGCCACCGGCATGGAGGTCTATGATCCGGCGGTGTTGGACGAGTACGGATACACCCGCTATCCCAACGTGGTCACCAGCCTGGAGTTCGAGCGGCTGATCTCGACCGGGGGCCCGCTGGAAGGCCACCTGGGACGGCCCAGCGACCTGCAACGCCCGCGGCGGGTGGGCTTTATCCAATGCGTCGGTTCGCGCACCCAGGACCCGGCGCGGGGGAACCCCTACTGCTCCAACATCTGCTGTATGAACACCATCAAAGCCGCCCAGTACCTGAAAGACAACTATCCCGACACCGAGATCACGGTCTTTTACATGGACCTGCGCGCCTTTGGCAAGGGCTTTGAGGAACTCTTGATGCGGAGCAAGAGCAACGGCGTGCGCTATATTCGCGGGCTGCCGGGGGAGGTGTGGGAAGATCCGGTCACCCGGAACCTGCGGGTCACGGTGGAGAACACCACCGCCAACCGCCTGGAGAACCACGAATTTGAGATGTTGGTCCTGGCGGTGGGGATGCGGCCGGCGACCGACACCGAGCCGATCCGTCAGATGGTCAGCCTCTCCAAGGCGCCCAGTGGATTCCTGAAGGAAGCCCACGCCAAGTTGCGCCCGGTGGACACGCCCACCAAAGGGGTGTTTATCGCCGGAGCTGCCGAAAGCCCCAAAGATGTGCGGGAAAGCGTCACCCAGGCCAGCGCTGCGGCCTCTCGGGCGGCCATCCTGTTGAACAAGAGCAGGTTTGCCGTGGAAGCGATCACCGCCGTGGTGGACAAGGACCTGTGCAAGATGTGCGGCCGATGCGCCGAGGTGTGTCCGTTCGGCGCGATCCAGTGGGAGAAGAAGCAGGTGGCCCGCGTGGTCAGCGCGGCCTGCGCCGGATGCGGCACCTGCGCCGCCGAGTGCAGGTTTGGCGCCATCGAGATGCGCCACTTCTCCGACCAGGCGGTCTATGCCCAGATCGACGCCATCCTCGACGAAGACCCGATGCACAAGATCGTTACCTTTGCCTGCAACTGGTGCTCCTATGCTGGCGCTGACACGGCCGGGGTGAGCCGGATGGCCTATCCGCCCAACGCGCGGATCATCCGCACCATGTGTTCGGGTCGGGTGAATCCCGAGTTTGTATGGTATGCGTTCAAGAAAGGGGCGCCGGTGGTGTTGGTCTCCGGATGTCACTATGTAGACTGTCACTATATTGATGCCAACCGCAGCACGACGCGGCGGATGGACGGTCTGTGGGACGGATTGGAAAAGGCCGGCCTGCGGCCCGACCGGCTCCTGCTGGAATGGTGCTCGGCCGCCGAAGGCGCGCGCTGGCAGACGATCATGAAAGAAGCGGAAAAGAAACGGCAGTCGGTCACCGTAGAAGAGGTAGAACAAACTCGCGCCGTCCTGGCCACGCTCCAGGTGCCCAGCCCTCGAAACCCACGCGAATCGGACGAGAATCAAGAGGCCGAGTTTGCCTGTATGCGCTGCGGGAACCGATGGACCGGATATTACAGCGTCAACCTGGAACGGACCTGCCCGCAGTGCCGCTCCAATAGCGTCCGCTGGCTGCGGGTGAAAAAATAGCCGTCGGGCGAACGAACTGCGCCAGGGCGACCCCCTGGCGCTTTTTCTTGTCGGCCTGTCACGGGCCGCTTCGCGGATGACCCACCGGGATCAGATAGAGCGGCTGGTGGTCGGCGGGCAACTCCAGGACCCTCTGCACCCCCTGGTCGTCGAAGGCGCCAATGGGCACCGCCCCCAGGCCCAGGGCGACCGCCTCCAGCAGTAGGTTCTGGGCGGCGTGGCCGGCTTCGAGGTGCACATAGCGGGGGCTGCGTTCCGCGCCGTACTTGACGGCAGTGCGCTGGTACACGGCGGCGATGACAAAGACGGCCGGCGCGCGACGCACCGCCTCCTGGGAGAGCGCCACTTCACAGAGCGCGGCCCGGACGTCAGCGGCGCTCAGCCTCCGCAAGAAGTGCCCTCGCGGCTGATAGTGAAAGACGCCATCGGCGGTGACGACATAGACCTCCAGCGGGTAGAGCGCCCCGGCCGAGGGCGTGGTGCGAAAGCCGCGTTCATCGGTGATGCCCTGGGCCGCCCACAGGAGTTGCCCGATCTCGGCCATGGTCAGTGGGAGGTCGGCGTACTCTCGGACCGAGCGCCGTTGGGAGAGCACCTCCTCCAGCGATTTGGAGCCGACCAGCACCGGGGTCGGAAGGGGGAGGACCCCCTCCGCAACGACCCCGGTAGGGAGAGGTCGAGCGGTGGGTCGGCACTGGACCAGGACGGTGACCAGGAGCCACCCTACCCCTATCAGGAGCCTGCGAGCCATAATTTGCCTCCTTTGAATAGACGGCGATGGAAATCGCCCCTCAAGAGCCTTCGGCCCGCGCCACCGTAGCCACCGTAGGGCGACGGGCCGGTCGCCCTGCTGGCGCACCGCCTGAGCAAACCGGAGGTTTGCCCTACCGCCGGCCCCGCCGGCGATGTTCCGTCGCCAGAGATTGTACCACACCCACCGGGTTTCTGGCTACCTGCCGCCTGTCGAGCGAAAAGAGGAAGAGGCGGCGGACCTCGTCTTTAGTCAGGACGGTGGGCAAGCGCCGGGGCCGTTTGGTCAAAAAGACAGGGTCAGTCTCTTTATATAAAGGACTTTACCGTAGAGCGGGCGAAGCGCTGCTTCGCCCCTACAGGGCCTGGTTCTGGTTGGAAGCGGCGACGTGCTCCTGGACGGCCAGATAGGTGAGGAAGGCTGCGACCTGCGGTGCGCCCATTTCGGCGGGGTGGCGTTTGCCGTGGAAGAGGATGTAGCGGGTGATCCAGTGGAGATAGGCCTGCTCGGTGCGGTAGGAGTAGTGTTTGACGCGCAGGGCGTCGCGTACCTGGTCAAGCAGTTTTTTGGGTGGGTTCATGGGCGGATTTCCTTTCATTTGACAGAGTTCGCGCTTTGTTCTATAATGAAAGTGCTTCGTCTCAAACGAGTTGTGAAATAGGTCCAGTGGGCCTATTATACGGGGGTTCTCCGTAAAAGCAACTGCAAGGGGGGCTAGGTCGAATCCGTCCAAGATACTGAATCAGCGGTAAAGGTGGATTCCGTATACTGAATAGTTAGGTCGGACGCTTCGCTCCGCTTGCGTCCGACCTAATGGGGCGGCGGCTGTTCCCATCCGCCAGTTAGGCGGCTAGCTCGCTCCGCTCGCGTCCGCCTAACTGGCGGATGGAGCCGACCCTTGCGTCGGCGCTGACGCGCCTCCGCCACGGGCGGCTCATCCGCCGCCCCATTGGGCGCTGTAGGCAACGTGAGGAATGAGGTGGCATATGCTGCCAAAACAACGGGAAGTGGAAGTGCCTCTCTTGGAAGTCCTAGTAGCCTTGGGCGGTGAAGGCAGGCCCAGTGACATTTACCCTCTGGTCACACAAAAGTTCCCCCAGATTCGTCATGAGGATCTTCTGAAAACCTTGCCTTCCGGTGGCAACAGGTGGACCAATCGGATTCAGTGGGCAAGACAGACGCTTGTTACGAAAGGGGAGATGGACAGCCCAGGCCACGGGATATGGCGAATCACCGAGAAGGGGTGCCAAAGGCTCGGACAAGTCACAGCAGGTAAGCCACAGGCACCTATGGTAAGTTTTACGGAGTTGTACGAGGAATATGAAGCCTCATTCCGCTCTCGCTTGCTTGACATACTGCAGGGTCTATCGCCTACTCAGTTCGAGCAGTTTGCTCAGAGGCTGCTCAGGGCATACGGCTTTGTGGATATGAAGGTCACTCAGAGGTCAAGGGATGGCGGTATAGATGGGTATGGCAAGCTGCGATTGGGTTTGGCAACGATGAATGTGGCGTTCCAGTGCAAGAGATGGCAGGGGAATGTCGGACGTCCTGAGGTAGACAAGTTTCGAGGGGCGATCCAGGGCGAGTTTGAGCAAGGTGTGTTTTTCACCACTTCTGACTTTACACCTGAAGCCAGGGATGCTTCATTGAAGAAAGGAGCTGTGCCGATAATTCTTCTCAACGGGGAGAGCATTGTCAACTTGATGATTGAGAAGGGGCTTGGCGTCGAGCGACTCCCCTTGTATATCTATTATGAGCGGCCACGAGACTTTGCAGAGGACGAGGAGATTTGATAACTGCAATGAGTGGCCCAACTCGCCGCATCAGCCGACACGCTCCGCTCGCCTCGCTCGCTCCGCGTGCGGCTGAGCGGCAGATCGTTGGCCAGGCCAAAGTAGTATTCTAGCCACCGTGGAGGGCATCTCGCATGCTAAGCAAGAAACTCCAGATTGTGAGCGTGATTCCCTTGATAATGCTCTTGGGATCCGTTCATGTCAACGGGGCGTTCAATGGTTCGGGTCACCAGAGATACACCAACCCACAACGTCCACAAGATGCGTGCAGCCGTCCACTATACCACACGAATGGAACGCCGTTGTACTATCGGGATCACTGCCCCGCTCCAAACAACATTATCCCGCTAGAAGATAATCCACCAAGCGATCGATTTGAAGCAGCGCATGTTGCCTACTCTACCGGTGGATCGTGGGTGGAAGCTGTCTCAATGGACGATTTTGACCGGGACGGGAAGCTCGATATGGTAGTTAGCACAAGCTATTACCTTGACCCTTTGCGCGATCAACGGGTCTGGGTAGCCAGGCAAGATACCCCTTTGAGCTTTAGCCTAGTGCATTCGGCTACCATCGGAGCGCTCAGCCCGACTTCCCTTGACGTCGCCGATATGAACGGTGACGGCTACTTGGACATAGTCGTAGCTAATGAGCAGGTAGAGGTCGGCGACGAAGGTGACGTAAGGATTTTCTGGGGCACGGGGGATTTCAGCTTCATCCGCACCGATCATACCGCTGGTAACAACCCGTATGCGGTAGCCGTCATACCAGTCTATAACAACTATACCAGAACGTTGGCGGTAGTGACCAACGTGCTTAGTGATTTTCTATCAAGTTATCTAGGAGAGACTGGTTACTCCGTGACGAGGACTGACTACTTGGCCCCGCAAGCGGGGTTCAATCAGTTGGCAACGGGCGACCTGAACAACGACGGCAACCAAGATATTGCGGCCATGTGGGGCCAATTGGATGATGCGGCCTTCACCGAATATTTTGGGGACGGACAAGGGAGCTTGAGTGTCGGACCGAGTTTCCCCAAACACGATCGGAATCCTACGGCGATTGCTGTAGGGGATGTCACAAATGACGGGCGCGACGACGTTATCATTGCGCGTGGCAGCAATCGGCCTTATGTATATGTCTTGGTATACGCCCAGGACCCAACAGGCCACCTTGCATTGACTGCTACGTATCCGTCGTTCGACATGCCCGAATCACTGGATGTGGCTGACGTCAATTGCGATGGGATCAATGATCTCATCGCAACCAATTCTGGCTGGTTTGCGTTCAGTTGGTGGCCGGGAAAACCCGACGGCACTCTTGGCCTATACCAGATCGAATGGCACTCGTTCTATTTCAGTCACGTTGGCCCCAACGGCGCCGAGATGGCGGACGTAAATGGGGATGGGTTGAAGGATTATGTCGTGGTAGACTATAATGTTAATGGCGTCTTGGTTGCGCTTCAGCGGCCGTGTTTTAAGAACAAGTTGTACCTGCCGTTGATCATCAGCAAGTAGTCATCCCATATGAACTCAGTTTGGCTTTACAGGTGGGAAATAGCCTGCTGACTTCTTGCTCCAGCTGACGCCGCCTGCGGCGGCGCGGCTGAGCGGCAGATCGTTAGGCGGCGAGAGCGTAAATACCTGGGAGGAGCCCAAAGTGAAGAAAAAGGTGGCTGCATTCATCTTGCGGACACAGACACAGGGAGGCATCGGTCTCTTACTGCATTCCTTTGCCGATGCTCCTTCTATACCAAGACGTGTCCCAGGGGGTGGTGTCTATTCTGAGGAGACACCCGAGCAAGCTGTCTATCGTGAAGTCCTTGAGGAGACGGGCCTAGCGCAAATACAGTTGGTGCGCAAGCTAGGAGTGCAGCATTGCTACAAGCCCTACATACAGGCAGATGTCGAACGCCATGATTTCCTGTTTCGTATACCAACTGCGGCCCCAGACACCTGGGAATATCAGGTCAAAGGGAAAGGGGCAGATGCTGGGGAAGTCTTCCAGTACCATTGGGTTACAGCCGACCAGCTAGACCGCATTGATATTGATGAGGAATACCGTCGGTTTATCACGCCTGACTATCTTCCAGAAATGTTCGAATATTGCCTACCAGCGTCGCCGCCCAACCCGCCGCTTCAGCCGACACGCTCCGCTCGCCTCGCTCGCTCCGCGTGCGGCTGAACCGCAAACCGTTAGGCGGCTTTACGGAGTACAACTATGAAGGGAGAATGGTCGAGCGTCACTGCGCAGGGTATCGCTGCCATTAGGGCAATTGAATCGAGCAGACCACCCGAGCAGAGGATTTGTTACGATCCCCTTGCTCGTCAGCTAGTTAGCCCGGTGTTCTATCTTCTGGCTAAGCTATTTTGGAGATACGGAGAATGGAGAGCGCCGGGCACAACGGGGTTCATAGTCGCCCGCGCCCGTTACATTGACGATTATCTACAAACCTGCCTCGATGGCGGAATCGACCAGTTGGTGATCTTAGGGGCGGGGCTGGATTCCAGGGCTTACCGCTTCGAACAACTCAGAGAGCACGTGAAAGTGTTCGAAGTAGATCATCCAGCAACACAGCAGGAAAAGTGCAAAAGACTTAGGAGGATCTTCGACGAGCTTCCCAAGTATGTGACTTTCGTTCCAATTGATTTCAACGAAGAGAGCCTGGAAAAACTATTCGATTTCGGATTTGACAAACAGTGGAAGACTCTATTCATTTGGGAGGGTGTTACCTACTACCTGACAGCGGAAGCGATGGATAGTACTCTGGAATTCGTGGTGAGGAATTCAGAGGAAGGCAGTTCCATCATCTTCGATTACGTGCATGTCTCAGCCTTGACGGCCGCCCATAAGCGCGGAGAAATTGCTCGTATGCAGCGGTACGGACGATTCACCGGAGAGCAGTTGATATTCGGGATCGAAGAAGGAAAAGTGGTGGAATTTCTTAGCCAGCGCGGGTACACCCAGATCGTGAATGTAACTAGCGAGGATCTCAAAAGAGCGTATTTCACTGGCGTCAACCAGAATAGGCCCATTGCGCCCATCTATGCCATTGTCCATGCCACAGTGAAATCATAGGATCAGACCGCCGCCTAACATCGCGTCGAGCCGACCGCCCTCCGCTACGCTCCGGGCAGCGGCTCACGCTCACCGTTAGGCCCTTGTCGCCGGAGGTGATGAGAGGCGGGGAGGCAGGGCGGTGGGGCCTCCGCTCCGGTCGTCATTAGCCGGGGTATCATGGTCCAACCATGTTCACCCAAGGTGGGCCAACTTCGGGAGGTACCGCCATTCCCAGATGCGGTGATGGCCGAGCACCTCTTCTCGCGAGTAGCCGCTGATCCGTTCGGCCACCTTGTTCCAGAGGACGATATTGAGCTGCGCGTCGAGGACATTCAGCCAGATGTTGGCATTTTCGACGATGCTGTTGGATAACTGGCTCAAGGCGCGGACGGAATGGCCTGCCTGTGGATGGGCAGACAACTGCCAAGCGGATGAGTGGCCGTTCATCGTCGTTTCCACCGTCCCTGCCTCACCCTGAACCCAGGATGCCGGATGACCATCGCATGGTTCTCCCCTTGGGGCAAGTCGGGCGGCGTGATGATAAGGGTGCGCAAGCCCTCGTCTACGTCATTCGCCGTAGCACCGACCGGTCATTTGACCGTGCCAGACTGGCGAAAGGCGGGGAAGGATACAGCTCGCCTCTGGAGCGAGACCCCCAGCGGGTCCTTCAGGCCGTGATCAACGGCTATGTCTCCGTCGCCTGCGCCCGGAACGAGTACGGGGTCGTGATCCACGAATCGGAGATGGAGATCGATTGGGAGGCGACGCAAAAGCAGCGAGAGCAGATGCGCGCCTCTCAGGGAGGGTAGGACGGTGACGGTGCGGCTCCGATTCACCTTTGCCCGAGGGGGAGCACTGATCGCCGATCTATTGCCGACCGCCGCGCCCAGGACGATCGAGCGGGTGTTGGAGATACTGCCGTATGAAACGATCGTCTATCACACCCGCTGGTGCGGTCGGGAGATCAACTTTCCGATCCGCTGTCGCAGACCAGTCCCTCGGGAGAATCAGACGGCGACGCCCAACACCGGCGACGTGGTCTATTGGAAAGAATGGGAGATGGACGAGAGTCCGCCGGAAGCGCTGGCCATCTACTACGGAGCGGAGGTGATCCGCGATCATCGCGGCTTTCTCCCGGTCAACCGCTTCGCCCATATCTCGCAGAACCAGTGGCCCCTGATCGAAGAGATCGGGGTGCGGGTGTGGCAACGAGGGATCGAAACGATCTACGTGGAGGCGGTGGAGGACTAGGACGGAATCAACTCGGCAGGCAGGAAACTCAGCACCAGGACCCGCTCCGTCCCCTCGTGGACGCGAGCACGCTCGTTCACCCGCCAGCCACACACCCAGGCGATCCCGACCTCGCCCACCAACAGCGGTAGCCTGTCGCGCAGGGCGCGGGGCACCTTCTGGTTGGTCCAAAAGTCGGCCAGTTTGACGGTGTGCCCGCCCAGGCCCATGGGCTGGAAACGGTCGCCGGGCCGGCGGGTGCGCAGTGCCGGATGCGGCCCCACCATGTCCGCGTCAAGATAGGCGCGCCAGGGGTCGGGATTGACGGCCCAATCGGACGGCAGCTCGGCCCGATGGCAGAGCTCGGCGCGGAGCCGCCACTCCGATTCGGGCAGTTCTGTGTCGCCGGGCACGGCGAGCGGCAGCAGATCGCTCCCCGCCGGCAATAACGGCCAGTCCGGCAGGGACGGCAGTCCGACCGTTTCCGCATCGGCGATCACCAAGTGATGATAGTCCACGGTCAGCATCAGGCCGCGCGGTAAGGTGGCCTGGGCGCCGGTCGTCCCCTCGCGCGCCACCTGCAACGCATTTTCGACATGGATGAAGTTAATATCGCGCAGCGACCACCGTAGACGATGGATCGCCTCCCGCAGCGTGGCCCGCTGCAGGCTCGGCGGCAGCGCCCGCCAGGCAGCCCGCTTGAAAACGATTCGAGAAGACGCCCCGGCGCTTCCGGTCGGGGCTGGAACCGAGCAAAGGGACGGCTCCACTACCTGCGGCCAGGCCTCCTCCAGCAAGGTGCGGAGTAGGGCGTAATCATCGGCCATCACCCGCGCTGAGCGCCGGATCACCTCCCGCACGTTGGGGTTGTGTCGGGCCAGCAGCGGCAGGACCTCATGGCGCAGCCAGTTGCGGAAATAGGTCGTATCCAGGTTGGAGCGGTCAAAGCGCGGCTCTAGATGGTAGTAGTCACAATAGGCCAGGATCTCGGCGCGGGTCACCTCGAGCAAGGGGCGGATCAGCCGCAGAGCCGGGGGCGGAGCCTCTCCCTGGAGCATAGGCGCCAGAAGGCGGTAATCACTCAGGCAAGTGAGCGGCAACATGCCCCGTAGCCCGGCCAGGCCGGAGCCACGCAGCCAGTGCATCAACACCGTCTCGGTCTGATCGTCGGCGTGGTGGCCGACGGCGATGGTCTGGGCACCCACCGCCCCAGCCACCTCCGCCAGGAAGGCGTAGCGCGCTCGGCGCGCCGCCTCTTCCACCGCGAGCCGATGGGCCCGGGCCAACGCCGGCACATCCGCCCGTTCCACGGTGCACGGCAGGCTCCAATCGGCGGCCAGGGCGCGGACAAATTCGGCATCGGCGTCGGCCTCAGCACCCCGCAGGCCATGGTGCAGGTGGGCCACATGGAGCGAGAGACCGTACTCCCCGCGCAGGCGACACAGGACGTGGAGCAGGCAGAGCGAGTCCGGCCCGCCCGACACGCCGACCACCACCGTCTCACCCGGCGCGAGCAGGTGATGCCGCTCAATGGTCTGCCGTACCCGGTCCAGGACCGTGGTCATCGCCCCCTCCCGGTGTTCATTATACCATATTCAGGGGATTTTGCACGGCCAAGCCGTGCAACATCCCCTATCCTTCATGAGAGGGACGTGATTGGGTCGCGGGAGCGCACAGACCGGTGCATGACGGACAAGAGCAAGGGGATTGACAAATGGCAGGCGATCGTGTATAGTGAGTATAGGAAATAGTGATACCAGTTCGCGGACAGGGAGGTATGATGAGAGTACCTGGAAACGACCGTTCGGTGTTTCCATGGGTGATCGGTGTGTTTGTATTGACTCTGAGCACCCTGACGGGCTGCGCGGAGGTAAAGGTCGTGGATGCAACACCCATCGCCGTCACGCCGGATCTGTTCACCAGTCCTCCCCAACCGGAAGTGAAGGAGCACAACCTGGCCGTGGTAACGGTTGATTTTGATCCGCCGCTCAACTATCAACAACTGATCCTCCGTCATCGGGGAGTTTCTCTATTGGTCGCGATCGAGAATACGGGCACCAGCACCGAGCGCGACGTAACGGTTAGGGCCGAGCTCACCACCCCACAAGACCCTACCTTGATCTTTACCCAAGGGGCCAGTATCGCAAGCATCGCGCCTGGAGAGATCCAGGTCGTCCGGTTTTCCCGCTTTGGCGAGATCCTATACTATCGAACGTTTCACCTGGAAGTGGCGGTCGATCCGGTTGCTGGCGAGAACGAGTTGGACGACAACCGCAAGGCCTTTGACATCCAGATCAATGAGGAGGAATAATCCCCCGCCATCTTCAATATGAGATGAGGACGTTCTGATCCTGATGGCCTGTTCTGCGGCGGATCGGCAGGCGCTGGAAACCGGGGGTTCGCCATGGACAGGCCTGTTTTGTATAGACGTCCTTCTGGGTTGAGCGAAGGTGCATTTTCGCACGCGCAAGCGTGGAGGAATGGTCCGGTGCGCTGGGGTGTAAAGGATATTGGCCGCCTTCTGTCTCTTTTGTTGGTCGGTCTGTCGTTCGGCCTCTTGTTAAGCCTTGGCTGGCAGACCGCTGCGCAAGGCAAAGCCGGGGCGACAGGGTCCCCATCCGGCCAGTTCTTGCTTAGCGTCCAGCGACTGGAAGCCGAGCAGCAGATACTGAAGGAAACCCTGGCCGCCCTGCGCCAGGAACTGGCTCAACGTCAGCAAGCCATCACTTCCCAGTCCGAGCGCCTGCAGGTACTGGAGATCGAACTGGCCCGACAACAACTCCTTGCCAGCCTGACCCCTGTGCAGGGACCGGGAGTGATTGTTACACTGGACGATAGCGCCGCTCAGATTCCTCCCGGTGCTGACGCCAACCTGTATCTCATTCACGAATATGATCTCCGAGATGTCGTCAACCTGCTGTGGATCGCTGGTTCTGAGGCGATCGCGATCAACAGCGAACGCCTGACCAGTTTCTCGTCGATTTATTGTGTGGGTAGCACGGTGATGGTGAATGATACCCGCCTCTCGCCACCATATCTCATCCAGGCGATCGGCAATCCCCGGGTTCAGCAGGACTATTTGCGCAATCCGTCCCACCTGAAAGAGCTGAAAGAAAGACAACGCCTGTATGGCGTGCGCTTTGAAGTCAGAGATGTAGCCGACTTGACTCTACCGGCGTACAGCGGGAGCTTTTTCATCCGCCACGCCCGACCAGGAGATTGAGCCGATGGCGACGCCGAAATGGGCCGCTCCGGTATCCCTGACCCTGGTCTGTGGGTTTCTGGGATTATTGTTGGTGGCCCAGTTGCAGACTCAACCCAGCGCCCGACCCAGGGTGCGCAATGAAGAGTGGGATTATGTGGTGGCCGGTCTGATCGAGAGTAACGGGCGTCTGAGAGACGAGGTAGCCGCGTTGGAGGAGCAGCTGGCCGCGCTTCAGGAAGCCGAAGGGGGAGGCGGGGCGGTGCTCCAGACGCTGGTGGATGAGGTGAACCGCCTGCGGATCGTCAATGGGCTGGTTGAAATTTCGGGACCGGGGGTTGAAGTGATGGTCACCGGCACGCTAAGTGTCGTGGACCTGCACGATCTGATCAACGAAGTGCGCAATGCTGGCGCCGAAGGCCTGGCCGTGAGCGGGCATCGGATCGTAGCCTGGTCGGCAATCAGCACTGATGGTCAGAACATCCTGATTGACGGGCGTCCGGTAAGTCCCCCCTATTCCCTACAAGCGATTGGCGCCCCCGACACGCTCGAGGCAGCCCTGACCCGCCCCGGCGGATTGGTCAGCCTTCTGGCAAAGGCCCATCCGGAGATATCCATCACGGTAACCCGTCGAGAAAAGATTACATTGCCGGTCTGCACGCAGCCGCTCCAGTTCGCGTACGCCAGACCGGTCCAGGCGGACACGAAACGCCCCTAGATCAATCCGACCATCTTGCCCACCCTCTCAAACTGCTCCAGTACGAAGGCCATCTGCTCATCCGTGTGGGTGGCCATGTAACTGGTACGCAGCAGCGAGAGGTTGGCCGGTACGGCAGGCGGGATCACCGGGTTGGTATATACCCCCGATTCGAACAACAGCTTCCAGACCAGGAACGTGGCGTGCTGGTCCCCGATGATGATGGGAATGATCGGGGTCTGGCTTGAGCCGGTGTTGAATCCAAGTCGGCGGAATTCGCGGCGCATATAATCTGCGATCTGGTTGACCCGCTGAATCCGCTCCGGCTCCTCTTTCATCACCTCCAGGGCAGCCACGACGGCGGCGACATTGCCGGGCGGCATCGAGGCGCTAAAGATCAGCGAACGGGCATGGTGCTGGATATAGTGGATCACCGACTCCGGTCCGGCGATAAAGCCCCCCAGGGAAGCGAACGACTTGCTAAAGGTGCCCATCACCAGGTCTACATCGTCATTGACCCCCAGGTGGATGGCAGTGCCTTTGCCGCCTCCCAACACCCCGATGGCATGGGCATCGTCCACCATCAGCCGGGCGTTGTACTTTTTGCACAGAGGGATGATCTCGGGCAAGGGAGCGATGTCCCCTCCCATGCTAAACACCCCATCGACTACCACCAGTTTCCCCGCCTCTAGCGGTAGACTGGCCAGTACCCGTTCCAGATCCTCCATGTCACTGTGGCGGAATCGCTTCATTGTTCCAAAGGCCAGCCGACACCCATCCACGATGCTGGCATGATCGTCCTTATCGGTAATGACATATTCATTGCGACCCACCAACGCCGAGATGGTACCCAGGTTGGTTTGATAACCGGTGCTAAAGACCAGGGCGGCTTCTTTCTCGACATATTCCGCCAGGCGCTTTTCCAGGTCCAGATGCCAGGCCAGCGTTCCATTCAAGAACCGAGAACCGGTGCAACTGGTGCCGAAACGACGGGTAGCCTCAATCGCCGCTTCCCGTACCTTCGGGTGGGTCGTCAGCCCCAGATAGTTATTCGACCCGATCATCACCAGCCGTTTATTGCCGATGGTGACCTCCGTTCCTTCGGTGTCGTCCAGGGGCAGAAAGTACGGGTAAAAGCCGGTCTTCATCAAGTCCCTGGCATCGGTCCAGGTCCAGCACTTTTCAAATAGGTCCATGGTCTTCCTCTCGCACCAAATTCCCTCCCTCTGGGCGGCTCTCATGCAGGGGAATGAATGGCGGCTTGGCCCGTACGGCGGGGTGATGCCCGGTCATCGGGAGCTAATGACCACAAGAAGCACAACTGGTGGCGGAGCACGAGCTACAGCCGCTTCCGGTTCCACTAATGGCCTGGCTGCCCCCGTCTCGGCTCCGGCTGACGGCACAGAACAACGAGATCGCTCGCGAGGTATCCTGACTTCCACACTGGATGCAAGGCGCCGGCTCGTCGGCCTTGCTCATCGGACGCAATTTCTCGAACCTGGCTCCACAGGTCGCACAGATATATTCATACAGCGGCATACTGCTCACACCTCAATCCGCAAATTTGAAACTTCAGCGGGCTTATTGTACAATGCTTTCGGCATTCGGTCAAATACGGGGTTGAGAGGTCTCCGCCAATCCCAGGGGCCTGGAGTGGATACGATCAGACCCTACCGACTGAAATGAGGAGAAAACCGTTTATCCAATGTCCTCAAGGAGTATACCCATGTCGAAACCAACGATAGGATTTATTGGCCTGGGCATTATGGGCAAGCCGATGGCCTGGAATCTGCTCAAGGCTGGCTATCCGCTGGTGGTCCACAACCGCAGCCGCGCGGCGGTGGATGAATTGGCGGCGGCTGGGGCTATGGCTGCTTCCTCAGCCCGGCAGGTGGCGGAGGGCAGTGAAGTAGTCATCACCATGCTGCCCGATTCTCCGGACGTGGAACAGGTGGCCTTGGGTCCCGAGGGCCTGATCGAAGGAGCACGGCCCGGCTTGATCTATATTGATATGAGCACGATCGCCCCGACAACGGCCATTCGCGTCGCCCAGGCGCTGGCCGAAAAAGGGGTGCGCTGTCTGGATGCACCCGTCAGTGGCGGGGATGTGGGCGCGCGCCAGGGGACGTTGTCGATCATGGTCGGTGGGGATGAGGCCGTGTTTGATCAAGTCAGGCCTATCTTCAGTGTGCTGGGCAAGAGCGCCGTGTGGTGTGGGCCGAATGGCGCGGGGCAGATTGTCAAAGCATGTAATCAGATCCTGGTAGCAGTCACTATCGCCGGCGTCAGTGAGGCGCTCACCTTGGGAGCCAGGGCGGGCGTAGACCCGGCCAAGATCGTCCAGGTGCTCAGCGGGGGCCTGGCCCGTTGCGGCGTGCTCGAAAACCGTGGCCAGCGGATGATCCGGGGCGATTTCCAACCCGGCTTTCGCATCCGGCTCCACTACAAAGACCTGAACATCATCCGCCAGGCCGGCCGCGATTATCGGGTGCCTTTGCCGGTGACGGCGGCGGTGCATGAGCTGTTTACATTGGCGATGGCCAAGGGCCGGGAAGAGTTGGACCATTCGGGCTTGTTGACGGTGCTCGAAGAGCTGGCAGGAATCGAGGTTCGTACCACCGAACCCGGTGAATAGAGGCAAGCCGTTTAGATTACGTATCGAACAACACCAACAAGGAGGCAAATCCCATGACTCAGGCTACCCTCTTGAGCGCTATCCTGGATAGCCTCAAGGACCCCATCCTCTTTGCCGATACGGAACACATCACCCGGTACATGAACAAAGCGGCCATCGCTCATTATCGAGGCGGGGAAGGGCTGATCGGTCGTTCGCTGCTGGAATGCCACAACGAGCATTCGCAGAAGAGGATTCAGGAAATCATGCGCGCCATGGAGGTGGAGGGGTTGGAGGAGGAACTCATCATTGACGATGATCGTCGTCGGGTCTACATGCGGGCGGTGCGCGATTCCGATGGAACGTTGTTAGGATATTATGAACGCTACGAATGGAAGGAGGGAAAACATTGAGAACACTTACTGACCGCGCCCTCAACCTGGCTCAGGTGCAGGGTGCTACCTATGCCGATATCCGCGTCATCCAGCGGTTCACCCAGCATATCGTCGTCAAGAACGGGATAGTCGAATCGCTATCCACCGATGAAAGTCAAGGCTTTGGGGTGCGGGTGGTGGTTGACGGAGCATGGGGATTTGCCAGCTCGGCCCTGGTCACGCCAGCCGAGGTGGACCGGATCACCGCTCTGGCGGTGCAGATCGCTCGGGCCAGCGCTCTGGTCAAAAGGCGTGACGTCCGGCTGGGCCTCCCTATGTCTCACGTGGGGACGTACCGCACCCCTGTCCAGATCGATCCCTGGAATGTCTCGATGGAGGAAAAGATAGACCTGTTGCTCAAGGCCGACGAAGGACTTCGAGCTACCCCAGGGGTCAAGGTAGCCACCTCAGAACTGGCCTTCTGGCGCGAGCACAAGATCTTTGCCAACAGCGAGGGCGCATTCCTGGAGCAGGAGATCATCGAGTCGGGCGGTGGCATTGAGGCGCTGGCCGTCGACCCAGAACGGGGCGAGGTGCAAAAGCGTTCCTATCCCAATTCCTTCCGGCGCGATCAGCGTACCGAAGGATGGGAGGCCATCCTGGCCATGGACTTGCCCGGCCACGCGCCCCGGATCGGGGAAGAAGCGGTGGCCCTGCTCTCGGCCGATCCCTGTCCCAGCGGCGTCACCACGCTCATCCTGGGAGCCACCCAACTGGCGTTGCAGATCCACGAATCATGTGGCCACCCCATCGAACTGGACCGGGTGTTTGGCACCGAGGCCAGTTACGCCGGGACCAGCTTCCTCACCCCCGACAAGTATGGCACCTTCCGCTACGGCTCTGAAATCGTGAACCTCACCGCCGATGCCACCATCCCTGGCGGGCTGGGCACCTTCGGCTGGGATGATGAAGGCGTGCCGGCCCAGCGGATCCCCATCGTCCGCAACGGTATCTTTTGCGGCTACCTGTCCTCGCGGGAGACGGTCGAGCAGTTACGCGAGATCGTGGGCGATGCGGCGCCGCCCTTCTCAGGGGGAGCCATGCGCGCCGACGGGTGGAACCGCATCCCGCTGGTGCGGATGACCAATGTCAATCTGGAACCAGGCGAGTGGGAATTCGATGACCTGATCGCCGACACCGATGACGGAATCTACATGGAGTTGAACCGGAGCTGGAGTATTGACGACAAGCGGCTCAACTTTCAGTTTGGCACCGAGATCGCCTACGAGATCAAACATGGCAAGATGGGCCGCATGCTCAAGAACGCCACCTATACCGGTATCACCCCACAGTTTTGGGCGAGCTGCGACGCCATCTGCAATCGAAATCACTGGCGAGTGTGGGGCACGCCTAACTGTGGCAAGGGACAACCCTCGCAAATTGCCCATACCGGCCATGGCGCCGCTCCGGCCCGTTTTCGCAATGTCCGGGTCGGGGTCATGCAGCAGAGGTGACCTGGAAAGGGAGAGAAGATGCTAGGCCAAGAACGCATTCATCAAATCAGTCAACCGATCCTCGCCCGCTCCACGGCGGACCAGACGGAAGTCGTGATCCGCACCTTTGACCGACACCTCACCCGGTTTGCCAATTCCAGCATCCATCAGAATGTCGCCGAGAGCGACACCGAGGTGCGGATCCGGGTCGTGCTTTTTGAGACGGCGGCAGGGGCACGGGTCGGTACGGCCACGACCAATGATCTTTCCGAAGAGGCCCTCTTCCGGACCCTGGAAAACGCCCTGACGCTGGCCCGTCTGCAACCCCCGAACCCCGATTTCAAGTCTTTACCGGGCCCACAGCCGATTCCGGAAGCCAATGCCTTTCGCTCCACCACGGCGGGATGCACCCCGGAGAGGCGTGCCAGGGAAGTGGGGATCGTGTGTCGCCTGGCCGGTGAGGCGGGCGTGATCGCCTCCGGCGCATTCACCACTGCCGCCTCAGAGCTGGCCGTAGCCAACTCGTTGGGTATTTTTGCCTACCATCCCAGCACCTTTGCCGAGATCAACACCGTCGTCATGAGCGATACGAGCGCTGGCTATGCTTCGGCTCTGGCTCTCGATGTCAATGACCTGGACGTGGAATCCCTGGGCCGAGAAGCGGTCGAAAAATGCCGGCGCAGCCAGAATCCCCGCTCGCTGGACCCAGGTGAATATTGCGTCATACTGGAACCCTATGCCGTCGAGGACGTGGTGCAAATGATGGCCTACACCGGCTTTAGCGCCCTCACCGTGCAAGAGGGCCGCAGCTTTATGGTAGGCCGCTTGGGTCAGCAGATCGTGGACCCGCGAGTGTCTATCTGGGATGATGGCCTCGATCCAACGGGCCTGCCAACTCCGTTCGACTTCGAGGGCGTGCCGAAGCAACGGGTGGACCTGATCGAAAAAGGTGTGGCGCGGGGAGTCGTCTATGACTCGTACCGGGCCGGCAGAGAGGAGGGAAAAAGGTCTACGGGCCATGCCATCTCGGCCCCGTTCATCTTCAGTCCCTTCCCCCAGAACACCTTCTTCGCCCCAGGCGATGCGACGTTGGAGGAGATGATCCAAAGTACCACCCGGGGCCTGTACGTGACCCGTTTTCATTATACGCGGGTGGTGGAACCGCGTCAGGTGGTCATCACCGGCATGACCCGAGATGGGACCTTTCTGATTGAAAACGGCGAGATCGCTTACCCGGTCAAGAACTTGCGCTTCACGCAGAGCTATCTGGAAGCCCTGAACCATGTAGCCGCCATTGGGCGACAGCCCCGCCTTCTCCTCTCCGATTCAGATGGCCTGCTCTCTTGTTCGGTGCCGGCTCTCAAGTTGGAGCAATTCACCTTCACCGGAGTGACCGAGTTTTAGCGAGTTCCCATCATCGCGGTCAATTCGAGGGCAATGCAAAAGGCTGCCCTGGCACCAGGGCAGCCTTTTCGATCCATCCCGTCGTTGCCTATGGGTACACCTGGACCCAATTGCCTTCCCGCACCTGGAAGATATAGATCTTTTGCTCCCTCAGGTCACCCGAGGCGTCGTAGCTCAGGTTGCCCATCGGCGTCTGGATCGCTGTCAGGTTCCGAATCGCGTCGGCCACCTGAAGGGCATCCAGCTTCCCCGCCTTTTTGACCCCCTCCGCCAACACTTCCAACGCACTGTAGCCGTTGATACTATACGTATCCGGGTTACGGTACTCCACCGCCTGGTATTCTTTGATCCAGAGGTCATCCACCACCGCTTCCGGCTTGGGGCCAAAGGCTGACACATACATTCCTTCGGCAGCGCTGCCCGCTTCGTCTATCGTGGCGGCCAGGAATGCGCCATCGCTGGCCAGAAAGGGAACGGAAAGCCCGGCTTCCACCAGCTCGAGGCGCAGGTACGGCGCTTCGACCTCATAACCGGCGTAAAAGACGGCATCAGGCTGAGCGGCCACGACCTTGGGGACCTCTTCTGGGAAGGTGGACTGCTCCACGGCCACCTGCAAGGTGAGCACCACTTCGGCCCCCAACGACTGCAGTTCGCCGGTGATCAACTGAGCCAGACCCTGTCCGTACGGATCATCATTGTGGAGAACCGCGATCCGCTTTGCCCCCAGGGTGTCCACCAGGAATCTGGCGTCCACCTGAGCCTGGGTCCGGTCGTTGGCATTGACTCGGAAGAAATTGCGATAGCCCTTTTGGGTCAGGCTCACTTCGCTGGCAGTCGGGGTGATCACCACCAAAGACAGGTCCTTATAGATCTCCATGGCGGCCAGGGTTTGACCGCTGTTCAAATGGCCGATCACGCCCAGAATCCGGTCGCCTCGTTGCAGCGCCGCCTCGACCTGCTGGGCCACTTCTACTGCCACATCCGAGTCGGATTCGTCGTCCACCCCGATCACGGTCACTTGATAGCCCAGCAGGCCCCCGCTGCGGTTGATCCGTTCAGCCGCCAGGCGGGCGCCCCCCAACACCGTCTGGCCGCCATTGGCCTGGAAACCCGACAGCGGGGCGGCGACATAGATAAATACCTCTCCCTTGGTCGGTTTTTGGGGTCCCCCACAGGCTGCCAGAAGCATGACGCACACTGCAAGCAACCACCCAGCCTGTGCTCTTGTTCTCTTCATACCATCCACCTCGACAATTCTCTACTTTCTGGCCGTTCCCCGGTGCGCTGTCCTGGCATCCGCCTGGGAGGCTTCCGCTGCGGTCTGGTTCGCCATATCGGAGCTTATGTCAAACCCTCCGGTGCGGTATACCTCATCGACCGTTTGGACAATATCTTGCAAGGCCTGAACCTGATCGGCGATGTCCTGTTGCAGGCGCTGGGCCCGGCCAGAGGCAATATCCCGAGCGCTGAGGAGCATCATCTGGGAATACACCGTCCCCATCGCCGTGATTGTGCTTTCTAACTGGAAATCAGCTCGTTCCATCACGTTTTGCAGCTTGAGCAGATTCTCGCGCTGAATCTGTTTCTGAGCGATCGCCTGGCTGATCTGATGGCGTACCGTCTCGTCGTCCTCCTGAGCCAGCCGTTTTTTCAGATTCTCGATCGCCGGATCGAGCGCACGCAGGTCCTGGGCGATCATCTCGTCGGCCATGTAGGCATCCAACCGCTTGGCCAGACGAAACACATTCTCCAGCCAACTGGTAATGCCCTGACTGACATCGGCCATGTGATCGCGCAACACGCTCTCCCGACTTTTGGCGATCACCTGATCGATCCGGTCCCGATATTCCAACGCCTTCTCGACCCGGCTGCGCAACGCCCGGTTCTGGATCTCGCCGGTCTTGTATTTCTCGCGGAACATCTGGGACACGGCTCTGGTCCGGAACTCGGGATCCTGGATGCTGCTCCAGATCAGCCCCACTTCCCCCAGTGCCCCCAGGATGAGCCAGAACCACCGCTGCCAGAAGGGCAGCGGCTGGGGCACCAACACAAAGAGAACAATAGTCAGGGCGATGATCGCCGCACTTTCCCAGCGGTAGAATGACTGGGTCAGAATGGCCCGCGCCGCCTTGCGCTCGAGATCGTCCCGAAAGATCCTGGTCATCGGCTAGAAATCGGCTAGAAATAGGTGGACAAGATCTTGTAGAGGTCCCGGATCGTCTCCGGATCGCCCCTATACACCTGGCCGCCGGTCGCCTCAGCAATGGCCTGCAGGGTATCCATATCCGCATCCCGGCCATAGGCGATGCAAAACACAAGGACCCGCACCGGAGAGTCCGCATTCAGTCGGCGGGTCAAGCTACGCAGGCTGAGAGAGGAGGCATTCTCCTGCCCATCCGTCATCACCACCACGGCGTTGATCCGCTCCGGGTCTCCCAATTCCTGGAGGCGGCGATATGCCTCATAGACGGCATCGAGCAAGGCAGTATCCCCTCCGGCCTGTAAGCCATCTACCGCAATTTCGAGTGCCGTACGGTTGCGGGCCATGGTATCGAGCGGTATCAGGAGATTCACAGCCGATGAAAACTGGATCAACCCCACCCGTTCTTCATCGCCCTTGATCTGATCCAGAAAGACGCGAAGGGCAGCCTGGGCTTGATCCAGTTTATCGCCGGCCATGCTTCCTGACGTGTCGGCCACCAGGTAGACGTTGGTATGGCGTTTGGTATACCACCACACGTCCCGCACCACCTGGATCACGCTAGCGTTGGGTACCTGCAAGGCCGTCTTGGGTTCGCTGGGAGTGACTCCGTTTTCTGGGGTGAGAGGCGAACCGGGAGCATCCAGAGGGATCGAGAGATCGGCCGGGCGATATCCGTGCTGAAGGATCAGTTGCTGCGCTTCTGGGGCGAGGAGATAATCGCGGAAGCGGGCAAACACCTGGCGCTGAAGAGGGGTCGGTTTGGCCGATTCCAGCAAGGCGAGCGGGTGATCTTCCCACAATGCGCCTTCGACTGGATAAAGGGCCACCAGCCGTTCCCGATCCGTTGAGCGGCGCATATTAAAATAGACCACCATCTGTTCCTGGACGACAAAGGCATCCAGGAAATCCCGCCCTTCCTGCAGCGCGCGCTCTATGATCGCCGGTTCGTTCCCTTCGCCGTAGTAACGGACGGTTTTCTCCAACGCGGCGACATAGTCCAAGGTCTTCTGAGCCTGGACATCCTCAATGGTCAGCCCGCGCGTCTTGCCGGCGCCGGCATAGAACTCGGCCAGGGTGGCCAGCAGCCCGCTGGCCGAGCTGGTAGAGGGATGGCTCCAGCGAAAAGCGGCATCGGATTGCGCCCGGTCGAGAAGGTCCTGCCAGCTCAGGGGCCGGCCCGGCCAGCCCATTTCCCGGGCCAGGTCTTCCCACATGGCAATGACTACCGGGCTGATGGCATAGCGTACCGTCTCTCCCACCGCCGTTCGATCGCTGCCCCACTGTTCGCTCCAGGCCAGGTCCAGTTGCCCCAACCAGATGGACGAGTCGGGGGTGATGGCCTGAAAGCTCGCGTTGCCGCTCAGGGCGGATTCAACCATCGACTGGGGGTCCAGTTCGACCGCTTCGACCCACATCTTTTGCCCGTCGGATGTCTTGAACCCTTGCTGATTGAATCGGTCCACCAGGGCTCGGAAAACCGGTTCCTTCTCGGGCGAATAGGCCACCACCAGGGCCGAAGCCGGGACTGGAGTGGGAGGCGTCTCCTCGCGGCCGGTCACCAGCTTGCTCACCACAGAGTAGAACCCACAGCATAGGGCCATCACCCCGAACAAACCGAGGGTTAATAAAGCCAGGGCCAGGCGAGCATCTGCTGGGGCTGGACGACGTTGCGACTGTCTACTCATTCGACTCTTTCTCATTCCGCACCCTGATTCCGCACTCTCGTTGGTAGGGTAGCCAAAGACCCGGGCTTGGGGACGTGGATCGCTATCTTCCCGCCACGTTGAGATCAAACCAGCGCAGTAACGCCTGAAGCACATCCCGATCGGGGAAGCGCATGGCGGTGGTGCGCGGGATTACGCTCAACACTCCCTGACTGGCCCACTGATCAAAGAGGCTGCCTTCGCCACTGACCGAGACGTTGGGGTTGGCCGGTCGGAGGCCATAGGCCAGAGCCTTTTCTTGCACCTCCCTGGAGAGCAAGTACTTTTCGAATTCCAGCGCTGCATTCTTTTCAGCCGCAGTCGTTTCAGGTCCCATCCAGACGGTGAAGGGAAAGTCGAACCAGGTGACATACTCCGGGTAGACGATCCGCAGTGGGTCCGCCCAGCGGCTCTGGATGCCCTGCATATTCACCAGGAGGTCGCTTTCCAGGAGCTGTCCGGCGTCACCGGTGGTATAGCCAAACAGGGCCAGGTCATCCACCGTGTAGGTTCCGCCCGACAGGTCGCTCATCGAACTCATGATCTCGGCCAGCCATCGCTGAAAGTCGGGATCGGTTACATCCTCGACGCTGAGGCTGGTCTTGCCAAAATACTCCCCGGCGGCCGCCACCATTGCCTGCAACCCGCTGACGTTCTTGCGGGGGTTGGAAATCGCCAGTTTGAAATATCCCCATTCCGGTTGCCCCCCCAACTCGGCCCAGCCCGTTGGGGCCATCGCCGCATCATGGATGGTGTGCCAGGAGATCTTGCCGAATCTGCGTTCCAGCACGGCAGCCCGGCTTTCATAAATGCCCCAGGCCAGCAAGGAGATAGCAAGCGGGCGGGCCCGGTATTCCCCGTCGGTGAGAAACACGTCGCGTCCCAGACGTTCCTTGTAGGCAGCGTTGACCAACTCGACCAGATAACGGCTATCCGGGATCCAGGCGGTGGGCAAGGGGTCCATCTCATCCCGTTCATAGCGGCCCTTGGCCGTCAGCCCATCCATGGGGATGATGGAGACATGGATCGGCTGCCCTTCCAGAGTATGAGTTTCAGCGTTGAACTGGTGGGCCGCCTCCTGGACCCAGTCAGTCACCGGCAGAGCGGTGGCGAGGGTAACCTCCAGCACCTGGCCGCTGGCCTTTGGAACGATTGGCTCTGGTCGGTTGGCTAACTGGCTCCACACCAGGCCTCCTGCCACAATGAGGATGGCCAGGCCAACAATGGCAAAGAAGATGATACGTGTTCGGTTCATAACCGCTATCCTCAGACTGGGTGGCGGTGCGAACCCTCGGGCATAGAAACATGCACCCGTCCGAACAACGCCGGGTCGCTATGCGAGGGGATGTTGCACCAGAGTGATGTTCAGCCTAAACCCAAACGCGCCTTGCGCTCAGCCAACTGGGATTCCAGCGTGCTCCTTTCCAATACCTCGTCCATCTGCGCATCCAGACTGCTGGCCAGCATCTCGCTTTGGGCGGTCGCCTTGTCCAACCGGGCGCGGATGCCCTCTGCCACCCGAGCAATATCGGCATCGCCCGCACCCATCAGATCGTCCAGGGATTTGATCGTCCGGACAGTGAGTTCTTTCGAGCGGGCCAGATCCAGCAGCGCCTGCAGCTCTTCCCGCTCTTGCTTGACCGTGGTGAGTTTGGCTTCGAGCTTCAGGCGGGCGTCCTTCAGACTCTGAAGTTCTGATTCCTGACGCTGGAGCATTTCCGCATAGTTCTGGATCAGACGGTTGACTGAATTGAGTTTGCTTTGTGCTGCCAGGGCCAGCTCTTCTTTCCCTTCCCGCAAAAAGATGTCAATGTTGCGGTCCAGCTCGGCGGCTTGCTGATCCAGCGCTGCCTTCTTGCGCTGGAGCGTTTTGACCTCCCCGCCCACCGTCGCCACGGCGTCTTTCAGATTCTCCAGGTTGTCTTCCACCTCGCGCACATATTGATCGAATACCGCCAGCGAGTTGGCCTTGAGCGCCGAATCCACCATGGCATGTAGATTCGCCGAAATCAGGATTTGCACTTTTTTCATCAAGCTTGTCATGGTTTATATCCCTCCCATTCTTTGTATGAGACTGCCATCTATCACTCGGATGATTTGATTGTACCCGAATCGTGCACTTGATACATGACCAGCCACCGACAACTGCCTGACGCTTTCGTCAGGGTATCCGGCAAAAGCTCCTCCTTATCAAGGCAGGAGACAGACCCGGTATTGCCCGGCAGGTATCCAGGATGACCAGGACCCGATGACTAGCTCATCAGTCGCAGGCGTCGAGCGACAAACGTCAGCGCCGCCAGGCCGGTGCCCGAGGCCAGAATCAACCCCCATCCGATACCCGTTTGAGCCAGCTCGTCATCTTCCGGGTTGGTCTCCTGAGCGCTGGGAGAGGGAGTCGAGGTAGGGGTGGGGGTCGCCTGCGCCGGCACCGCCTCTTCACCAGCCGGGGCGGTCGCCTCTGTAGTCGCTGCGGATGTGGGCCCTCCTACGGTCGGGCCCACCGGCACCAGAGTCGGGGACGGTCTTGGGGTGGGCGAAGTGGTGGGGGTGAAGGTCGGAGGCAGAGGCTGGGTAGCGGTCACCGGGGGTGTAGCCGTTGCCTGGACGATGGCTTCCCCCCTGGTCGGCAGACCGGGTTTCCAGATCAGGATGACGCCGATCAACAACAATCCGATGAAACAGAACGCGAGCAGCACGATCAGCGGGATGGCAAATCGTCGATTTGCCAGCAACTCACGCAATCCTTGAGACATTTCTTCCTCCTTGTTTCTGTCCAATTACCGTGAAGTGATCAACTCCAGATTGACCCGTGGGACGATCACTGGCTTTCCTTCTCCAAGGTCCACGACCGCCACCGGAAGCCTGAGCCCGGATTCCACGATCTGAGGTGCGGAGGGCAGGTTCACCACCGCCCCCATCATCCCTCGATAGGGAGCTCGAAGGATACGGACCTGCGCTCCGACCTGTAAGGGCAGGGGTTCAGACTCTTCACGGGCGGATGCTCTGGTGTCTGGCAACGGGATCAGGACCTCCGGGCGTCGGATCCCCCCTCGAGTCTGAAAGGCGGCGTTCAGCAACGCCTCTCGTCCTACATGGGTCTGCAACAGGGAAAACGCCGCCTGCGACATGGGCAGCGCGCCAAACCCCTCGGTGATCAGGACCGGAAAGGGCAACGATCGAAGGAGTGGGCACAATTCGGCATGGACGCTGCCGGCAATGATCCCTCGGACCTTGACGTCCACGGCCTGCTTGAGCGCCTCTTCGTCTACAATCTGGCCCCCTACGATCAGAGTGCCCTGGCAACTTGCGTCAATGGACCGGGCGCGGAGGGGACGCTGGGGATGATCCACGACTAGCCTGAGAACCCCTTGCGCTTCCCCCCCATTGCCCCAGAACCCCTGGATCAACGCCCCGGTCGTGGCGATCACCACACCCAGGCCGGGCATGACATTGGTCACCGTGCCTGGCAGACACGCCTGCAGTTCAAATGGGGTAGCTGCCGCTTCAATCACGATCCGGCCATCCCGTACGGCGAGGACCTGCCCATCCACAGGGGCCCGGCAACTGGGCTTCAGGCGTGCCAACGCCCCCTGGTGCGCCGCCAGGACCTCACCCGCCCGTACCGGCTCCCCCGTAGCCTTGCGGATGAGCGGCATCACCCGCTCACGAGGCATCCGCAACGCGCGACTCACATCAATCACCTGGATGTCACCGGGCAGCAGGCAACGGGCCACCACATCGGCGGGTTCTACCTGCTCGCCGGGTCGTACCAACACCTCCCCGCGCGCTGGCAAGATCCGCTCTCGTCGAACGGCGGTCAGGGAAGAGATCCGTGTTTCGACTGGGTAATCCATAGAAACCTCTCTCTACCTGAGATCAGGAACCCATGTCCCATAACCAGTGCTGGACTTTTTCCCGTTGGACTTCGGGTGCCGAGGCCACCGGCAACGGTCGGCCACGAGCATCGACAATAATCCCCAGAAGGCCGCCTTCGACGCGAGTCTTGCCCGCCTGTCCTCTGACCCCCAGCCCGACGTCAAAGCGGCGAGTGGGTCGGAGCTCCAGATCGGCTGAGTGACCCGTTGGCAGCGAGATGATCTCCAGCGAGCCGTAAGGTACTTCCACCTCCAGGGAGCGACCATCCTGGTATGTAACCTTGAGCTTGAGCGCGATCTCACCCTCGTGACCTGTTCCAACCGGCGCGACCACCGTCCCCAGGCTCAACAGGGCGTCCTTCTCCATGACCTGGGCGGCCGCTACCGGATGGATCATGGCCACTGCACCCAGCGGAGCTAACAGTCCAGCATGGTCCAACGCCAGGCCGCTGATACCGATCGGCTGCAATGCATCGAGCAGGATCAGAGCGGCCTGACCATAGCTCGGTGCGTTGGCCAGAACCCCACCTCCGCCGATGATCAGATGAAACTTGGGCAAGAGCTCTGGATAGAGGAGAGAGGGTCCCTTCGGCCACTGAGTTTCCATATCGGCCAAGATAGTCCGTACCATCTCCCGGGCGGCGGCCTGCTCCACGAGAAGATCCTCCCGGGTCTGGGGCAGTGTCTGGACATAGATGGCTCTTTCATGCAGTTGATCGCGGAGGGTCGTGGGGTCGATCTCAAAGGGCAGCCAGCGAACGATGGACTCTGGAGATTTGAGATCGAGGAGTCGGGTCACATTGTACGTCATCCCCAGATCGCTCCGGATCACGAGCCTGGGCTGTTCGTCCACCACGGCAGCCATGGTGACCGTCGCTCCCCCCACATCCACCCCCAGGACATTGATCCCGCCCAGGCGTGCCAGATACTGGATGGAATGCATCCATCCTTTCGATGTGGGCAAGACCTGCGCCGAGCTCCACGAGGCTAACGTAGCAAACCCAGGCAGCCGCTCCATCCTGATCTGTCGGTATAGCTCGTCGACTTCGGCCTGAAGAGGACCAGGATTCTCGACCCCGAGGCTGGGCAACACGTTATCGATGGCCCGCAACTCGGTGACCGGGCCGATCCGTTCGGCGACCTGCGGTCTCAGGTCCGCGTTGCCGGCATAGATCACCAGCGGGCGGGCCCCCTCTGCCATCGCAAGGCAGGCCAGAGCTACCGCCTCAGCCGATTGCAATATCGGTCTGCTGGCGCCTCCATCGACGCCGCCCACGAGAATCACTGCGTCCGGCGCCGACTCAAGGATCAGGCGGATTTGACCCTGCATATCATCGCAGGTTTTGAATCCGCTGCTTTCCTGTGCGTCCACCGAGATCACGCCGTCAATCAGCACAGGGCAGGCAGATAGAGCGCGCCGGGTGCTGGCGAAGCTCATATCCCCGATGATCCCGCTGACCACCAGGCGCAACGGCCGGCTTGCGCTGGTCACGGCGACCACTCCGTCCACTCCCCCTTCGCGGTGACCAGGGATGATCATCTGTCCACGGTCATCCATGAAACGCCAATTGGTTACCTCTGACAGATGGTTCAGCGCGTGGCGCACCGAGACCATCATGTCGTTCCAGGGCGACTCGACCGTAGCCGGTGCTTCGGTTCGTGCGACAAGGCGGTATTGTCCATCCACCTGATCGATCCAGATGGCCCGGGTTCGGGAGCTACCGCAATCCAGGACCAGGATCGATTCGATCGCGCGATACTCATGGATCATTGGTTAGCCTCCGAGCAACTCGCGTGCGCTGTCCACCAGAAACTGGATGCGCCCTGTCAGCAGCGAAAGGCGTGAGGTGAAGGTCGTGGCCAAAATGGCGCCGAAGGCGATCCACAGAAACCATTGCCCCAGGCCACCCCAGGCCTGCACGATGCCGTTGCGGAATCTGGCCCACTTTCCCCTTGCACCCGCGGCGAAATAAAAGTGCAGGAGCACCCCAGTCGTACCGACCAGTACGAGGAGGCCGCTCGCCAACCCCAACCCGGTTCCGTAGCGTGAATAGCGCGTGACATCGGCCGTTGCGTCTATCTGGGGCCACAGAGTACCTGATAGTGCACCACCGATGGCCAGCGCTCCCCCGACGCCTAGCAACACCGCAAGGCTCAAGTTCCCCCAGGCCGAGAATCTTTTGCTGGATTTGGCAAAAAGCAACAAGCCCAATACCAGAGGAACCATCAATAAAGCGATCCGCTCCCCTTCGCCAGCATCCAGGGCCTGAACCAAGGGGATCAACAGCCTGGGAGCCAGAATGTGGTGGAACGTGACCACGCCAACATAACCGAGCGCGGCCCCGACAAACAGGTGTTCGGCCCATCGGTAGAGGACATTGTCCCCGAGCAGATAGCCAAAGACAATCAGGGTCAAGACCACAGCCAGCCCCGTACCAACCGTATCCAGTAGCGGAGTCTCCATCATCGTTCCCTCCTGGCTTCATGTCGCATCAGGCCGATCACGCCTCCCACCAGGAGCACCAGGATCAGCACAAGGTGGCCGCCCATTTGGGAATCCAGGCGGACGGCGGTATCCCCTCCAGTGAGTCCCTGGCTGGCGCTGCCGCTTTCATACATGGCTGCGCCCGGCACTCCACCCACCACCCCAACCAGTCGTCGGGGTTCCGTGTCAAAATAGGACCGGGCGATGGGTTCGATGGCCGCGCTGACCCCGGCTCCCACCGGCACCTTGTATAGCGCCGCAACTTGCTCGATCCAGGTCCGCAACATATCCTGTCCGGCGGTCAACTCGATCACCAGATCCACGTCCTCGATGCGGACCATCCCGTCCATCACCGGCAGGTCGGTCAGCGGCGTGCCTTGAAAGTCCTGAGGGAACGTCCCCCGGAGCGATTGGCCCAACGAGCGCAAGGCCGCCGCCTGGCCGGGCAGGAACCCCAGGTTCACATAGCGTTGGCCATAGCGGCCCGCGTATCCGGCATGCTCTTGCATCAACCCATCGAGCAGACGTTGAGCAGTGGCAGGTCCGGCCGGCAACAGACTCACTACGATCAGCCGCGCCTCGCGGTCCATCAAATGGGTCACCACCGCCCGAGCCACCACATCCATTTCACCGCTGTGGGCAGGATCATAATCAAAGCCGATCAACACCGTTGCGTCCCGGGGCAGAGCCTCTATTGTGCGATATAATGCCGCCACCTCAGGACTCGGTTCGAAGCTCCGCGATATCAAAGGCTTCTCCAGCAACAGAGGAAAGGCGACGGCTGCGATCAGGGCCAGAAAGATGATCCAGCGCGGCAGCAGAGCCAACAACTCAGGTCGAGGAGAAACGACGGCTCTCGGGCCAACTTCCAACGGCTGGCTTACGATCTCGGCAAAGAGCCGCGCCTGAGGCAGATCGGCGATGGTCTCTTGTCCGCGGGGCCTGGCCGCTCGAGGTTGGGCAATGATCATCTCAGCCGGCAGGATCCCCTGCAAGCCAGCCAGCAATCCCGTTCCCTCTTCCTCTTTGACTACGCTGGAGGGCTCCTCGACCCTTTTCTCTTCGTCCAGCTCCTGGGGCTTGAGGGAGATCAGCCAATCCGGGATCTCGGCCCTGGGCAGACCCTCCTCCTTCGGTTCGGCAGGCACCAGCCACTGCGCCAGCTCTCTTTCCGATATCTCTGCCGGAGGGACGGGCTCCCCAGCAGGTCTCGGCTCGAGCCCCGTCAGCCAGTCGGGGACCCTGGTTTCTTCTGCTTCAGACGGTGGAGGGGAGGGGGCAGCCTCTTTGGCTTCAATGGGGCGCAGTTCCGCCAGCCATTCCGGAAGCTCGGCCTCTTCCGGCTCCGCCACCGGAGGAGCCGCCTCCGCCGGTTCCCCAGGGCGCAGTTCCGCCAGCCACTCCGGAAGCTCGGCCTCCTCCGGCTCCACCGCCGGAGGAACTGCCTCCGCCGCTTCCACCGGGCGCAGTTCCGCCAGCCACTCCGGGAGCTCGGTTTCCTCCGGCTCCACCACCGGAGGAACGGCCTCCACCGGCTCCACCGGGCGCAGTGCCGCCAGCCACTCCGGAAACTCGGTTTCCTCCGGCTCCACCACCGGGGGAACCGCCTCCGCCGGTTCCACCGGGCGCAGTTCCGCCAGCCACTCCGGAAGCTCGGCCTCCTCCGGCTCCACCGCCGGAGGAACGGCCTCCACCGGCTCCACCGGGCGCAGTGCCGCCAGCCACTCCGGAAGCTCGGCCTCCTCCGCCCCGACCACCGGAGGAACGGCCTCCGCCGGTTCCCCAGGGCGCAGTTCCGCCAGCCACTCCGGAAGCTCGGCCTCCTCCGGCTCCACCGCCGGGGGAACCGCCTCCGCCGGTTCCACCGGGCGCAGTTCCGCCAGCCACTCCGGAATCTCGGCCTCCTCCGGCTCCACCGCCGGAGGAACCGCCTCCGCCGGTTCCACCGGGCGCAGTGCCGCCAGCCACTCCGGAAGCTCGGCCTCCTCTGGCTCCACCATCGGGGCAACGGGGGTGACTTCCTTGGCTTCTGGCATCTCACCTTCCGCCGCTTCCGTTCCCTCGATCGGAGACAGTTCTGATAACTCCCGTAACCAGTCCGGAATCCCCTCACTGCTCTGCGCAGGGGCGGCTTCAACCGCCGGGCCGGTGGGGGGGTGAATCAGGCCAAGTTCTCGCAACCAGGCGGGCAATTCCTCTTCTACCTCAGACGGTTCCGCTTCGCCCTCTAACTCTTCCTCGCTATCTGCAGAGACTTTGGATGGTAAAGAAAGGCCCTTGATCGGCGAAGGGGAAGGAACACCAGAGGGTGGAGCAGGTGATGGCAGCAACTGTCCCCCACACTCCTCACAGAACACATTCTGAACAGGATTGAGCGCACCGCATTGGGGACATTTGACCTGGGTCTGGGAGCCAAGCCCTTCCCCACATTCATTGCAGAACTTGCTGCCATCTCGATTGGCGGTCCCACATTTCGGGCAATAGATCATCTCAACCTCGCTCTTGTCACCTGTTCTGGGTGGTATCAGTCGCTATAGGGACGCTCTACCCCTAACAAGAGCCGAATGCTGGTCAAGAGAGCTCCCAGAGATACACCCAGTACAATGCCTCGTACGCCGGCCATGGCCGGCACATCCAGAATCCAATCCTTGAGATCGGACAAAACCGGGAAGATTCCTACCGAGACCTGTCCCAGCAGAACGAGCAGAGCCACGATCCACAGGATGACCCAGCCGGGACGGCGAGTTCGAAGCATCCGGTAGGAGGCCGTGGCGATGAAAAAGACGAGCAGCGCCGAGAGAGAAGCCTGGATCGGGGCCTGGACATTCTGAAAGATCCACTGCACCGCCGGTTGAGCCGGCCCGGAAGGCCGGTCTGGAGATGGAGGCAACCCCAGAGCCAGGACCAACAACATCACGGCGAGGAGGAAGAAACTCGAAAAACGCCCCGGTTGCCGCTCACGGATCTTGCGAGCATGAACACGGACGACATTCCACAGTCCCAAAAAGAGAGCAAACGCAGCGATCAGAATGGCCGTGTCCACAAAGTAATTCCCAATGGCATCCAACCAGGGGTTGGTCGTGAACACCGACGCCAGGACGAACAGGCCCACGGCCATGCCAACCGCGGTAGGTAGCATCCGTTTCAGAACTGACATGGCTCCCCCCAATCTCACGCGACGATCTTGGCCACGGCAGCGATCACGATCCCAGCGATCACCGCCCACCGGGCCCAATCCTCGGTCAGCAAACTGCCGATCTGGATCGGCAGTCGTCTGATATAGGATCCTGCGGCAAAGATCTCTTCCCCGATCAACGTCTGATCGGCCGACGCATAGACCAGAGGCAACGTCTGAGGATCCGTTGTCCCCACGACCTGGGGGATCTGGCGACGGGCACCCGTTTCCCCGATCAGGAGGTACTCGTCGCCGAACGCTCCGACCATGACATTGGCCATCAGCGGCTGTCGGTCCAGCAGGCCCATGACCCCAGCCGCATAGGCCATCGGGACCGGAGCGATCAGGCGGACCTGAGTGGGATCGAACCCTTCGGGATTGCCACGACGGGCATAGGCCCGGCGCACGATATCTTGGGCAATGGGCAGGACGGTCGGGTCGGCCACAGTGACGATGAGGGGAGCATCACAGGCTACCGCTCTGTCGGCGATTTGCGATAACAAGGAAAGGCCGGCCCACGTTTCCGCCGTAGCCACGCCGCCGACTCCGGCGACCCCCACCGAGACATGGAGAGGCCGACCGGTTTCTGCCGATTGTCCAACGGACTGCGAGATCTCGGGGATGCCCGGCAGCTTCCGGAGTTCCCCCGCCTTACCAGCCTTCACCCTAAGGGTCAGGTAAAACAGAACAGGCCAGATAAGAAGAAAGAAAACCAACAAGACCTTTTCCATCAGCTTTCCTCCTCGCTGCGCCGCGTGTGGCCGGCTCTTTCCCGTTCCAGGCGGACGATCAACGCGTCCAGGCTCCTGGGTTCGGCCAACAGGTCGGCGTACTGTGCCAGCCGAGTTTCTGAAGACAGGAACCCCAGCAGCGGTTCGCAGAGGTAGAGGCCCTGACTGGCCAGAAAGCCGAACGGCTTGACGATCTCCAACAGGAGAATGGCGGGAGCGATCAACCCCCGCTGGCTGATCTTTCCTACGATTTGCTCGATCAATTGCTGGTCCGGTTCTTGATCTGATTCTCTCATCGTCAACCGAACCTATTATACCACAATATTTTTATTTTTGCCAGTTACTATCGGGTCGGATTATGGCTGCTGCAAAGTCCAGCACCCAGTGGGAGTGGAGGCTTCAGCCGGAACGGAATCACGCAGACCCCAGCTCAGGCTTCCACTCCAGTCCGTTCCGCAAAGCCACAGCGGGCCTGTCAACCCACCTGGCCACAGTCGTAGGGTCTGGTAGTGTATCTCTTGGAAATCAGAGAGGTGAGCGACCGCCCGGCGCCAGCGGCCCACGCTGCCGTGGGCATTGACTGCCTGGAGTCCGGATCATCGCTGCAGATAGGCCTTGAGCAGGGCCTTGAATAGCCGCCCGTGATTGGGCACTTTGAGGTGCAGCAGCTCGTGCACAATCACCTCGCGGCGAATGTCAGCCGGCTGGTGCAGGAGATCGGTGTCGAAGGTGAGCCGGCCTTGCGAGGAGCAACTGGCCCACTTGCGTTTCATGGGACGGATGCGGATCTCGCGCGGGGTCACCTCCAGGCGCCTGGCCCAGGCCTCTACTTCGGCGCGAAACAGGTCAACGGGGACCGCTTGCTCCAACGGTTGCCAATCGGAAACGGCGGCTTTTCTCATTCGGCGGCCCTCCGCAGCAGATTCAGGATGGCATCTGCCCAGGGGACGACTTCTGTGACGCCGATTTTTAGCAGGGCTTTGTAGAGACGCGCGCGCAGGTCGCTTTCCTGCTGGCGGCTGGTCATCCAGTGGGGCAGGTCGGTAAAGGCGGCTTCCATATCCTGGGCAATCTGCCTCGCTTGCTGGGGGTCAATCTGACGCCCGCGCAGCCACCATTCGACGGCAAAGGCCTGGGCTGCCTCGGGGCGATTTGTCAAGTCGCCCCTACTCCGGCGTTCCTCGTCGGCCTCCTTCAATTGCTGCACCAGCGCATCCAATTCCTGTAGCGCCTGCTGCGCCTCGATTTGTCGCTCCTCGAAACGGCGGCGAATCTCCTCGGCGCGCTCGCCGATGGAGAGCAGGTAAGGCGCGGCGCGTCCCTGCTCCTCGACCAGACGATGCAATTCCTTGAGCAGGTTAAAGACCTTGACCGTGTCGGGCTTCTCGTCTTTGATAAGCGCCAGCAGCGCGGCCGGTCCGAGTTCGTAGGTTGCCTGCGGATCTCTGATGGCGCTGGTGCGGCTATGCTGTTGGACGATTTCGGCGGTCTTGCGCAGGAAAGACTTGTCCACCGGCACGTGCGGCTCGTAGGCAGCGCGCACGAGCCGATAGATATCGACCAGCCGCTGATAATCGTTCAGGAAAGGGCGCAGAAATGGATCAGGGGAGAGGATTTCGTAGAGTTCCTGCAGTTCACGGAAGAAGCGGTAGAAGGCCTCGCGCAGCTCTTTGTCACGGAAGCGCAAAAGCTCCGCCTCGGCCAGTTTGTCGTTTTGGGTCACCGCAGGGGGCGCAGAGAAATTTATCTCTGCGCTCTCTGCGTACTCCGCGGTGAGATACTCGGTTCGGCCCTGGGCCATGAGGGTCTCAAAACGCGCTTGCAGGACCTCGATTCCCTCCACCACGCCGCTCACGTCCTGCGAATCGAAGGCAAGCGCCCGCTCCAGGTTCTCAAAGACGCCGACAAAGTCCAGGATCAGGCCGGTGGTCTTGCGCTGACCTTCTTCGCTCTCGTAGGGGCGATTGACGCGGGCGATGGCTTGCAAGAGGACATGGTCGCGCATCGGTTTATCGAGATACATGCAGTACAGGATGGGCGCATCGTAGCCGGTCAGGAGCTTCTCGGTGACGATAAAAATCTGCGGGTTCTCGTCCGGCTTGCGGAAAGCCTTGCGCAGGCGGGTCTCTTCCTCTTCGCTCAAGTGATGGCGCTTGAGGTGGGGCGGGTCGTTGTACCCGGCGCTGATGACCACCGCGCTCCACTCGGTCGGCAGGTAGCGGTCGAGGGCTTCTTTATAAAAGGCGCAAGCTTCGCGGTCGGCGGCGACAAGGAAGGCTTTGTAGCCCATTGGCTGGACGTATTGCTGGAAATGCTCTGCTACGAAGCGGGCGATCTGGTCCACCCGGTCATGGTTCTTGAGCATGTTGGTCAGGGTGACGGCGCGGTCGAGAACGCGGTTGATTTCCTCCACGTCGGCCACGCCTTCCAGCTCGGCGGCCGCCCAGAATTCCTGTTCCATCGCCTCGCGGTCGGCAATCAGATCATTGGGCGCCAGTTGATAGTGCAAGGGGACGGTGGTGCCGTCTTCGATGGACTCGCGGATGGAGTATTTATCGAAGTAGCCTTGCGGGTCAGCGCCGCCGAAGGTCTTGAAGGTGCCCGTGCCGTGGGCTGTCTTGTCAATGGGCGTGCCGGTAAAACCGATGAAGGTGGCGTTGGGCAGCGCGCCCATCAAATAGTTGCCCAGGTCGCCGCCGGTGGAGCGGTGGGCTTCGTCCACCAGCACAAAGACGTTGCGTCGCGTGCATAGATTCGCTGGCATGTCGTCAAACTTGTGGATCATGGAGACGATCAGACCGCGCGCGTCACGGCGCAGTAGGTTGCGCAGTTCCTGTTTGGAGCGGGCCAGATGCACATGCCCAAAGCCCACCGCCTCGAGGTTTTGGAAAAGTTGCTGTTCCAGTTCGTTGCGGTCCACGATGAGCAGGACAGTAGGGTTCTGGAAGGCGGGCGTTTCGATGAGGCGGCGGGCGACGGTGAGCATGGTGTAGGTCTTGCCGGAGCCTTGCGTATGCCAGATCAGGCCGCGGCGGGGTTGGGACACGGCATGCCGTGCTCTTACAGCTTCTTGAGCGCGGGCCAGGACGCGCTCGGCGGCGCGCATCTGGTGCGGACGCAGGACGATTTTAGTGAGTTCGCCGTCTTTGCGGGCGAAGAGGATGTAATCGGTGAGGACGCGCAACACGCGGCGCGGGGCAAGGAACGATTTGACCAGCGTCTCGAAATCGGGCGCCTGGCTCTCCTCTTTCCAGTTAAAAAGCGTCTTGCGCGAAAGCGACCAGGTAGCGCCGTAGAAGAACTGCACCAGGTGGGTGAGGGCAAAGAGTTGCGCCTGCGCCATCAGGTCAGGGGCTTCTTGATGGTAGCGGCGAATCTGATCAAAGGCCTCGGCGATGCCCTCCAGGCGCGTGGCGGCTTTGGACTCGATGATGATGACCGGGATGCCGTTGACGAGCAAGACCACATCGGCGCGGATGCGCCGCGCGCCGCTCTGAAACCAGAACTCGTCGGTGACGTGGAAGCGGTTGGCTTCGACCCGCTCCGGGTCGAGCAGCCGCAGGTCCCGCTCCCGGCGCTCGGTCTCGACAAAGACGGTCTTGAGCCCTTTGAGATATTCCCAGACTTCGCGGTTGCCTTCGATGTCGGCGCGGACGCTGAGCAGGCGACGGACGATCTCCTCGGCTTTGGCGGCCGTGGTCACCACGCCGGGGTTGAGGCGCTGCAGTAGGGGCGCAGTGCCACTGCGCCCATCACCGTTAATCAGCAACTGTTTCAAAATCGGGCATTCCTCGCCGCCGCGCAAGCGCAGGGCCTCGTCGGGCGGGAGGTATTCCCAACCGGCCTCGGTCGCATAGCAGATGAGCGGGTTTTGGACGGTGTGACGTTCGGAGGATATCGTCATGGTTTGTCCTCCTGTGACCGTGGGGGCGAAGACAAAGCAGGGGCGAACAATCTTTCGCCCCTGCGAGCTGCCCCTGCGGGGTTGTGGATCATCTCCCAGATCTCCCGTGCCAGTGGATCCTCGCCGGTGCGTTCGGGGTTGTAGCGGTCCAGGTGCCACCGTAAGGGGTTCTCATCAATGTAACGGCGAATGGCGTCCAGGGCGCGTTCGTCGCGGATGATGTGTTCGTAATAATTGCGTTGCCAGACCGGCGCGCCGGGGGCGTTGCGCAATTCATTGATGCGTTTGGTGACGCCGGATTTGAACGATCGGACGATGGCCCCCACCGACCCGGGAACGACATTGGCCGGGGGCGTGGTGAATGAAGGGGCGCAGCGGCGCTGCGCCCCTACGCCATCCCCCACAATCCAAATCATGCCGTGGATGTGGTTGGGCGTAATTACGAGTTCATCATCGCATAATTGCACATACGGGCGGATTTGGCCGGTTTTGAACCATTCATCGCGCACGATTTCGCCCCATTCATTCAACCGCATCTCCCCATCCACCACCGCGCCAAACAAGTACGCCCGCTCGTGCGTGCAAATGGTGATGAAATACGCGCCCGGTTGGGTGTAATCGTAGCCCGGCAAGCGGATGGAACGGCGATGATAGCGATTCGGGTCATAGTGGGTCATCAGGCGTCCTCGTGGGCCTCAAAGCCGGCAACGAAAGCAGGCGGCAGGCGGCGCCGGGCGGTCATCAGCTCATGCAACAAGGTCTTGAACAGGTCCCCCAGCGCGCGGGCATAGGCCTCCTCGGCCTGGATGCGCCGATCCACCGCCTGCAGAATACGCGCAATCTCCCGCTGCTCGGCGATGGGTGGGAGGGGGATAAGAAGGTTTTGCAGGACAGGGATGTTAATACCGAGTTTTAGCCGTCCACCCTTGCTGCTATTGATCTGGTCCCAATAGGTTCTTGTATCTGTGAAGAACGATAGGAAGTCAGGCAGAAGGTTTTCGTCAGATAGAATTCGAATTCGGATCAAGTACGAAGCGAATATTGCTGGCGGGCACTCGTCAACAAGAAACGTTTTTCCTGTGGTAGCCCCGATACGAGCCACAAGTATATCGCCAGGTTTTAAAGTGTATTTCTCAATTTCGGATTGGGTTATTTCGCAGAAAGGAACTGATGACCAAATCACCTTGCCACTTTGGATGTCTGTAATACGCAAGAACTTTGGGCCTATAGGAAAAACAGAGGCGCTGGCGGTATAACCATACTGAGGTCTTTCCATCACCTCCCCCAACCGGACCACCTGCCAATGTTCCGGGATGGGGCCGATTTCGGTCTCGCGTAGGGGCACAGCGCGCTGTGCCCCTACCCCTATGGGGACCGGCCCATAGGTGAAAAGATGGTTCATGAGGCTGCGCTTGAGGTCGCGCAGCGCGGCGATGACCCGCTCCGTGGCCTCCTTTGCCTCCTGCACCGTCCGCAGCACGTGCGCAATCGCCCGCTGCTCGGCAATGGGTGGGAGGGGGATGGGCACGCTCAAAAAATCACTTTTCCGAATAGCTCGCCTACGGTTAACGGCACCAGAAGCAAAACGATTATACACTGCTATTGCAGCTGGCATCCGCAGAAGGGGATCAACAAACAAAAAGTCTGCTTTGTCAGATTTGACCTCCCAGACTGGGTAAACTGGGCTAACAAGTCCAGCGTTGTATTTGCTAAGAGCATGAACAGCCCCTTCCCAAATTACATAAGGATTATTTACGATTTGCCCACGAAGAACAACCTTGTATTCGCTAACATCTTCTGTTGCAATACGTTTGCCAAACCGTTCTGTTTGCAAAATAAGCCCGTCATTCTTTGTTAACGACAATACGGGTAACTCTTGGTCAACTTTTTCCAGGTCCTTATAACGAATATCAACCTCACTAAGCACCTCCCCCAACCGGACTACCTGCCAGTCTTCGGGCAGGGGACCGAGTTCGGTGTCGCGTAGGGGCACGGCATGCCGTGCCGCTACGGGCAATCCGTTCGCCTTAGCGCTCATCGGCGATTTCCTCCAGCAAGCGCGCCATCTGCTCACGCAAAAGCGGCACCTCTTGCGTTGCCGTCACCCAAACGATACGCCAATCCACCGCAAAATACTCATGAACCGCAATGTTGCGAAAGGCGACAATATCCGGCCAGGGGATTTCGGGATGCTGCTCCGTGAAGGTCCTGGGCAGGCGAGATGCTGCCTCGCCGATGACGATGAGTTTCTGCAACACAGCGCTCTGTCGCAGCTCATCCTGCATGAAGGCGGTTTCATCCACACCTTGCAAGAAACGGGCAATGGCGTCGGCGGCCTCTACAATATCCGTCAGATACAGTCGCTCAGGCCGCATAGATCACCTGTTCCTCGCGCAAGATGGCATCCCGAATGGCGGGCTTGAGCCCATTGCGTGGCACCAGGTCTACTGACCTCCCCAACAAGCTCGATAACTCCCGTGCCATCCGGCTCAACGTAAGGAAGCCCACCTGTGCCTCTGGTTCAAACTCCACCAGAATATCTACGTCGCTGTGCGGACCCAAGTCCTCGCGGAGCACGGAACCGAACAGAGAAAGCCGACGTACCTGGTAACGACGGCACAGTTCCGCCAATTCCCGTTTAGGAGTGGATAACGCAATGCTCATGTCCCTGTCCCTCTATTCCTCAATCCTAGAGCGTCCAACACTTCATATAGAGCCTGCGCTGCTTCGGCGCGTTCTTCTTCGGCTTCCTCCAGGCGCACCAGCGCCTCCTCCAGCGGCAGGACGTCCTCCTGGCCGTTGGTGCTCACGTAGCGGCTGGGCGAGAGGTTGTAATCGTTGCGGGCGGCTTCGTCACGGGTGATAATGGCGTGTAGGGGCGCAGCGCGCTGCGCCCCTACGGGATCGCCCCACGCATGATAAATCTCGGCGATGGTTCCGATGTGGTCCTCCGCCAGGTAATTCTTGGGCCGACCTTTGGCAAATTGCTGACTGGCATTGATGAGCAGGATTTCGCCCGGATGACGTTTCTTGCGGTTGATGACGATGATGACGCCTGGCGCAGTGGTGTTGTAAAAGAGATTTTCGGGCAAGAGAATCACCGCCTCGATCAGGTCCGCCTCGACAAACGCTTTGCGGATATCGCGCTCGCGGTTACTGCCCTGGTTGCCGCTGCCGCGGCTGACGGCGCCGGTATCCAGCACCACCGCCATGCGGCCGCGCTCGTTGAGCGAAGCGAGCATGTGTTGCAGCCAGCCCCAATCGGCAGAGGAAGAAGGCGGCGCGCCGTAGCGGAAACGCTCAAAGGGGTCGTTTTCGTAGAGTTCCTGCCCGAACTTTTGATTCCACATCGGGTTGGCGGTCACCAGGTCAAAGGTCCGCAAACGCCCGCCGGGATCGCGGAAGGCGGGCTGGCGCATGGTGTCGCCGAGGCGGATGTCGGCCTCGATGTCGTGGATGACGGCGTTCATGCGCGCCATGGCAAAGGTGGCCGGGTTGATCTCCTGCCCAAAGACGCGCAGCGGGGCGATGGACGCGGGAAGGGCACGGCGTGCCGTGCCCTTACGCTGGCCGTACCGCTCCACCAGCCGCAAATGGCACTTGATGAGCAGCCCGCCCGACCCACAGGCCGGGTCATAGACCGTCATGCCCGGCTCCGGCTCCAGCAGGCGCGCCATGAGGATGCCGACCTCGCGCGGGGTGTAGAACTCGCCGGCCGATTGGCCCTGCCCTTCGGCAAACTTGCGCAGCAGGTACTCGTAGGCGCGGCCCAGGATGTCCGGCTCCACATCGTCCAGCCCCAGGCGATGACGGGAAAGCACCTCGATCAGCGCCCGCAGGTGGTCATCGGAAATGATACGCTGACCGGCGGCGGTGGCGTTGAAATCCACCATGTCAATCACACCCGCCAGGCGCGGGTTCTCGCGCGCCACAGCGCGCACCGCATCGGTCAGATACTGACCCAGACCGACCGTCTGGCGGCGGATGGCTTCCCATTTGGCGTCATCGGGGATGTAAAAGCGCACCAGCGAGACCACTCCGCGCATGCGTTCCTGTTCCAGCAGGGAACGGGCGGTCTTTTCACCGCCGAATTGGGCGCTCAGGCGCTCCAGTTCGTCATCGAATACATCCGACAGCCGCTTGAGAAAGACCAGCGGCAGGATGTAATCTTTGAACTTGGGCGCGTCAATGGGTCCGCGAATGGCGCAGGCGGCGTCCCATAACCACGTTTCGAGCTGGTTAAGATCAAGGCTCATCGAGGCCCTTTCTCCTTGTTCTCCCTGACGAGGTATCCCGCTCAACTAACATTATACCCCATCCGTTGCCACTGCGTCAAGCGAGGTTCTTGCAGTGAAAGCCCCCGCTAAGGATGGCTGTCACCAGGTGCTGCGTACTTGACACGAGGGCGGACCTGGATATAATAGTGGCCGTATTCAGATCGTGAATATTCAAAATATGAATATTCAACGGGATCGTGACTTGCAGAGCGTGGAAAAGCCGAGATCAGCCGCGATGCGCCAGGATAGCGCGGCTCTGCCTCCACCGGTGTTGTTGGGCCTGCTCATGGCCCGGCCACGGCACGGTTACGAACTGTGCAAGGAGTTCAATCGGACCTTAGGCCAGGTGTGGCGGCTGGGCCTGAGTCAGCTTTATGCCCAATTGAAGCAACTGGAGGACGCCGGGCTTGTCGCCGCCCAGGAAGAGCCTCAACCGAGCCGTCCGCCGCGCAAGGTGTACCACCTGACGCCAGAAGGTCGTGAGGTGTTCCTGGAGTGGCTGCAACAGCCAACACCCTATTTGCGCCAGATGCGGGTGGACCTGATGGCCAGGTTGTACTTTTTTCGAGAGCTGGGTCTTCCTGGGCTCCCGGAACTGATCGCCCGACAGAAGGAGGTCTGCCGCGCCCAGATCGAGAGGTTTGAGCGGCTGGCGGCCGAGGCCGATGACGATTTTCGCCGTCTGGTACTGGAATTTCGGCGAGGACAGGTGGAAGCAGCCCTCCGCTGGCTGGATCGATGTCTGGAGCCGGTCGGCGGATGAGGTTGGTCTCTCAACCTTCTCATCCCTCGTGGCGCCCCACCGGGCATGGGAACTATCAAAAGATAGGGAGGACAAAATGCAACGTTCATGGTGGTCTCTCGGTATCATTACTCTTCTGCTGGTTGGATTGACGCTGACCTCGTGCGGGGGCACCGCCACCCCATCGCCGGTGGAATCTCCTCCGGCCCCGCTCACCCCGACCGCCGGACCATCACCCTCGCCGCAGTCGGAGGCAACCCCGGCGGGAATTACGGTGGTAGATGCCCTGGGACGGAACGTAGTGTTCGCGACGCTCCCTCAACGCATCGTCATTGCCGGCAAGAACACCCTGCCTATGGTGGATACGGTCTATCTCTTCCCGGAGGCGAAGGAGCGGGTGGTGGGTCTGACCGTCGGCAAGCAACCGGTGGGGGACTTTATCGGCCTGATCGATCCGGATTTTGGGCAAAAGACAATTCTGGACCCGGAGGCCGGTCCGGAGCAGATCGCCCCCTTGAAACCGGACGCAGTGATCCTCAGGAGCTTCCTGGCAGATAAGCTTGGCCGGTCGCTGGAAGAGATCGGCATCCCGGTGGTCTATGTGGATCTGGAGACGCCGGAACAGTATTTCCGCGACCTGTCCACGCTGGGGCAACTCTTTGGGGATGAGGCCCGGGCGGAGCAGATCCGTTCGTTCTATCAATCGCGGTTGGAGCTGATCGCGGCCGGGCTCCAGGGGTTGAAGGAGGAAGAAAAGCCCCAGGTGTTGCTCGCCCAGTATACCGATCAAGGGGGGACCGTGGCGCTGCAGGTGCCCTCCGCCTCCTGGATCCAGACCACTGAGGTGGAATTGGCCGGAGGTCATCCGGTGTGGAAGGAAGCGGCGCAAAGCGGCGGTTGGACGGTGGTCAATTTCGAGCAGATCGCGGCCTGGAATCCAGATCAGATCGTGGTGATCGCCTACAAAGGCAATTCGGCGCAGGTGGTCGCCACGCTCAAACAGGAACCAGCCTGGCAGGCGCTGAAAGCGGTGAAAAACGGCAAGGTCTTTGGTTTTCCAGCGGATATCTTTAGCTGGGATCAACCCGACCCGCGCTGGATCCTGGGAACGCTTTGGCTGGCGGGCACGATCCACCCCGACCGCTTCCCGGACCTGGAGATAAAGCAACAGGTAGCCGACTTTTTTGGTCAGATGTATGGCATGGACCAGGCCGCGATCCAAAACCAGATCGTGCCGACGCTGAAAGGCAACATCGAATGACCGTGCCGCAGGGCTATTCGGCGGCGACCCGGTTGGCGCTGCGCCGCGAGTCGGTTTCCGGGCTCCTTCGCCGGCATCTCCTCCTGATCCTGGGCCTGGCCTGTCTGGTCGCTGTGGGCGTGTCGCTGTTGGTCGGGCGATACCCGGCTTCGCTTTGGACATCGCCAGGGGTTCTGCGGGAGGATGAACTGGCGCGGCAGCTCGTCTTGAATTTGCGCCTGCCTCGTGTGCTGACCGCCTGCCTGCTGGGAATGACCCTGGCGGCCTGTGGCGCGGTCCTGCAGATGATCTTTCGCAACCCGCTGGTCGAGCCGGGCTTTCTGGGAGTTTCGCAGGGGGCCGCCTTTGGAGCTGGCCTGAGCATTCTCTACCTGGGGAGCGCTCCGCTGCTGATCGAGGGCACGGCCACCATCTTTGCCTGCCTGGGGCTGACGGTGTCGTATCTCGTGGCCCGTCGTGTCCGCTACGGCGGCTGGATCCTGCGCCTGGTGCTGTCGGGCATTGCCGTTTCGGCCCTCTTTTCTTCGGGGGTGGGGGTGCTCAAATACCTGGCCGATCCGCTGACCCAACTGCCCGACCTGGTGCTGTGGATGCTGGGCGGGTTGTGGGGAGTCACCTGGGCCGATTTTCTGTACATCCTGCCCTTGGTGATCCCGGGGTTGGTGGTGGTCATCCTGATGCGCTGGCGGCTGAACCTGCTGTCTTTGGACGATGAGACATCGTTTTCCTTGGGCGCCGCTCCCGGGCGGGAGCGGACCCTGGTGCTGGTGGCAGCGGTGGCGGCGACGGCGTCGGTGGTGTCGGTGGCCGGCGTGGTGGGCTGGATCGGCCTGATCATCCCCCATGTGGCCCGCCGTCTGACCGGAGCAGATGCACAGAGGGCCGTGCCGGCGTCGCTCCTGTTGGGTGGTCTGTTCGCCCTGATGTGTGATGCCCTGTCGCGCATTCTGTTGGCCGGAGAAGTGCCGTTGGGCATCCTGACTTCCTTCTTTGGAGCGCTGTTGTTCATCTTCATGATGCTGAGTCGAAGCATCCGGGTGCAGCGATGAATCCAGATGAGAAGGCGTGGACCGGTCCGAGTTCGGCACAGTCCGGGATCATATCCCTGTCCCGTGTGTCGTTCAGTTACAACGGGAAGGAGCAGGACGTGTTGCGCGATCTGACCCTCGACATCCCGGCCGAGACCATTACCGCGATCCTCGGTCCCAATGGTTCGGGCAAGACGACCCTCCTGCGGCTGATGTTAGGAGTCGTGCGCCCCCGTCAGGGCAGGATCCAGATCGCGGGCCGATGGCAAAGCAGTTATTCACGACGGGAGATGAGCCAACTGATGGCCCTGGTCCCGCAGAACGAACATATCCCGTTCGATTTCTCGGTGCTGGAGTATGTGCTGATGGGTCGGGCGCCGTACCTGAGTCCGCTCGGTATGCCGGGCGACGGGGATCGGCAGATAGCCATCGAAAGCTTGCAGGCGATCGGCCTGGATCACCTGCGGGAGCGACCGCTGCCCAACCTGAGCGGTGGGGAGCGACAGTTGGTCGCCGTAGCCCGGGCGCTGGTCCAAAGGCCCCGCATCCTGCTTCTGGACGAACCGACCGCCCATCTGGACCTGGGCAACAAGAGTCGGTTGCTCGAGATCCTGCGCTCTCTGGCTGTCCAGGGGATCAGCGTTATATTGACCACCCACGATCCCAGCCTGGCGGCAACGATCGCCAGTTTTGCGGTATTGATGCGCCACGGTCAGATCCTGGATGCCGGGCCGGTGGACCGGCTGTTCACCGCAGAGAAGCTGTCGGCCACCTACGGGGTATCGGTTCAGGTCTTTCAGATTGACGGGAGGCGGATCGTGCTACTGCCGGAGGGCTAGACCCCTTACGGCTATTGCCAAGCAGGTTGACAGGCCGCTGCGGCTTTGCGGAACGGCCGAGGAGTGGAAACGCTAGCTGGGTTCTGCGTGATTCCGTTCCGGCTGAAGCCTCCACTCCCATTGGGTGCTGGACTTGGTCTTGTTAGACCCCGACTCTGGGCTTCACAGAAAACGGAGGATGTGATACACTAGGAAAGTCCGGTGGGGCACCACGATGAATGAAAATGTCGAGGGGCCGGCACGGGCAGACCTCTCCTCATCCCCCCGGCCCCTTCCCCTCTCCGCCAGCGGAGAGGGGAAGGGGGTAGGGGTGAGGTAAAATATTTTCGGAGTTGAGATTATGCGACTGGAACGACGAGCGATTTCGGAGGCGTTGGGGACGATACTGATGCACAACGTGGCCGATGAGGAGGGGAGTCGCGCCTTGAAAAAGGGTACCCGCCTGACCGATGAACACCTGCGCCAACTGGCCGAACTGGGTCGAACCACGGTGGATGTGGCGGTGTTGGAGGCGGACGACGTCCATGAGGACGAGGCGGCCACGGCCCTGGCCGAGGCGCTGTGCACCGACCCGATCACCCATTCCAGGTCGAGTGGGGGTCGGGTGAACCTGCGGAGCCAGGTGGATGGGTTACTCGAAGTGGATGCGGAGCGGTTGTTGGAACTGAATATGATCCCCGGCATCACGTTGGCGACCCGCCGTCCCCACACGGTGGTCGGCCCCAATCAAGAGACCGACAATGTTGGCACGCTCAAGATCATCCCCTTTGCCGTGAGCCGGCGGGAGCTGGAACGAGCGCTGGAGCTGGCGCGACCACGGCCTGGGATCGTAGAGGTCCGTCCCTTCCAGCCGGGCCGTCGGGCGGCGATGCTCTTTGTCGCCGAGCCGGCGGTCCACGCCAAACTCCGCGACGAGTATCTGCCCGCTACCCAAAGCCGACTGGAACGCCTGGGGGCCCGATTGGTGGCGACCGAGGACGTGCCTCAAGAGGAAGAGGCCATCGCCCAGGCGGCATCTCGCCTGGCAGAGAACGCCGATCTCCTGGTGATCGCCAGCCAGACCTCGGTCATGGACGAGGATGATACGGCGCTCCGAGGATTGCGTCTGGCCGGGGCCGAGGGCATCCTCTCCGGGGCGCCGGTCGAGCCGGGCAACCTGTTGGCGCTGGCCTATCTTCCAGGTACACCGGTGATCTGCCTGCCGGGCTGCGCCAAGGGGCTGAAGCGCAATGTGGTGGACCTGGTGTTGCCCCGACTGCTGCTCGGCGACCGTCTGACAAGGCGCGACATTGCCGCATTGGGGCTGGGCGGGTTCCTCACCGCCGCGGAGCGGGCCGGACAGAGTGGGTAGAATCAGAGATTCGGTTCAGGTGTGGGGAGATGATCGAGCTTTTGCCGCAGATTGAGGAATGGTGGGCGAAAGGGGAAGAGGTGGCCGTCGCCACGGTGATCCGTGTGTTCGGGTCGGCTCCGCGACCGGTGGGGGCGCGGATGATCGTTTCCTCGGGCGGACGGATGGCCGGCTCGGTGAGCGGCGGATGCGTGGAAACCACCGTCTTTGAAGAAATGATCGATGTCCTGGAAGGGGGACCACCGCGCACCCTCCGATTCGGCATCACCGAAGACATGATCTGGGATGTCGGCCTGGCCTGCGGCGGGACGATCGATGTCTTGGTGCAGCGACTGGACCGGGAACTGGTGTCGAGCCTGAAACGCCAGGTCGCGCTGGGGAACCCGACGGCGCTGGCGACTGTGGTGAGTGGTCAAGAGATCGGCAAATCGGCCGTGATCGCAGCCGACGGGGTGGTATCGGGGCAGAGTGAAGAGAGGATTGTATCCCTGGCACGGCAACTGCTTGCCGATCACACCGATGCTGCTGCTGTGCACGAGATAGCGCCGGGGATGGAGGTCTACATCGAACCGTTCCTTCCCCCTCCGGTGCTGGTCATCGTCGGCGGGGTCCACGTGGCCATTCCCCTCACCCGCTTTGCCAAAGAGCTGGGCTTTCGGACCATCGTGGTGGACCCTCGCGCCAAGTTTGCCAATCGTGAGCGCTTTCCGGAAGCCGATGAGATCCTGGTCGAGTGGCCCGATGAAGCCCTGGCTCACCTAAAGATCGATGAATCCACCTACCTGGTGCTGCTGACGCACGATCCCAAGATTGACGAGCCGACTCTGGCGGCAGCGCTCAAGACCCCCGCCCGGTATATCGGGGCCATCGGCAGCCGCAAGACCCATGCGGAGCGGTTTGAACGGATGGCCAAATGGGGGGTCACGGCGGAGCAGTTGCGCCGGGTGCACGCACCCATTGGTCTGGACCTGGGCGGACGCACCCCGGAGGAAACCGCGCTGAGCATCATTGCCGAGGTGGTGGCGGTCAAGAACGGGCGGAAAGGCGCCTCACTCCGCGACGTGGACGGACCGATCGGAGCAAAGTAACCCGGCCCTGTCTTCAGCGGGTGATCTCCCGGGCCGACATCAGCTCATGCATTTTGGATGCGGCGGCGTCGGCGAACGCCTCGTCGTTGATATGGGCGTCGATCTTGACCAGCTCGATCTTGGGGTCCAGGTGGGTCTCCAGCGCCTCGATGAGGGCGGCGTCGGCTTCAGGATCGTAAAAGGCGTGGCCGGGCCGATCGGAGTAGCTAAAGCCACGGAGCGGGATCAGCACGGCAACCGGTCCCCGCGCCTCGTTCAGCCGGCAGGCCATGAGATGACCTACTTGCGCCATCTCCTCTTTGGCGGTGCGGACCAGGGTGATGTTCGGGTTGTGGATAATGAGAGGCCGGCATCGCTGCTCTGCGGTGAGCGATGACAGGGGCCCCAGGACGATATAATCCGTACCGCCGGGGGCGACCACCTGGGGGATTCCCTGTCGTCCCGCTGCCGTCAGGCGATCGGGACCGGCGTCAAAAAGACCGTGGCAGACATACCCGGTCAATTCCTGCGTGCTGAGGTCCAGCACCCCGTGGATCACGCCGTCGTCAACCAGCCGTTCCATGCTGCGTCCGCCGGTGCCATTGGGGTGAAAGGCCACCAGCTCATAGCCCCACTCCTCCAGCCGCTTTTTGGCGTGGAGCACGCAGGGCGTGGTCAGCCCCAGCATGGTGGCACCCAATACGGTGCGGCCGCTCTCCTCGACTGCCTCGCTGGCCTCGACCATGGCCACCACCGCCGCCGCTGCGTTGGCAAATATCTTGCGGGTGATAGTATTGAGGCCCAGGATGTCGGCGACGGAATGCATCAGAGTCACATCGGAGGTGCCGACGTATGGCTCAAAGAGATTCCGCCCACTGGCAATGGTGGACACCATCACTTTGGGCACGCCGATGGGCAAGGCCTGCATCGCCGCCGTACCGATGGCTGTCCCCTGACCTCCTCCGACGGCCAGGACCCCTCCCAGTTTGCCGGCTGCATACAGGTCCACGACAATAGCACGCGTACCGTCGATCATGGTCTGGATGGCCCGTCCCTTATCTCCGGCGGCAATGAGGTCAGCCAGTTCTGCCCCGCCGGCGCGGGCCACTTGCTGGCGGGGGAAATCGGCCTCGATGGCTGGTTCGCCCAACACGCCTGGGTCGATGACCCAGGTGGGGCACCCACGGGACCGGATCAGATCGCGCAGATAGGCGACTTCGTACCCTTTGGTGTCGAGAGTGCCGATGATGGCAATCGGTTTGACCATAGATCACCCCTTCACATACAGACGGTCACCACTTTACGCCAGTCGCCGGCCCTGCAACTCGACAATCTCGGCGGCGCACTCTTCGATCGATTTGTTGGTCACATCAAGGGTGACCCACCGCTCCCGGCGTAAAATCAGTTCCGCCCAATCCAGTTCTTTTTGAATATAGTCCGGGGTGGCATACTGGAGCGACAGGCCGCGCGCCATGCGGTTCGCCCGCGCCTGACGCAGCTTGAGCAACCGTTCGGGTTGGATGGTCAGGGCGATGATCCGGCGACGGTCCACCTGGAACAAGGCGGGAGGAGGCTCCAGGTCGGCGACAATCGGCACATTGGCTACTCGCCAGCCCCGGTAGGCGAGAAAGACACTGATCGGCGTCTTGGAGGTGCGGGAGACGCCGACCAGCACCAGGTCGGCCTGGGGCAGGTCATCGGGATTGCGTCCGTCATCGTGACGGACGGCAAAGTCGATGGCCCCGATGCGCTCAAAGTAGCTCTCGTCCAGTTGGCGGAGCAAGCCCGGTTTGGCCAGGGGCGAGAGTTCCAGCGTCTCCGACAGGCGCGCCAGCAGCGGTCCCATGAGGTCGATGGTTACCACATGGCGACGGCGGCCCTCGGTCAGCATTGTTTGCCGGAGTTGGGGAATGACCAGCGTATGGACGATGGTGCCTCCATTGTGCGCTGCCCTGTCGATCAACTCTCGGATCTGCTCTACCGTCTGAACGCCTGGGATCTGCTCGACCGTCACCTGGGCGCCGGAGAACTGGGCCAGGGCGGCTTCGACGACCCGTCGAGCGGTAGCCCCGGTTGCGTCCGATACGACATAGACCACATGGCGGCGAGCGGTTGGATCCATGCCTACACCTCTCCCCGCTCCCAGGCCAGGATCGCGGCTCCGATCAGTCCCACATCATCGCCCAGAGCCGCCGGCACGACCGGGCAATCTTTCCAATAGATTTCATGGATCCGCGCCCGAAGCGTGGCGTGCATGGGCACAAACAGCAGGTCGCCCGCCTTGGCCACCCCTCCGCCGATGACAAAGAGAGCCGGATTGAACAGATACATCAGATTCACCAGACCGATGCCCAGGTAGACGCCGGCTTTGCGGAACAGGTCAACCGCCACTACATCCCCGTCTGACGCTGCCTGGTGCACCAACCTGGCATCGATCCGATCCAGGTCGCCGGCGGCCAGGTCGGCGATGCGAGTTCGAGCGCCGGCTGCGACCAGTTCCCGGGCCTGTCGGGCGATGGCAGTCCCAGAGGCCAGGGCTTCCAGGCAGCCGATATTGCCGCAATTGCAGCGGGGTCCGTTGGCTTCAAGGGTCATGTGGCCGACCTCGCCGGCCAGGCCACCGCGCCCGAGAACGAGGCGCCCGTGGCTGATCACGCCGCCGCCGATGCCGGTGCTGATGGTCAGGTACACCAGGTCCGACTGGCCTCTTCCGGCCCCGCGCCGCTGCTCGGCCAGGGCGGCCAGGTTGGCGTCATTGCCCAAAAAAACCGGGCGGCCCACTGCCGCCTGCAACCGCTCGACCAACGGGACCTGATGCCAGCCGGGCAGGTTGGGGCTCCAGTGAATGACTCCTCGCCAGGGATCCAGCGGTCCGGGTGACGAGACCCCGATAGCCTGGATCCGGTCCCAACCCACGCTATCCCCCAGGCGGCGCACACTGGCGATGAGGCGCATCAATACCGATTCGGGCCCTTCCTCGGCCAGGGTCGGCTCGACATGGCGAGCCTGGATCTCGCCCTGGTTGTTGCACAAAGCCACGCGCAGCAGAGTACCTCCCAGATCGACGGCGATGACCCATTCTTCCATCTCTTTCCCTCCTGATGTGGCCTCCGATGCCAGCTTCTGAACCTGGTCGCACCGATCCGCAGTATACCATGTTTCGCTCGATTTGTCACAACCCCCGCTTTTTGTTATAATCGCCCCAGACCGGAAGCCAGGGTCCTCATTCGTTAGCGATCAACAGGGAGGCATCCATCATGGGTGAGATTTCATTGGCCATCATTGGTGGCTCGGGGGTGTATGACATTGAGGCTCTCACCGACGTAGAGGAACGGCACATTTCCACTCCATTTGGGGATCCATCGGATAGTATCATCATTGGCACTCTGTCGGGCAAACGGATCGCCTTTCTACCCCGTCACGGGCGGGGGCACCGATTGACTCCCAGCGAAGTTCCCTACCGGGCCAATATCTGGGCGCTCAAGAGCCTGGGAGTGGAGCGCATTCTTTCGATCAGCGCCTGCGGGAGCATGAAAGAGAAGTATGCGCCGCGCCATATCGTCATCCCGGACCAGATTTATGACCAGACCAAGAAGCGCGACTATACCTTCTTCGGGGATGGCCTGGTCGCCCATCTGGCCTTTGCCGAGCCTTTCTGTCCCCACCTGCGCGAGTTGCTCTATCAGGCGGTGAGCCGGGCCGGCGGGACGGTCCATTGGGGAGGGACCTTTCTGGTCATCGAAGGGCCACGCTTCAGTACCCGGGGAGAAAGCTCCATCTATCGGTCGTGGGGAGTCGACGTCATCGGCATGACCGCCGTTCCAGAAGCTCAACTGGCCCGCGAGGCCGAGATGTGCTATGCCACCATGGCCCATGTCACCGATTACGATGTGTGGCATGAGGAAGAGGAAGCGGTCAGCGTGCAGATGTTGATCGACAACCTGAACGCCAATGCGGCTCTCTCCAAGCAAACCCTGGCCGAGCTGGTGCCGTTGCTCCCGGATGAGCGCCTCTGCGATTGCGGCCAGGCTCTGGCCACCGCGATCATCACCCGTCGGGACCTGATCCCCAGGGCCAAGATCGAACAACTGCGTCCGATTGTGGGCAAGTATTTCGAATGATCCCGATCGTGGAGTGTGTCCCCAATTTCAGCGAGGGTCGCCGGCCCGAGGTCGTAGATCTGATTGTGGCGGCCATGGCCGAGGTGGCCGGGGCGCGGGTGCTCAATGTCCAGTCGGACCCAGACCACAACCGCTCGGTGGTGACGCTGATCGGCCCTCCGGAGTCGATGGTCGAGGCCGCCTTCCGCGGGATCGCCCGGGCCGCAGCACTGATTGACATGAACCGCCACCAGGGAGCGCATCCCCGCATCGGGGCGACCGATGTCGTGCCCTTTGTGCCACTGCGCGGAGTGACCATGTCCGACTGTGTGGCTCTGGCGCGTCGTCTGGGTGAGCGGGTGGGTAGCGAGTTGGGTATTCCGGTCTATCTCTATGAAGCGGCTGCCACCCGACCCGATCGGCGGGACCTGGCCGAGATCCGGCGCGGCGAATATGAACGACTCAAGGAAGAGATCGCTACCCATCCGGATCGGTTTCCCGATTTCGGCCCGGCAGTGATGGGTCCGGCCGGGGCGACGGTGATCGGCGCCCGCCCACCGTTGATCGCCTTCAACGTCTACCTCAACTCGTCTGATCTGTCAATTGCCAGGGCCATCGCCAAGGCAGTGCGCCATTCCAGCGGCGGTCTGCGTTTTGTCAAGGCCATCGGCTTATTGGTCGGGGGCCAGGCCCAGGTGTCGATGAACCTGACCGATTACCAGCAAACCCCCATTCACCGCGTAATGGAGCTGATCCGGACCGAGGCAGCCCACCATGGTCTCTCGGTCACCCGCAGCGAGATCGTCGGACTGGTGCCGCTGGAAGCCCTGGTCCAGGCGGCCCGATTCTACCTCCAATTGCACGATTTCTCGCCGGACCAGATCCTGGAGAACTGGCTGCTGGAGAACGGACCCACCGGCGAGGAGGACTCGAATGCCGATCTTGGTTGATGGTCACAACCTCATCGGTCGGCTTCCAGCGCTTTCGTTGCACGACCCCGACGACGAAGAGAAGCTCATCCAGGTCCTTCAGGTCTTCCGCACCAGGAAAAGAAAGGCAATGACGGTCGTGTTCGATCCTGGAGAGTCGTATGCCTTGCCCGCGAGTCGGCGGCAGGGCGGCGTCGAGGTGGTGTATGCCCCCCACGGCAGCAGCGCCGATGCGATCATCGTTCAGCGGGTCCAGCGCAGCCGTCGTCCCGATGACTGGTTGGTGGTCACCTCGGATCGACTCCTGGCGGAGAAGGTCACAAGGCTGGGAGCCAGGGTGCAGAGCTCTGAAGCCTTTGCCGCCGAACTGGACTCCCTGCACAGCGCAACCTCTGCCTGGAAGGACAGACCGCTCTCCCCTGCTGAAGTCGAAAAATGGCTGGCATTGTTCGGCTCTCAAGAGCGATCCGACGTCGTGGACTCTTCCAGGTGAAATAACTGTCCTGTATTGCATCATAGAACCGAGGAGGGAGCCATCGTGGACCAAGTGATTCTGGCTCTGGATCAGGGGACCACCAGTTCGAGGGCTATCCTCTTTGATCGGGCCGGGCGGTTGGTAGCAGCGGCTCAGGAGGAGTTTCCTCAGATTTACCCACAACCAGGATGGGTGGAACACGACCCGGAAGCGATCTGGGGTACCCAGTTGCGTACTGCCCGACAGGTACTGCAAAAGGCCGGCGTAGAAGCCCGGCAGGTGGCGGCCATCGGCATCACCAACCAGCGGGAGACCTCTGTGATCTGGGACCGGGAGACTGGCGCGCCCCTCCATAATGCCATTGTCTGGCAATGCCGCCGCACCGCCGCGATGTGCGACCAACTGCGGGCGCAGGGGTGGGCGGATCCGATCCGCCACAAGACCGGGCTGGTCATTGATGCCTATTTCTCAGGCACCAAGGTCGCCTGGCTCCTAGAACAGGTACCCGGCTTGCGCCAAAAAGCGGAGCGAGGGCAGGCGCTTTTTGGGACGGTAGATTCCTTCCTGATCTGGCGCCTGAGCGGGGGACGGCTGCACGTGACCGATGTCAGCAATGCCTCGCGGACGATGCTCTTTAATATTCACACCCTGGATTGGGATGATGAGATCCTGACGGAGCTACGAATCCCCCGCGCCATGCTTCCTTCGGTCCACCCTTCCTCAAGTTGGTACGGTCTGAGCGATGCCCGGTTCCTGGGGGCGGAAGTGCCGATTGCCGGGGCTGCGGGCGATCAGCAGGCGGCGCTCTTTGGTCAGACCTGTTTTGCGCCGGGACAGGCCAAGAACACCTATGGTACCGGTTGCTTCTTGCTGCTCAATACCGCAGAGCGAGCGGTGGCTTCCAACCGGGGACTGCTGACGACCATCGCCTGGCAACTCGGGGCGGGGCAAGGGAATCGCTCTCCGATATATGCCCTGGAGGGAAGCGTCTTTATCGCCGGAGCGGCGATCCAGTGGTTGCGCGATGGGTTGAGGATCATCCATCATGCCGCCGAGAGCGAAACTCTGGCCGGGCAGGTAGCCGACAGCGGGGGCGTTTATTTCGTGCCGGCGTTCGTCGGCCTGGGTGCGCCCTATTGGGATGCCTACGCGCGGGGCACGATCGTCGGCGTGACCAGAGGGACCGACCGCCGGCACCTGGTCCGCGCCGCCCTGGAGGCCATCTGCTATCAGAGCCGCGATGTACTGGAGGCCATGGTCGCCGATTCGGGCATCCAGTTGCAGGCCCTCCGCGCCGATGGCGGGGCGGCGGCCAACAACCTGCTGATGCAACTGCAGGCCGACCTCCTGGGCGTGCCGGTCCAGCGGCCGGCCGTCACCGAAACCACCGCGTTGGGCGCGGCCTATCTGGCCGGACTGGCCGTGGGCTATTGGTCCGGGCTAGACGAGATCGCGGCCCAGTGGCAGGTGGAGGCCGAGTTCAGGCCGACCATGGCCGCAGCCGAACGGGACGCGCTCTATGCCGGCTGGCAACGCGCCGTGCAGCGCGCCCGAGATTGGGCCAGGTGAACAAAACAGGCCCTTCGGGTCTTTGAGACCCGAAGGGCCTGGGTCCAATTACTCTAGTCCGCTGTAGATGGCGTTGGCCACGATGCGGAACAGGTCCTCGGGGTGGGCGCGAAAGATGGGGTCCATCCCGATCAGGGTCGCATCCTGCGCGTCTTTCTCCCAGCGGATGACGATCGGCTTGCCGCCCGCCCCACTGGTCTGCCAGCCTGGCCAGTAGCCGGAGACCAGGAAGTTCGGATCGTCGTCGTAAATCGAGATGGCGCGTTGCACTCCTGAGCCGAGGGCATCGAAGGTGTAGGGCGGATTGACAAAGCCATAACCCACCGGATCGAACCCGGCGGCCACAGGGTTGGTCAGATCGTACTCCAGGCGGAGGATGGCGTCCACGGCGCCGGCATAACTCTTGTAGGTGAAGGGGAAGAGGTTATATTGCTCTGCACTGACCAGACGTATGCCGGAGCTGCCGAGGCCAATGTAATCTTTGCCGGCGGCCAGGTAGTTCTGCAACGCAGCCCGCCCGGTGGGGTTCAGGCCAGAACTGCCCCGATGGATGCTGTTGTTGATGAACAGGTCATAGCCCATCAAGGCCTGATCGCTGGTGTTGAGGGTGGCGACGGTGATGACGTCAAAGTTGAAACCGAAGCGGCGCAACTGGAAGCGACCGGCCACATCCAATGCGGCGGCGATGCGGAGCTGGCGCAGCGGCACTGACCCGGCCGGCAGGTTGCTCAAGGCCAAGAGGTCCAATCCCCACTGGCTGGCCAGTTCGTTGGCGATCGACTTGGCGCCAGGGGAGCTGGCCGGGAGGATGAACACCCCGGCGTCAAAGCTGCGGCCACGGTCGGTGAACGGCGCCTGCGCCCGGAGCAATGGCACGCCACGGGCCAATAGTTCGTTTGTCGCCTGGATGGCGGCGATGCTGGTGGGTAGGTAGGCATAGGCTTTGGCCTTACCGCCCTCCACCGAACCTTGCGCCCGATCGGCGCTCCGGATCGGATGGGTGGCGATCGCCATCGGCTCTTCCATGGCTGCAATATGGACGCCCCACAGCCTCGGCAGGCTCCATACGGTGGGCGGCGAGTAAAACGCCAGGCCGGGGATGTTCGACAGGTCCAGCCCATCGGACAGGAGCGTGTTGACCAATCCGCGCTTGGGCTGGTCCACCCAGACCACATAGGTCCCCTTCGGATACTGGACGCCATCCAGCGTAAACGATTGGCTGGCCTGCTCGACCTCCAGGCCATTGTCCAGCAGGAAATTCACCAGCCGGGCCGGCGCCTGCGGGCTCAACTGGAAGGGGACGTCCGCCGGAATGATATATGCCTCGGGGAAGTGGGTGGTGATCACATCCTGGTATTGAGGCCATTCGGGCAGCAGTTCGGGTGGGATCGGGACCTGGGGCAGGTCGAGGAAGCCGCGCTTAAAGATCTCGATCTGGTCGCGGACCATGGCCTCGCCGTTCTGGGCGGCGAATTTGAGCGCGCCCCAGACCGCCCAGTAGTGGGCATCCACCCCCCGGCTATCCCGATAGGGCGTCTCCAGCGTATGGCCGTAGGCCCCGTGGAACATGGCGAACATCGGTACATAGGTTGGGGCCCAGTCGTCCCAAGTCATCGGCCAATCCCGATAGGGGATGTTGGCCACGAAGCCGGTCCGGGCATTGAGCTCAGCCTCCATCGCCTCGGCCTGAGCCCAGGCCCAGCGGATGAACAGGTCATATTCATAGTTGGGGTTGTGGGGCGGAGTGCACGGCTCGATGATCATCGGATTGGCAAAGCCATGCAGATCGATCACGACCATCGGGTTCCACTCGGCAAAGATGCGGGCCGTGATCCGGCTTTCGGGTTGGGACTGGGTAATAAAGTCACGGTTGACGTCAAAGCCGTTGGCGTTGCCGCGCTGGCCGAGCACCCGTCCGTCCGGGTTCTGGACGACGTTGATCAACACGATCAGGTTATCCAGGATCATCCGGGTTTCTTCGCTGTCGTCAAAGGCCAGCGTCTCGATCAGGCGCATGGCCGCGTCCACGCCCGGATATTCCGCACCGTGGATGCTGGCATTGATAAAGAAGGGCACTTTCACGTCGCCCAAGCGGTCGATCATCGCCTGGGCCTGTTCCGGGTCCTTTAGCATTGTCTGACGGATAGCCTGGTAATCGCCCAGGCGGCCCATCGCCTCCGGCGCCGAGATGGTGACCAGGAACAGGTTCCGGCCACCGGCGGACTGGCCGATCACCTCGACCCGCACCCGGTTGCTGGCCAATTCGATCTCGCGCAGCCTGGGTGCGATCTCGGAATAGAGGATGGAATCATAATAGGGAGATGGGTTCTCCGGCTCGGGAGTCACCTCCCACCACCGGCCCTGATCGGCAAATACGCTGGCCGGCATCACCAGCACAACCACGCACAAGAGCGCAATTACACTCCAGCGCGCTCTAAGGTTTAGGCCCTCCATTGGCATTGCTCCTTTCTTTTTGGCTTGGGATAAGAATCCACAGTTCCCCGGCTTCTGTCCACTCTGATATGGCACCTACACCGGAGTGGCAAACGGCGCGGTGCCAGGTATCCGGGACAGGCTCAGCACAAATGCCTCACTCAGTCGGTATCACCACCCCCTTTCTTGTGCAAGAGGACTGTCCGGGCTGTGATGGAGCGCATAAATACCAAAACGCGGATGTCAGAGGCCAGACTTGAACCTGCGCCGCCATCCGACCGGGTTCCGGCGCCGTTGCCGGCTATGTCATTGACATCGGGGACCAATTATATTATAGCGCCTTGAGCCCACGCTGTCAAGGCTCGTTGATGTTATGTAAAGTTTAAATTTCCGGCTAAGGGAGCTTTTGGCGCAATCTTTGTTCTGCCCGTTCTCGGCAAGAGCATTGCATTCTCTCGCCGTCGTGGGCCGAGATCACTCCAGACGTCGGGCGATATTGTGCCACGCCAAGGACCAGGTGAGCACCGCCAGGCCGACCAGAGTCAGGACCTGCGGCCACAACTCCATCCACCCCGCGCCCTTTAGCATGAGGCTGCGGGTGATCACCAGATAGTGCTGGAGAGGGGAAAAACGGGAGACGAACTGCAGGAGGGTTGGCATGTTCCGGACCGGGACCAGAAAGCCAGAGAAGGTAATCTCCATCATGGCCAGGATAAACACCAGAAGGATGGCCTGTTGTTGGGTGCGCGACAGGGCGGATATGGTCAACCCCCAACCAACGACCACCAGGATAAAAGGCAGGGTAAAGACCGCGAGGAGCAGGAGAGAGCCGTTCATCGGGACCTGGAAGATCGCCCGGCCCACGGCCCACATCCCCCAGAAGTTCAACCCGCCTACCGCCACCGCCGGGATTCCCTTGCCCAGGGCCAGTTCAAGGCGATTCAACGGTGTGACGATCAGTGCTTCCAGCGTCCCCAGTTCACGCTCCCGGGCCAGGCCGAGAGACGCCACGGCCAATGTGACCTGATAGAGGATAAACCCCAATTGAGCTGGGATGGAAAAGTCGCGAAAGTCCATCGCCGGATTAAAGCGTACGTCGGTGCGAAAGTCAATCCACTCGGGCGTGATCAATCCGTAGCCAGCGGCCAAGTCGGAAGAGATGCGGCTTACCACCCCGCTCACGGTACTGATCATCACCGAGCCAGCGAGGATATTGGTGCCGTCAACCAGGACTCGGATCCGCGGTGGAGGACTGACGCTCTTGAGTCGTGACGAGAAATCGGCCGGGATCACTATCGCCAGCCGGGCCTGGCCTTGATCCAGGAGGCGGCGCAACTCTTCCTCTCGCCGGACATAGTATCGCAGCTCGACCTCTTCGGCATTATCCAGTCGAGTGATCAGTTCGCGGCTGGCCTGGCTGTGATCCAGATCGAGAACGGCCAGGGGTTGCTCACTCACCCCCCGCTCGATGGCCCGCGCCATCAAGATCAATTGCAATGCAGGGACCAGGAGGATGAAGGTCAGTAATACCCGGTCCCGGCGGAGCTGAATCAACTCTTTTGCGATCAGGGTTCCAATCCGGAGGAGCCCCTCGGCGACGCGTCCGATCCAGGTGAGACTCATGCTATCCTTTTCTTGAACAGCAGCAGCCCGAGCCCGACCGCGCCCACTCCCATTCCCAGGAGAACCAAAGCAGGACGCAGCATGTGGGTCAGACCTAACCCTTTCAGGAAGATGGACCGACTGATATCCACAAAGTGGGTGCTAGGAAGGGCAGACGAGATAAGATACGCTGACCACGAACTGGTGCTCACCGGCGTGATCAGCCCGGCCAGGAAGAAGCTGGGAACCAGAAAGATGAGCAAGACCGTGAAGAGCGCTGTTTGCTGGCTTTTGACAAAGCTGGCGATGACGATCGTCACCCCCATGCAAGCCAGAAAATAGAGCCCGACCAGCCCCAGGTAGAGGATCAGGTTGCCCCGGAAGGGTACCCGGAACCACAGCACGGCCACCAGCCAGGCAAGAACCGCACTGACCAGACCGGTCACCGCGTACGCCAGGAATTTGCCGGTGAAATACTCCAAACCCGACACAGGGCTGACGAACAGGTTCTCCAGGGTGCTCGTTTCTTTTTCTCTTGCCAGCGCCAGGGCAAAGGCCATGGTGGGCATGAGCAGTACAATGGCCATCAGACCCGGTACCATACTGAAGAGCGATTCCAGGCCGGCATTGTACCAGACTTGAGTAGAGACCTCGATCAGTTCGGTCCTTTTCAACCCGCTTGGCCGGCTTCTCGCCGCGGCAAAGACCTGCGACCGGGCGGTGAGGGAAGCGCTCACCTGTCGGCCGGCGAGGGGATCCGTGCCATCGATGATCGCCTGCACCGGAGCGGGTTGCCCCCCTTGTAACTTCGCGGCAAAGCCTGGGGGGATAACCAGGGCTGCTTCTGCCTCCCCCCGGCGCAGAAGGGGAAGGATCTGATCATAGCGGTCCAGGTGGGCCACCACGACCAGATCCTGGTCACTGGTCAGAGTGGCCAGGTATTGGCGCGAAAGGGGAGTGCGATCCAGGTCCAGCACGGCGAGTTCCAGATGTTCGACCTCGAAAGAAAAGATGTAGGACAGGAGAAAGAGCAAGAACGCCGGCGAGATCGTCACCAGGAAAAGGTTCCGTGGATCGCGGACGATGTGCAGCATCTCCTTGCGGACGACGGCTATCATGCGATGCCACGACATGTGAGGTTCCGTATAGTCAGAATGGGGCCGCGCCGTTGCGGCCCAGATACCGGATTTTACTTGGCCTCAAGCAGGGTGACCTGTCCTCCGTACAAACTGGCAAAACGCTGGCCATCGCCGGAGGTTCCGATGCCGGATCCATAATGCATCGGAACCACGATCTGGGGTTTGAGGGTACGCGCTGCTTCAGCCGCTTCTTCTGCCGTCATGACATAGATACCGCTCACCGGTAGAAGGGCCACCTCACAAGCAATGTCTGCCATTTCTGGGATATGATCGGTGTCCCCGGCAAAGTAGAGGCGCACTCCCTCGATGGTGACCACAAATCCAACATGGTTCGCATCGCGGGGATGGAAGGGGGTGCCCGGAGAACGGAACTTGTTGATGTTGTACGCCCTCACCGCCTCGATTTCCACCCCGGCGGCCGTCAGGCGGTCCCCCGGGCGGACGGCTCTGGCTCCAGGCAATTTGGCCGCCGCATCGGCACTGGCGATCACGACCGTCTGGGGGCCGCTGATCCGCTTCACATCATCGGGAGAGCAATGGTCAAAGTGCTCATGGCTGACCAGAATCAGGTCCGCAACCGGTTGTCGGCCGCGCAACTTCCACGGATCGAAATAGATGACCGGGGGGCCATCGAATCGAAAACTGTCGTGCCCCAGCCAATGAAGCTTCTTCACCAACTCCTCAGGTTTCATCTTAACCCTCCTCTCTTACAAGTCCGATGCTAACGGGCGGGCATTGATTGCCGCCCAACGGTTGTTCTGGAACGAGGCGACAGCCGCCAGAAGGCTATGGGTGCGCCGCCAGGTGCGCCACAGACCCCGCAACAGCGCCGAACCGGATGTCGCCCGACGCACGGCATGATACTTGGCCGCCAGGAGCTCTCTGGCAGACACCCGCATCGGTTGATAGGTGACATGATGGGCATCAAAATAGGCATACCCGTCGGGCAGGTCCTGGGCCACTAGGCGCCCTTCGTTCTCTAAGCGTTGCCATAGATCGGTACCCGGCAACGGGGTCAGGATCGTATAAACCGGGCTATCCACCCCACTGCGCGCGACAAACGACTCCAGGTCATGGAAGGTAGCCAGCGTATCCTCGTCATTGCCAAAAATGATCCCGGCCGACACGGCCATGCCATGGCTCTGGATGCGAGCAATCAGTTCCGCAAAGTGGGCTACCCCCACTTTTAGATTGGCAACCTTCCGCAGACGCTGCAGGGTGCTCTCCTGGAGGGATTCGATCCCGACAAAGACCAGAAAACAACCCGCGCGATGCAGCCAGCGGAGCAATTCCTCGTTCTGGCCCATCTCCAGCGACGCTTGAATGGCAAAGCGCTTTTTCAGTTGGCGCTCTACCATGCCTTTGCACAGGGCGATGGCCCGCTGGGGGTCCGCCGTCAGGTTATCATCCACAAAGAAAAAGTGCCTGGCCGGAATGAGTGCTATCTCGTCCAGGACCTCATCCACCGGACGCAGCAGATAGCGCCGGCCATACAGTTTCCACACCGAACAAAACTCGCATCGGTACGGGCATCCCTTGGAGGTCAATACCGCGTCAAAATGGTAGCGATGGGGATACAGGTCCCGGCGAGGCAGCGGTAGTCCGTCCAGCGGTGGAGTCCCCCCATCATAGATGGGCTGCAATTGTCCGTGCCCCAGGTCGTCCAGCAGCCGGGGCCAGGCTCCTTCTGCCTGACCGACAAAGGCTACATCGGCGTATTGAGTGACCTCCTCCGGCAAAACGCTGGCATGGTATCCGCCGATCACCACCGGGATTCCGAGGCTGCGGAAATGGTGGGCCAGTTCGTAAGCGCGAGGGATGGTAGCAGTGTAAGAAGAAATCCCGACCAGATCGGGTTCAAAGGCAGCACAGGATTTGGCATCCTGCCCTCCATTCTCATCCACGATCCGGATTTCCCAGTCAGCAGGGGTAAGGGCCGCCACGTAGGCCAGGTTGAGGGGAGGAACGGACCGGTTCCCATTCCAGCCTCTCTGTCGCTGTCCCCTGATTTGCTGGATCGGATTGATCAGCAAAAGTCGTCGCCTGCCCACCTCTTCACCTGCCTGACACGCGCCGAAACTGGCGTAAGGGATTATACCACAATCCGGTGAGCAAGAAAAATGGCCCGTACGCTCATCCAAGGTGTGGCAAAGTCGGGCTTGGGGCGAGGTATCCCCAAGGACGGCGTATACGGCCCATATGGGTTGTGGTCAATTCGCGGCGATTCAAGCGCCGGGTGGTCACCATGAATACCTCGCCTCTACCAGGTCAATGGAGCGTGCGACAGCCCCTATGGCTGTTACAGCGCCCAACGGGAGTGGAGGCCTCAGCCGGAACGGAAGCACGCAGAACCCCAAAGCTTCTACTCCTGGACCGTTCCGCAGAGACAGCGAGCTTGTCCACCTGCTTGGCAACCGCCGTAGCTCTGCCCACTGGCAGACCTTGAAGATCTGGGAAACCCTTAGGGTCTCTGCTCTTTGACAAAGCGTTAATCTTTATGTATGATATAGGTGATACACCAGAAAAGTCGTGCTGCTCCTGTCACGGGGGTTTTCGCGGCGCGGTGGTCACTCTCGTCGTACAGCAACCTACTTCGACGGGTGAGGCATAAAAACCAAATCGAAGGAACAAGATCGGTTCGACCAGGAGACCTGAATGGACTATGAACTAACCACGTCTGAAGAAGACAGACTCTGGAGGCTGCTGGGCCTGGCCTACAACACTCTCATGAATGCGATTCGAACGGAGCTGGAGCCGTTCGGCATCCAGTTGGTGCGCGCCTGGGCGTTGTGGGGCCTGAAGGCCATGGGGCGTCCGGCCACTGTGGCCGAGATGGCCGCCATCCTGGACCGCGATCACCAATCGACCAGCCAGTTGCTCAAACGCATGGAAAAAGATGGATTGGTGAAACGGCAAAAGGGACTCGACAAGAGGGGTACCGTCACCATATCCCTCACACCCCAGGGAGATGAACTGCTGGGGCAGATTGTGGCCAACACCCAGATTATCAGCGAGGTTTTTGGCTGCCTGACCAAGGAAGAACGAGAAATACTCAGAATGATCCTGGAGAAACTGCGTACGGAAGCCCTGACCAGGGTTGCGGTCCGCTCATTGCTGCCGCCCCCCTATGCCTCCAAATTGGGTTTGTAAGAGCAGTCCCCCTTGGCAGCGGCACCAGACACGTAGCCCTATGAACTGGTGGTCGCTGTCCTGATCTGCCCAGCATTCATTATCGATCGGGGCCTGCCCTCCTCCCTCACCGAAGAGGTCCCGGTGCCGTGCCCTTGCCCACAGGGCTTGTGATCGGCTCTACCGCGCAGGCTCAAGGCGTTTCTGCGAAACAATCGGCCTCACGGAAATCGTTTCTTGTTAAATCCGGCGAATTTTGCGTATTGACAAAATGCATAACCTGGTGTATACTCTAGATTGTACATCATCATGTCGTGGATGAGGAGCAGCATGAAACCAGCAGCGGAACTACTGAACCTGACGGGCAAGGCCGCCATTGTGACCGGCGGCGCCTCGGGCATTGGCAAGGGGATCGCGCTTCGGCTCGGTGAAGCAGGGGCGGGGGTGATTGTCTCTGACATCAACATGGAGGGCGCCCGGCAGACGGTCGCCGAGATAGAGGCTCTGGGCAGCCGGGCCCGGGCCGTGTACGCGGATGCCCTGGATATCACGGCAGCGCAAAAGGTCGTGGACCTTGCCCTGGAGACTTTTGGCCGCCTCGACATTCTGGTCAACGTCGTGGGCATTCGCCTCTTTTCCTCCTTTGCTCACATTACTGAGGATGCCTGGGACCGGATGCTCGACGCCAATCTCAAGTCCATGTTCTTCACTTCCCAGGCGGCCGCGAAGGCGATGATCAAAGGAGGCCAGGGCGGCAAGATCGTCAACATATCCTCCGTGGGCGCCGTGAGGCCACACGGCTATTGCGCGCACTATGATGCCTCGAAAGCCGGGGTTGTGGGCTTGACCCAGGCCCTCGCCCTGGAGCTGGCCCCCTATCACATTCAGGTCAATGCCATCGCGCCGGGAGGAACCATGACTCCTGGCGCTATTGAGGCCGGCAAGGGCATTCAAGCATGTCGTGACCAGTTTGAACACCCGGTTCTGAACGTCTGGTCCCTGGACGTGCCCTGGTTTCGGTTCGCTGAGCCGGATGACATCGCCAAGGTGGCGCTGTTCTTGGCCAGTGAAGCCGCCGACTATATGACCGGTTGTCTCCTGGTGGTCGATGGCGGTCGGACGCTGCTGTAAAGCCTGAAGCTGGCAAAGGCCGCCGCTACCATCAAGTGGCTTAAGGAGGTGACAGCATCCAGATACGAGTTCGCATTGCAGGCAAGCCAATGAACAAAAATGAAAGGAGGGACAGATTTCATGAAGGACTATTTTGGCTACGCGGGCAAAGTGTGCGTGGTGACCGGCGCCGCGTCCGGTATGGGCAAGGCCACCACGGAGATGCTCGTTGATCTCGGCGCGGAGGTCTATGCGCTGGACTGGGTGGAGGTCACGGTTCCTGGCATCAAAAAGTACGTACACGTTAACCTCGGCGAGAAGGCATCGATCGATGCGGCCTTTGCCCAACTCCCCAACGAGATCGACAAGTTCTTCGGTATCGCCGGCGTTTCCGGCATGAAGACGGATTACATCACCACAGTTAAGATCAACTTTATCAGCAACAAGTACATGATAGAGGAATACCTCACCAAACGGATGAAAGACGGTGGCGCAGTAGCGTTCATCATCTCCAGCGGTGGCCTCCGCTGGGAGAAACCGGACAACAGGAGAGAGCTCCAGGGCGTCGTAGAAGCCAAGACATATGAGGATGTAGTGGCAGAGCTGGAGCGCCGCCATCTGCAGACAGCGCCTGGCCCTCTCGGATATGTGTTCTCCAAGCGCGCCATGTGTTACCTGGTAGCCTGGCACGTCGCCACGTTCGGTCAGAGAAAGATCCGAATCAACGCGGTGCTTCCTGGCCCTACCCAGAGTGGCATGACGGACGAATTTGCCGCGATGAAGGGGGGCATGGACAAGCTGCTCGAATCCAGCGGTTTTGCCGGAAGGCTGGCAACGTCCGCCGAGATGGCCGCCCCCATCGTATTCCTGAACAGTGATATGGCATCCTATATCTCGGGTGAATTGGTCTGCGTGGACTTTGGGGATAATCTGCGCCAGGTCGCCGGGCTCATCCCCGACACGTTTGATTTCCGGCTGTTCGGCTGATGGAAACCGAGACCTAGAGAAAGGACAGAGGTGATTGAGATGACAAGCATCCCTGGATACATGGGCAAGATCCTGCGGCTCGATATGCAGCGCCACAAGGCGAGCGATTTGGTCCTGGATGATGATTTTTTGAAAAAATACTTTGGTGGGCTGACGATGGGTGCCCGGCTGCTGTTTGACCTGGTTCCTCCGGGATGCAACGAACTCGGCCCCGAAAACAAGGTCATTCTCACCACCAGCCCGGTCACGGGGACCAACGCCCCTGGGGTGAGCCTTGTGAACGTCACAACCAAGAGCCCGCTCTTTAACAGCGCCGCCTGCTCCCAAATGAACGGCTTCCTGGGCAAGAATATGAAGGGCGCTGGCTATGACGGCGTCATCATCGAGGGCCAGTCAGACGACTGGCAGTATGTGACCGTCATCAACGGTGTGGTAGAATTCCATGATGCTACGGGAATACTGGGGCTGGACACCTTCTCCACGGAGAATCTCCTGAAAGAGAAGCACGGACAACCCAAAGCCAGCGTCTTCTGCATTGGCCCCGCCGGCGAGCATCTGGTGAAATTCGCAGCGGTCGAGGCTGACGATGGTCATTTCGCCTCAACGGGCGGCGCCGGCGCGGTCATGGGCTCCAAGAAGCTGAAAGCCATTCTCTTCGCGGGTGACGCCAAGCCCACGATCGCCGATCCAGAGGCCTTCCAGGAGGAGACGAAGGCCTGGCGGGAAGAGATCGCAGCCGACCCGTCGACAGCAGCCTACAAGGCATACGGCACAATTTCCACTTTTACCAACCTCTATAACATGTGCATGCTTCCCATCAAGAACCTGCAGACCAACAGTTTCGAGTATGCCGAGGCCTACGACGGTGCCAACATCTATGGCAGGTCTGGTGTCAAGTTCACCAGGACTCCCTGCTTTGCCTGCCCCATCGGTCACTGCTTCGAGATGGAGTTCACTGAAGGCCAGCGCAAGGGTTACAAGGCCGATGCGGCCGAGTATGAGGGCCTGGCCAACTTTGGCCCAAACCTGCTGGTCAAGGACCCGCTGGACAGCATGTACCTGAGCAGTATCAACGACCGGATGGGCATGGACCTGAAGGAGTGTGGCTTCACCATCAGTTGGGCCATGGAGTGCTATGAAAAGGGCTACTTGACCAAACAGGACACCGACGGCCTGGATCTGACCTGGGGCAACGTTGAAGCGATCGAGATACTCCTCCACCGGATCGCCAGGCGTGAGGGCAAGTTCGCCAATATGCTGGCGGATGGTATCTGGCGTGCGTCCGAGACGGTCGGTGGTGAGGCGCGAAAATGCGCAGTGTATACAAAGCGCCACGCCCCTCACGCCCACGACCCTCGACTGATGATCGTCCTCAACCAGTCGGTGTCCGACATGGGATCCTTCCAAGGCGGCAACCCCATGAAAGCAGAACCGGCCTGCGGAATTGACCAGGCGGTCAATCCTCGCGACATGGCCGCCTTTGGTTGGGGCATGGGCATGGCCTCCAAACGCACCATGTGGCGCGACACCATGCTTGTCTGCATGTTCTGCGAGAACAAGACGAGCGTAGAACGGCTGGTGGCAGTAGCCAACGCGGTCACCGGCATCGGCTACTCACCGAAAGAGGCCATGACGGTCGGTCACAGGGCCAACCAGCTTCTGCGCACGTTCAACCTGCTGGCTGGTATGACGCCGGACGACGACATTGCCTCTTACCGCCTGATGATCGATCAACCCGATGGCGGGTCTATGAAGGGCGTCTCCCAGGCGTGGTTCTTCGATATCCAGAAGCAGAACTACTACCGTGGCATGGGCTGGGATACGGAGACGAGCAAGCCGCTGCCTGAGACGCTGAAAGAGGTGGGGCTAGAAGAGCTCATCCCCCTGCTGTGGAGACCATGGCTACTGTCCATGTAAGGATAGCCTCGGGCGTCTCAGACCAGCTTGTCGGGACCTCCAGGCCCTTGGAGATCCGGCTCGAATTCCCCGGCCCGGTTACGGTGCGAGAGGTGCTTGGCCGTCTGGCCGACCGTTACGGGGATTCGTACCGGAAGCTGGTGTTCGACCCAGAGACCGATTATCTGAATCCTCGGCTGGTGTACATCGTGGACAATATCGCTGACCGAGAGGCCACGCTGGATAGGGTCCTGCACGACGGTTCAAAGGTCCTGATTGCCCCAGTATACGAGGGCGGGTGACAGAACGACATCGTAGCATCGTGCAATGATTGCCGTGGAACGAACGTCGTCCACGGCAATCATTGCGATTCAAATCGCGATAGATAGTGGAGCATAGTAGCTGATATATACCCCTTGATAGTCCTCCAGGCTGAGACAATCGGGAACTCGAAGGCAAAAAGGAGAGTCTTCATGCAGAAACGCGGCGTGTTCTATGGTTGGATCGTGTTATTTGGGGCGTGGCTGGCCATGGGAGGCGCGAACCTGGGCACATCGGCATTCAATGCTCTCCAGCCTGCGATGCTCAAAGAGCTGGGCTGGACGCGGGAAACGATCTCCCTGGCCTATACCTTGAACTTTGCCGTGCTGGCGCTCATGGGCCCGGTGGTCGGCCTGATCCTCGACCGGATCGGGGTGCGGCGCATCCTGCTCCTCGGCGGGATTGTAGCCTTGGTAGCCCTGGGGCTGGTGGGCTTTACGAGGAAGCCGTGGCACCTGTACCTCACCTACGGCGTTCTGCTCCCTATCGGCGTCGGGTTGTCCTTTTCGCTGCCTAACGTCGTCACTGTGAGGAGGTGGTTCTCAAAACGAGCCGGGTTGGCGATGGCTCTGCTGCTCACCGGCTCCCTGATCGGCGTCCTTTTCGCCGCGCCTCTTAGCTCGGCGCTTGCCGCCTCATACGGCTGGCGCTTGACCTACTTTCTGGTCGGAATCATCGGCTTTGCTCTGGTGGTAACCGGCGCTCTCCTCGTCCGGCAAGATCCCGAAAGTATGGGGCTCTATCCTGACGGGGAAAAGCCCGATCCCGAATTGCTGGCGCGGCGTGCGGACTATATGGCACGGATGGTGAAATGGTCGCTGCCAGAGACACTCAAGACACCCACCTTCTGGTTGCTCATCCTGGCCCAGATTGGCCTGCTGGTGGGATATATCGCCGTGACCCAGTTCACCATCACCTACGCCGTCATGGACCTGGGGGTCCCGCAGGAAAAGGCCGTGGCCATCTTTAGCCTCGCCTTCATCGGAGTCGCCATGGTGTCCCGGCTCGTCATTTCCTTCGCCTCCGATTGGCTCATGACGGTGCTGCATGGACGCAAATGGGTCATTGTCTTTGCCCAGGCCCTGTATTGCATCGGCATGCTGTATGGCTCCACCATCTCCGACACCACGGGGCTGACCATTATGGTCATGCTGACAGCGATTGGGGCCGCCTCAGCCTCATCGCTCTATGCCGTTCTGCTGGGCGACCTGTTCGGAGTGGTCAGCATGCCCCAGCTTCAAGGAGCGGTGGCCCTGATCTCCCAGCTTGTGGGTGCGCTGGGGCCCTGGTACTTTGGTCGCACTTTTGACACGACCGGTAGTTACAGCCAGGCATTCCTGGTCGTCGGCATTCTGGCCGTGGTGGGGATTGTCGCGCTGATCTTGATGCCCAAACCGGTCAAGGCGACAGAGCCGGCTCCCGCGCCCGCTGCGGGTGACTAGTCAGTACAAAAAGATCAGTACAAAAGGAGACATACGATGGGTATTCTCGAAGGGAGAGCAGCGATAGTCGTCGGAGCCAGCTCCGGCGTGGGGTATGGTTGTGCATTGCGCTTTGCTGAGGAGGGCGCGAATGTGCTGGCCTGCGCCAGACGGCTCGATAGATTGGAGAAACTGGCCAGGGAAGCAGCGGGCATGGACGGCAGAATCGTGCCCATGAAGTGCGATGTCTCTAAAGAGGAAGACCTGGACAATGTCGTGAAAAGGACCATCTCGGAGTTTGGCAGAGTGGATATTCTGGCCTGCATCGCTCAAGGGGGCATGGATCACCCTACCCACCTCCTCGATGCTACACCTGAGCTGGCGCTTGAGAGCTATATTACCGGCCCCCTCTATACGATGCTCCTCATCCAAAAGTGCTTTCCATACATGAAGGAGCAGCATTACGGACGTATCATTACATGCGCATCCGCTTCCGCTGTCAGCGGCACACCCGGCTTTGCCTCTTATGCCATGGCCAAGGGGGCGATCATGGCTTTGACCCGTTTTGCGGCGAAGGAATTGGGACGCTATGGCATCACCGTCAACTGCTTTTTGCCAGTAATAAGGGGGGAGAGCTTTGATAGCAGTCCCCAGGGCCAGGCAGCAGCGGAGCAAATTGCCAAGATCAGCCCGCTGGGCTACTTTGGAGATGCCTACAAGGATTGTAGTCCCATCGTCGCTTTCATGGCCAGCGAGGGCGCCCATTATATGAATGGACAGTTTATCAGCATCTGCGGCGGTATCTCCATCATTGCCTGACAAGGACAGAGTGGAATCCCGCATCACGCCTCCGGCTCACCTTTTGGTGAGCCTGGGCCTCTGAGATAAAAGGGGCCAGATCTCTGCGATCTGGCCCCTCGTCGCCTCAAGTCAGTTGTACACCGAATCGCCGCTACTCCATTTGGGCGGCATGTCGCCCGGCGATCATCCCAAACACCATCGCCGGGCCGATCGTCGAGCCCGGTCCGGGATAGGTCCGGCCCATGACCGACGCCGAGGTGTTTCCCGCGGCGTACAATCCTTTGATAGGGCTTCCATCTTCCCGCAAGACGCGCGCATACTCATCGGTCAGAAGCCCACCTTTGGTGCCCAGGTCGCCGGGCCAGACCCGAACGGCGAAGAAGGGCGGCCTCTCGATCGGCCCCAGGTTGGGGTTCGGCTTGACTTTCGGATCGCTGTAGACGCGGTCGTACGCGCTGTCGCCGCGATGGAAATCAAGATCTTTGCCGGTCGCAGCAAACTGGTTAAAACGCTGGACCGTCCGCTCCAGGTTCGCCGCATCGATCCCGCAGGCACGCGCCAGCTCGCCGAGCGAATCGGCTTTGATCATAAAGCCCGATTCGTAGGCTTCTTTGGGGGTGATGCCGGGCAGCATCGTACCAAAGGGATAATACTTGCGATGGCGTGAATCCCCGATGAAATAAGCCGGGATGGCCGGGACCTCTTTATGGCGCTCATATTGCCAGTGACCGCAATCAACATAGGAAGCGGACTCGTTCATGAACCGTTGTCCCGAGCTGTCCACGATGATCCCAAAGGGCGCCGAGCGTTCCCATAGCATGAATTGGGCCTTGCCCTTGCTGTCGATGAACACCGGTCCCCACCATGCGTCATCCATCAGCGCTGTCGCCGCGCCAATGGCCATTCCCGCCTGGATGGCCACGCCCAGGTCTCCCTCGGTGGCAACCGTCCAGTCCGTCGTAATCGGGTGGGGGTGATATTTCTGGCGCATCTCCAGGTTTCGAGCAAACCCGCCGGCAGCGAGGATGACCGCTCTGGCATGAATTGCGGTTTTCTTGCCTTCCTTCTCGACGACCACCCCCGTTACCGCACCGTGTTCGGTGATCAGCTCAACCATTGGGCTATGGAGCCAGATCGGGATCGAGCGCTGCATGGCCAGGTAGAGCAATTGGCCGATCAGCGCCCCGCCCAGGCCGGCGAGTTTCTTGCCGATCAGAGCGCTCCCGATAGTGCGGATGCCGATCACTTTCGCCGTATGGAGGAACGCTGAGAACAACCGGAAGGAAAGAGAGATCTTGGCGGCGTCGAGCGTGTGAAGGGGAATCGGCATCAGGATATTCAGTTTGTCTTTCCAGGGCCCCAATTTCTTCAGATCAAAGAAATCGGGTTCCACACAGCGTCCTTTGACGCTTCCGCCCGGACGCTCCGGATAGTAATCCGCATACCCCGGAGCGTAAAAGAAGCGAAAACCGAGACCGGTGAGCCATTCCACCATCCGAGGTCCTTCTCTCAGAAACGCCTCGCGGCGCTCTGGAGAGCTGGCCGGACCGACATCGCCGATCACGGTATCCATATACACTCTGGCGTTCTCGTACGAATCAGGGACGCCGGCCTTCCGCATCAGGGGATTGTTGGGGATCCACATGCCGCCACCGGACATGGCCGATGAGCCTCCCAGGAGGCCTGTGCTTTCCAGGATCAGTGGCTCAAGGCCTGCTTCTTTGGCGGCCAGAGCTGCGGCAAAGCCTGCTGATCCAGAGCCGACCACCACCACCCGCTTTGAGCTATCTTCCATCGTGTTCCCTCCCTATGGTCAATGCGGACAGATGCCATGACTTCCGGATCGGTTGCACACTCATTATACACACGGTTCCACCAAGCGTCAAAAGACCACATCCGTTGTCGAGGCAGTTGCAGAAGGTGCTGGACCAAGTCAAGAAGGGGTAGCCGTTGAGCTAGGAAGCGCGACGCCATCCCCTTGTAAAGCGTATGTGTGGACCGTTTCCGGCGGTGCTGGTCATGAGCGAGACTACGGTGAACTGGTCGGCATGCGGAGCATAATCTCCACCCGGCGCCTGTTCCCCCACGGCACTGCGTCAACCACTTGATAGTGCTGGCGTACATACTCTAGCATTTGTGGTGCAGACCGCGAGAGATCAATGCCATTGGGGAAGAAGAGCACGATCTCGGGTGGTTCGGCCTCCATAGCATCCAGCCAGCGCTCGATAGTGGTTGGGTTCAGGTACCAGCGCAAACAGAGGAGCCAGTAGCGCGGCGGAAGCCGACGCAGGAGATAGATCAAGTTGGCATTGCCCTCATCCATGGGCACCAGTGCCACCTTGCCCGAGGCCGGGATGCGCTCTCGCAGCGCAGCCGCCAACGGGATCAGATCCGAGTATTCGGTCGAACTTGCCGGCTTGTTATCTTGCACGCGCGGGATATAGATGAGCAGGGCAATGACAAACCAACTCAGGAGGATGGTGATGCTGATCAGCAGCAAGCTGGCAGCCTTGAGTCGTTGCCACTCGGTCATCAGATCGGCCCAGGCGACTCCCGATATTAGGGCTAGGAACGGAAAGGACACGGGCCAGTGCCTGGGTGAATAGTGGGGATAGTGCGGAATCATCCCCAGAAGAAAGATGGCCAGCAGCAAAATCCGTACACCCCGCGCCGGCTGGATCTCAGCGGGCGGAAACACGCTGCGGCCGATAAAAGGAACGAGCATCCACAGCGCCGGCAACATGTCCCGCAGATGCTCTGGCTGGGGCGCTGCCGCCGCTTCGGAGGCGTAGGGGCCGGTCAGGTTGATGGTCACCAGCCAGTAAATCAGATCGTGAAAAGAACCAGCCTGACGGTAGTAGAACCCGGCATAGACGGCCAGAGGCAACGCCAGCCCGACCAGGTATGTCAGACTCTCGCGGATGGCTTGGCCGGTAGCTACCTGACGGCTGAGAGACCGCCAGGTCAGAAGAGCAGCAACGGGGAATACCAGGAACATCGCATGCTGTTTGATCAATACCGCACAGCCGGTGATCAGGCCGGCCGCGCCTAATCGCCAGATGGCTGGCCGGGCTATCTGCCCGGCGAGGACGATAAAATAAAGAAGAAACAGAGCAGCCAGAACCACGTCGTAATAGATGATGGCCCATAGGCCAAAGAAGTTGGACCAGGTCACCAGGAACACCCCGGTTGCCAGCAGCGCCCACGGGCCGCTGGAATAGTATGCCCACAGCATAGTAGTCAGGGCGATGAAGCAGACGACCACGGTATGCATCGTCCGTGCGCTCAACGCCGCATCATAGCCAAAGATGGGCAGTAACCACGAGAGGACGAGGGGCAACAGCGGACTTCTGGGGTCGGCGATCTCTTGATAGTCCACATACCCGTTGTGCAGCAGCCAGGGGTGGGCGACCACCGCCTCGTTGAGCATAGAGGGAAAAATGTGGAGCTGGGCAAACGAGATCCATAGACCTACGCCCAGACTCAGGCCGATGACTCCTCCGCGTGCAACCGGTCTCAATTTCATTCCACTCATGCCGAGTATTCTAGCGAAGTTGCCGCAAAGGCGCAAGATCGCCCGGTGAGCGAATATCAACACGACAGGAAGAGCGATATGTCAAGGCAGGGTGGGCACCATCAGAGGTGGCTCGAGGTCGAACGGGGAGATGGCGACGAGGTTTGGCCTTTCTGCTCGGAGGGCACTGCCTTGCTTGCATGGACAGCGACCTGACCAAGGTGTTAAAGCTCTCCGACCCGCTCCACAGATCAACACTCAGCCTAAGCATCGCCGTGTAGAAGCATGCCGCCTTGACTCTAGCGCGTGATCAGGCGCGCTACCGACCAACCGACCGCCGCGAGGATGACCAGCCAGATGCCGACCGTCATGATGGCTCCAGCCCGGCTGATCGGCCTCCGTTGCTCCATGCGCTCCTGGGCTTGTTGTCGGGCTTCGGCCATCACCTGCGCCGGGATCATCTTCAGGACAAGCGCGATGCCCAACGGGGTAATGATCAGGTCATCGAGAACACCCAACACGGGGATAAAATCCGGGATCAGATCAATAGGGCTGAAGGTATGCGCCAGCACCAGGGCCATGAGGACTCGGGCATACCAGGGAACTCGCCGATCGCGAACGGCGATAGACAAAGCATACGCCTCTTTCTGGAGAGCAGTGGCGCGGTTCTTCAGGGACGTGATCAATTCTGGGCGATTCATTTCGTCTGCATTCCTTTCAGTATCTGCGTCTTGCAATGCGCCAAAGTGCGTTTCGCCCCGCCGAGGTACCTGCATAAATCCAAGCCGGTCCTGGCTGAAGGAACCAGCCGGCCAGTCGCTTTGGCACTTTCTGGTTCGTATTGTATGGCAGGCCATCCGAACCGTCAACTGCGTGTATCGGCGCGGGTTGTGCGTTGCTGGATGGAGAAAAAGAGCCGATGCCACATCATTGACATTTCGTCCATCTTCAGGTAAACTAATAATGACGATCTGATACGTTCCTTGACAGGTTTGCCGTCCGAAGGGGCTTTGATTCGATTGGAAAGGGGCGCTCTGCGATGGAGATCACCAAGTTTGTGGCTCCGGAGATTATCTTTGGCCCCGGCGCTCTCGCTCAGGTTGGCGATAGCGCGGCCCGTCTCGGCGCCAGCAAGGTCTTCCTGGTCACCGATCCGGGCGTGATCGCTGCCGGTTGGGTAGAGAAAGCCCTCCCGTTCCTAGACGAGAAGGGGTTGGCCTATACCATTTGGAGCGATGTGACCCCGAATCCCAAAGACTATGAAATCGATCGAGGGGCGGAGGTCTACCTCACCGCCGGTTGCGATGCGGTCCTGGCCATTGGCGGGGGCAGCCCCATTGATGCCGCCAAGGCGGTCGCCACGCTGGTCACCAACGGCGGCCGGATCCACGATTATGAGGGGGTGAACAAGATCACGCGCCCTCTGCCGCCGATGGTCATGGTCCCTTCCACGGCTGGCACCGGAGCCGATGTCTCCCAATTTGCCATCATTACCGACTCGGCGCGCAAACTCAAGATGGTGCTCATCAGCAAGTCGCTGGTCCCTGATATTTCGATCACCGACCCGCTGTTGTTGACGACCAAAGACGCCCGCCTGACCGCCGACACCGGGATGGATGTGCTGGCCCATGCCATCGAGGCCTATGTCTCGATTGCCGCCACACCGTTAACCGACGTCCTGGCGCTGAGCGCCATCCGCCTGGTGGCCGAACATCTCCGGGCGTCGGTGGCCAGCCGGGCCAACCTGGAAGCCAAAAAGGGCATGGCCATGGCCAGCCTCCATGCCGGGCTCGCCTTCTCGAACGCGATTCTGGGCGCGGTCCATGCCATGGCCCATCAATTGGGCGCCGTGCTCGACCTGCCTCACGGGCAGGTCAATGCCATCCTGCTGCCCTACGTGATGGAGTACAACTTGATTGCCTCGGTCCGCCGCTTCTGCGACATCGCGCAAGCCATGGGTGAGGATATCTCCCGACTGAGTCCGCGCCAGGCAGCGGACAAGGCGGTCGAGGCCGTCCGGCGGCTTTCTCAGGATATTGGCATCCCGGCCGGTCTGCGGGCGGTTGGGGTGCAAGAGGAGGATATTCCCAGGTTGAGCGAGAACGCTGCGCTGGATGCCTGCCTCATCACCAACCCGCGGGATGTCAGTGTGTCAGACATCGAGCAGATCTTCCGCAACGCGCTGTGAAGGCTTCAGGAGAGCGGCCATGGGGCAGAACAACCAGGACCGGGAAACCATGCTGGCCACGTTGACCGGCATCCACGCCTCTAAACTCAGTTACTACAGTGAGCTGAAGGACAAGGTGGCCGAGCTGGAGGCCCGTAACCAGCAGATGCTGGAAGCCAAGCAGATGGCCGAGGCCTACTGCGAGCAACTGCGTCGCACTGCCGAGGAACTGAGCGCCCTCTATGAAGCTTCCCAGAGGCAGGCGTTGCGGCTGGACCGGGCGTTGGCTTCCCTCAAGAGTATCTCTCAGGTGCTGACGACCACCACCCAAGGGGTGGATGCTCTTCTCCAGGCAGTGGTGCGGACGGCGGCTGAGCTCTTTGAAACCGACTATGCCGTGATTGCACTGGGGTCCGATCTGGAGGCCCCCCAGACGGTCTATTGCGCCTACCGGCTGCCCGGCCGGGCGATGCCGGCCACCCTGCCGGACCCGTTGCATCATCTCATCGTCTCGGTCATGGAGGAACCCAAAGCATTGCACCGGGTTTCGGAAGAGGACCAAACCTATAGCCTGTGCGTGCCCATGTTCCGGGAAAAGACGCTGGCCGGGGCCCTCTGCCTGCAGACCCGGAACGGGTACGACTTTGACGATAGCGACCTGGCCATGCTCCAGACCCTGGCCAATCAGGCAGCGGTGGCCATCGAGAACGCCCGGCTTTTCGAGGAAACCCGCCGCCTGCACGCTGAGACGACGCGGTTGTACCAACTGGCCGTCCAGGAGAAGGAACAGGCGGAGCGCAAGACCCGGGAGTTGGAGGAGGCGCGGGCCGAGTTGAGCCTGATGCAAAAGGAACAGATCTTGAGCGAAGAACGAAACCGCATTGCTCGGGAACTGCACGACAGTGTGGCCCAGATCCTGACCAGCATCGGCTTGAACCTGGAATGGTGCCGCCAGCAGTTACCCGAGGATTCGCCCGTCTACCGCCGCATCCTCGATCTCAAACAGTTGGCGCGCAGCGGAATTTATGAGGTGCGCAACACCATCTTTGAACTGTCGTCGGTTCATATCTCCGAGACAGGTCTGGTTCCGGCCCTTCAGGAGTTGCTGAAAGAGTTCGAGCGGACGACCGACATTGACGCTGAACTGACGATCAGCGGGGAGGTCCAACGGTTGCCATTGCCGGTGGAAACTGCCCTGTACCGCGTCACCCGGGAAGCCTTGTACAACGTGTTCAAACACGCCCAGGCAAGCCGGGTGGATGTCGATATCGCTTTCCGCCCCGAACAGGTGCGGTTGCAGGTGACCGACAATGGAGTTGGGATAGCCCCGGCGGCCATTCAACGCTGTCAGGAAGGATTGACGTCGGGCCTGAAAAACATGGTGAGCCGGATCGAAGAGGTCGGAGGCGAGTTGATCATCTCCAATCTCTCCTCCGACGGTCAGGGACAGGGCACAAGAGTTGCCGCTCTCGTGCCCAGACAGGATCTGCCCATCGGGGACTGGCTGGAGCGGACCGGGGGTTCGGCTCCGAGGTCCACGGTGCCTTCACGGTGGAGCGGAGAGGAGGTACGAGTTGGCACCGATCCGGGTTCTATTGGTGGATGACCATCGGATTGTCCGTCAGGGGATCAGTTCCCTCCTGGAGCTGGAGAGCGACCTCACCGTCGTGGGCGAGGCCGCCTCTGGCGCCAGGGCATTGGAACTGATCGAAGAGAAGCAGCCCGATATTGTACTCCTGGATGTCAAGATGCCTGACATGGACGGCGCCGATGTATGCCGGGAAATCCAGGCCCGCTATCCGAACCTCCCGGTGATTATTCTGACCGCCTATTCGGGTGACGAGCATGTGCTCCGTTGCATCCAGGCCGGGGCGCGGGGCTATGTCCTGAAAGATGTTGATGTCGTCGAGTTGGTGCGGACAATCCGCGTCGTTCACAGCGGCCAATCGGTCCTGGACGGCAAGGTGATTGCCGCGGTGATGACCGAACTGAAACGACCGGCTGCGGCTCGTCATCGTGGCCTCGAGTTCAGCCAGAGAGAGATCGACATCATCCGCCTGGTATCCCAAGGGCTATCGAACAAAGAGATCGCCGATCGTCTGTTCCTCAGTACCAGCGCGGTCAAATATCATCTGCGGAATATCATGGACAAGCTCGGCGTCTCGACCCGCGCGGCGGTGATTTACGAGGCCACCCAGCACGGCTTGATCTAGGCGGCTAAAGCCGCACCTGTCGGCCGGGGGTAGGGCAAACCTCCGGCTTGGCCGGGCGTGCGCAAGCCATAGGCTCGCGCTGCGGTGCGGGCCGAAGGCTCTTGAGGGGGCGATTCAATCGCAGTCGATTTTCCAGCCAGTCGAGTTGTCCAGGTTGACCAAATGGTCAGGATCACATTGTCCGCTTGGTGCAATCAGATTGGTCCGAGTGCCGTTGATCCGCCTCGCAGGCCCGTGATATACTAAGAGAGTAAGGTGCCTGCCTTGTTCTCTTTTGTCGGGTCGGAAGAGGAGGTGATGCCTATTGAGCCAAGCGTTCCACAGCCCGCGGGATGAACGCGAACGGCATCCCGCTGATGGTAGGGAGTAGGCTCCAATCCTGTCCCATTGTGATTAACCCCCACTCCCTGCGAGTTTCACTTTTCTCGTCCACGGTAATTGGGATAGCAAGAACAGAAGGGAGGTTTCCAAAATGGCAGCAAAGGTTTGGTGGGCAGATGCCAGTGCGGGAGCCTGGACCGAAGCCCTTGTCTGCAAGGCCAAAGACCTTTTTTATGAGGCCGGACTGAACGAGTGCATCAGCAAGGGCGATTCGGTTGCGGTCAAGATCCACATTGGCGAGTGGAACCGGACCCGCTGTCTGCGGCCAGAGTTGGTGGCAGCGATTGTCGAAGAAGTCAAGGCGTGCGGGGGCAGGCCGTTCGTGTGTGACACGACGACGGTGGTTTATCATGCCTACAACTCCCGGTTGAATGGGCAGTTGAAGCTGGAGAATGCAGCCCGACATGGCTTTGTCGAAGGCGCACTGGGCTGCCCCTTTGTCATTGCCGATGGCTTTTCGGGCGACGACGATGTCCGCATCGAGATGCCCGAGGGAGTGGTGCTTAAAGAAGCGTACGTGGCCGCTGCCCTGGCTCAGGCCGACGCCATGATCAACCTGGCCCATGCCAAAGGCCACCCCATCACCTCGTTCGGCGGCTGCATCAAGAACATCGGCATCGGCGGCCAGTCCAAGCGGGGCAAGTACCAGGAGCACCTGGCCAAATGGGGCTCGCCGGAGGACTTTATCGGCTGGCCGGCCATCTACCCCGACAAATGCCTGGGCATCAACTGCGACTTTCATAAGCAGTGCATGGATGGCTGCCACCGCGGTGCGATCTTGATCGACGAGACCGGCTTCCACCACGACCCGGAAAAATGCTATCTGTGCTACTCTTGCCAGGTGACCTGCATCTTTACCGGGCACGAGTGCGTGACCTTCGTCGGCGAGTATTTCCCCTATTCTCAGATGGCCATGAGCGATGCAGCCAAGGCGGTGCTCAAGACCTTCGAGCCGGGCAAGGTCGGGCACATGGCCTACTGCATTGATGTGGACCCGAACTGCGACTGCATCCCCTGGGCGACGCTGCCGGCTGCTCCAGACATCGGTGTCTTTGCCTCCAAGGACCTCGTCGCCATTGACACCGCCATCCTCGACCTGATCGATGCCGCGCCCGCCTACCCGGGCGGGGCCAATAAGGCCCTGGAAGCGGCGGGGTACAAGCGCGGCCAGGAGAAATTCAAGATCACCCAGAGCACCTCGCCACGCTACCAGCTGACTGCCGCCGTCAAGAATGGCGCGGGCACGATGGACTATGAGCTGATCAAGTACGAGCCGCCGTTAACCGCCGCCCATGTCGCCAAGTGGCAGATCCGCACCACGCCGACCACTCTCATCCAGCGCGCCATGTGGGAAAAGAAGGACTTTTTGAAAGCGGTCCAGCCGTTCCAGCGCGTGCCGTTTGACAAGCGGCCCCCGCTCCCCGAGTATGAAGTGCCGGATCGCACTCCGTTCCTGAAAAAGCTGCCGGTGAAGGAGTGGGTGGAGGCCCTCGGCAAATAGACGGCGGACTATAGTGAGGACTGTTGCGGCAGAGTATCCCCCCTGCCGCAACAGTCATGTTATCGTCCTATCCAGCAAGGAGGCTAAACCGGGCATGTCTGAGGTCCATTACCTCGACTCCAGGGGCCGCTACTCCGACGGAAGCTTTATGGCGCGGCTGGGGACTGTATTGGATGCCGCCCATCTGGAGGAGTTGATCGAGCCGGGCGATTGGGTGGTGGTCAAGTTTGAGGTGGGCGAACTGGGCTATCTCGGTTATCTGCGCCCCCCGCTCATCCGGGCAGTGACCAACAAAATCCAGGAGGTCGGTGGCGATCCGGTCATTGTGGACACCACTCGCCTGAATGCCATAGGCAGTCAGGGCAACTGGGATTGGCTGGCCCATGCGGCGGCGAACGGTTTCACCGTGCCCGTCCTTCATCATGAGCCGATGCTGGCCGATGGCTATACCGGCCAGGAGTTTGAGTTGTTGCCGGTAGACGGCGAGGAGTTGGGAGGTTTGGAGGTAGCCCGTTCGGTGGTCGAGAACAAGGCGCTGATCGTCATCTCCCACGTGACCGGTCACCCCTTTGCCGGGTTGTCGGGAGCTCTGGTCAATACGGGCATGGGCTGTAGCGCGCGGCGAGGCAAGTTGCGCATCCATGCTCCTCTGAAACCGATCCTGATCCCGGAGCGATGCGATGGCTGTGGGCTGTGCGTGGATCGCTGCCCGAAACGGGTCATCTCCCTCAACGAACACCTGGCTGAAGTGAACCTGGAGCTATGTGTCGGCTGTGCCTATTATTGCACCGCTGCCTGCCCGACAGGGGCGCTGGTCATCGAAATTGAGGCGGCCCGTCGCTTCCAAAAGCGGATCGTCGAGGCAACCAGCGCGGTACACATGGCGGCGCTGGGCAAGGTTCACTTTTTCAACTTCCTGTTCGATGTAGGGCCCTATCCGGACTACTACCCGTTCTCCGATACCGCCATCGTCCCAGACCTGGGCCTCCTGTCTTCCCGCGATCCGGTGGCGATCGATCAGGCGACGGTCGATCTGATCGATCAGGTGCCTGGCGTTCCTCGTTCGATGGCTGAAGAGACCGACGCCCTCGCCCCAGGAAAAGGCAAGCTGACCCGGATCACCGGGGTGGACCCGGACCCGATGCTTGAATATGCGGAGCAGTACGGACTGGGCACGCGCCATTACCGCCTGGTTCCTTTCTAGGGCAGCCCAGGCCCCTGCAGGCAAAGAACGGGGGAAGCGAAAGGATAGGCAATGACACAGTCAGCGACGGACAAGGAATCTATCTCAGAACAAGAGCGTTTCGAGGAACTCAAGCGGAAGGTGCGTGAGCAGTTGGTGGCCACTCACGGACCGATTGCCCAGGCGCTGCGCGGGGTGAAATACCGGGTGGCCATTTTCAGCGGCAAGGGAGGCGTGGGCAAGACAGTGTCCACCATCAACCTGGGCAGCGCGTTGCGGCAAATGGGCTACCGGGTGGGCATCTTTGATGCGGATATCCACGGCCCAGCCGTTCCTAAATCGTTAGGCGTGTTGGGACGGATGGAGACGGTCTCGGAGCATGTCGGCCACCATGACCTGCGCTTCGACCCGGTGTTATCCCGGTACGGGCTCAAGGTGGTGTCGGTGGCCTCCATCTGGCCGGGTGAGGAGGTCCCCATCATGTGGAAGGGGGCGCACAAGATGCGCTCCATCCGCTATTTCCTGTCGGCGGTCAATTGGGGCGTCCTGGACTTTTTGCTGGTGGACCTGCCTCCAGGGACGGGTGACGAGGTGCAGACGGTGATGAGCTCCATCCCGAACCTGGGAGGAATGATCGTCATCACCACGCCCCAGGGCATCTCGGCCATGGTCTGCAGTAAGGCCATCTCGGCAGCGCGGGAACTGAATGCCCCGGTGCTGGGGTTGATCGAGAATATGAGCGTTCTGGTCTGCCCTTGTTGTGGCACCCGGATCCAGCTCTTTGGCCAGTCACGGGGAGAACAACTGGCGCGGATGATGGAGGTGCCTTTCTGGGGCAACATCCCACTGGCGACCGAGATGGGGGAATGTGTGGATGAAGGGGTCCCGGTCGTTGTGAAATACCCTGACGCTCCGGTGAGTCAGGCTTTCCGTCAGATGGCTGCCAAACTCCTGGACAGCCTGCGGGTGGAGAGACCGATGTCCGATGCGGAAGCCGAGATGCTGGCGCATCGCCCCAGGGATCACCATGAGCATGAGCACCATCACTTCTGATCTCACCGCCGGGGGATCGGGACAGCCGTCCCAAGAAGGCGAGGAGCTGAACCAGCAGGCCCTGGCGATCGGCCGGCGCGCCTTGAATCTGCTGCGTTACTACGGTCTGGAACAGATCTCGGCAGACGAACTGATCGCCCAACTTGCTGAATTAGGAGCCCAGTCCATTTTGGCCAGACATTGGCCCCTTCTGGCGGGCAACCCTGCCTATGCCGCTTCCTTCCAGGTCTTGCAGATCGTGAGCACGTTGGAAGTTGAGGCGGATTACCAGATCCGCACCTACGGTCCGGACTCGCTCCACGAGGATTTTCGCGAGCTTGAGCTGGCAGTCGGTCGGCTGCGACGGGCCATCCAGTCATCCGCTTTAGAGTCTGCACGAGGCTCGGGAGGGGAACGGTGAGCTGCCGCGCCAAGGGGCGATGTGGGATGGATACCAGGGCATTGATCTTTTCGGGGGGATTCCGTGCCCGGTGGGGCACCATAAGGAATGAGGATATCTACTTTTGTGAGGAGGAATTATGACAGAAGGACAGCGGAAGGACGGTCGGCATCTGACGATGGAGGCGGCCGAGATCCTGACCAGGTTGCATGACAAGCTGGCAGGCCTGGCCGACAAGGTAAACCCGGAACGGATTCCTGAATGGCAGGCTGCCTTTAAGGCAATGGCCGATGATATCCCTCTCATTCAGGAGAGATTGTTTTTGAAAACACAAGGTGGCACCCATTGGGCTCACACTGCGCTGGAGAAGGTGCAGGCCCTGGCCAGTCTGGTGGAGGAGGGATTGGCGGGCAAGTCGGTCGAGCAGGCGACGGAGGCAGTCGAAGAAGCGGTCGAGGCGGTCAAAACGGAACTGGGCGGCCTGATTGAGAAGGCCAAGACCCATATTATCCGCATGACATAAGAGGGGCGGCGGCTGAAGCGGCACCTGCGGGGCCGGGGGTAGGGCAAACCTCCGGTTTGCCCAGGCGTGCGCAAGCCATAGGCTTGCGCTACGCTGCGGCGCAGGCCAAAGGCTCTGCAGGGGCGATTTCAATCGCGGTCTATTCTCGAAGGAGTCCAGGCAATGAAAGTATTGATAACCGGTGGTGCAGGGATTCTGGGCCGCAAGGTGGCCCAACTGTTCCTGGAGAACGGGGACCAGCCCCGCGTCTTTGACCTGCCCCAGGTGGACTATAGCTTTTTTGACGACAAGCCGGGGGTCGAGATCGTCAAGGGCGACATTCGGAACCAGGAAGCGGTCAACAAGGCGGTGGCGGGGGTGGATGCCATCCTGCATCTGGCAGCGCTCATTCCACCCGCCAGCGAGCGCGATCGCGACTTTACGATGGCCATCAACGTTGGTGGGACGAAAAACCTGTTGCAGGCGGCCGCTGGCCGGGATGTGCACTTTGTCCTGACTTCCTCGGTTGCCACCTACGGCGATACCAGCCAGGAGGAACCGCCGGTGAAGGTGACTCATCCTCAATCGGCCATCGACATCTATGCCGAGAGCAAGATCGAAAGCGAACGGGTGACGCGGGAGAGCGGCTTGCCTTGGACCATTTTTCGTATCGCGCCTATCTCCGTCCCCGAGATCATGGAGCCTCCGGAGGTGTGGCCGTTCATGGCCGATCAGCGGGTGGAGTTCGTCAACCGCGACGATGTCGCCATCGCCCTGTTTGCCTGCGCTCAGACGCCGGCCAGCAAGGGCAAGGTCTTGAACATTGCTGGCGGCAAGACCTGGCAACTGAAAGGCAAAGAGTATGTGGCCAGCCTCTACGAGGCCATGGAGCTCGATCCCGATTCTGCCCGCTTCTCCGAGACGCCGGGGTGGTTTGATTGGTACGACACGGCCGAGTCACAGGCGCTGCTCAACTATCAGAGGACGCCCTTCCCTGAGTTTGTCGCCCAGTTGCGCCGCGCCGCTGAGGAGGCGTTCGGCTGGTAGATATGTTCGTCGTGTCGGTTCGCGTTGCCCACTTGCGTCTCCGGAAGAAGGGGATGAGGGAGACAATGAGGAGACGGTAGGAAGGAGGTGAGAGACGGACCGATTGTGATGGAAGGTAAGGACAAGATTCAGGTTGAGGTATGGTTGTATGGTCCGCTGGCCCGATATGGCGGAGAACAGAACCGCGGCAGCTATGCGCAATTGCATTTGGAGTTCCCGGCAGGTAGCACCATGCAAGATCTCCTGGACCGACTGGGTCTGCCGGGGGAGGAAAAGGGGATCACCTTCATCAACGGCAGTCTGGCTGCATTGCCCGGCCTGGACACCGACCGCCAGGTGGTCCTGCACGATGGCGACCGGATCGGCATCTCCCACCGTCGCAGCATGTGGCCTTTCCAGTACCGCTTTGGGGCCAGTGTGACGGAAGAAGTGAAGGAGACGTTCCGAGAGCGTGAGGACCGAGGCATCCATCACGCCTACTCCATCCCACAGGGGCAGGATAGCCCGTCCGTAGGGTAGCAACCTTTTGGATGGATTGTTCAAAACTTAAAACCAAAGGAGGTTAACGATGGCCAAGATATTGCGTCTGAACATGACCGATCGGTCGGCAAAGTTGGAGGAGCTACCGGAGAAGTACAAATACATGGCCGGCCGGTGGCTG
>JAGVRI010000017.1:0-6825 GCA_018606645.1 Chloroflexota bacterium
GGGCACGCGGGGAGCGGAGCCTTCAGGCGGTGGACCGGCGGAGGCCTCGACTCCCTGACGAGAGGAGGGGATGGGGCATGGGAGCGACCGGACCCCTCCCCCTGGCCCCCTCCCCGCGTGCGGGGAGGGGGTGCGGGGGTGGGGTGATCGGGCACGCGGGGAGTGGAGCCTTCAGATCGTGGTAGTGCGAAATTTATTTCGCGTTACGGGTTGATGGCGATGGGTGGTAGTGCGAAATGAATTTCGCGTTACGGGTTGATGGCGATGGATGGTAGTGCGAAATTTATTTCGCGTTACGGGTTGCAAAGGAGGGAAAGGCCGTGGTTTCAGAAATGCCGATGCTGTTGATGATCGAGGGGCCCAAACCTGGCCTGCGTACCTTGCTAGACCGACCTGAACTGACCATTGGCCGGGATGAACAATGCGACCTGGTCATCCCGGAGCGACAGGTTTCCCGGCTGCACGCTCGCATCTCGGTGCAGGGGGACCGCTATCTCCTGATTGACCTGGGTTCCAAGAACGGCACCTTTGTCAACGGCCAACTGGTGACGGAGCCGGTTCCTCTCCAGGATGGAGATGAGATCCAGATTGCGCTATGCTGCAAGCTGGCCTTTGTCGGCGCGGATGCGACGGCCCCGGTGATCCTGGAATCGGCGCGGGGCCTGCGCCTCGATCCGGAGAGCAAACGGGTGTGGGTGGCGGGCAAGGAGGTCGATCCGCCGTTGTCCCTGGCCCAGTACCGTTTTCTCGCTCTCCTGTACCAGGAACCGGGCCGGGTCTACAGCCGCGATGAGGTGGTCGAGGCAGTCTGGCCGGAGGAGGACCAGCAAGGGATCACCGAGCAGGCGATCGACGCCCTGGCGCGCCGCTTGCGGGAACGCCTAGCCGAACTCGACCCGCGCACCCAGTACGTGGTCACGGTGCGAGGCCACGGCTTTCGACTGGAGAACGCGATCAAATAGAGGACGAGCCCCCACAGGACCGAGCGAGCCGAGAATTGCCGTCAGTCCAGGGCGCGGCGATCAGATCAGTTCGGCGACCTGTCTCTGGATTTCGGCCAGCCGCTGGCTCAGCTCGGTCCGCCCATCCTGCCGGACATCTTCTTCAATAGCGCGCATCAGTTCGAGCAACTCGCCATCCAGCCGGTCACGGTTCTGCTCCAGCAGCGCCCGGGTGCCGTTGGGATAATCAGCGGCCAGGAGCTGATTGATGAACTGGATCTCCGCCGGCTGGCTCTCCTGAACCAGTTGGAGCAGAATGTCGCTGACCCGGCGCAGTTTTGCGGCCCGTTCCGGCGGCCCCATTTGCTCCGCCTCATCCAGGGCGGAGGCCAAGACCTCCAGCAGTAGCGGATCGAATCGGTCCAGATTGGCGCGGACGGCCTGTTCCAGGTCCTCGCTGGCCAGGATCTGGTCGAGAAAGCGAGCGGCTTCCTGACTGGCCTGGCGCACTCGCTCGTCGAGCTGGGCGGTCAGGTCGAGGACCTGTTGGCGCAGGGCTTTGAGGGCCTCGGCCTCGGGCGCTTTACCGGCCTGTTCGGCGGCCTCGATGCGCTCGGTGAGCTGCTGGTAAAAGAGATAGTCAATGAGCGGTCGAGCGACGGTGACCATGGTCTCGACGCGGAGGGCATCGCCGGCCAGGGCGGCGTTCACCAGCTTTTCCAGCAGGGTCTCCCGGCTGACGCGGGGTCCCAGTTCCTGGATGGCCTGCTCACGGGCCGCGATCTGGCGGCCGGTGGTGGTCCAGCCGAGCAACTGGCGGCGCAGTTCGCGGAGCTCGGCGGCGAGCTGGGACTGGCCTTCCATCTCGGTTAGTTCGATGTTCAGGGCCAGGAGGCGGAAGAACTCGGCATCGATCAGATCGTCGTTTTCCTGAGCGACGATCTGGCGGGCTTGTTCAGAACCGGCGCGCAGCAGTCGGTCGAGCAGGGCCGCTTTGGCGCGCTGGGATTCGAGCATCTCCGGCGTGACGCCGTCGGCCTGCAGGACGGCCTCGATCAGCCCTTCCAGGCGCAGGAAGCTGCGCGGACGGAGCAGGTACCCCTTCCGTTTCTCCGGGGGCAGGGCCGACATGACGCGGTTGGTGAGGTCGCCGATGATCCGTTGCTGGTCGGCCTCGGTCAGCCCCAACTCCGGGGGCAGATAGGTCAACAGCAGTTCCTTATCGGGATCGTGATAGACGAGCGGAGCGCCCAGCCGACCGGCGTTGCCACACTGAGGGCAGGCCGCGATGTTGATCTGACCCAGGAGAAAAGGGGCCTTGATCTCGGGGTGCTCGCCGACATCAATGATGGTCAGCACGGGGGCCATGAAGCGGCTGTGACAGGAGGGACAGGTGACGGGTACCATCTGAAACTGGGGCTGATTCAACGTTCACTTCCTTTCAGTTCGTGCAAGGGATGATTCCTCAAGGCTTTGGAGACCAGGGACCAGGCGTTGGTGACCAAGGCTGCGTTGGCCTCCTCTTCGGTCAGTCCAGCGCCCAGGGCGACCACCCGGGCGCGGGCCTGGTTGATCAGGTCGGCCGGGGCGTGGGTGTCGGTGTTGACGACCAGGCACGCTCCCGTGAGCCGGGCGATGCGGGCGACATGGCCGTTGGTGATATTGTGGCCGCTCCGGGAGGTGATCTCCAGGGCGACCCCATTCCTGGCGGCCAGCGCCGCTTCCTCTTCCGTAATAAAGCCTGGATGGGCCAGGATATCCACCTCCGGGCACTCGACGGCCGCGCGGTTGGTGCCGGGGAAGACCGGCTCGGCCGGGGTCTCGCCATGGACCACCACCAGGCGGAATCCCAGTTGCCGGGCGCGGCGGGCCAGCGGTTCGATCTGGGCGGGGCGGACGTGGGTCAGCTCGACGCCGGGGACCAGGGTGACGGTAAAGGCAGCCGCGTCCTTTTGCCAGAAGCGGATCAGTTGAGCGGCCAGCTCGTCCAGGTTCGAGGCGTCGGCGTGGTCGGTGATGGCCAGGGCGCGGTAGCCCAGGACCTCGACCCGGCGCAGCAGTTCGCTGGGCAGGAGTGCGCCGTCGCTAAAGAAAGAATGGGCGTGGAGATCGACCCGTGCATTTTCGTTCATGGTGGAGCCAGTGTAAGACAGAACCGCCGAACTGTCAAATGGGCGGGGGGCGGTGAATTGAGGGGATCGATAGATTGCCCTGCAGCGGCGATGGTGATATAATGGCAGGTGCCCGGATGCAGCGAATCAGTCAGTTGGCATAGGCCCAGAAAGGAATCATCCATGTTGGAGATCAGGGCCGGTCACACCGTCCAGGGACCCCGCTGGCCGGAACCGGTCGAAATCAAACTGGTCGAGGAGCTGGGCGACTACATCCGCCTGGTGGGCGCGACGACCGCCACCGGCCAGCACGTGGACCAACTGATCCCCCGCCAGGAGCTGGACCAGATCCAGATTGCCCAGGTCAAGGCTGATTTTAGCGCTTCTCCTCGCCGCGTCTTTTTGGGGCTGGAGACCCGTCGCTACCGCTTTGCCTCGCTGTACGACCCGCTCCTGGCGATGAACACCTCCAAGATCGACCCCCTGCCCCACCAGATCGAGGCGGTCTATGGTTACCTGCTCAAGTTGCCCCGCATCCGCTTTCTGATCGCCGATGACCCCGGCTCGGGCAAGACGATCATGGCCGGCCTGGCCCTCAAGGAGCTGAAACTGCGCTACCTGGTTCGCCGCATCCTGATCGTCGTGCCCGGCCACCTGAAGGACCTGTGGCGGCGAGAGATGAAGGACCGGTTCGAGGAGACGTTCATGGTGATCGACCGGGGGACCATAGATGCGCTGTACGGCGAGAACCCGTGGCAACGGGAGGCCCAGATCATCACCTCGCTGGACTTTGCCAAGCAAGAGGACGTACTGCCTGGCCTGGCGGCCACTCATTTTGACCTGATCATCGTGGACGAGGCGCACAAGATGAGCGCCTACCGGTACGGCAACAAACTGGAGCGCACGGCCCGCTACCGGCTAGGGGAGGTGTTGTCGCGCATTGCCACCCATCTGCTCTTCCTGACCGCCACCCCGCACAAGGGCGACGCCGACAACTTTCGGCTCTTCCTCGACCTGTTGGAACCTGGTTTCTTTGCCACCAACGAGCTATTGCAGGCTTCGCTCGACAACCGGGATAATCCTCTGTTCATTCGGCGCACGAAGGAGGACCTGCGCGGCTTTGACGGGCAACCGCTCTTTCTGCCGCGTCACGTCGAGACCCGGGTGTTTGACCTGGGCACCGAGTCGCAGCGGGAAAAGGAGCTGTACAACGCCTTGTCTCGCTATGTCAACGAGCAGTACAACAAGGCCCTGCACCGCGACCGCCGGCGCAACGTGGCCTTTGCCCTGGTGATCCTCCAGCGGCGGCTGGCCTCCAGCACCTATGCGCTCTTGCGCTCCCTGGAGCGGCGCAAGGAGCGTCTGGAAGAGATGCTGCGCGGCGCCGAAGAAAAAGGTCCACCAGATCGGTATATCCTTGACTGGGAGGCCATCGAGGACCTGAGCGAGGCCGAGCGCTGGGCCGAGGAGGAGGTCTGGGAGACGTTGAGCGTGGCCGAGAACCGAGAGGAGCTGGAGCGGGAGGTCCGCACTCTGGAGGATCTGATCCGGCGGGCGCAGACGATCATCCACAGCGGCCAGGAGGTCAAGCTCCGCCACCTGCGCCAGGCCATGAGCCAGCTCAACGAGCAGTACCCCGGCGCCAAGATGCTGATCTTTACCGAGTCGCGGGACACGCTGACCTACCTGGAACGCCAGATCCGGAACTGGGGCTACCGCGCCTGCACCATCCACGGCGGAATGCCGCTGGAGGAGCGCATCCAGGCCGAGGGGGTCTTTCGCAACGAGGCGCAAGTCCTGGTGGCCACCGAGGCCGCCGGGGAGGGGATCAACCTCCAGTTCTGCCATCTGATGATCAATTACGACATCCCCTGGAATCCGAACCGGCTGGAGCAGCGCCTGGGGCGCATCCACCGCTATGGCCAGACCCGCGAGGTCTTTGTCTTTAACCTGGTGGCCGGCGATACCCGCGAGGGGCGGGTGTTGGTCCGCCTCTTTGAGAAGCTGGGGGAGATCCGGGACGCGTTGGGCAGCGACAAGGTCTTTGACGTGCTGGGCGAGGTCTTTTACGGCAAGGACCTGGCCCAGTTGTTGCTGGAGGCGGCGGCCAACACCCGCAGCCTGGATGAGATCCTGGCCGAGCTGGATATCCGGGTGGACGAAGAGTACCTGGCCCAGGTGCGGGAGAACCTGGGCGAGAGCCTGGCCACCCGCTACATTGATTACACGCGCATCCGGGAGATGGCCGATCAGGCGCGAGAGCACCGCCTCATCCCCGAATACACGCAGGCGTTCTTTGAGAAGGCGATGGAGACGGCCGACGGTCTGGTGCGAAAGCGAACCGACGGGTTTCTGACCGTCGAGCGCATTCCCCACAGCGTGCGGCGCATCGCCGAGGAAGAGGAATTCCAAAAGCGCTACGGCGTCATCCAGCGGCGCTACCCATTGGTCACCTTTGACAAGGAGGTGGCGTTCCGCCACGCCGAGGCGGAGTTCATCTCCTTCGGCCATCCGCTCTTTGAGGCGCTGCTGACCTGGGTGGAACGCCAGGTGGATGCGGACTTGAGACAGGGCGCCATCTTTACCGACCCGGATGGACGGCTGGACGGGGTGTTGCTCTTTTTCCAGGGCGAGGTGCATGACGGCCGGGGGCAGGTGGCCGGGCGCCGCCTGTTTTCCCTCTTTGCGGATCGGACGGATGGCCAGATGCACCCGGTCAACCCGGCCATCCTGTGGGACCTGGTCGAGGGCGGCGAACCGGTCGGTGGATATGCTCCGGACCTGGACCGGTTAAAGCAACAGGCCCTGAATACCTTGCTTCCCTTGCTGGATGGCTATCGCCAGGAATTGGAGGCAGAGCGGGAGCGCCAGGCGCGCATCAAGGAGCGGTATGGAGTCCAGTCGCTGGAACATCTGATCGTCCAGTTGGATGGCGACCTGATTGGCCTGTATGACCGACGGGACCGGGGGGACCGGGTGGACCTGGTCATCCGCAACAAGGAGGAGCAGAAGCAGGGCTACGAGGAGGCGCTACGGGCGCTGCGGCAGGTCATCGTCCAGGAGCGCAGCCTGACGATGGGCATGCCGGCCTTTGTCGGCGCGGTGCGGGTGGTGCCCGCCCGGACCGTTGACCCGGCCATGGGCGAAGACCCCCAGATCGAGCGGATCGGCATGGAGGTGGCCATGGCCTTTGAGCGGGATCACCAGCGCCGGCCGGAGGATGTCTCGGCTCAGGCCCTGGGCTTTGACATCCGCTCCACCGACCCGGCCACCGGTCAGAAACGGTACATCGAGGTCAAGGCCCGCGCCGACGTGGGACCGGTGGCGTTGACCCAGAACGAGTGGTTCAAAGCGCAGCGCTTTGGCGCAGATTACTGGCTGTATGTGGTGCTGGATGCCAGAAGCCGGCCCACGCTCTACCGCATCCAGGACCCGGCCGCCTGTCTCCAGCCTCAGGAGCGGGTGGAGGTGCGCTACCTGGTGGGGGTGGGCGAGATCACCGGCAAAGGCATCTGCGATGATGCATCGGGATTTTGTCAACGAATGGGGAACGAATCTTGTCAACGAATGGGCAACGAATAAACGAATGGTGTCGGTTGGATTCGTTGATTCGTTTCGGATTCGTTGACAGACTTGCTGGGACTCTGTCAACGAATGGGGAACGAATCTTGTCAACGAATGGACAACGAATAAACGAATGGCAAGGTTTGATTCGTTTATTCGTTTCGGATTCGTTGACAAGGTTGCTGGGACTCTGTCAACGAATGGGGAAC
>JAGVRI010000017.1:6925-93262 GCA_018606645.1 Chloroflexota bacterium
GGATCCTGTCAACGAATGGGCAACGAATAAACGAATGGCAAGGTTTGATTCGTTGATTCGTTTCGGATTCGTTGACAGACTTGCTGGGACTCTGTCAACGAATGGGGAACGGATCCTGTCAACGAATGGGCAACGAATAAACGAATGGCAAGGTTTGATTCGTTGATTCGTTTCGGATTCGTTGACAGACTTGCTGGGACTCTGTCAACGAATGGGGAACGAATCTTGTCAACGAATGGACAACGAATAAACGAATGGCAAGGTTTGATTCGTTTATTCGTTTCGGATTCGTTGACAAGGTTGCTGGGACTCTGTCAACGAATGGGGAACGAATCCTGTCAACGAATGGGCAACGAATAAACGAATGGCAAGATTTGATTCGTTGATTCGTTTCGGATTCGTTGACAGACTTGCTGGGACTCTGTCAACGAATGGGCAACGAATAAACGAATGGCAAGATTTGATTCGTTTATTCGTTTCGGATTCGTTGACAGACTTGTCAGGGAGGCGCGATGAGCGACCGTCGTTTCATTGAAGAATCGTTCCCGGTCCGGGAGGTGAGCGCCATCGCGGCCAGGGAGAAGAATATCCGCCACGGCCACATCTCGACGCTGCACATCTGGTGGGCGCGGCGCCCGCTGGCTGCTTCGCGCGCCACCGCCTACGCTGCTCTCGTCGGGGCGGCCGACGATCCGGTAGAGTGGCAGCGTCGGCGCGATTTCATCGTCGAACTGAGCCAGTGGGAGAACTCGCTGAATCGGTCTGTGCTGGACAAGGCGCGGCGCGACATCCTGGAGGCCCACGCCCGGCGTCTGAGCGAGGAACGGGGCGAGACGGTGACCGTGGCGCAGATCGAGGCCGGCGACGCGCCCCGGCCCCGCGTGCTGGACCCCTTTGCCGGCGGCGGATCGATCCCGTTGGAGGCGTTGCGCCTGGGCTGTGAGACCTGCGCCAGCGACTATAACCCGGTGGCCGTCCTCATTCTGAAAGCGACGCTCGAGTACCCGCAGCGGTTCGGGACCATCCCCCAACAAGTTGGGGACCCCCCGACTGCGGATCCCCGAACTGGTTCGGGCTCCATTTCAGGCCCCAGGCAGCCGCCCCTCTTTTCCACCGGAAATGCGCCGGTCAACCCACTGCTGGAGGCGGTCAAGAGGTGGGGCGACTGGGTGCTGGAGGAGGCGCGTCGGGAGCTGGCCGGCTTTTACGTCGGCCCCCAGTCCGGGCAGGCCCGCCTCGGCAGCGAGGCATCCCGAACCGGTTCGGGCGGCCGCGGCCAGAGCGCCGACCTCTGGCGCTCCGCTGGAGAGGTGCCGGTCGGCTATCTCTGGGCGCGGACCCTTCCCTGCCAGAACCCGGCGTGCGGCGCCGAGGTGCCGTTGATGCGCCAGTTCTGGCTGGCCAGAAAACCGGGCAAGAAGGTGGCGCTCTATCCCACCCCAGGACGCGATGAGACCCCCTCCCCGGCCCCGAAGGTGGAGTTTCGGATTGTGGGCGATGGCTACGATCCGTGGCCGGCGGGCTTTGACCCGGAGCGGGGGACCGTTTCCCGCGCCGTGGTCACCTGCCCGCTGTGCGGGGCGGTGATCGACGACCGGACGACGCGGCGGCTGTTCCGGACGGTCGGGGCGGATGGCCGTTCGCCCGCCGGCCAGCGGATGGTGGCGGTGGTGCTGGCCTCGGAGCGCGGGGAGGGGAAGCGGTACCGCCTGGCCACGGAGGAGGACGAGGCCGCCTACCGCGCCGCCGAGGAGGCGCTGGCCGAGAAGCGGCGGCGCCTGGCCGGGGAATGGGGGATGGACCCCGTGCCGGATGAACCCACGCCTGAGGGCAAGGGCAAAGGCGCCGAGCGGGCCTTCTCCGTACGAAACTACGGCATGAACACCTGGGGCGATCTGTTCAACGCCCGCCAGCAGTTGGCGTTGATCACCTTTGCCGACAAGGTGCGCCAGGCCCACGCGCGGATGCTGGCCGAGGGCTACGAACCCGAGTTCGCCAGAGCGGTGGCGACGTATTTGGCAATCCTCATCAACTCATTGGTGGATCACAATGCGGTTCTGTGTCAATGGCGTGGTGGTACAGAAGATGGCAGTCACGTGTTCGGTAGGCAAGCACTCCCGATGAACTGGGATTACTTTGAGGTAGCGCCTCTCAGTGGCTCTACAGGGTCGCTCAAAAGTGCATTGCCGAAGGTTCTCAGAGTAATCGAGCATTGTTGCTGTGCCGTCCTAGCGACCGATATCTCCCAATCCTCCGCCACCCAACTGCCCTACCCCGACGGTTACTTTGACGCGGTGTTCACCGACCCGCCCTATTATGACAACGTGCCCTATTCCTACCTCTCCGATTTCTTTTACGTCTGGCTCAAGCGCAGCGTGGGCCACCTCTACCCGGATCTCTTTTCCACGCCGCTGACGCCCAAGGCGCAGGAGATCGTGGCCTACTCGCACGGCGAGGGGGGCTGGGAGGGGGGCAAACGGTTCTTTGAGGAGAACCTCAAGCGCGCCTTCCAGGAGGTGCAGCGCGTCCTCAAACCGGGCGGCGTGGCGGTCATTGTCTATGCCCACAAGTCCACCGCCGGCTGGGAGACGGTGGTCAACGCCCTGCTCGATTCGGGGCTGGTGGTGACCGGCGCCTGGCCGCTCCACACCGAAATGCAGGCCCGCCTGCGCTCGATGGAGTCAGCGGCGCTGGCCTCGTCCATCTACCTGGTGGCGCGCAAGGCGGTCCGCCAGCCGACCGGCTTTTATCACGAGGTGCGGGAGGAGCTGCGCCGCCATCTGGAGGCCAAACTGCAGCGCCTGTGGGAGGAGGGGATCGGCGGGGCGGACTTTTTCATCGCCGCCATCGGCTCGGCCATCGAGGTCTTTGGCCGGTACGAGCAGGTGATCGACTATGAGGGCGCGGTCGTCCGCGCCGACCGGCTGCTGGCCGAGGTGCGGACCATCGCCACCGATTATGCCGTGCGCCAGATTCTGCGCGACGGGTTTGCCGGGGAGGTCAGCGACCTGACCCGGCTCTATGTCCTGTGGCGCTGGGAGTATGGCGAGGCGAAGGTGCCCTTTGACGAGGCGCGCAAGCTGGCCCAATCGTGCGGCGTGGACCTGGCCCGCGAATGGGGGCGTCGCAGCGGGTTTGTGCGCAAGGAACAAGAGTTCATCCAGGTCCTCGGTCCCCACCGCCGCCGGCTGGACGACCTGGAGGGGTCGCACGAGCTGATCGATCTCTTGCACCGCGTGCTGCTGCTGTGGGAAAAGGGCCGGCGGCAGGAGATGGTGGCGGCGCTGGCGGCCAGCGGCTACGGCCGCAGCGAGGCGTTCTACCGGGTGGCCCAGGCCATCTCCGAGACGCTGCCGATCGAGAGCAAGGAGAAGAAGCTGCTGGACGGCTTCCTGGCCGGCCGGGAGCGGCTGCGGGACGAAGTAGGCCGGGCGGCGCAGCAGGGCCGGCTGTGGGAGGAGTAGGGGATTTTGTCAACGAATGGGCAACGAATAAACGAATGGCGTCGGTTGGATTCGTTTATTCGTTTGAGATTCGTTGACAGACTTGCTGGGATCGTGTCAACGAATGGGCAACGAATAAACGAATGGCGTCGGTTGGATTCGTTGATTCGTTTGAGATTCGTTGACACACTTGCTGGGATCGTGTCAACGAATAGGCAACGAATAAACGAATGGTGTCGGTTGAATTCGTTTATTCGTTTCAGATTCGTTGACAGACTTGCTGGGATCGTGTCAACGAATGGGCAACGAATCCTGTCAACGAATAGGCAACGAATAAACGAATGGCGTCGGTTGAATTCGTTTATTCGTTTCAGATTCGTTGACACGCTTGCTGGGATTCTGTCAACGAATGGGCAACGAATAACCGAATGGCGTCGGTTGGATTCGTTTATTCGTTTCAGATTCGTTGACACACAATACTCGTTTCGGATTCGTTGACCCAGAAGAAGCAAAAGGAGCGGAAACATGAACCGAGCGACAGGAGGAAACCCCGGGCTGGTGGATGACGGGCTTGACGGGCTGACTTACCAGACGATTGGCTTCGCTATGGCAGTCCATAACGATCTGGGGCCGGGCCACCGTGAAGAGACATACCACAATGCCATGACCCAGCGATACGCCGAGGCTGGAGTGCCGGCCGAGCGGGAGCCCAAACTCCCTATCTATGACGAGAACGGCAATCTGGTGAACTTTTATGAACCGGATCATCTGGTTGACCAACGACTCATCGCCGAGTACAAGGCCCATTCCCATCCCCTCACCAACGACGAGATCGCCCAGTGCATCGACTACTTTGCTGCTTCGGATTGCGAGGTCATTCTGCTGTTTAACTTTGGCAGACCACGGCTGGAGTGGAAGCGCCTCTTTCCACCCAGGCAGATCCGCGCCCACCGCCGCAAGCGCTGGGTGCGTGGTGCACAGCTCGCCAGCGAATAGGCAACGAATCCATGGATCGGGCGCGGCTCCGTTCGTTGATTCGTTCGCGATGCGTTGACAGACAAGGAGGAGAGCCATGACCGCTTTTCATACGATTGCCGTCCCGCACGAGGATATCCTGGCCGGACGGCTGACGATGGATGTCTTTGCCGCCGACCTGTGGGAGGTGTACCAGGGCCGCGCCCCCGATGAGTACCAGGATGCGGCCCGCTTTTTCCAAAAGACCTACCAGACCGAGGGGCTCAGCCACCTGATGGCGGTGGTGGAGAAGCGGTTGCGCGGGGAGGGGGGCGATCCGGTCATCCAGATTCAGACCCCGTTTGGCGGGGGCAAGACCCATGCCCTGATCGCCATGTACCACAAGGCGGCGGAGTGGGGGGCGAGGCGGGTCGTGGTGGTGGGCACGCCGCTGGCCCCGACCGATACGATCTGGGGCCTGATGGCCGAGCAACTCACCGGCCGCCGGCACGGCTTTGAGGGAGCCACCGCCCCCGGGCGAGAAGCGTTGCGCTCGCTGCTAGAAGCCCACCAGCCGTTGCTCATCCTGATGGACGAGGTGCTCGAGTATGCGACCAAGGCGGCCGGCGTGGCTGTCGGGGAAAGCACCCTGGCGGCCCAGACCCTGGCCTTTTTGCAGGAGCTGACCGAGGCGGCCTCGACGCTGCCCCGGGTCTGCCTGGCGGTGACCCTGCCCTCCAGCCTCCTGGAGCACTATGACGAGGGGGCGGAACGGCTCTTCCGCCAGTTGCAGAGGGTGGCCGGCCGGGTGGAAAAGATCTATACCCCGGTGCAGGAACACGAGATCACCGCTGTCATCCGCCGCCGCCTCTTTAGTTCGGTGGACGAGGGCAAGATGAAGGCCGTGGTCGGCGAGTTCCTGGACTATGCGGTGCGAGAGGCGCTGCTGCCGGCCGGGATGGAGCCGTCGGAATACCGCCGGCGTTTTGAACAGTCGTACCCCTTCCTGCCCGAGGTGGTGGATGTCCTCTACCAGCGCTGGGGCAGCTTTGGCAGCTTTCAGCGGACGCGGGGCGTGCTGCGGCTCCTGTCGCTGGTGGTCCATGCGCTGAAGGAGCGGGAGCTGGCCTACCTCACCCTGGCCGACTTTGACCTGGCCAACCAGGAGATCCGCCGCGAGCTGCTCAAACATATCGGCCCCGAGTACGATAGCGTCATCGCTGCCGACATTACCGCCGACGAGGCCGGGGCTCAGAAGGTGGACCGGGAACTGGGCGCGTCCTATCGGGGCCTGCGGCTGGGTAGCCGGGTAGCCCACACCATCTTTCTCTACTCCTTCTCCGGGGGAGTGGAGCGCGGCGCGACGTTAAGCGAGGTCAAGCGCAATGCCACCACCACCGCCAATCCGGCGAGCGTCGTGGCCGAAGCCGTCGAGCTGCTGAACAACACCTACCTCTTTTACGTCCAGCATCGGGGCGGCAAGTACTTTTTCACCAATCAACCCAACCTCACCCGAGTCCGCCAGATCCGCGAGGAGAACGTAGAGGCGGCCGAGATCCGCGAGGCGGAGGCCGCGCTCCTGAAAAAGCGCGTTGGCGGCCGCCGGCTCAAGGTCTATCTCTGGCCCGAGTCGGATGCCGACATCGCCGACGCCCCAGAGCTGGCGCTGATCGTCCTCCGGCAACGGGACGATGCCTGGATGCAGCAGGTCCTCAAACAGAAGGGAAGCGTCCCCCGCGTCCACTGCAACACCCTCTTCTTCCTGGCGCCGCTGGAAGGGGAACGGATCTCTTTTGAGGCGCTGATCCGCAAGCGGCTGGCCCTGGAGATGATCGACAGCGACAAGACGCTGAACCTCACCTCTGAGGACCGCCAGTCGGTGCGCGAAGGGCTGAAGAAGGCCCAGGAAGACCTGGTCGAGGCGGTGCGGCGGACCTATCGGCAGCTCTTTGTGCCCGCCCGGGACGGGCTGAAGGCGGTGGACCTGGGCATCCCCACCTACGGCGAGGAACGGCCTCTGGATGAGGAGGTCTACCAGAAGCTGCGCCTGGAGGGGGAAATCCTGGAGCGGATCGCCCCGCTGGTCATCAAAGAGCGCTACCTGCGCGATCAGGAGCATGTCCGGACCGAGCAGTTGGTTCAGGCCGGGTGGCGAACGCCGGGCGAAGCGCGGGTCATCAGCCGCGAGGCGTGGGAGGCGGCCATCGCGGAAGGGGTGAGCCAGGGGCTGTTTGGGCTGGGGGAGCTGGAGGACGGTCGAGCGGTGTGCCGCTATTTCAAGGAGCGACCGTCGGTGGGACTGAGCGGCAGCGAGGTGATCATCCGCGCCGAACTGTGCCAGCCGCCGGAGGTGGAAAAGCCACCGGAAGCCTATCCACCTGGCGAACCCCCGGGGGCGAAACGGCTAGAGGAAGAGCAAGGGCCGGGGGAGGAAACGCCGGGCCCGCCCGCCGGCCAGCGATGGGAGCAACTGCGGTTGCACTTCAGCGTGCCCAAAGGCAAGGTTTCGGGGCTGATGGGGATCATGAATCTGCTCCAACACAAGTTCAACCGCCTGGAGATCACGGTCAGCGCGGCAGAGGGGGCCATCACCGAGCAGGAATATGAAGACAAGGTCCGCGAAGCCTTCCGCCAACTGGGGATCACGGTGCATGAGGAACCGGAACACTGACCGGAAAACATCTACCGCGGCATCGAGACCCTGATCCACTACTTCTCTCTCCTGGCGGAGATGGGGTAGATAGCCGGGCTCGTAGCACGAAAAAAAAGCCCCAACGGATGGACCGTTGGGGCTTTTATGATCGTGGGTCAGTTATGAGACCGGGACCACATCCAGAGCTTTGGGACCCCGGGGGGTCTGCTCGACGCGGAAGCGCACCCGCTCGCCTTTCTCCAAATTGCGAAAGCCCTCGCCCAAAATGTTCTCATAGTGGACAAAGACATCTCGCTCGCCTTCATCGGGTTCAATGAACCCCCAGCCCTTCATGCGGCTGAACCATTTGACCGTTCCAGTGATCTCGCCTTCCATCAAAAAAGAACCTCCTTTACTTCTTTGGTCTAAAATGTTCTGCTTAAACCGGTTCGCCAGGTCAACGACCTGTCTCGCCGGATTGAAGCCGGGCAAAACCGGCCCACAGCATACCACACACTCCCCTGCTTGTCAAATTGAGTCTCATTCTACACGCTGGGCCTGCTGCCGGGCGGCGGCGGCGCGATTGGCAATCAAGCCGGCGATGGCGCCGGCGCCGATGCCATTGTCAATGTTGACCACGGCCAGTCCGGGGGAACAGGTCTGGAGCATTGAAAGCAGAGCGGCCTCGCCTTTGCCTCCCAGGCCGTACCCTACCGAAGTAGGCAGGCCGATCACGGGCACGTCGGCCAGGCCAGAAACGACCGAGGGGAGCGCCCCGTCCATGCCGGCGGCGACGATGAGGACATCCACCTCGGCTTCCTCCAGCAGATAGCGTAATGGAGCCCACAGGCGATGAATGCCGGCGACTCCGACATCGTACACGGTATAGACCTGGCAACCCATCTCGCGGCAGAGAACAGCGGCTTCTTCAGCGCGGGGGATATCGGAGGTGCCGGCGGTGAGGATGCCCACCCGCCCCCCGGTTTGCGGAGAGGGGGTGCCGGGCCGCCGCAGGACGGCCATGCGAGCCTGCGGCACCCATTCCAGGTCAACCTCGCCTTCAAATTCGGTTCGCAGCCGCGCCTCCAGTTCGGGGGAAACCCGGCTCAGGATAGCGCGTCCATTGCGTTCCAGGAAGCGACGGGCGATCGCCAGCGATTGCTCGACGGTCTTGTATTCGGCGATGATAACTTCCGGGACGCCCTTGCGCGCGTGCCGGTCAAAGTCAGGGCGGGCGACTTCCAGATTGGAGTTAGCGTTCGGGTGGTAGTTCATTGTTCAGACTTCCCATGCGATAGCCAGATAGATCTAAGGTGACATAACGATAGCCAAGGGCGGATAGCCTTTCCACGACCAGAGCGCGGGCCTGCGCTTCAGCCAGGCGGACGATGTCATCGGGGGGTACTTCGAGTCGGGCAATGGGAAAGTGGTCCCGGACCCGGAGTTGGCGCAGACCCCAGAGGTCGCGCAGGAACTCTTCGGCCGCTTCGACGCGAGCCAACCCCTCCGCGGTGAGCGGGGTGCCGTACGGGAAACGACTGGCCAGGCAGGCGTTGGCCGGCTTGTCCCAGGTGGCCAGACCTCGCTCTCGGGACAAGGTGCGCACATCCGCCTTGGTCAGGCCGGCCTCGCGCAGGGGAGCGCGGACCCCCAGCTCTTGCGCGGCGCGGCTACCGGGACGATAGTCGGCGGCATCGTCGGCGTTCTCGCCGTGGAGAAGGTGGGCAAATCCTTCCGCACCGGCCACGGCCAAGAGCGCGCGGAAGCGGGCCCATTTGCAGTGATAGCACCGGTCCGGGGGATTGGCAACGATGGACGGGTTCTCCAGATCAGGGCTGGGCAATACGACGTGGCGGGCTCCCAGGCGGGCGGCCAGGGCGCGGGCCTCGGCCAGTTCGGCGCGTGCGGTGAGCGGCGAGTCGGCGGTCAGGGCCAACACCCGGTCCGGCCCCAATACCTCAAGGCACGTGGCCAACAGGAAGGTGCTGTCGGTACCCCCGGAAAAGGCGATCGCTACTCTGTCAAAGGAGGCGATGATGGCGCGCAGGCGTTGGGCGCGGGTATGGAGTGGCCGGCTCTCCTCATCGTCGATGGCCATACTGTGGGCTGGTTGCGTTGACTTCATAGTACGGCAAGTATAGCATGGGGAGTGCGGGCCGTCAAATCAGATTCCCGTTCAGCCAATGGTGGTCGTTCGGAGGGCGTGACCCTCAGTCCGACAGGAGATCGGGAAGGAATTCCCGATTGAACCTTCCTTGACGGCGGAAGGAAAATGGATATAATGAGGCCGTCCCAGCGATGGGGAAGGCGGGCCGGGGGAATCAACCACCGATCTTTCCGGAGAAAGGAGCGGAGCGATGAGGATCATTGTACTGGGTGGCGCCGGGGATATGGCCAGCCGGGCGGTCCGGGAACTGGCCGCCGAGCCCACGGTGACGGAGGTGACCGTGGCCGACTATAACCTGGAGGCGGCCAGCCGGCTGGCGGGCGAACTGGGCGAAAAGGTCAAGGCGGTGCAGGTGGATGCCAACGACCACCTGGCCCTGGTGGCGGCTCTGCGGGGCCATGACGCGGCGGCGAGCGGCATCGGCCCGTTCTACCAGTACGAAGTCAGGGTGGCCAAAGCAGCCATCGAGGCCGGGGTGCCGTATGTGAGTCTGTGCGACGATTACGATGCCGCCCAGGCGGTGCTCGAGTTGGATGAGCTGGCCAAAGCCGAGGGGGTGACGGTGCTCACCGGACTGGGCTGGACGCCCGGCCTGTCCAATGTACTGGCCCGCAAGGCGGCCGATCAGTTCGATCTCCTGGACGAGATCAACATCGCCTGGGGCAGCAGCGCCAGCGATTCGGAGGGCTATGCCGTCATCCTCCATACCCTCCACATCTTTACCGGTTGGGTCCCCAGTTTCCAGAAGGGGCGATGGATCACCGTCCCGGCGGGAAGTGGCCGCGAGACGGTGCTCTTCCCGCCGCCGGTGGGTCGGGTGAACTGTTATCACCTGGGCCATCCGGAACCGGTCACCCTGCCCCGGTTTCTGCCCGGGGTGCGGACGGTGACGCTCAAGGGCGGGCTTTCGGAGCAGCCCCTCAACGAGTTGGGAATCTGGCTGGCCCGGCTGCGGCTGACCGATACCCCGGCCAAGAAAGAGGCGCTGGGACGTCTGATCAAGGCGGTTCTGCCGGCCCTCAGCCGGCTGGGCCGACCCGCAGAGCCTTGCTCGGCGGTTCGGGTGGATGTCAGTGGATGGATCGGAAGCGCCTACTGCCAGGTTTCGTACGGGGCGGCGGCGCACATGCGCGAACTGACCGGCTTGCCTCTGGCCATTGGGGCGTTGATGCTGGCGCGAGGCGAGATCAACAAACCGGGCGTGGTGGCGCCGGAGGCGTGCATTGATCCCGAGCCGTTCCTGGCGGAACTGGGTCGGCGCGGCGTGGCGGTCCAGGAGATGACCGGACAATGGCCAGAAGCAGTGTCGAAACCGCCCGTCCCATCGCCGCTCACGGCCGCCCTAGCGGTGTTGGGTCTGTGGTGGCTGGTCCGTCGGCTCCGCCGGCGGTGAATGGGCCATCCTTGGGGGAGTAGAGCCTTCAGGCGGTGGACCGGCTAAAGCCTCGACTCCGGGTGGGGGAGTGGAGCCTTCAGGCGGTGGACCGGCTAAAGCCTCGACTCCTGGACGTGAGGAAGGGTCCCGGGCGTAGGTTCAGTCGCGGCGCGATGGATCGGAGCAGAATTGTTCCACGAGTTTGAGGAGTCGGTCCAGAGACAACGGTTTTTGCAGGTAGAGGGAAATCGCCGGGTGGGCGGCCATGTTCTCAAACGAGGTGGTTCCGTAAGCCGTGATCAAGATCACCGGCGTACCGGGATCGAGGACGCGGATGGCTTCTGCCAGCTCCAGGCCATTCACCCCCGGTAGCAGGAGGTCCACGATCGCGAGATCGAACGAGATGACCCTTAGCTTCTCCAGAGCTTCCAGGGCAGAGCCGGCTGTCTCGACGTGGTACTGGTCTTCCAGAGCTCGCTGAAGGAGATAGCGAATGCTCGGTTCGTCGTCCACGATCAAGATCCGCTGCATCACGTTCTTTTCCTTTTGTGGAATCTAGAGAAATTATATCACAGAAAGCTAGAATTGCGAATTTTCAGGCGGAGCGAGTAGCCATGCCCGGATGGGCGCCACGAGGGATGAAAATATCGGGTCAACGAATGGGAAACGAATCAACGAATGGGCGCAGTTGGCGGCAGAAGCCGCGCCTGCGGGACCGGCGGTAGGGCAAACCTCCGGGCCCCCGACAAGTCGGGGGATCCGAGGGCCAGCAGCCGGGCGTTCCGCTGCCGCCAAAGGTAGGGCAAACCGGAGGTTTCCCCAGGCGTGCGCGAGCGAGTAGGGGCGACCGGCCCGGTCGCCCGTCGGCGCTGACAGCCCTATCGAATTGTGGACCTTTGACTTGTATCCCGTGCTGTTTGTGTTATAATGTGTGCGATCATGAGCGTGCATCGGTTGGTCTGCCAGAGCTGTGGGACCGGGTATCCCCTTGACACCCGTGAATGGCGATGCGCCTGCGGTGGGCTGTTTGATCTCGAACCGTGGCCTCGCCTTGACCCTGCCCGGATTGACCCGACTCAACCGGGGTTGTGGCGCTATCGCGCCTGGCTGCCCCTTGATGCAGGCTGGGAGCCTCTGACCCTGGGGGAGGGAAACACACCGCTCATCCCGGCCGTGTGGGACGGACAACCGGTTTGGTTCAAGCTCGAGTCGCTCTCCCCGACCGGTTCGTTCAAGGACCGGGGGGCGGCGGTATTGATGACGGCTCTCCGTGGCCTGGACATCGGGCGTGTGGTCGAAGACTCTTCGGGCAATGCGGGGGCGAGCCTGGCCGCCTATACGGCCCGGGCGGGCATCAAGTGTGAGATCTGTGTGCCGAGTACGGCGGCCGGCCCCAAGATCGCCCAGATGGTTGCGCATGGCGCAGAGGTGGTTCAGATCAAAGGCAAGCGCGAGTATGCGGCGTTGGCGGCGTGGGCGGCGGCGGCCCACGGCGCCTATTACGCCAGCCATGTCTATCATCCCTATTTCCTGGCCGGCACCGCGACGTTCAGCTATGAACTGTGGGAACAGCGCAGGGAGGTAGAGACGATGGCCCTGGTTTTTCCGGTGGGCAATGGCACTCTGTTGTTAGGGGCCTATCGCGGCTTCCAGCGGTTGCTGCAGGCAGGTCTGATCTCACATATGCCGACCCTGTGTGGGGTCCAGGCAGCGGCGTGTGCCCCCATCGCCCAGGCCTTTGATCGGGGGCGATCCACCATCGAACCGGTAGCCGTCGGGGAGACGGTTGCCAGCGGCATTGCCATCGGTCAACCGGTGCGAGGGGCGGAGGTCCTGGCTGCTGTGCGGGCGACCGGAGGGGCGGTGGTGAGGGTGGAGGAGGAGGAAATCAACATCGCACACCGACGTCTGGCGGCTCAGGGATTCTTTGTGGAAGAAACAGCGGCAGCCGCCGTGGCCGCGTTGCCGCGGCTGCGGGAGCGGCTTGCCTCGGTTTCCTCGATGGTGATCGCCTTGACGGGGCACGGCCTGAAAACGTATCGAGCGCTATGACCGAGCTGACTGATTTGGAGGAGGCTCTGGGGCTGATCTTTCAGGACAAGAGCCTGCTCCAGCGAGCGGTGACGCACCGATCCTATTTGAATGAGCATCCGGAATCGTGCTTTGAGGACAATGAGCGCCTCGAGTTCCTGGGCGATGCGGTGCTTGATTTCCTGACCGCCTCGTACCTGTATCATCGCTTCCCGGAACTGCCGGAAGGTTCCCTGACCAGCCTGCGTTCTGCCTTGGTGCGGCGTGAGACGCTGGCCCGCTTTGCCCGCGCTTTTGACCTGGGTCGCTATCTGCTGCTGGGCCATGGCGAAGAGGAAAGCGGCGGCCGGAGCCGACCGGCGCTGTTGTGCGCGGCGTTTGAGGCGTTGGTCGGGGCGGTGTATCTGGATCAGGGATTGGAGGCGGTGCAACGGATGCTTGAACCGTTGATCGTGCCCGAGATTGCCGATATCTTGCGGCGCAGGGGCGATCGAGATGCCAAGAGTCTACTCCAAGAACTGGCCCAGAGCTGGTTGCACGCCACGCCCTATTACCGCACGGTGGCGGAAAATGGACCCGACCACGCCAAGGAGTTTACGGTTGAGGTCGTGATCGGGGGTCAGGTGTACGGGCAAGGGACCGGATTCAGCAAGCAACAGGCCGCCCAATCGGCCGCCCGAGCTGCCCTGGAACGGTTAGAGATGGAGATCGCGGAGGGATGGGGTGGGGAGGGCGCGGTCGCTCTGTAGACAGGCGCTGGCCGGCTGGCTACGGTGCGATGCGGAAGGGATGGCGCGGTGGATCTGCCTGGCGGCATGGCTGGCTACCAGCGCCGTGGCGCTTTTTGCGTTTGAGCGATTGCCCCATCTGGAGGATGAGGTTGCCTATCTTTTCCAGGCCAAGACCCTGGCCCTGGGCCGTCTGAGCGTCCCCTCGCCGGCCTATCCCGATTCCTTCTGGTTCCCCTTTGTGCTGGATTATCAGGGACGGCGCTTTGGCAAATACCCGCCGGGCTGGCCGGCCGTGCTGGCCATTGGGGTGCGGGCCGGGGCGCCCTGGCTGGTGAATCCGGTGCTGTCGGCGATCGCACTCTACCTGGTCTATCGCCTCGGCCAGACGCTTTACGACCGGCGAACAGGGGTACTGGCCGCCGCCCTGGGGCTGGCCTCCCCGCTCTTTTTGGTGTTGGGGGGGGCGTTGCTGTCGCACATGGCCAGCCTGGTGTGGCTGTTGCTCTTTAGCCTGTGGTTTGTGTGGATGGTCCAGGGCCGCAGTCGGTGGTTTGCCGTTGGGGCAGGGATCGCGTTCGGGATGGCGTTTCTGACCCGTCCACTCACCGCCCTGGCATATAGCCTGCCGTTTTGCCTGTACGGTGGGGTCCAGGTGCTCCGGCGGCGAGGTGGGTGGCTCGGCTATCTGGTCGTTGCGCTCACGGGCGGGGCGGTGGCTGCGTTGCTCCCCCTCTACCAATGGGCGGTCACCGGCGACCCGTGGCTGAACCCGTATGTCCTGTGGTGGCCCTACGATCGGCTGGGGTTTGGGCCGGGGATCGGCGCCATGCCTGGCGGCCATTCTCCCCATTATGCCTGGATCAACCTCAAGCAAGACCTGTCGCACACGGCGACCGATTTGCTGGGCTGGCCGGCGTTGAGTTGGGTTCCCCCTGTGGTAGGTCTGATCCTCCCACCTCGCCAGAAGCGCGACTGGGCCCTGGCCTTGCCGTTTACGGGCCTGGTCGTGGCCTATCTGTGGTACTGGGTCGGTTCGCCGGCCCGGTTGTGGGGTCCGCGCTACTATTTTGAAGGATTTGGGGGGATGTGGCTGTTGAGTGCGGTCGGTCTGATCAAGGTTTGGCGGTGGGCCTCTGCTCGGGTGCGGTGGATGCGTCGAGGCCTGGTCGGAGCGTTGGTCGCGGTGACGGTGTTGCAGGCGGCGACCAATCTCCCGGGACGGATGGAAGAAGCCCATGGCTATTATGGCATCAGCCGCGCCCAGTTGCAGCCGATTCAGCAGGCCAATCTCCACCATGCCCTGGTCATTGTGTACGCCGACCGGTGGCTGGAATACGGTGCGCTGCTGGCCGGCATGAGTCCTACCCTGGACGACGATGTGCTCTATGTCCGGTCCAGCGATCCGGCCACCGATGCGGCGGTGATCACCCAGTTCCCAGGGCGCACGGTGTACTACCTGGTCAAGGGTCGGTTGTCGCCGGCGTCCGGTCCATGAGGGGTAGAGGATGACCGCCACCGATGCCAGGGCCTGGTTGCTGGAACCTGACAATCCGTCCGCCCGGTATCTGGCCCTGACCGGTCTGTTGGGCCGACCGGCGGATGATCCGGAGGTAAAGGCGACCCAGGAAGCCATCCCCGGCTGGGGGCCGGCGCGGGCCATTCTCGAGGCGCAGTGGCCCCAAGGATACTGGGTGCGGCCCGGCGTGGGAACCAGCCCCCGGCACAAGGCCACGGTCTGGCAGGTCATCTTTCTGGCGGCGTTGGGCGCCCCGCTCATTGAGGCGGTGCACCGGGCATGTGCCTATGTCATGGACCATGGCCGCCTCTCCGATGGGCGTTTCTCGACCTCCCGGTTGAGCCAGGGGGGCAGCGCGTGTGTGAGCGGCGCTTTGCTGCGGGCGCTCCTCCAGTTCGGCTACGCGGACTCCCGACTGGAGGAAAGCATCGAAGCTCTGGCCAGGACGGGGGCCCGGCACGGCTGGCGGTGTCGTCGGCTGGCTGAGGCGGGTCGCGCCGCGCCGCCGTGTGCCTGGGGAGCGATCAAGGCATTGGGCGCCTTTGCCGAGCTGGCTGAGGGGCAGCGTTCTCCGACGGTCCGCGAGGCGATCGAATCGGGGATGAGCCTGTTGCAGGCTGGGGACCTGGCGACGGGTGAAGGTCTGGTCTCCTGTGAGCCCGGCCCGGCATGGCTCCAATTCGGCTTTCCCCTGGGGAGTTCTTCTGACCTGCTGGAGGCTTTGGAGGTGATGGGTCGGCTGGCCGCAGGCGCGCATCCAACGCTGGAGTCGGCCCTCCAGGTGGTGCTCAGGAAACGGAACCGGGAGGGACGTTGGCGGTTGGAGCGTACGCCGTCGAACAGTTGGGCCGATTTCGGGCGGATTGGGCAACCGAACAAATGGGTCACCTTCCGCGCGCTCCAGGTTCTCACGATCTGGAAGGCCGAGTGCTTATGACGGCGGCCCTAACTCCCCCACAGGACCAATCCCATCTCGAACGGATTGGCCAGGTCTTCATGAGCCGGGATGATGCGCAGCGCGTAGCCGTGCCGGCCGCTCGTCCGGCAGGAGATGGCGCCGACAAAGACGTAGCGGCCCTCTCCCTTTGACTGGGCGGTGAGCATCGGCAACGCCTCGCCTTTGGTGATCAGTCCTTCCCCATTGAGAGGTCCATAGTACAGTTCCACCGCCACATCGGTGGGTTTCAACTCGCCCAGAAAGACCTGGGCCTGGACCTCCAGTTGGTCGCCGACTTTGAGTTCCTCGCTCTCCGCCCCCGCTGCGCTTACCTGTTCGATGCGGATCTGTTTCCATCGCTGAGCAATGGACGACTTCCATGCGGCCAGTGCTTTGGCTCGCTGCAAGTCGTTTTCTTCCATATATTGGACCCGTTCTGCACAGGGCAGGTAACAGCCTTCGGTATATTCACACACCATGCGATTGGCGTTGAATCTTGAGGCGTGCTGAGCCATGGCGGCTTTCATCTTGGCGATCCAGCCCCGGGGGAGGCCGTCGCGCCCTCGCTCGTAGAAGAGAGGGACGATCTCTTTTTCCAACAGGTCATAGATCGCATTGGACTCGATGGCATCCTGATAGTCAAATTGATCTTCCGGGTACTCTTCTCCCTGACCGATCGCCCATCCGGTTTCCGGGCTGTACCCTTCATCCCACCAGCCATCCAGGACGCTCAGGTTGAGTACGCCATTCAGGGCCGCTTTCATTCCGCTCGTTCCGCAGGCCTCTTCCGGGCGGCGAGGAGTATTCAACCAGACATCCACCCCCTGCACCAAGTAGCGCGTGGTCACCATGTCATAGTCTTCGACAAAGACGACCCGGTTCCGGAATTCAGGACGCCGGGCATGGTGGATGATCTGGCGGATCAATTCCTTGCCGGGGTTGTCGCGGGGATGCGCCTTGCCGGCAAAAATGAATTGGACCGGGCGGTCTTTGTTGCCCACGATGCGGGCCAATCGGTCCAGATCGCGGAAGAGAAGGGTCCCCCGCTTGTAGAGAGTGAAACGGCGCGCAAACCCGATGGTCAGCGCCTCTGGGTCCAGCACCTCGGCTGCCTGTCGGATCTCGGAAGGGCTACTGCCTCGCTTTTCCAACTGAGCTTGCAGCCGTTTGCGGGCAAAGGCGACCAGTCGTTCTCGCCGCCGCTCATGGGTCCGCCACAGCTCCTCGTCGGGGATGAGAGCGGCCTGTTGCCAGACCGACTGGTCGGCGGGACGCTCGATCCAGCGCGGCCCCAGATAGCGCACCAGGAGATCGGCCATGTCGTGGGAAATCCAGGACCGAGGGTGGATACCGTTGGTGATGCCGATGATAGGTATCTCGTCGGTCGGCAGTTGCAACCAGATCTCGTGCCACATCTCCCGGGAGACCCGGGCATGAAGCTGGCTGACTCCATTGATCTTGTTGGCCAGCCGCATGGCCAGGATGGCCATGCAAAAGTAACCGTTGGGATCATCCGGATTCATCCGCCCCAGTCCCAGAAACTCGTGCCGGGAGAGTCCCAGGCGCGGATAGTAGTAGCTGAAGTAGTGATCCACCAGATCGGGGTGGAACCAATCAATGCCGGCCGGAACCGGGGTGTGGGTGGTGAATACATGGCCGCTGGCGGCCGCCTCACGGGCCTCGGCGAAGGTGAGTTTGTGCTTGGCCATCAGGAGACGGATGCGCTCGAGGGCCAGGAAAGCCGAGTGTCCCTCATTCATGTGGCACACGATGGGCTGGAGGCCGAGGGCTTCCAGAGCGCGGATGCCCCCGATCCCCAACATGATCTCCTGTCGGATGCGCATGTCATCATCCCCGCCGTAGAGCTGGTCGGTGATGTCCCGGTCCTCCGGCCGGTTCCCTTCGATGTTGGTGTCCAGCAGGTAGAGGGGAACCCGTCCGACCTGAGCCTTCCAGATCTGGGCGCGCACGATCCGGCCCGGGTATTCGACTTCGATGATCAGCGGGGCGCCGCTCAGTTGGCGTTGCAACGTGATGGGCAGGTTGTAAAAGTCGTTGTCGGGATAGAGTTCTTGTTGCCAGCCGTCAGGATTCAGATATTGGCGAAAGTACCCTTGTTGATATAGCAATCCCACCCCCACCAGGGGCAGGCCCAGATCGCTGGCCGCTTTCAGATGGTCGCCGGCCAGGACCCCCAGACCCCCGGCGTAGATGGACAGGCACTCCGTCACCCCGAATTCGGCGGAGAAGTAGGCAATGCACTGCCCGGGCTGGAAGGGGGGGCGGGGTTCTCGTTTTGTTTTGCCTGGCGGCGAGGGTCTGGCGGCAGGCCGGCTGCCATCCCCCTCGCCGTAGGTTTTCTGATACCATGTGGCTTTGCTTTTCATGTAGCGGTCAAACTCGCGGAGAACCCGTTCGAAATGGGCCATAAAGCCATCATCTTCCGCCGCTTGCTGCAACCGTTCCTGGCGGATGGTGCCCAGCATGAGCACCGGATTGTGACCACTGGTTTCCCACAGGTCACGATCGAGGCGGCGGAAAAGGTCAATCGCTTCGTGGTTCCAACACCACCACAGGTTATAGGCAAGCTCCCGCAGCCGCTCCAACTTTTCCGGCAAAGACGGGACGACTCGAAAAGTATGGCTGGGTCGCATATCTTCCTCCGTATCAAACTCGGATCGTATTCTACCTCATAAGGTAGAAAAGCGAAAATTCGTATCGGGAAGGGGCAGGTTCTGCCTCAACGGCTCTCTTTTGTGGGTTTATGGTGGGATAGTGTGTGATACTGTGGGATAATGGGGGATAATGCGTGGGTTGAGAGGAAGCGAGTGGTCACTTGAAGATATAGTAGGTGGCGCGCTTGTCGCCGATCTTGAGGAGGAGATTCCGACGGACCAGGTCGGCCAGGTCGCGCCGGATGGTCTCAGGGCTCACGTCCGGACACAACTCCTGATATTCGCTGTTGGTAATGCGCCCTTTTTCCGCCAGGTAGGCAAGGGCTCTTTCTTGTCGCTCATTCAGCCCCATCCCCTGCCATCGCCTGGAATCGATCTCTTCGCCGGCCAGGGAGGCGCTGGGTCGGACCAGGGTGACCTGAAAACCGGCCGCCGTCTCCTCAAACCGGGGGGCCGGCAGACCGGCTTCGTTCATCGTCCGGATCATGCGATCGATGCCGTAACCGAGGCGCTCAATAAAGCCCATGTCCGAGAGAACCTGGACGATGACCTCATTGCGGCTGAACCGTTCCTCGATCAGGTTTTTGAGCGTCATCGGACCAGGCAGGCGGCCCGGGCTGTAGAACTCGATCCGGTTGGCAAACATCAAGATCCGGATCTCGTCTCCCCGGATCTGATAATCGCGGTGGGCGACAGCATTGACAATAGCTTCGCGGACCACCTCGACCGGATACTCGGTCTCTTCCACCCGCTCCAGGCCCAGCAACTGGACCCCACGGCGCATGTGGGCCATGACAAACGCTTCGGCGCGGCGGATCTGCTCCGGCAGGGTGCCCTGGATCTCCTCCTTGACAAAATGATCGCTGGGGCTGGTCCCGGTATAGCGGGCGACCAGGATGCGGGCCGAGTGGACCCAACGCTGGGGCTCCCGGCCAAAGAGGAGCAGCCCGGCATAGGTAGGGCGCAGTTGTCCATCATCGGTCTGGACCACGCATCCCCGTCCCAGCAGCGCCTCCTCCGGCGGGGCGGACGGCAATCCACGCAGGCTGGCCAGGTAGCGTTCGACCTTGCCCCAATCCAGGTCATGGAGGCGGGCATTGCCGGGCGCCTGGGTCTCAAAGCTGACCGCGCCGCGTTCCATCATCAGACGGCGGAGTTGGGCAGAGCTGAGGGCCTGGACCTGGTCCCCCTCGTAGATCAGGTAGCGGCCTTTGTAGCTATAGACATGGGATAGCCCCGGCGGGATGGTCATGACCAGGATCGGCCGGCCGTCCATCTCCTGGATCTGAGGGAGGGGGATAATCAGCGGCGGGTCAATGGCCAGGGCGGCCTGCAGGGCGCGGTCCAGGGCTTCTTCCGGCTCGTCCAGCCCCACAGGGGTGTGGTCGCGGGGGTCCACGCCAATGACGAGGGTGCCGCCCTTGGCGTTGGCCAGGGCCACCAGGATCTCGGTCAACCTCTCCAATGGGATCAGTTTCGGTCGGAAAATGGTGGCCAGGCCTGGGGCGATTTCTGGGTCTTGCCAGCTATGAGCATCCATGGTGCGGCTCTCGCCCATCCCCGGCCTGCTCTGATCTAGCGGCTCGCCGGGCATGTGGAGCGATACCAGTCCAGTCGCCATTCGCAGCCATAGGGCAGCGCGCCGGGATTCGCCACTCCGGTCACCCCCCAGGTCACCTGACAGGGATGCGCGTAGTCAATATTGCCCTTTTCGTCCACGCCGACCACGGTGACGGTCACCTCTCGTTCGCGGTGGAGCCGCTCGGCGTCCGCATCGGGCTGATAGCGGATCTCCCACACCAGCACCCGGGCGAGGTTCTTGCGCGACATGGCCAGGCCGAACGAGTCGGTCTTGATATGGTAGGCATCCTGGGCTCTCGGGCTGAGGTAGCCCCTGGCTTCCTCCAGGTTCCTGGCATCCTTGCCCAGTTTGAGGTAGAAGGCCAGGACGGCCTTCTCTGGATAATAGACCTGGGGAATGGATTCCGGGGCGCCGGGTCCGAAGGTCAGGCTGTATTCGACCGGGTCGAGGAGAACCTGGGTCCCAAGCTGGAAGTAGGTCCCGTTCTCTGGCCGGTAGTCCCGTCGGATGGAGATCTGACTTCGCTCAAAGGGAGCGCGGTCGATCACGGAGATCGTGGCCCCCGACCGTTTGATGAGATAGTTGGCCCGGAAGGAGCCGATGTTTTGATACAGGAACGGGTTCGGGAAGGCTTCGCCGGGATTCTTGGCCTGCCATTCCTGGCGCAGCAGGCAGTCGAGGGGCTGCCCGACTTGACGAAAGATGTTGAGGTCTGTGACCGAGTCCCCGGTCCAGCCTTTGACGATCACCTCCGGGCGGTCCTGCCGACCAGAGAGGGGATCGGAGTAGGAAATGATGTTCGAGACCTGCACCTCGATCTTGTCCTGGCCCAGGTAGTCATAGCTGACCGGCACCAGCTCGAACGATAGGATCGCCGGCGGCCGGCAATCATCATAGTCGTAGATGGCTGCGCCAAAGGGCCCTTTAAATTGATCTTGAATTCGCGTCTCTTCAGGATTGTGATGGACATCGTATTGGTAGAGGGCCACCCATTCCTCTTTGATCCTCTCGTCGGCGCGATCGGTGTCGATCCGCTGGATGCGGTCCAGATCGTACAGACCGGGCACAATATCGCCCAGGTAAATGGTACGGTCCCCGGTCAGGCGGCGCGCCAGCTCGACCTTCAGCGGGTTCGGGTTCCACTTGTACACCTTGACCAGGAAGAGGTAGCCCAGCACCAGGCTGACCAGCAACCACACCTGAAATAGGAGCAGCTTGGAGGCTTTGGGTGCGCCGGCGCCCACAAAGATGAGGAACAGCAAGAGCAGCCAGAACAGGAACAAAGCCCCCAAGAGCACCGCAGTTTTTGCGTCCACGGTGGTCCCCCGTGTCTAGCTGGGCCGCGGGGTGGGGTTCTCCGGCAGCAGGGCGACGGGCAATACCTCTTCCATCCGATCGACAAACACGAATTTCAGCTCGCGTCGAACCCGTTTGGGGATCTCGATCATGTCCTTTTTGTTCTGCTTGGGGAGGAGGATGGTCTTGAGTCCGGCCCGATGGGCGGCCAATACCTTCTCCTTCAACCCCCCGATGGGCAGAACCCGTCCCCGGAGGGTGATTTCCCCGGTCATGGCCACATCATGATGGACGGGCCGCTGGATCAGGGCGGAGATCAGCGCGGTGGCGATGGTGATCCCGGCGGATGGTCCGTCCTTCGGCACCGACCCTTCCGGCACGTGGATGTGGATATCCAGTTTGTCGAAATCAATGTCGCCGATGCCCAGTTCGCGGGCGTGCGACCGGGCATAGGAGAGGGCAGCCTGGGCGGATTCCTGCATGACATCGCCCAACTGACCGGTGAGGAGCAAGGTGCCCTTGCCCTCCATCAGCGACACCTCGACCGGCAGCAGATCGCCGCCCGCCTCGGTCCAGGCAATGCCAAAGGCGAGGCCGATTTCGTCGGTCTGGGCTTCTTGGTCGCGCAAGAAGCGGGCTGGGCCCAGGTACTTGGGCAGCGACTGGACGGTGATGTGCCGGGGAGCCGGTTTGCCTTCGGCGATGCGGCGGGCGACTTTGCGGCAGATGTTGCCGATTTCTCGTTCCAGGTTCCGCACCCCGGCTTCATAGGTGTATTCGCGGATGATCGTCCGGATGGCCTTTTCCGAGAAGCTGACCGATCGGCGCGGTTCGTCCAGCCCGGTTTCGGACAGTTGACGGGGGATCAGGAACTGGCGGGCAATGGCCACCTTTTCTTCTTCAATGTAGCCGGGAAATTCGATGACCTCCATCCGATCGCACAGCGCCGGAGGGATCGGATCCAGGATGTTGGCGGTGGTGATGAACATCACTTTGGACAGGTCGTAGGGGACATCGAGATAGTGGTCGGAGAAGGCGTGATTCTGTTCCGGGTCCAGGGCCTCCAACAGGGCAGCCGCCGGATCGCCCCGAAAGTCCACCCCGAGCTTGTCAATCTCATCGAGCATAAAGATGGGGTTGATCGTGCCGGCGGTGCGCATGGTCTGGATGATGCGCCCGGGCAGCGCGCCGATATAGGTGCGGCGGTGGCCGCGGATTTCGGCTTCGTCGCGGATGCCGCCCAGCGACACGCGGACGAACTCACGGCCCAGCGCCTGAGCAATGGAACGTCCCAGCGAAGTCTTGCCGGTACCCGGAGGGCCGACAAAGCAGAGGATCGGGCTGCGCCGGTTGTTCTTCCCGGCCAGTTTCCGCACCGCCAGGTACTCCAGGATGCGCTCCTTGGCTTTGGGCAACCCATAGTGATTGGCATCCAGGACTTTGGCTACCTGAGCGATGTCCAGATTGTCCTCGGTGGCCTTGGTCCACGGCAATTCGAGCAGCCAATCCAGGTAGGTGCGGATCATGCCGATCTCGGGCGCGGCGGGGGGCATGGCCTTGAGACGGCTGAGCTCCTTTTGCGCCTTGGCCCGGACCAGATCGGGCATGTCGGAGGCGGCGATCTTTTCCTCCAATTCCTGGATTTCGGCCATCTGCAGGTCGAGCTCACCCAGTTCGGTCTGGATGGCGCGCATCTGCTCTCGCAAAAACATCTCCCGCTGGGAGCGATCGACCTCACGTTGGACCTTGTCCTGGATGCTATACTCTAACTCCAGTACATCCAGTTCCTTGGCCAGCAGGACGCTGAGCCGCTGGAGCCGCGTGACCGGGTCGAGAACTTCTAACAACTCCTGCCGGGTGGGGAAATCGAGGTCCAGAACGGAGAGGATGAGATCGGCCAACGGACCCGGCGCGGAGAGGTTCATCGCCGCGACATAGGCATCCTCGGGCAACGAATCCGAAAGCTGAACCACTTTGTCGAACAGGGACAACACGGCGCGCATGAGCGCCTCGGTCCCCAGAGTGACTTCCTGGGACTCCTGGATCGGCTCGACATAGGCGCGGAGGTACGGCTGTGTCTGGCTCAATCTCAGGATGCGGACTCGTCGCAATCCCTGGCCGAGCACATTGGTGGTGCCGTCGGGCATGCGCAGGATACGGCCCACGACCATCTCCACCCCGATGGAATAGAGGTCATTCAACCCCGGGTCCTGGACGTCGGCGTCCCGTTGGGCAACGACCACGATCAGGTTGTCGCTGCTGATGGCGGCCTCCACGGCTTTGATCGAGCGGTCGCGCCCGACCACCAGAGGCGTCATCATGTGGGGAAAGACCACCGTATCGCGCAACGGCAACACCGGATAGTCACCGGTCGGCCGTTCGTTGTCTTCCGGTATATCATCAATGGGCAAAAAACCGATGTGCTGACTCAACGTAAACTACTTCCTCCAACTTCAGTGATGGACAGTACCGCACAGGTCGGAACGTGGGTGATATGCAACAGGACGTGTGCGATCTGCCTGATTCGTCATTCATTGTAACCTGACTTGTCACGAATTGCAAAAATCGAATAGGAAAGTGAGAGGAATGGACTCGGAGTTGAGAAGAGATTGACACAATCGTTCGGGTGCGCTAGAATGGGGGTCGTACGTGGGAGGTAGACGGGGCCGATGAGCGTGATCCTGTTCGTGTGTACTGGCAATCTGTGTCGTTCACCGATGGCCGCCGCCTTGCTTCGCCAGCGCCTGGCGGCGGAGGGATTGGAGGATTCGTACCGCATTCTCTCGGCCGGGGTATGGGCCATGAATGGCCGGCCGGCCAGTGAGAACGCCAGGGCGGTCATGGCGGAGCGGGGGCTCGACATCAGCGACCATGTGGCGCACACTCTGACGACCGAAGATGTCGCCGAGGCGGATTTGATCCTGGTGATGGCTCAGGAACATGAAGAATTGATCCGTCACACCTGGCCCCAGTATCGCTGGAAAGTCCATCGGTTGAGCGAGATGGCCGGCAAACGGCAGGACATTGTCGATCCGTACGGCGGCCCCATCGAAGAATACCGCGCCTGCGCCGATACGATTGCCCGGTATATTGACCAGGGCTTCCGGCGGATTCTCGAACTGGCCTAAAGGCTCCATTCCGGGAGTCGCGGCTTCAGCCGGAAAACCGCCTAAAGGCTCCACTCCCCGACCCGGAGTCGAGGCTTCAGCCGGAAAGCCGCCTAAAGGCTCCACTCCCCCACCCACAGGCGCGGCTTCAGCACTACGCCGTTTCTCTTGCCAGTTGCCGCAGATGTTGGTAGGTCATGAACGTGTACCAGGCCATCAAGCCGCAAAAGAGCAGGCCGTAGATATGGTCCCGGTATCCGTGCAGCGATACAAAGCGCCGCCAGAATTCGCGCAGCGGCATGCTCAGATAGGTCCAGGGCCGAACCCGAACGCCCCGCTCCAGTAAGGCGTGCGCCTCGAAACGGGTGTAGCGGCCCATCTTGTGCCGGAATTCGGCCAGGCTTTCATAATTGTAGTGGATCAAGGGGTTCTGGAGATATCCGGCTTCCCCTTCCAGGATGACAATCTCGTGCACCGGATAGGCCGGGTCGTAGCGGGCCTGACCCCGGCGCAAGAGGCGCAACTGATAGTCAGGATACCAGCCTCCGCCGCGCATCCGGTGACCGATCATATAGTTGTGGCGGGGGATCCACCAGCCGGCCCGCGCCTGCGCTCCCTGGTAGCCAATGACCTCGCGCACCTCGTGGGCCAACGCCGGCGTGGCCCGTTCATCGGCATCCACGAACAAGATCCACCGGGCTTCCACGGCCGTCAGGGCGGCATCCCGCTGGGCGGCAAAGTTCTCCAATTTGTGGTGGAGCACCCGTGCGCCGCGTTCCTGGGCGATCTCTACCGTGCGGTCGGTGCTCCCGTCGTCGAATACGACTCGCTCGTCGCTCCAGGCCAGGCTGTCCAGGCAGGCGCCGATATGCTGCTCTTCGTTTTTGGTCAGGATCACAGCCGCCAGCTCTACCATGGGTCGGGTCGTTCCTGCCATGCGTGAACGTGCTTCCAGCGCCACCAATCCATTACCAGGCGGCTACCTCCCGATAGGCAGCTAGCCGTCCCTCCAGTTCAGCCGACGAGATCCATCCTCTCCGGTACGCTTTCCTGGCTCGCTGCGCCTCGGCCCACAGGCCGAACCGGACCAAACGTCGGGCCATCCAGCGGAACGCCGGGCCATGGTGCTTCTCGAACATCAGGAAACGGCTGCGCCACAATGCGACAAACATCCGATCCCGAAACTGTTTCGTGCTCTGGCCGACCAGATGCACAATTTCGGCCTGGGGCACACAGTAGACCTTCCACCCGGCCGCCTTGATGCGACGGCAGAGATCGATCTCTTCGCAGTACATAAAGAAACGTTCGTCAAAAACACCCACCTGGTGTAATGTTTCGGCGCGGACCATCAGCGCCGCCCCCAGGGGGTGATCCACCTCAAAGGGTTGACCTTGCGCGTATTGCCGGCGCGGGTATCGCCCGTTGAGCCGTGACTCGACCAGACGGGGGTGCAAGGGAAAGAAATCGAACCAGATCTGCGCCAAGCCAGGGAACGAAAAGGCCGAATGCTGGAAACTGCCATCGCGATGAAGGAGTTGCGCCCCCGCTGCGCCGGCATCCGGCGTGTCATCCAGAAACCGCACCATGATCCCCAATGCATCGTCCAGCACCAGAGTGTCGGGATTCAGGAACAGGAAATGTCGAGGGGAAGCCGCGCCCTGGCCGATCCTCCGTAAAGCCAGGTTATTTCCTGCCGCGAACCCGACGTTCTCATGGTTCGCCACGAGATGGACTGTCGGAAAGTGCTCGGCAACCGCCTGCGCACTGCCGTCGGCGGAGGCATTGTCCACCACCCACACCTCGCCGTTCAGGCCGGATCGCTGCAAGCCGGTCAGCGCGGTATCCAGACAGGCGACCAGCAGGTCCCGGGTATTGTAACTGACGATGATGATGGCCAGGTCCATGGGATTCGAGAAGCACGATAGGCAAACTGGTGCATAACTCAGGGCTGATCGATATGGATCAGCACCTGATCCACATAATTGTTCTCGGCGTTCACCCCCACATATTCGTGGATCAAGCCCCCCCAGGCATAGATGGCGTCGCGCGGGAAGGGACCAACCATCTCGATGCAGCCACTGACGGCGCCTCGCTTTCCGGGATCGAGAAAGCACTGTGGCCGTCCCTCGATCGTTTCGCAGCGCAGGTCCTCCGGCCTCCCGACGGCCCAACGATACGGGAAATCGGTTTCGGAGGTATCAAAGTTGATGCCAAAGCGCCACACCCCTGCCTGCTGATGCCAGCTCGGCTCGCCTCGTTCCACCGCCAGCGTGTTGTAGTTCTGGTCGCTTTGATAGTCGGTGGGAGACGGCGGTCCAGAGGTACGGATAGGAACCCGCCCATAGTTCTCGATGTAGGTGGTAAAGCACAGCGTGGCCCCCAGTGGCAGGTAGATTTCGGTCCCTTCCAGGTTGCTGACTGCTCCTCCCCATTGGATGTCGCCGTTGACCACCTCGGCGCGCGGTTTGCCTCCCTCCTGAATGGTCAATGTGCCGCTCACCACGACGTGGTGCCCCACCAGGTCGCGCGCCTCCGCCATGATGATGTAGGTGCCGTCGGGCGGCGGGTCCGCTCCTCGATCCACTCCGCCGTCGTAATCATAGTAGTGGTAGCCGGCTTTGCCCGGAGGGGTCGTCCGCTCTTGTTCTTCCAACGGATAGCGCAGGTCGGGCCGGTCCGGGTGGTAGAGGTAGACCTGCACATAATCCACATCTTTGTTGAGAAAGTAGCTGACTCCGGTGCGGTCCGCCAAACCATCCTGGTTGGGGGTAAAGACCGGAAGAGCGATGGTGAACTGGCGCAATTCCGGCACGACGGTGTCTCCGCCGCGCAGGGTGATCTGGCCGGTGACCCGCTCGGTCTCGCCCTCTTCATCGGTGGCCTCGATGGTCCAGGTGTAGATGCCATCGGGCAACACCCAGCTCTTGACCAACTGGCGGCCGTACTCATTTTCCAGCCAGCGGGGCTGGTTGATGACGCCGCCCCACTGGACCCGGTACGCACCCGCCGAGCGGGGTCGGTCCTGGCGAAAGTAATACCGTTCGCCGGCCGCGTTCTCCAGGTAGATAGAGACGGCGGCGTTTCGGGACAGCTTGTAGGCAATGTTGGTCACATCGTCGCTGCCGTCCGCGTTCGGGGAGATCACGTCCGGAGATACCGATACGTCATAGAGCAGAGGACGCAGATGGCAGCTACTCAGCCCCAGGCCAAGGAGCAAGGCCAGCCACATCCCTCCTAAAATTCTTTGTCTCACGTTATCACCTTCGTTGTCGTGATGCCAGTGTAACAGAGGGGCAAAGGTTCGTCAAGTTGACGGGTTGGATGGATGCACCACCGGCGTGTCCCTGCTGATCGATCAGACCCCGGCGGCCAAAATCATCTTGCTCCGGGCGGTCTGGAGGCGCAGTTCCTTGGCGATGGCATATTCCTGAGAGGACCACCACTCTTTGGCCCGCTCTACACTCTCGAATTCGAGCATGACCAGGCGTTTGGGGTCCCATTCTCCGTCCAAGGTCTCGACCGCGCCGCCCCGCACCAGATACCGGCCTCCGTAGGCGGCCACCGTCCGCTCTGCCATCTTTTTGTACTCTTCATACCCGACCGGATCGGTGATCTCGATCTGTGCGATCACATATGCAGCCATATCTACTCTCCGTTGAAGATAGACCACTCCCCGCACGCGGGAGTCGAAGCTTTAGCCGGTCCACCGCCTGAAGGCTCCACTCCCCCACCCAGAGTCGAGGCCTCCGCCGCCGGCTCCTCTAGATATTTTCATTCATCGTGGCGCCCCGCCGGGCATGGGAACTCCGTTGATAATAGACGCCGATTGAAATCGCCCTCAAGAGCCTTCGGCTGGCCGTCGGCCTGCGCCGACGGAACGCCCATTCGTTTATTCGTTTCCCATTCGCTGACCCGATGTTTCCATCCCTCGTGGCGCCCCGCCGGGCATGGCTACTCCCTTGATAATAGACGCCGATTGAAATTGCCCTCAAGAGCCTTCGGCTGGCCGTCGGCCTGCGCCGACGGAGCGCGTCCGCGCCGGGGGACGCCCAGCCTCCGGCCCCCCAGGCGCGGCTTCCGCCGCTGTTCACGGCGCTGCAAAGCGGCGGACCAACTCGCCGACGAATCGGATCCCCTGAAAATAATCGTCCAGGAAGATATTTTCATTCGGGGCATGGACACGGGCATTGGCATGAGAGACGCCGGCCATCACCGTTGGCACGTCTCGGCAAAGGGAATCCAGGGGGCCACTTCCCGGGCTGGTCGGGTAGATCACCGGTTCAGCGCCGTAGGTGAGCCGGGCCACCTCGGCGCACAGCCGGACAAACGGATCGTCCAGCGAGCTCCGGGCCGGCCGCGTGCCGCCGAGGTCCGTGATCTGGATGTCCTGAAATCCCCGGCGATCCAGATGGGCCCGCAAAAGCTCCAGAACCAGCTCGGGCGTGAGGTCAGGCACCAGACGAAAATCCACTTTGGCGGACGCAACGCACGGCAGTACCGTCTTGGAGCCCTGGCCCTGGTAGCCGGCTTTGAGACCGCAGATGGTGCAGGTCGGCCCGTAGAAATGTTGGACCAGCAGATCCACCCCGCTGAGACCTTGAACAAAGTCGGCGAACCCGAAATTGTCCTTGATCTGCGCCTCGTCAAAGGGCAACGTGGCCAGATGGGCGCGCTCTTGAGCAGTCGGGGGACGGACATGGTCCATGAACCCGTCCACCAGGATGCGCTCGTTGGCATCCTTGAGCGTCTGAAGCGCCCACACCAGCCGCCATGCGGCATTCGGGATGACGCCTCCCCAGCTTGAGTGCAGATCGCTGGCCGCGGTTCTTACCGTCAATTCGACATAACAAATCCCCTTGACGCCGAGCGTCAGGACAAAGCGACGGCCAGCGTCCTTGCCCCCCGATTCCCATAAGCAACCGTCTGCCTGCAAAAGGTCACGGTGTTGCTCGGCAAAGAGGATCAGATGGGGGCTACCGATCTCTTCTTCCCCTTCGATGACAAAGCGCACACGAATGGGGAGAGGCCCGATCGTTTCCTGATAGGCCTCAAGGGCCTGCAACCGGCAGAGCAGGTCCCCCTTGTTATCGGCCACCCCTCGCGCCACCAACCGTCCATCCTGGATGGTGGGTTCAAATGGAGGTGTGTGCCACTCCTCCAGCGGTTCGGGCGGTTGGACGTCATAGTGATTGTAGATCAACAGCGTCCGCTCGCCCGCGCCCAGCTCCGCATAGAGAACGGGAGGGCTACCGTCCATGACAAAGCGTTGCACCCGGGCGCCCAGGCGCTGCAGACGGTTCTCCAGCCAACGAGCGGTTTCCTCGAGACCGACGCCCTGAGCGGCGATGGTCGGTTGGGCGCACAACTCCTTGAGTTCTTCCAGGAATCGGGTACGGTTTGCATCCACATAGGCCTGAAATCGTTCCATCATGTCTCCTCGTTCATGCGTTCCATGGTGTATCCAACATCTGGACCGAGTCCAGTTTTTCTAGCACAGCAGACTGGCCAGGGCTAACGAGTACACCCGCGCCCGAGGTGGATCGGAGCGGGAAGTCAACACCACCGGCGCGGCCGCGCCAATGACAACGCCGGCCATTTTGGCCGAGGCCAGGTACTCCAGGTTCTTGGAGAGGATGTTCCCGGCATCCAGGTCGGGGACCACGACAATATCCACATCCCCGGCCACCGGGCTGTTGATCCCTTTGTCGCGGGCTGCGGCGGCCGAGATGGCGTTGTCAAAGGCCAGGGGACCATCCACGATCGCCCCCCGGATCTGCCCTCGTTCGGCCATTTTGCTCAGGCACGCGGCATGAACGGTCGAGGGGATGTTGGGGTTGATCGTCTCCACCGAGGACAGGGCGGCGACCTTGGGGCATTCTACCCCGAGTTTGCGCGCCAGGTCCACCGCATTTTGCGTGATCGCCGCCTTCTGGGGAATGTCGGGGTTAATGTTGATGGCAGCGTCGGTGATGAGCAACAGTTTGTGATAGGTAGGCACCTCCAGGACAAATACATGGCTCAGGAGTCGGTCGGTGCGCAGGCCGGTCTGGTGATCAAGGACGGCGCGCAACATCTCGTCGGTGTGCAAGTAGCCCTTCATGACGATATCCGCCGCGCCGTTGCGCACCAGGTCCACGGCCACGGTCGCCGAGGCCTTGTTGGTCGTGGTGGGTACGATCTGCTCGTCGCGTAGCTCCCAACCGATGGCTGCCGCTTCGGCACGGATGTCGTCGGCTCGCCCGATGAGCAACGGAACAATCAGACCCAGTTCCACCGCCTGTTGCACCGACTGAAGGACCAGCTTGTGGGCGGCCGCTGCGACGGCAACCCGAGTCGGCGGCTTCTGTTGAGCCAATTCGATCAGTTCCTGCAATCGTGTGATCATCCCCGACGTCCTCCCTTGAAGGTAGTGATCTTTACCTCACCCCTGCCCCCTGCACCCCCTTCCCCTCTCCGCCGGCGGAGAGGGGAAGGGGGTGCAGGGGGGATGAGGAGAGGTCGGTTCCCGCCGGCCCCTCGGTATTTTCATCCCTCGTGGCGCCCAGCCAGGCATGGCTACCCCCTCATGGATTCCCTGATCCGGTTCCTGGCTTATCCAGCAGCACGGAGGCGGCGCAAGGCGATGGGCAGTCGCGGCAACAGATCGCCGGCGGCCATGCCCATGTCTCCCAGCTCCTGACGGGTCAGTTCGCCGGCCAGGCCATGGAGATAGGCTCCCACCACCGCCGCCTCGAAAGCGCCCAGGCCCTGCGCCCGCAATCCGACGATGGCTCCGGCCAGCACATCGCCGCTGCCGGCGGTCGCCAGGCCGGCATTGGCAAACGGCAGAACCATCAAGCGACCATCGGGGGCGGCGATCACGGTAAAGGCTCCTTTCAACACGAGCACCACCCCCCATTCGGCGGCCATCCGGGCGGCGATCCCTTCCCGGTCGTGCTGGACCTGCCTGGTGGTGGTTTCTCCTCCGACCAAGCGGGCCATCTCGCCCGGGTGGGGGGTGAGGATGGTGTCAGGTGGAAGGGCCTGCCACCATCGGGGGATGGTGGCCAGGATATTCAAGCCATCGGCGTCAACGATCAAGGGCGGGAAGGCCGGGTGTTTCAACCCGGTTCCCTCCTCGACGCCGGAGACAAAGCCGATGCGCCCTTTTCGGTCTGGCCCTTTGAGGTCCAGGAAGGCACGCACAAAGGCAGCCGCTTCCGTTTCTTGCGTCAGACCTGGGCCCAGCAGCAAGGCCTCGTACTCGTTCATCCGGTCCCAGAGGATGTCCACCGCCTCCTCGTTGATCACTCCCAGATCGTGGGGCAGAAGAAGGTAGGTGGCCTCGGCCAGGTGAGCGGCGACGGCGGCCTGGATTGGGGTGGGCAGAGCCATGGTGACCAGCCCGGTTCCGACCCGGACGGCCGCTGCGCCGGCCAGCGCGGCCGCGCCCACATAGTTCACCGACCCGGCCACGACCAGCGCCCGGCCAAAGGTGCCCTTGTGCGCGGAACGGGGCCGTTTGGGCAGCCAATGGGCGATCTGTTCCGCTGTAGCCATTTCCAGGGGGATCTCATCGGCAAATTCGGGCGGGATGCCAATATCGGCGACGACGATCTCGCCGACGGCTTCTGCTCCGGGGAAGCGGAGCAATCCGACCTTGGGATAGGCAAAGGTGACGGTCAGATCGGCGGGAAGGGCGGCTGGATCCAACGCTCCGGTGTCGCAATCGAGGCCGGTCGGGCAATCTACGGCGACGACCAGCGGGGCCTTTCGCCCCTCCATTTCGGGTACGGTATGAGTCAGGCCGGGCATTGCCTTTCGCTCGGCCAGGCAATGACGCACCGTGTTCAGAAGCTGCTGCAATGTGCCCTCAATCGGACGCGAGACGCCAACGCCGAGCAGGGCATCCACCACCACATCGGCGCTGGAAAGCAGCGCCTGGAGCGCCCGGAAATCGGGATCATCGTCGGCCCATACGACGGGCACGTTTCTGGCGGCGATCCGTTCCCAATTGGCATCGCCCTCCACTTTTCTCTTCCACACATAGCAGGTCACCCGGGCGCCCATCTCGTGCAAATAGTAGGCGGCTACCAGTCCATCGCCGCCGTTATTGCCCGGCCCGACCAACACGACGACCCGGGTATCTTTGGCTCCGATCCGATGACGGATGACCTTGGCCACGCTGTGGCCGGCATGCTCCATCATCTGGGCGAAGCTCAAGCCGCTTTCGTTGGCTCGGTTTTCCAGTTCACGGCTCTTTGCCACGGTGATGATTTTGATCGGATACATGGTCCCTCTTTCATGGTCATGCGATCTTGCTATCTGATCGGATCATATCGATCGCCCTTGAAGCGTTCGCCGGGTTGGGCGCGATTGCGTTCCGGCTGAAGCCTCCACTCCCATTGGGGGCTGGACGGTGCGCAGCCCCGGTCGGGTCTGGACATGTCGCGGAGACTGTGATTCCGTTCCGGCTGAAGCCTCCACTCCCATTGGGTGCTGGACGGTGCGCAGCCCCGGTCGGGTCTGGACATGACGCGGAGACTGTGATTCCGTTCCGGCTGAAGCCTCGACTCCCGTTGGGGGCTGGACGGCGCTGCCGCCCCGCTCGCGCCCCGGTCGGGTCTGGACATGACGCGGAGACTGTGATTGCGTTCCGGCTGAAGCCTCCCCTCCCGTTAGGTGCTGGACGGTGCAGCGGCCCCGCTCACGCTCTGGTCGGGTCTGGACATGCCTCGGAGACTGTAGTACAATGGCGCCAGTGTGAAGAGGAGTGACGGAATGCAAGACATGGAGGAGCCGGAACCCAGCCCCGGTCGTCGCGAAAGGTCGCCCGTGTGGGGCGTGGTGGGTCTGATTGGCGCCCTCATTATCGGGTTGTTGGGGTACTCGCTGGTGCAGGTGGGCCGTGCTCCCCAGTCGGGGGAGGCGGTGCCTGGGTTTCAACTCACCTCTCTGGACGGCGCACCGATCCGTCTGGACGATTACCGGGGCCAGGTGGTCGTGCTCAATTTCTTTGCCAGTTGGTGCCCCCCGTGCCGTGATGAGGCCCCGGACCTGGAACGAACGTGGCGCAAGGTGCAGAACCAGGGGGTGCAGTTTGTGGGTATTGCCTACAAAGACACCTCCTCCAAAGTCCGGGCGTTCCTGGACGAGTTCCAAACCACCTATCCCTGCGCCTTGGATCCCAGAAGCCGGACGGCGCGTGCCTACGGCGTCACCGGCGTCCCCGAAACATTTGTAGTAGATGCAGAGGGGCGGTTGGTTCATCACTTTGTCGGTCCGATTACTGAGCCAGAATTGAGCCTGATCCTGGAACAGGCGCTCAACCGGTCATCTCTCCCCTGAAACTCACGAACGCTGCTCCCAATCCCGGCTGGTGAGTCGGTGCTGAAAGAAGGCCAACAACAGACTGCGGAGCCGATCGCTGTCCAGATAGCGGACGATCCGTCCATTATGGGCGACCGAGATAATGCCCGTCTCCTCAGAGACCACGATCACCAGGGCATCGCTTTCCTCGGTGAGGCCGATGGCAGCCCGGTGGCGGGTGCCCATCGTCCGGTATTGAGGATTGTGGGTCACCGGCAACATACAGCTAGCGGCCACGATCTTGTCTTCGCGAATGATCACCGCCTTGTCATGGAGCGCGGTGTTCGGATGAAAGATGGTGCGCAATAGTTCTGCCCGGACGTCGGCATAGATCGGGATTCCTGTCTCGATGAATTCCTGCAATCCTGTTTCCCGCTCAAAGGCGATCAGTGCTCCATGCCGCTGCGTGGCCAGCCGGTAGGTGGCATCCACCACCTCATCAATCACCCTCTCGATGGCCGCTTCCTGTTGTCGGCGCACGAGGAGGCTGCCGGTGCGCCCCAGGCGTTCCAATGCCCTTCGCAGTTCGGGTTGAAAGATCACCGGGATGGCGATCAACAAGGCAGGCAGTGCGGTATTGATCAGCCAACTGAACCCTTTGAGAGGCAGAATCTGACCGACCAGAAAGATGACCAGGATCACAAGCACCATCCCGCGCAGCAACTGGACCGCCTGGGTTCCCTGGGCCCGCGAGAACAACCAGTAAAAGACCATGGTGACCAACAGGATGTCCAGAAGGTCGAGCCACTTGATATGAGACAGAACCCATAGAACGTCGGATACCACTCGTTGCCTCGCGGGATTCAGCCTTGTCCGGTCTTGGGGGGTTGGAGTCGAGAGAGGATCTTGCGATACATCTCGACATTGGGAGGGTTAAGGCCGATGATCAGTCGGATGGTGGCGATCGCGTGTTCCCGCAGACCGGCTTTCAATTGCAACTCTCCCAGGGTATCCAGTTCCGCGATCGCTTTCTCCTTGAGTCCGGCATCCATATAGGCGCGTGCCAGTCGCGCTCGCAGGGCCATCTGGGTGGGTTGTAACCGCACTGCCTCCTGGAGAAGGGCCAGTACGCGGTCTCCTTGTCCCCGCGAGCGGTAGTAGGTGATCATCTCGACCGTTTCCTTGTCGGCTTCCTGGTCACGGCCTAGTTTGTAGCACAGATCGATGCGCTGAAGTCGGGCTCGTTCGTCATCGGGGCGCAATACGACGATCTGCTGACAAAGTTCTGCCGCCTCGCGCCAATTGCCACGGCGCATCTGGACATCGGCCATTTTGCGCAGCAAACGCAGGCGCCAGGCCTGCTCCTCAGAAGCTCTCGGCGTCAGACGCAATGCCTCGGCATATTTCTCCATGGCCTTGTCCACCTGGGCCAATTGATAATAGGCATCGGCCAGGGCCAGGTATTGCTCTAATGCCTGATCGATCTCGCCCGAACTGATCAGCAGGTCAATCAGACGGGCTCGCGCTCCCACATCCATGGGCGACAGGCGCAGCATCCTCTTGTAGACGGCGATGGCGCGACGGATTTCTTTGCGGATCAGGTATAGATCAACCACCACCTGGTATTTGGTCACCGCGTCTTCGATGCGGCCATCCTGGACAAAGATCTCGGCCAGGCGCACATGGAGCGGAAGGTAGGTGGGCGCTGACTCGATGGCGCGATAGCAAATGTCGGTGGCGGCGGTGAGCGCGCCTCGTCTCATATATTCCTGGCTCAGGGAAATCGCCGAAAGGACGATCTCGGCGTTGGGCGTCGCCAGGATTTCGGCCAGGCTCATCGTCACCCCATCCTCAGCCAGGCTGTCAATCCGTCGGCGGGCCTCCCGCGCCTTGTCCTCCCATCCTCTGGAGGAAAGGAACTCGATCAGGGAGTTGGTGAACTCGAGCGCCTTTTCCCGGTCACCCTTGGCGATGTAACTCTCAGCCAGGGCGTCATACAGGCCGATCAGATCGTCGGCTTGTTCGCGTTTTACGGTGCCGAGGTCCACAATCTTGAGGGCCTGGATAAAGTGTTCCAGGGCCTCATCAATGCGTCCCAGGGCCTTGTAGCACTCGCCCAGGGCAAAATGGCTACCCAATGCATATTGCTTGTGGCGCACCGCCTTCTTGAAGGCAGCGATCGCCTGATCGAAACGCAGTCGCTGCTGGTAGAGCAACCCCAGGTTGAAATATGCCGCCGGACGGTCTATCCCCGCCTCGATGGCTTGATTGTAGTAAGCGATGGCCTGATCGATCTGTCCTCGGGTTTGAAGGTCAATCGCCTGGGCAATCAGGGTATCCAGTGGAGGGCGGGCTGGGGCGGCCTGGGCAGGCGCCGGTGGAGAAATCGTGATGACTTCCGGGTTCGGGATTTCCGGCGCCGCGCTCGCCGGCGTTTCCTCAAAAAGGATGCCGGCCAGTTCTTCCAACGCCTTGTCACGGGTCAGCTCTACCGGGCTGACCTTTTCGCCGGCCACCGCTGACGAGACAATGCCTGGCTTCACCGGCTCTCCCAGGCGCAGGGCTTCCATCAACAGGCGTGCATCGGCATTTCCTGGATCCAGTTCCAGCGCTCGATCGCACTGCGCCAGGGCTTTTTCGATTTCTCCCAGTCGTTGGAATCCACAGGCCAGGCGGACATATTCCTGGGCCGCTTTTTGCGACTGGCCCAACTCGGCATAGATCTCGGCCAGGGACCGAAGGGCTTCCAGGGAGTTGGGATAAAGCTGGGCAGCCCGTTGGAGGGCCTGGATCGCCTGAGCCCAGGACTGTTGGCGTTGGTAAATGTGGGCCAGCGAGGTCAGCACATCGGCGGCTTCTCGGGCGTGTCCCAGACGCTCGTGGATGTCGGCGATCCGCGCCAGGGGCAACGGATCTTCGGGATCGAGACGGCTGGCTTGCTGATACGCCTCCAACGCCTGGTCAAGGCGCTCCAACTGGACATACGCCAGCCCCAGATGATGATAGACCGCCGGGTCATCGGATACCTCAGCCAGGGCCTTCCGGTACCAGGTCAGGGCCTGCTCCCACTGGCCTTCCCAGGCCAGATTCAGCCCTTTGTTGATGGCCTTGTGATAGGCTCGCTTGTTCCCTGCCAAACGCCCTCCCCTGAAATACCTCACCCCTACTCCCTCACCCCCTTCCCCTCTCCGCCGGCGGAGAGGGGAAGGGGGCCAGGGGGATGAGGAGAGGTTTGTCCTACCCCCACCCGGAGTCGAGGCTTCAGCCGCCGGCTCCTGGGCATTTTCATCCCTTGTGGCGCCCTGCCAGGCATGCCTGCTCACCGCCTATTATAACATACAAGGCTTGCGACACCAAGCGGAAATGGCTCGGATGGGGCACGATCCGCCGTTTCACTCCGCACCGATAAATTGCTGATAGAGATCATCGAACACAGAAGGGGCCAGCGGATACACCTGACGGAGCATTTCCAGGGCCAGGTGGCGGATCTCCCACTGGGCGGCCTTGTCACAACGCACGGTAAAGAAATGGCGCAGCGATCGCAAGTTCATGGTGACGATGATACGGGTCGCCGTCGCATTGGGCAACACAAAGCGGGCGTCTTCCTTTCGGATTCCGAGCTCACGCAAGCGATGGTAGGTATCGGCCACCTTGCCCATGAACTCGTCCCAGACGGCCAGCGCGGCGGGGTTCTGGGCGATATCGGGCGGGACGACAAACTCGGGGTTGGACATGTCCACATAGCGCTGGGACTCCTGACTATAACTGGCGATGCGGTGGCGTACCAGTTGATGCGAACAGGCCCGCGAAATGCCGCTGATCTCAAACGTGACCGCCGCATGTTCGATGATCGATTCGTGGCCTTCACGGATCCGCGCTTGCAGGAATTTTCTTCGGTCGCCCCGCGATTCGCTGCGATAGCAGGTGCGCCCGGCGTGTTCCAGGAGAGCTTCGGGCGCAGCATCATCCCGGGCATAATGCGTCCAACCGATGATCTCGACGTGCATGGCTCATCTACCTCTTCAGTCAAATCCTTCGACTTGCTCACCGCGCAACAGGGCCACATTGCGTTCCAGCTTGCTCTGCAGATCTTCCCCTTCTTCATGCCCCACCTCGGCGTACAGTTCGGGGCCATAGGGTCGGGTTTGGACGACGACCGGCATCGGCACGGCGTGACCCAGGATCAGGGCCTGCTGTCGGGTGTCGAGGCGCGCCAGCACCTGGCGCAGTTCTCCCGCTCCGGATACGCCGGTAAAGACGGCGCGGATATCGGCCTCATTGTCCAGCAGGGCGGTGACCCGGGTGCCGATCTGACTCATGACCTCTTCGTCAATGCCGCTGGGCCGTTGATCGACGATGAGGAGCGTCACGTTGTACTTGCGCAGCTCACGGGCAATGGTCCCAAAGATGGTGTGCCGCGCGATGGCCGGGTCCAGGAACTTGTGCGCTTCTTCAATGGTAATCACCAGCGGACGCGGTTCCTCACCCTTGCGGCCCAGGGCGGCTTCTTTGCGCTGCACATACCGCTCGTGGATGCGCCGGGTCAGGTAGTTGGCGACGAGGATGTAGGCTTCCAGCGTACTTCCGTACCGTCCAAACTCCAGAATGACATGCATCCCCCGGTCCAGGTATTCCATGATCTTGCCGACCACATCCACGGAGACATGGGGCTGCAAGAAATCAAAGCGGCGGAACATGCCCAGCTTGCGCTGGATGGCGCCCAACGTCCCGCCGTGGAGTTTGCCCTCGTCCAGGATCTGCTCGAGCTCGCCGGGGCCTTCGGTTTCGGCCTCTCCCTCGGCCAACAGTCGTTCGATCCAGGCTCGGCCCAGGCGCCTCCGCAAGAAATAGAGCGCTCCCACCTGGACATCGGTCAGGCCCATGAGGGGGGCGAGCAACTCCACATCTTCCGGCTCGATCTGGTCGTAGCCGATGCGAATGATAAAGTCCACCTTGCTGCCCCGTCGTTGCGACGATTCCGGGTCCAGCGTCATGACGCTCACCTGACCGGGGAAGAGTTGTCGCAGCCCCTTGACCCGATAGCGGTGCTCCCCCTCGCTTTCCCAGCCATACTCATTGTGCATATCAAATACCAGATTGACGGCCACGCCCTGCTTGATGATGCCGGCCAGGAGGGTACGGGTCAGGAACGTCTTGCCGGTGCCGCTCTTGCCGAATACCCCGCTGGAGCGTTGCACGAACCGCTCCAGGTTGAGGTGAACGCGAACATTGTCCATGTCCAGCGGCGTTCCGACGTAAAAGTGCTGCTCATCGGCGGCCCCAAATACCCGGCTGACATCCTCTTCCGAGGCCTCATACACGGCCGAAAAATGGGCGGGCACCGTCTTGACCGGCCTGGGTTCCTGGCTCCCTTCATCCAGTACCAGCATCGGGGTGACCTTCAGGCGGCCAAAGGTGGTGATCCCCTGGTATACCTGGGTGATAAAGCGATCCGAGGTATCCGGGGGCGTCTTTTCGATGGCCGGATTGATGGCATCCAGGGCCACGTCGGTAATGATGCTGAAAAAGCGACGCCCCGTTTGTCCATGGATGACGACATACCGACCGACGGCCATCCCCTCGACGACGGTGTTCTGATCCAGCTTGACCCGCAATCCTTCGCTCAGGCTTCCGCCGACCACGATGCCCAGGCGTCGAGCGGCGGCGGTTCCGGTGGGAGTGGCCGGTCTGTGAAACCAAATATCCAACAAGCGGTCATCGCTCATGGCCGAATCCTCCCCAGGAGAGCATCCAGACGGATGGGATCCATCGCCAGCAGGCGAGCCAGTTCCCGGCCGGCGTCCAGCAGGAAACTGTCCTTATCTTTGCCCCGTACCTGCGCGGCGTAGCGGAGATGGGCTGCCAGCAGTTCGTCGGCGGGCAGGTCGCGGCTTTCCAGGACTAGGCGGAAATAATCGAATTGCCTGGTGAACGCGACGCACTCCTCTGGCCCGCAGGTATGGATCACATCCAGACTGAGAGGCGGTTGAGGCGGCAACCAGTGGTAGATCTCGCCGTTGTGGCGATACCCCACCACCAACACTCCGACCTCGATCGGCACCTGGCGGTTGTGCCGTTGATCTTCGATATACTCCGGTTGCAGGTCGTCCACGGTGGCTATCTGGCGAAGGAACGGATCGTCCTCCATCCGCACGTCATAGATCAAGCCATAGATCTCGACGCCGGCGCGGGCCTTCACCAGCGCGCCGAACACCGGGACCTGAGGTTGCAGCACCCGACAGCCTACCGTAAAGCGGGTGGTGCTGGACCGAATGACCCGTCCCACCTCAATCTCCATCTGGTATCCTCCCGTCATCGTTCCTCATCGGTAGCCGGAAATCCGGTCAGGCCGGGGATGGGCGCATGGGCTTGCTGGGGTTAGCGCCTTTTCCTCCACCGGGCCTTTTGCTTCTGCTGGGCTTTTCGCGAAAATTCGGGGAGAGGCAATCCGTGGGAAGCCATGGCGCGCCCGATCATGGCCTCCAGGGCCTCCCGTTCCTCGCCCAGGATCACGGCTTGCTCATCGGCGCGGGTCAGGACATAGGGATATCCGTTGTTGATCCGACATTGGTCGTAGATGGCGGCGTGCACGAGGTCCAGCCATTCGGCATGATGCGCCACCCAGACTGGCACTTCGACGCGGGCCAGATCGGCGCCGGTGTTCAGGTAAAAGAAATAGATGGTGTGTCCGTGAGCCTGAAAGTCCTCGTTGGCGGCCGTGCCCCGCACAAAAAGGGCGGAACGCTCTCCCGGTTGCAGAAAGCGAAACAGGGCGCGATCGGTCACGTTCCGGACTTTGGCCTCCAGGGGGCGGCCAATGCCGGAGGGCGCTTCCAATAGGCGGTGCGCCACATTCAGTAAGGCGATTACCTCGGCACTGAATGGACGGCTGACAAATCCGGCGATGGGAAGACCTCCTGAGCGCAGGCGGCGGAGGCACGTCAGGTAATCGTGCAGGATGCGCGCCTGTCGCTCCTGGGGTACGTTTGTCCGCTGAAGCCAGATCAATAACGGCCCGTCCATCAGGGCGATGCAGGGGACATCGCCGTCTGACACCGAGAGGGCGAGGTCGGTCAGCACCTGGATCTCGGCCAGGGTCCGTTCGGCGCTCACCAGGTCGCCAGAAACCAGTTCTCCCCCGGGGAATACCTGATCGTCGGTGTAGAACAGCCGTGGGTTCGTGGCGACTTCGGGGGCCCGCTGGCTGCCGTGACGGAAGACAATCGTGCCAATGTTGATGACATAATAGAGGGCGATACCATGCCGATCGGGGTAGATCTGCGATCCGTCGGCGGCCACGAGGGTGATGCGTTCGGGCATGGTCGGGGCAGGACGGGCCATATCCAGCGGTTCGTCGCCTGGGCTGGCGCATCGCACGCGCCGTCCCTCCTCGGAGGTGGCTATCTGGCGCAGTTCTTCCTGTCGGTGGGCAAAGTGGCGCAGCCAGTCACGGGCGGTGGGCGAGAGCGTACGTTCCTGCCGGGCTCTGGCGGCCAGCTCCTGGCCCATCTCGTGGATCTGACCGATCACTTTGCTCAGTTCTAACGCCATTCTCTCCCCCGGCATCTATTATACCTCAACGGCGGATAGATGACAAACGAGCAGACAGCTTCCCATCTCGCCAAAATCCCGTTTCGACTTTGCCAGACCGGTCTGGTTGTGGTAGACTAGGCCTCAAGTTCCCCTGTGGAGGAGAAAACGATGCAAGCGCTGAAGGAGCGAATTCTGAAGGAGGGACGGAACCTGGGCCACGGGATCCTGAAGGTGGACAGTTTCATTAACCACCAGGTGGACCCGCTTCTGATGCTCGAAGCCGGGAAACTGTTGGCCGAACGTTTCAAAGATGCGGGAGCCACCAAGGTGCTGACCGCCGAAATCTCCGGTATCGCCCCGGCGTTAACGACTGCCCTCGCTCTGGGCATCCCTCTCGTCTACGCCCGCAAGACCAAGCCGGTGACCATGACCGAGCCGGTCTATGTCGAGGCAGCGCCATCCCATACGAAAGGCACTTCGATTTTTCTGATGTGTTCGCCCGAGTTCCTGGGCCCTGGCGAACGGATCTTGATCATTGATGACTTTTTGGCCAGCGGTCGGACGATCAGCGCCCTGGTGAGGATGGTCCGTCACGCCGGGGCAGAACTGGTCGGGATCGGAGCCCTCATCGAGAAGGCGTTCGAGGGGGGGCGCAAGGAACTGGAGCCGTTGGGGGTGCCCCTCCACGCCCTGGTGATTATTACCGACATGTCGAACGGCCAGTTCACCTTTGCCGAGTGAAGATGCCCATGTCCATGACCTGTCAGGACCGTAGCCCTCCGCCGTCGGAAGAAGAGGCGGTGGCCATCCTCGATTTCGGCTCTCAATATAGCCAGCTCATCGCCCGACGCGTACGCGAAGCGCACGTCTATTGTGAACTCTATCGCTATGATGCCCCTGCCGAAGAGGTGCTTCGCCTGCGCCCGCGTGGTTTTATCCTGAGCGGTGGACCGAGCAGCGTCTATGAACCCGGCGCTCCGCGCCTGCCCGAGTATGTGTTGAACAGCGGAGCGCCGGTGCTGGGGATTTGCTACGGGATGCAATTGCTGGCCCACCACCTGGGAGGCCGGGTATCGGTGGCCCAGCGGCGGGAATACGGACCGGCTCAACTGACGGTGACCGATGCGGCCTGTCCTCTCTTTGCCGGTCTGGTCCCGCCGGGCGACGCTTCGGCGCCAGGTCCGTCGCTGACGGTATGGATGAGTCACGGCGATCGCATCGAGGCGCTGCCTCCGGGATTTGTGGCCATCGCTCACACCGAGAACTCGCCGGTGGCGGTCATGGCCGATGTCAATCGCCGCCTGTACGGCCTCCAGTTCCACCCGGAGGTGATCCACACTCCTCGTGGGGCGGAGATCATCCGCAACTTTCTCTATCGGGTGTGTGGGCTGCATGGCACCTGGACCCCGTCGCACTTTGTCGTCGAGGCGGTGGAAGCGATCCGTCGGCAGGTGAAGCGGGGAAAGGTCCTGTGCGCCCTGTCCGGAGGGGTGGATTCGGCGGTGACGGCCACGCTGGTCCATCGCGCGGTCGGCGACCAGCTCACCTGCGTCTTTGTGGACCACGGCCTGTTGCGTCTGGGGGAGGCGCAGCAGGTGGTGCGTACGTTTGAACAGGGGCTGAGGATGCGCCTGGTGGTCGTCGAAGCGGCGCAAGAGTTCCTGACCGCTCTGGCAGGGATCACCGACCCGGAGGATAAGCGGCGGATCATCGGCGAAAAGTTTGCGCGCATTTTCGAGCGTGAGGCCCGGCGGCTGGGTCATTTTGATTTCCTGGCGCAAGGGACCATTTACCCCGATGTGATCGAGAGCGCCGGAGCGGGAAGACCCGGAGCCCAGCGCATCAAGACGCACCACAACGTCGGCGGGTTGCCGGACGATATGGAGCTGGAACTGATCGAACCGTTGCGTTTCTTGTTCAAGGATGAGGTCAGGGCCGTCGGCCGTGAACTGGGGTTGCCCAGGGAACTGCTGGAGCGACAGCCATTCCCCGGACCGGGGCTGGCGGTGCGTATCCTGGGGGAGGTAACCTGGGAACGGCTCGAGACGTTGCGCGCCGCCGATGCCATCTTTACCCAGGAACTGGAGGCAGCCGGCCTGCTCCGCCAGGAGGAGAGCCGGGGGACCGCCCAGTCGTTCGCCGTGTTGTTGCCGGTGCGGAGTGTGGGGGTCATGGGCGATGGTCGCACCTATGCCCATGTCGTGGCCTTGCGGGCGGTCACGACGGACGATTTCATGACGGCCGACTGGGCGCGCCTGCCCTACGAATTGCTGGCCCGCGTCAGCAACCGGATCGTCAATGAGGTGCCGGGCGTCAATCGCGTGGTCTATGACATTTCGAGCAAGCCCCCGGCGACGATTGAGTGGGAGTAACCCCGGGTGATGATCCTCGGCGTGGACGTGGGCGGCACCTTTACCGACCTGGTGCTGCTCGATCCCCATGGACAGATTCGCGTCCACAAGTTACCGACCTCCGTCCATGACCCATCGGTGGCGATCTGGCAAGGGATCGCCGATCTCGGAGCCGATCCCCGGGCGGTGGTCGTGCATGGCACGACGGTGGCGACCAATGCCCTGTTGGAACGGCGGGGAGCCCGCACGGCGTTAATTACCACCGCCGGCTTTCGTGACGTGTTGGAGATTGGCCGCCAGACTCGTTCTGAACTCTATGCACTGTATCCTACCCGGCCAGTTCCCCTGGTTCCGGCTCCGTGGCGCTTTGAGGTGCCGGAGCGGATGGACCGCAACGGCATGGTTCTGACACCCCTGGACCTTCAGGAGACGGATGCGATCGTCAGCCGCCTGATGGAGGAGCAGATCGAGTCGGTTGCCGTGTGTTTCCTTTTTTCCTTCCTGAACCCGACGCATGAACGTCAGGTGCGGGAGCGAATTGTCCAGCCGCGCGGCTCATCGGCGCCGTTTGTTTCCCTGTCCTGTGAGGTGCTGCCGGAGTATCGGGAATACGAGCGTACCTCGACGACGGTGATCAATGCGTACGTGGCCCCATTGATCAGTCGCTACCTGACCAATCTGGAGGAGAAACTGGGGGAGCGGCGGCTGCGGGTGATGCAGTCCAACGGCGGCACGATCTCCGCCGAGGCGGCCCGGACTCACGCGGCCCAGACGGTGCTCTCGGGACCGGCCGGAGGGGTGATGGGAGCCTTTGCCGTGGCGCGCATGGCCGGCCTGGACCAGTGCATCACCCTGGACATGGGGGGCACCAGCACCGACGTATCCCTCTGCCCGGGTCGGGTCCAGGAGACGGCGGAGGGGATGATTACCGGCTTGCCGCTGCGCCTGCCGATGATTGACATTCACACCATTGGAGCTGGTGGAGGCTCGATCGCTCGACTGGATGCGGGTGGGGCGCTGCGCGTCGGCCCGCAAAGCGCGGGCGCTGACCCCGGTCCGGTATGTTACGGAAATGCTCGGGCGCAGGAGATCACGGTCACCGATGCGAATCTCGTGCTGGGGCGTCTGGATGCGGATCATTTTCTCGGCGGGCGAATGAAGCTGGATGTGGAACGAACGCGAGCCTATATGGAGGAGCTGGCCCGTCGTCTAAACCTGCCGCTGGCCACCGCCGCCTGGGGGGTGATCCGCGTGGTCAACTCGAACATGGAGCGGGCCATCCGCACCATCTCGGTCGAACGCGGGTACGATCCACGGCGCTTTACGCTGGTGGCCTTTGGCGGCGCGGGACCCCTTCATGCCTGTGAACTGGCGGCGGCGTTGCGTATCCCCCGGGTGCTGGTGCCGCTCCATCCGGGGGTCTTGTCCGCTCTGGGCATGGTCCTGGCCGATGCGATGAAAGATTATTCCCAGACGGTGATGTTGCCGGCCGGACAGGTGAGCGCCGAAGCGCTGCAGGGTCTCTTTCACGCGCTCCAGGAACGGGCTCGCGCCGATCTGCATGCGGAGGGGTTTGACGACACGCAGATCATGTTTCAACCGGCCCTGGATATGCGGTACGTCGGCCAATCGTACGAGCTCACCATCCCCCTGGTCCCACAGGCCGGGGCGGCGGCCGGGCCATCGGCGCCTGGGATCCAGGAATGGGTACGGGCCTTCCATGAGGCCCATCGCCAGCGCTTTTCCCATGCCGACGAAACCGAACCGGTCGAGATTGTGAACCTCCGGCTCAAGGCGACCGGACAGAGCCCCAAGCCTCGCTTTCTTTATGAAGAGCCGCGCGACCTGGACCCGCGAGCGGCGGTCATTGGCCAAAAAGCGGTGTACTTTGCGCCAGACTCGCTCGTTCCGCGGCCCCTCCCGACCACGCTGTACGAGCGGCAGCGACTGGCACCGGGGCATCGGCTCCTGGGGCCGGCTCTGGTCGTTCAACTCGATGCCACCACCCTGATTCCTCCCGACTGGGCAGCGCGTGTGGATGGATGGAGGAACCTGATCATTGAACCCTGTTGATCCGATCGCCCTGGAGATTTTCAAGAACCTGTTTATCTCGGTCGCCGAAGAAATGGGCGTGACCCTGGGGCGCACCGCCTACAGTCCCAATATCAAGGAGCGGCGCGATTTCTCGTGCGCCTGCTTCCTGGCCGATGGGCGGATGATCGCCCAGGCAGCGCATATCCCCGTACATCTCGGCGCGATGCCGGCGTCGGTCCGGGCCGCCCTGGAGTCGTTTTCGCAGTGGAGGCCGGGGGACCTGGTGGTGCTCAACGACCCGTATCTGGGCGGTACCCATTTGCCGGATATCACCATGGTCTCGCCGGTCTTGGTCGAGGGGAGAGAAGACCCTCCGTTTTTTGTCGCCAGCCGCGCCCATCACGCCGACGTGGGCGGTATGTCGCCCGGCTCCATGCCCCTCGCCACCGAGATCTACCAGGAAGGGTTGATCATCCCACCGATCAAGTTGATCGAGGCGGGGCGGCTGAACCAGGCGGTATTTGACCTGATCCTGCGCAATGTCCGCACCCCAGCCGAGAGACGCGGGGACCTGGCCGCGCAAATGGCGGCGCACCGGGTGGGGGAGCATCGCCTTCAGGAGATTGTCGCTCATTATGGCCTGGACCAGGTGCTCCGGTTTGCCGGTTGGTTGCTGGCCTATGCGGAGCGGATGACCCGTCTCGCTGTCGAGCGCATTCCGGATGGCGTGTACCGCTTCCGGGACGAGCTGGATGATGACGGCTTCTCGGCGGCGGGAGCAGGGTGGTCCGGCCGGCCGGAGAGTAGCGTTGGGTCGTCTGCTCCGGTGATCCAGGCGACGATCACCGTCCAGGGCGACCAGATGACGGTGGATTTTACCGGTTCCAGCCCGGCGGTCATCGGGCCGTTGAACGCCGTTCGAGCGATTACCGAGTCGGCCACCTGGTATGTGATCCGGTGTCTGGCCGGTCCGGATGTACCGGTCAATAGCGGGACTTTTGCGCCGGTGACCGTGGTCGTGCCCAGGGGGAGCTTGCTGGATGCCGATCCCCCTCATGCGGTGGCGGCCGGCAATGTCGAGACCTCACAACGGATTGTGGACGTGGTCCTGGGGGCTTTGGCCCAGGCCCTGCCCGACCTGATTCCTGCGGCCAGCCAGGGGACGATGAACAACCTGACCATCGGCGGCACCGATCCGGAGCGGGGCACACCCTTTGCCTACTATGAGACCATTGGCGGTGGGACCGGGGCCGGCCCAGCGGGACCGGGACTGGGCGGCGTTCACGTGCACATGACCAATACGATGAACACCCCGATCGAGGCCCTGGAATATGCCTATCCCGTGCGGGTGCGACGCTATGAACTGCGGCGCGGTTCTGGGGGAGGCGGTCGGTATCGCGGAGGGGACGGGGTCATCCGCGAGATCGAGTTTCTGTGTCCGGCCACGGTGACTCTGCTCACCGAACGGCGGCGAACCGCCCCGTATGGGCTTCAGGGGGGAGAGCCGGGGGCGCCGGGTCGAAATCTTCTCATCCGTCAGGGGAAGGCCAGCGACCTCCCAGGAAAGGTGCAGATCCGGGTGGAACCGGGCGATATCCTGAGTGTGCACACACCGGGCGGAGGCGGCTGGGGTAGTCCCTCCGACCACACCGAGAACTGACCTCGTTGTTAAAATCATGCAAAAAAGGTTGGGAGGGCATCCTTCGCCCTTCCAGCTTCCTGGACTCCATTGAAATCATCAATAATCGCGGTAAATAGGTCGGGGGGCACCCTTTCCTGGCCCAGAGACTACCGTTTCTGCTCCCGAATTTTCCAGATTTTCGTGATAAAATTTGACACAATGTGCAGGCTGTAGTATTACTGTCATGAATGGAAAAGACAATGGACTATCCCTGTGTACAAGGGGGCCAGGGGAGTCAAGAGCCATGTGGTGTGCGATGCGCTCATCCGCGACGAATTCTCGCGCTCTGACACCTACCCGGTTTGGAAACAGGGGGAGACAGAGGTAAAATATCATATCCGTGGATTTTCCCAGGCAACGATGGAGGCTCTTTCAGCCCTGCAACGGGAACCTGACTGGATGTGGGACAGGCGCTATCAGGCCTGGTGCGACTATCAGGAGAGGGAACCTCCGCTTTGGCGACGGACGGACCTGAGCAAGCTCCGCTGGGAGGAACTGAGCCCGTATGCGCCGCCTCAGGCGTTGGATGCCATTCAACTCCTGGTGGAGGGGTTCTTTCAACCGTCTCTGGACCGCCTCCCTGACAACCTGGGCGGGCTCAGGGAGCGATTAGGGGAAGCCATTTCGGCCAAACTGCGTGGCCGGGATGGACGGTCATCCGGTGGTTAGGGGCAGAGGCCGACGATCTTTGAGGAGATGGGAGCCATGTTGGATGTCGATCGAATTCGTGCCGATTTTCCGATCTTGAAGCGCCAGGTTCATGGCAAACCGTTGGTCTACCTGGACAACGCGGCCACTTCGCAGAAGCCGGAGGTGGTGATCCAGGCCTTGACCGATTACTACCGGCAGTACAATGCCAATATCCATCGGGGCGTCCATACGCTGGCGGAAGAAGCCACGGCGGCCTATGAGAACGCCCGGCGCAAGGTGGGGCGTTTCATCAACGCCTATAGCCCTCGTGAAGTGGTCTTTGTCCGGAACACGACCGAGGCCATCAATATGGTTGCTCTCACCTGGGGACGGGCTCATGTTCGGGAAGGCGATGTGATCGTGCTCAGTGTGATGGAACATCACTCCAATCTGGTGCCATGGCAATTGCTGGCGCAGAGCGCGGGAGCCCAGTTAGAGTTTGTGGAGCTCGATCCTCAGGGGCATCTGGACCTGGAACACCTGAGGCGCCTGTTGGACACCCATGGGGAACGGGTCAAACTCGTGGCGATGAGCGGGATGTCGAACGTTCTGGGGACGATCAACCCCGTGGCCGAGATCGCGGCGTTGGCCCATGCGGTGGGGGCGCTGTTCCTGGTGGACAGCGCTCAAAGCGTGCCTCATCTGCCGGTGGATGTGCAGGCCATCGGCTGTGACTTTTTGGCGTTCTCTGGCCACAAGATGCTCGGGCCAACGGGCATTGGCGTGCTCTGGGCGCGAAAGGAGGTCCTGCAGGCCATGCCCCCGTTCATGGGCGGTGGGGAAATGATCAAACGGGTTCGGCTGCGCGAGAGCGAGTGGAACGACATCCCTCACAAGTTCGAGGCCGGCACCCCCAATGTGGCCCACGGGATTGGGTTGGGGGTAGCGGTGGATTATTTGACCGGGATCGGGATGGAGAACGTCAAGGCGCACGAACAATCGCTGGCCGGCTATGCTCTGGAGCGTCTGGCGGCGGTGCCGAACCTGCATATCTACGGGCCGCCCTGCCCTGACCGGGGAGGGGTAATTACCTTTAACCTGATGCGGGGAGGGGAGCTTCTCATTCACCCTCATGACCTGGCAAGCATTCTCGACCAGGAAGGGATCGCCATCCGGGCCGGCCATCACTGTGCGGAGCCGTTGATGGACTATTACGGCGTGCCGGCGACTGCCCGGGCGAGCTTTTACATCTATAACACGGAAGAAGAAGTGGACCGGCTTGCCGAGGCGCTGCTCAGGGCCCAGGACCTGTTTGGAATCAGCTAGGAGCGGGAGCAGTATGAAAATATCCAGGAGCGCCCGGCTGAAGCCTCGACTTCCGGAGTGGAGCCTTTAGGCGGTGGAGCGGCTAAAGCCTCGACTCCCGGAGTGGAGCCTTCAGGCGGTGGACCGGCAGAAGCCTCGACTCCCGGACGAGGGAAGTGGTCTATTTTTCGAACGAGGCACCCACCGATCGAGCGAAGCGCAGGATCGTCTCGACCATGGTCGGCGGGGTCAATCCATAGTGCGCCAGCAACTCATCGGCCGTTCCGGATTGTCCGAAGCGGTCCTCGACCCCCAGGCGTAGCAGCGGGGGCATGCCGGCGACCCCGGCCAACGTTTCTGCGACGGCGCTGCCGAGTCCCCCGACCGTCCAGTGTTCCTCCATGCTGATGGCAAGAGTTTTACCCGTGGCCGCGTCCAGAATTGCGTTCACGTTGAGAGGTTTGATCGTGGACACGTTCAGTACCGTGGCCTCCAGGCCTCGGTGGGCCAGAAGTTCGGCTGTCACCAACGCCAGCGCGGTCATGATCCCGGTGGCATAGATCACCAGATCCCTTCCCTCGCGCATGATCGGCAACGCACCGATGCAGAACCGATAGTTCTGGTCAAACAGCACCGGGGTCGGATACCGGCCCAAGCGAATGTAGACCGGGCCCCGCATCTCGGCTGCGGCCCACACGGCCTGGTAGGCCTCGGTCGCGTCGGCGGGAACCAGGACGGTAAAGCCGGGCAATGGCCGGGTCAAGGCGATGTCATCCAGAGATTGGTGAGTGGCTCCATCAGGCCCCTGGGTCAGGCCGGCGCTGACTCCTACGATTTTCACATTCGCCCAGCCGTAGGAAAGCTGCAGACGAATCTGGTCGTAACAGCGCCCGGGGACAAACATGGCAAAGGACGTGGCAAACACCGTCATTCCGGTGGCCGCCATGCCGGCCGCCGTGCCGATCATATCCGCCTCGGCGATGCCCATGTCAAAAAAGCGCTCCGGGAACGCCTGTCCAAAGTCGTAGGTCTTGTTGGATCGTTGCAGGTCGGCGTCCAACACGATGACGTCGTCGCGTTGCTTCCCAAGTTCCAGCAACGCCAGGCCATAGGCATCCCGGGTTTCAACTCGATCCCCGATCTTCCACTTCATCTGGTCAAATCCTTTGGAGCCAGAAGCCACATTGCCTCTTGCCATTGCTCAGCCGAGATCGGTGCATTGTGGAATTGGAACTGCCCCTCCATGAAAGAGACCCCTTTGCCCTTCACCGTCTTGGCGATAATGACCGTGGGTTTGCCTTTGATCGTTTCCGCCGCATCCAGGGCATCACAGATTTGCCGGAAATTGTGTCCATCCACGGTCATGACATGCCAGCCAAACGCCTGCCATTTCAGAGCCAACGGTTCGAGGGGCTTGGCCTCATCCACGACTCCCTGGCTTTTCAGGCCGTTGCGGTCCACCAGCGCACACAGCATGTCCAGCTTTTGCCCGGCGCTCTGCATTGCCGCTTCCCAGACTTGACCTTCATGGAGTTCACCATCACCGAGCAGGCAGTAGACGCGGATGTTCAGGCCACGGATCCTGGCCGCCAAGGCGATACCGTTGGCAAAGGAGAGTCCCTGGCCCAGTGATCCGGTGCAGGCCTCGATGCCGGGCGTCAGGCAGGCATTGGGATGCCCCTGGAGGATGCTCCCGAGCTTCTTCAGGTTGTCCAATTCCTCAAAGGGGATCACTCCCAGCTTGGCCAGCGCGCAGTATTGGGTAGGAACCGCATGGCCTTTACTCATTACAAAGCGATCCCGCTCCTCCCACGCAGGGTTCAAGGGATCGTACCGCATTTTGTAAAAATAGAGAGCGACGACCAGTTCGACAATCGAGAGCGAGCCGCCAAAGTGGTGGGCTTTGTTGGCGCCCATCATCCGGATCAGGTGATAGCGGAACTCACGAGCGGTGGCCTCGAGTTCGGCGATCTTGGTCTCATCCACCATGAAAAGTCTCCCTTGAGCCAGTCAGACGTTCAATCCACCGGATACAGCAGGATCTTGTGCGCATCCAACCTCTCCAGCCTCTCAAACGCCTCTTGCCAACGGGTGATCGGCCAGACGGCGCTCAGCAGCGGCCCGGTTTCGATCTTGCCCTGACGCAACAACTCCAGACACGTTTCCCAGGTCTTCCAGGTGTGGCTGAACGCGCCCTGATAGGTGATTGCCTTGGCTACAATCTCGTCCAAGGTCAAGTTCACCGGTCGCAGCGACCATCCTATCTTGGTCACCCAGCCTCCTCGACGGACGACCTGGAGCGACTGCTGGATGGCCGAAGGAACGCCGGCGGCGTCGATCACCAGGTGGGCTCCCAGACCATCGCCAAGGTGTTGGACGATGGCGGCCGGATCTTGCTCTTCGATATTGACCACGATATCGGCGCCGAGCTGACGGGCGAGCGCCAGCCGCTCTTGATCTCGCCCGGAACCGGTGACGATCACCATCCCCGCCCCGGCCAATCGCACCACCTGGAGAGAGAACAGCCCGACTGGCCCTGGACCGATGATGACCACCAGATCGCCGGGTCGGAGCCGGCTTTTCTCAACCACGGCATAGTAGGCGACGCAGATGGGTTCGACCATGGTGGCTGCTTCCCAGCTTACCTCGGCGGGGATATGATGGAGTAAGGGGTATCTTACCCGGACGTAACGGGTGAAGGCCCCGTCTACCGCAAAGCCAAAAGCGCGGCGCTCCGGGCATAGATTGTACTCCCCGGACCGGCAGAGGACACAACGACCACAGGTCTCGGCTGCCGTCTCGGCCACCACCCGGTCGCCGACGGCAAAGCCGTGCACCCGATCGCCAACGGCCACAATGGTGCCTGACCATTCGTGTCCCAAGACCACGGGAGGGCGCGCCAGGACATTCAACTGACCATGGTACATGTGCAACTCACTGCCGCAGATGCCACAGTACTTGACCTCGACCAGGCACTCCTCTGGGCCAATGGTCGGCACCGGTACCTCGCGGATTTCGATGGCTTTCTCAGCCCGTGCGTAATAGACAACCGCCTTCATCATTCCCCACCTTCTTCGAAAGTCACACGTCGCCGCCGGCGATTTTCATTCATCGTGGTGCCCCACCGGGCATGGTTACTTGCCCTGGAACGCATCGACCAGCAAGGGGTATCAGGCCGCAGTCCAGCCCCCGTCGACATAGATCGTTTGCCCCGTGATAAAATCCGAGGCGGGTGAAGCGAGAAAGATAGCGATCCCAAAGAGATCCCAGATCTGCCCGACCCGACCCATGGGGATACGGCTCAGGACCCAGTCCCGGGTGGCCGCATCGTCCAGCAGAAACGCATTCAGGTCGGTGCGGATAAAGGTGGGAGCAATGGCGTTGACGGTGATTCCCTTTTGTGCCCACTCGATGGCCAGGGACTTGGTCAGGAGGTTGACGGCGCCTTTACTGGCGGCATAGGCCGGGTCTTTGGCCCGCCCCTGAAGCCCCCGAACGGACGAAAGGTTGATGATCTTGCCTCGCTCCTGACGAAGCATGACTTTGGCCACTTCTTTGCAACAGAGGAAAGTGCCTTCGAGATTCACCCGGATGACACGCTCCCATTCCTCCACCGGGAATTCTATGGTGGGTTTCAGGATCACGATCCCGGCGGCGTTCACCAGGATGTCAATGCGATTAAACTCGTCCACGGCGCGCTGTACCATGCGCTGCACCTGGGCTTCATCGGTCACTTCGGCAGCAATAGGCAGGGAACGACGCCCCAAGGATCGGATCTCGTCGGCCACGACTTCCAGGTCGGGCTGGGTGCGGCTGACCGGGATGACGTGAGCGCCCGCCGCGGCTAAGGCGAGGGCGATCCCACGCCCTAATCCTCGACTGCCCCCGGTGACAATCGCCACCCGATCGGTCAAGGAGAACAGAGACGGGATCGCTTCTAACTTTTCTCTGGGAATCGCCTCCACCATGCTCTCTCCTGCAAAAGAAGGACCTGACAGAGGGTGTCTGTCAGGCCTGGTATTTTCCAAGGCTTACTCTTCCTCGTCTTCCAGCACGGCCACTGCCCGAATGGGTGAACCACTGCCGTTCCGGATTTTGAGCGGAAAACCGATGAAACGGAATCGCTTCCCCACTACGGGTCGTAGATCGCCCAGGTTCTCCATATTCAGGGTCTGCATCTCGCGACAGACCTGATGGGCCGGATAGCTGGTCGTGAGAGCGCAGTCGTGGCTGGGCGCATCCTGACCGATGTTGATCGCACCCTGACCGTAGATATACTCGGCCGCCTCGCGGCTGAGTCCAGGATAGTCGGTCAGCCAGGCCGGGGTACCCCAGGTCCGGACATAATGGCCGGAGTACAAGAGCACCGTATCGCCCTTTTTGATCTCCAACCCGTGCTTGGCCAACGCTTCTTTGATCATCTCGACCGTGTAATAGGTCTTGGGCGGAACATGGGAAAGATCAAGGCAGATTGCTTCGGTATAAAACCAGTCCAGCGGGATCTGGTCAATCGAAGGGGCGCCAGGTCTGGGATCGATGTGGCTAATCGAGTCCACATGGGTGGTACCATGAGTGCTCATTTCGATCTTTTCGGCCGTATAGCTATAGTCCTCGGTGAACCGGCCAGAGGCCCGCGTCTCTTCGTGAGTAGCGACGACCGTGACCTTGGTCTCAGGGTGTCCAGGCCACACCGGGGCGCCGGTAAAGATTTCCTGGCTCAAGTCAATCAGTTTGTAACCCATTTCTACCTCTCTTGCTTTTTCATTGTCTCTATGTTGGCTGGATGATCTCCAACGACACACCGTCCGGATCAAAGAAATACGTCCAGCGCCAGCCTTTCATCGGGCCGGCCGGAATCGTTGCCGGTGGGGAGGTAAAGCGCACTCCGTGGGCGAGCAACCGCTGATAGGTTGCCTCGATATCGTCTACCTGGAAGGCAATGTGCATGGCCCCAATGTCGTTGTTGTTCCGATCATACGGGCGCCCTCGGGCGGTGACATATTCGATCAGTTCCACCTGAGCGTTCCCGGCTCGGAGGATGGCGAGCTTGACCTTGGCTCCAGCCACGCCCAGACTCTTGGAGCGATCGTCCTGGCTCCGTTCACTTTCCTCCGTCATGACCAGTTCCAGACCCAATACATCCCGGTAGAAAGCAATCGATCGCTCCAGATCGCTGACGGTAATACAGGTATGATGGACGCCCTGTATCATGGTTCCTCCTTCTTCCCCAATGCGTTCATTGTGGGGGAGGACGGGGCGATGGTGATCACCCCGTCCTCCGGGGGATCGATTGAAGGTCCGCTATTCGCTGGCCTTTTTGGCCTCCAACGCTTTCAGAATGACCTCAGGGGTGGCGGGATAGGTATCGATCCAGACGCCGATGGCATCGTGAATGGCAGCGATGATCGCCGGCGGCGGTCCATTGGACGATCCCTCGGAGAACCCCTTGGCGCCCTGGACGCCGGCTGGATGGGGAACCTCTTCGATCCCGTAGATCAGCTCAGGAGGATAGTCCAGGAACGTGGGCATAAAGTAGTCGCCCAGCTTTTCCGGGGCGTAATCCTCCGTCGGCCAGTACGGGTATGAGCTCTCGGTCAGGGCATAGCCCATGCCGATATGGAGCCCGCCGTTGATCTGCGCGCGGACCAGCAGGGGATTCACCGCTTTCCCCACCTCCCAGACCTGGACGAGCCGGGTCACATCCACTACCCCGGTCTCGGTGTCCACCTCGACTTCGGCGATGCAGCAGCCAAAGGAGATGGCCCCGACGGCGGGCATCTCGCCCGTCTCGGGGTCGTGGGCGTGGAACTTGGCTGGTTGCCAGGCTCCGGTTCCCACCAGGAAGCCGGGGTTGTAGCCGCCGCCAAAGTTCGCTCCAGCCGCTATCTGGTCCATGGTCATCGATCGCCGTTCCCGGTCACCGCGCAGGTAGACCGTCTCTCCGTCGAATTCGATGTCTTCCGGGTTGGCCTCCCATTCGTTGGCCACCCACTCGCGGATGCGTCGTTTCAGGTCTTCGACCGCGTTGACAACGGCGTGGGGATCGATCAGGGTCACCCGGCTGGCAAAGCTGCCCAGGCACAGAGGAGCAAAGTCATCGGCAAAGTTGCTGACCAGGATCTTTTCAATGGGCACGCCCAATGCATCGGCAGCGAACTGGCGCAGAATGGTGTTCGATCCCTGACCAATGTCCACTGCACCCACCAGCAGGGCAAACGTTCCGTCCGGCTTGAGCTGGATGGCAGCCTGACTGGGATCGCCCGCTCCCTTGTTGCCAGTCGGGTGCAGGACGCACGACATTCCGACTCCTTTTTTCTTCATGACTTACCTCCTCCGTGAACTCATGGCCATCAAGTGGGCGGGTAGCTGAACACCGGCCAGTTCGGCTGCCTTTTTCATGGCCTCCAGGGCGCCGGCTCCGCGGACGATGTATCGGCTGGCCCCCATATCGCCGTCGCGCCAGGCGTTGATGAAACGGAGTTCCCACGGGTCCATGCCCAGCGCCTCGGCGATCTTGCCCATCTGGATCTCCATGGTGGACTGGCCGTTGATGATGGCGAATCCGCGCATGGAGATGGAGACCACCTTGTTGGTGTAGATCGTCTTGGCTTCGACCAGGATGTTCGGGATCCAGTATGGTCCGGAAGCAAACATCCCGCACTTTTCGGTGGCATAGGCCGAGAAGCCGCCATAGGCCCCCGTGTCGTGGTACTCTTTGATGTGGTTGGCGACCAGACGACCATCTTTCTTGACCCCGGTCTTGTATTCCATGACAAAGACGCCGCGCTTGCCCGAATAACGCAGGTCCTCCCGTCTGGTTTCGCGGTACTTGACCGGCTTGCGGAACTTGAGAGCGGCCAGTCCGGCTACGTGGTCAGCATGGATGTCGTTTTTGCCGCCGAAGCCGCCTCCAATCGTGCCGCCAATATAGCGGATCTGGCTCATGGGCAATCCAAAGACGCGGACCAGTTGACTCAGGTGGAAATAAAGACATTGGCTCACGGTATGGATGACCAGACGGTTGGCGGGGTCGAGGTAGGCGACCGAAACGTGGGGCTCAATGGGCGCGTGGTCCTGCTGGGTGGTCTGGTACCGGCCTTCGATGATCAGGTCTGCCTCGGCGAAGCCCTGCTCCACATCCCCCAGCTTGATCACTCGCGTGGTCATACCCGGCATATACTCGTGCAAATTGTGCGTGGTCCCCGGGCGGACAATGGGCGCTCCCGGCTTCATCGCCTCAAACATGTCGAAGACCGGTTCCTGCTCCTCGATCTCCAGCTTGACCTTCTCCAACGCCTCCATACAGGTGTCTTCGTCAACGGCTACCACGGCGGCAATTCGCTCGCCTTTGTAGCGAATATGATCGGGGTTGAATACTGGCTGGTCTCCGCTGGCTCCGTAGATGTTTTGGCCTGGTACATCTTGGGCGGTCAGGACGCCGACCACGCCGGGGGTTCGTTCGGCAGCAGAGAGGTCCAGATGGCGGATGATCCCCTTATGGACGGGGCTGCGCAGGCATTTGGCGTAGAGCATGCCGGGCAGGACAATATCATCCACATACTTGGTGGTTCCGGTTACCTGGCCGATGCCGTCATAGCGAGGCATGGCCTGTCCGACATATTGTGTCATGGTTGTACCCTCCTTAATACTCTCCGGCGGCGACGGCCTGGATGGCCTCGATGATCTCTTCGTAGCTTCCGCAGCGGCAGAGGTTGCCGGCCATGTAGGAGCGGATTTCGTCGCGGGAGGGGTTGGGGTTCTTGGCGAGGAGCGACTTGGCGACCATGAGCATGCCTGGGGTGCAGAAGCCACATTGGAAGGCGCCGCGTTCGTAAAAGGCTTTCTGGAGGCGGTCGAGTTCTCCTTTGACCATGAGGCCTTCGACGGTGGTGACGGTGCGACCTTCGACGGTGAGGGCGAGGGTGAGGCAGGAGCGGACGGGTTCGCCGTCGAGGAGGACGGTGCAGGCGCCGCATTCTCCGTCGTCGCAGCCTCGCTTCGGGCCGGTGATTTGTAATCGTTCGCGCAGGACATCGAGCAGGGTTTCGGTGGGGGTGACGAGGACCGCCACTTCTTCCCCGTTCAAGATGAAGGTTAGGACCTGCTGTTTCATGGGCGAACCTCCTTTTTGTCGAGCGCCTGCAGGAGGGCGCGTTGGACCAGCGCTTCGCCTGCTTTTTTGCGGTACCAGGCGGTGGCGCGTTGGTCGGTGATGGGGCTGCTTTCGGCGATGGCCTGTGTGGCGGCTTGGTGGATGAGGTCGGTGGTGATTTTTTGGCCGCGGAGCAGGTGTTCGGCGGTCCGGCAGCGCAGCGGGGTGGGGGCCATGGAGCCCAAGACGATCCGTGCGTCATGACAGAGGTCCCCGTCCAGTTGCAGGCGGACGGCGACGCTGACGACGGCGAGGGTTTGGCCTTTGCGGCGGCCGAGTTTGAGGAACTCGGTTTTGCCTGGGGATAGAGGGACGTGGATCTGGGTGATCAGCTCATCGGGTTGGAGGATGGTGAGATGGGGACCGAGGAAGAAGTCGGCGAGGTGGACGTCGCGTTGGCCGCTGTGGCTGAGCAAGCGGACGGAGGCGTCGAGGGCGAGGAGGGCGACGACCAGGTCGGCGGCGGGGGAGGCGTTGGCGATGTTACCGCCGATGGTGGCGGCGTTCTGGATGGCGACACTGCCGCTGAGGCGGGCGGCCTGGGCGAGGGCGGGAGCGTACTGTTGGACGAGGTGGTGGGTGGCGAGGTCGGCGGTGGTGGTGGTGGCGCCGATGGTGAGGGCGGAGCTGCCGTTGTGAATGGAGCTGAGGCCGAGGCGACCGATGTAGAGTAGGGCGTGGGGTTTGACTTCGTAGTAGTTGAGTTTGGGCAGAAGGTCTGTGCCGCCGGCGAGCACGGCTGCTTTGTCGCGATGGTCGGCCAGGATGGCCGTGGCTTCTGTGAGCTCTGTGGGAGCATAATAGAGAACTTCTCTCATCCGAACACACCTCCTTCTCCTAGAGTAATCTCTTTCCGAAATGTTGACTGACACGTAAGTTCCCCGGTGATCGCACCACCTCCTCTGCCGATCTTTTGTTGGGTTAGCTTCCTGGGAGTTAGCTTTCCACCCCTGCTTGCTTGGCCTCAAGAGCCCGCAGGATCACCTCTGGAGTAATGGGGAACTCGGTGATCCAGACGCCGATGGCGTCATGAATTGCCGACGCTATGGCTGGCGGTGGTCCGCTCGCCGATCCCTCCGAAAAACCTTTGGCTCCCTGCACGCCATTGGGATGAGGCACTTCCTCAATGCCGAAGATCATCTGCTGGGGATAGTCCTCAAACGTCGGCATGAAATAGTCTCCCATCTTCTCCGGTGCATATTCGACCGAGGGGAAATAGGGATAACAGCTCTCGGTCAGGGCAAAACCTGCGCCGATGCAATAGCCGCCGTTGATCTGCTGGCGAACCAGCAAGGGATTGATGGCTTTGCCTACCTCCCAGACCTGAGCAAACCTGAGAACGTCCACGGTTCCGGTCTCGGTGTCCACCTCGACTTCGGCCAGGGCAGCGCCGAACGAGATGGCTCCTACATTCGGCATTTCACCGGTCTCCGGGTCATGGGCGTGATATTTGCCCGGTTGCCAGGCTCCTCTCCCTATCAATGAAGCGGGTTCGTAACCGCCTCCCCAGGCGGCGCCCATGGCCACCTGTTCCATGGTCATCACCGTTCGTTCGCGGTCGCCCCGGACATAGACCGTCTCTCCCTCGATCTCGACGTCTTCCGGATTCGCCTCATGTTGTTGGGCAAACCATTCTCGGATCTGCCGCTTGAGGTCCTCGGCGGCGTTGACCACCGCGTGAGGGTCGATCAATGTCACCCGGCTGCCAGAAGTGCTGACCGATAAGGGAAGCAAGTTGTCGTAATTGCTGACCAGGATCTTTTCGATGGGTACGCCCAGCGCATCGGCTGCCACCTGCCTCAAGATCGTCGGGGCGCCCTGTCCCAGGTCCATGGCCCCGATCAACAGGACATAGGTCCCATCGGGTTTCAGTTGGATGACGGCATGGCTGGGGTCCCCACCGCCTTTGTTCCCGGTTGGATGGAGCACATAGGCCATCCCTACTCCTCTTTTCTTCATCTCTCACCTCCGTCGCGAACTCATGGCCATTAGATGATCAGGCAGTTGGACTCCGGTCAGTTCAGCGAGTTTCTTCATCGCCTCCAGCCCGCCGGCTCCCTGCACGGTGTATCGGGTCACGCCCTGGTCGCCGTCCCGCCAGGCGTTGATGAAGCGAAGTTCCCATGGATCCATACCGATCGCCTCGGCGATCTTGTTCATGTGGACCTCCACGCAGGTCTGACCGTTGATGACTCCAAAGCCACGCATCGAACTGGCAATCGGCTTGTTGGTAAAGATTATCTGAGACTCAACCAGGATGTTCGGGATGTGATAGGCGCCGGCGGCAAACATGCCGCACTTTTCTACGGCATAGACAGACAGGGCTCCGTAGGCTCCGGTGTCGTGCCACTGCTTGATGTGCCGGGCGGTAATCCGTCCATCTTTCTTGATCCCGGTCTTGTACTCAAAAACCCAGGCGCCTCGCTTGGTGGAATAGCTCAAGTCCTCCCGTTTGGTCCAGCGGTACTTGACCGGCTTGCGGAACTTGAGGGCTGCCAGTCCGGCAATATGGTCGGCATGAATATCGTTCTTGGCTCCAAAGGCACCGCCAATGACCCCTCCCACGTAGCGGATGCGGCTCAAGGGCAGGTTAAAGATCGGCTGCAAATAACGCAGATGGAAGTAGGGCATCTGGCTGACGGTGTGGATGACCAACTGGTCAGCGGCGTCCCAATAGGCGACCGAGACGTGGGGCTCAATGGGCGCGTGGTCCTGGACGTTGTGGACGAACCGATCCTCGAACACATAATCGGCTTCGGCGAAACCTTGCTCGACATCTCCCAACTTGAGGATGCGTGTGGTCACGCCGGGAAAGAACTCTAGCAGATTGTGAGTGGTCCCCGGTCGGACAATGGGCGCTCCTGGCTTGATTGCCTCCAACATGTCAAAGACCGGTTCCTGCTCCTCGATCTCCAGCTTGACCTTCTCCAACGCCTCCATGCAGGTATCTTCATCGACGGCTACCACAGCGGCAATCGGTTCGCCTTTGTAGCGGAGGTGTTCATTGTTCAGCACGGGCTGGTCACCCGAAAAGCCGTAGAGGTTTTGGCCGGGGATATCGGCCGCAGTAAGGGTCCCGACTACCCCTGGTACTGCCTCGGCTGCCGACAGGTCCAGCTTGCGCACGATCCCCTTATGGACGGGGCTGCGCAGGCATTTGGCGTAGAGCATGCCGGGCAGGACAATATCATCCACATATTTGGTGGTTCCGGTTACCTGGCCGATGCCGCCATAGCGAGGCATGGCCTGTCCGACATATTGTGTCATGGTTGTACCCTCCTTAATACTCTCCGGCGGCGACGGCCTGGATGGCCTCGATGATCTCTTCGTAGCTTCCGCAGCGGCAGAGGTTGCCGGCCATGTAGGAGCGGATTTCGTCGCGGGAGGGGTTGGGGTTCTTGGCGAGGAGCGACTTGGCGACCATGAGCATGCCTGGGGTGCAGAAGCCACATTGGAAGGCGCCGCGTTCGTAAAAGGCTTTCTGGAGGCGGTCGAGTTCTCCTTTGACCATGAGGCCTTCGACGGTGGTGACGGTGCGACCTTCGACGGTGAGGGCGAGGGTGAGGCAGGAGCGGACGGGTTCGCCGTCGAGGAGGACGGTGCAGGCGCCGCATTCTCCGTCGTCGCAGCCTCGCTTCGGGCCGGTGATTTGTAATCGTTCGCGCAGGACATCGAGCAGGGTTTCGGTGGGGGTGACGAGGACCGCCACTTCTTCCCCGTTCAAGATGAAGGTTAGGACCTGCTGTTTCATGGGCGAACCTCCTTTTTGTCGAGCGCCTGCAGGAGGGCGCGTTGGACCAGCGCTTCGCCTGCTTTTTTGCGGTACCAGGCGGTGGCGCGTTGGTCGGTGATGGGGCTGCTTTCGGCGATGGCCTGTGTGGCGGCTTGGTGGATGAGGTCGGTGGTGATTTTTTGGCCGCGGAGCAGGTGTTCGGCGGTCCGGCAGCGCAGCGGGGTGGGGGCCATGGAGCCCAAGACGATCCGTGCGTCATGACAGAGGTCCCCGTCCAGTTGCAGGCGGACGGCGACGCTGACGACGGCGAGGGTTTGGCCTTTGCGGCGGCCGAGTTTGAGGAACTCGGTTTTGCCTGGGGATAGAGGGACGTGGATCTGGGTGATCAGCTCATCGGGTTGGAGGATGGTGAGATGGGGACCGAGGAAGAAGTCGGCGAGGTGGACGTCGCGTTGGCCGCTGTGGCTGAGCAAGCGGACGGAGGCGTCGAGGGCGAGGAGGGCGACGACCAGGTCGGCGGCGGGGGAGGCGTTGGCGATGTTACCGCCGATGGTGGCGGCGTTCTGGATGGCGACACTGCCGCTGAGGCGGGCGGCCTGGGCGAGGGCGGGAGCGTACTGTTGGACGAGGTGGTGGGTGGCGAGGTCGGCGGTGGTGGTGGTGGCGCCGATGGTGAGGGCGGAGCTGCCGTTGTGAATGGAGCTGAGGCCGAGGCGACCGATGTAGAGTAGGGCGTGGGGTTTGACTTCGTAGTAGTTGAGTTTGGGCAGAAGGTCTGTGCCGCCGGCGAGCACGGCTGCTTTGTCGCGATGGTCGGCCAGGATGGCCGTGGCTTCTGTGAGCTCTGTGGGAGCATAATAGAGAACTTCTCTCATCCGAACACACCTCCTTGTTTCAAATATCACCGAAAAATTCTTTTCGGGCCTTTGACCAAATGCCGTACACTCACCGATTGCTCACTGGGACAAGAAGCGAATGACGCGGGCACCTGAAGAGTGGAGACAGAACCAGATGTAAGGGTGTGAAGGGGATGAAACCGTCCTTTCGGTAACTCGTGTTGCATCAAGAGGCCCTGAATCGCCCCATGTCCAGTCGCTGCATCGCGGAGGTGACCTGGTTGACATTTCGCCTGACAAGGATTCGATAAACGATTATCGATTGCTGGTCTATATTGTACCACATCCAACATGCGCTGTCAAGCCCTGAAAACTGCCTTTTGCGGCTGCTGCCAAGTAGATTGACAGGCCGCTGCGGCGTTCGGAACGGCCATGGGTGCAAGCGTTCGCTGGGTTCGGCGGGGTTCGGTTCCGGCTGAAGCCTCCACTCCCATTGGATCATGGCTGTCCGCCATCCTGGCATTTGACAGGAGGCGCAAATCTCCTTACAATCCCTTTCGGTTTTCAGTCCGCGCGAACGCCAAACCTTGGGCCATTTGCCTTCGTGGAGGGCAGCGGCGCAGCCGAAGTGACAAAAGGAGAGATAACTTTGAGAGCGATCGTCAAGTATGCGAGAGGAGCCGGTAACGTCGATCTTCGAGACATCCCTGAGCCGACGCCAGGGCCCGGTCAGGTCAAGGTCGAAGTAAAAGCGGCCGGCCTGTGTGGTTCGGACCTTCATATCTACCATGATCAAATCGCCATCGCAATCAAGCCCCCGGTCGTCATGGGCCATGAGTTTGCCGGCGTGGTGGTTGAGACGGGCGAGGGTGCCGAACGCGTAACGGTGGGGGATCGAGTGACCTGTGAGACAACGGCCTCTTTCTGCGGAGAGTGTTTGCCGTGCCATCTCGGTCATTACAACCTCTGTCCAAGCCGACAAGTTCTGGGCTATGCCGTGGATGGCTGTTTTGCCAGGTATTGTGTGGTCCACGAACGTCAAGTCCATTTGTTGCCCGACTCTGTTGATTTTGTGTCGGCTGCGCTGACCGAACCGCTCGCCTGTTGCGTCCATGCGGTGCTCGAGATGACCCGGCCTGTGGCGGGGGATGTGGTCGTGATTGCCGGCCCTGGTCCGATCGGCCTGCTGTGTCTGCAATTGATCAAGGCGACGGGCGGCCTGGTCGTCATGTGTGGTACGTCTCGGGACGAACACCGACTTCAGATCGCCTCCCGCCTGGGGGCAGACATTACGGTAAACGTAGAGACCGAGGATGTCCAGCGCCTCATCGGGAAATTGACTCGGTCGCGAGGGGCCGATCTGTTTCTGGAGTGCTCAGGCGCTCCGGCAGCGGCGCGCCTCGGCCTGACCGTCACCCGACCGGGCGGACAATATACCCAGGTGGGCCTGTTCCCCGGTCCCATTGATCTACCTTTTGACCTGATTGCCTACAAGGAACTGCGGGTTACCGGATCGGTGGGTCAGCGGTGGACCTCCTGGCAACGAGCTCTCACCTTGATGGCGCGAGGCCTGGTGGATGCGAAAAGCCTCGTCAGCCATACCTTGCCCTTGACCGAATGGGACACTGCCTTCCGGCTGCATGAGGAGAGAGCGGGCTTGAAGATCATCCTCACGCCGGTTGATTGAGCGGTTTGCGGTGGTGGGATTGGTTCAGCACGATCTCCAGGGCCGATAGCTAATCAATCAACAGGCCTCCATTGACGTCCAGGATCTCGCCGGTAATGAAGCTGGCCTCGTCGGAAGCCAGGAAGACGACCGCGTTCGCCACATCTTCTGGCGTTCCCAATCGGCCGAGCGGGGTTCTCTGGCGAAACATTTCGTTCTGATCTTCCGGCACGGTATGGATCATCGGGGTGTCAATTCGGCCCGGCGCGACGGCGTTGACCGTGATTCCATAGGGACCGAGTTCCCGGGCCAGTTGTTTGGTTAGACAGATCACTCCAGCCTTGGAAACGGAATAGTGCGCCCCGGCCAGAGTAGCGCCCGTTTTGCCCGCCGAGGAGGCAATGTTGATGATCGTGCCGCTACCCCGCTGCTTCATGTGAGGAACTACCGCCTGGCAGCATAGGAAGGCCCCTTTGAGGTTCACGCTCAACATGCGGTCCCACTGCGCTTCGGTGATCTCTTCGAAGGGCAGCACCTCATAGATACCGGCGTTATTGACAAGGATGTCGATCGCTCCCCACAGACTCAGGACCTGCTGAACCACCTGCTGAATTTGCTCCTTGCTGGTGACATCCATCGGGCATGTCAGGGCGCAGCCGCCGATGGATTGGATTTCGGCCAGCACCATGTCGAGCCGCTGCGCGTTGATATCACACAGAGCGACGCGCGCTCCATGGCGGGCCAACGCCAGGGCAATGGCCTGGCCGATCCCCTGACCTGCTCCCGTGACCATCGCGGTGCGATTTCGTAGACGCATCCCTCTACCTGCTTTCTCGGCGTTGCCGGCGCCTCTCCGTTCCTGCCATGCGGCTGGTGAGGACGATGCATGGCAGAGTGGGGGACTGGCCAAGTGGCCTGTCGTTTCGACAGACAATCAATCTTTGATCAAATGATCTCGCTTGTACTTTTCCGCAATAAAGGGTGGAGAGACTGCCGAAGCCACTTTGAGAATCTCGGTGCCATCGTTAATCAACTGATGAACGCTCTTGGGTGGAACGTACACCGCCACGCCTGGCTCCAGCGGCAATTCTTCGTCGTCCACCCGGATTCGGCCCCGGCCTGACACACAGTAGAACACCTCCTCCTGGTCCTCATGGGCGTGCGCATTGCTGGTAAAGCCCGGGTCAACCGAACTGGTTCCAAACCAAATGTTCTTGCTACCCATGGTCTCCGGCGTGATGAGATGGCGGATGACGCGTTGGTGGGGTGGCCCGATTCGATCTCCGACGACGTCTTGTTCTCGGATATACTTCATGGCGATTCCTCCTTCCGTATTACGAGAATCCCAACACCAGATAAAATCGATTATCGATTATCTAGCAAGACCTCTCTATTGTACCTGATCTGTGAAACTTGTCAAGTTGGATATCACCCGCTACGGCTGTTGCCAAGTAGGTTGACAAGCCCGATGTGACTTGGCAACGGCCCAGGAGTGGAAGCTTTAGCTGGGTCGGGCGTCATTTCGTTCCGGCTGAAGCCTCGACTCCCCTTGGGCGATGGACTTGGCGGCTTTATATCACCCACAAACCGCATTGCATCGGATATGGTTTGGTGGTATAATGGGGCGCAAGACAGCAGATGCCAGGGACTCGAAGGCCAGGTTGATGTAGCAGGTGAGACCAGACAGTGTGAATCCATACCTACCGGGCCGACCGGTAGACAACCCAAGGCTGTTCGTTGGCCGCCACGAGGTGCTCACCTCTATCCAGGAGAATCTGATCAAGGGCCAGCGCTTTTTCCTGGTCGCCAGCCCCCCTCGTTTGGGGAAATCTTCCCTGCTCCGTCAGATCCCCTTTCACTTGCCCGAGGGGTTGGTGGCCGTGCGAGTGGACCTGCTCGAAGAAAACGCCCAGAAGCTGGACTGGCTGCTGTGGCGTCTGGCTGTGGTGATTGACCATGAGCTTCAACGCCAGGTCGGTTCGGAGAGCCTGAGTCCGGCATGGTCCGATTTTGAGGGGCGGACGGAGTATCTGGTGGACCAGTTTGCGCCGCAAGTCCGCGCCGCGTTGGGCGATCGGGGCCTGATGCTGTTGCTGGATGACCTGGATGCTCTGGCTCAGAGTGGAAGCGCGCTATGGACGGGCTTGCTCGATGTCCTGGTGGCCTGGTGCGACCAGGACCGAGACCTGGCCCTGGTGGTGACCATGTCGGCGGCGCTGCATGAACGCCTGGCCCGCGATCACCCGGCTCTGCTGGGCCGAGCGGTGAGCTATTCCCTCCCTCCGCTTTCGAGCGAAGAAGCGTCTCTGCTGGTGACCCGTCCGGTGGAAGGGACCCTCACCTATGACTATGGGGTGGTCCGTCGGTTGGTCGAGTTGACGTCCGGTCAACCTTACTACTTGCAGTTCCTCTGCTTTGAGATCTTTAACCGGTGCGCGGCCACGGGCTGGGTGAACCAGCATGACCTGGACCTGGTGATCCAGGAACTAGTCAGTCGCGAGATCCCGGACTTTCGCCGGGTCTGGGAGGAATCGTCGCCTTCCGAACAGGCGACGCTGGCGGCGCTGGTTTCTCTGCGCGGGGCGCGCGGGGTGGCCACGGTCCAGGAAGTGCGCACCCTTCTGGCCAAAGCCGGGGTGCGGGTGGATTGGAATCAGGTGACCGCCGTGTTGGAAGGCCTTGCGGCGCGGGGCGTGATTGACCGGTTGGGGGTGTTCACCTACCGCTTTCGGGTGGCGCTGCTGCGCGACTGGCTCAAGGAGCGCATTGACCTCTCCCAGGTGATCCGTCATACGCGGTGGGAACCGGCCAGTTCGGACCGGGCCTCGGGCGTTGCCCCGGTGGTCAAGCTCACCGCCAAACGGGAACGACGACGCAAGCCCCCGCCTGTGCCCCCGCCGGCCACAGGCGAAATGGAGAGCAAGCCCGAAGCCGTTCCTGCATCGGGCCGGCAGTGGACCTGGATGATGGCAATGGGAGCGGTTATCCTCGCTCTTGGGGCGCTGGCCGCGTTTTGGGCGGTGAGCTCGTTGCCTGGCGAAACCGGCCCGGTGGTTCCTTCTCCGTCGGTGGCGGCGACCCGGGCGGCGAGCGTTTCGTCCGCGCCTGCTTCTCCACCGCAGGTCACCAGCGATCGGGCCGGTACGCCAACGGTGCTGCCTACGCCGCCGCCCTCTCCCACCCAGCCCCCCACCCCGACACCGCCTCTGGTCATTGCCCGCTCGGTACCGGCTCTGGCGTATCAATCCCGAGAGCGAGGAGACCGAAGCTGGTTTGTCTATGTGATGGATAGCGATGGGAGCAACCGCACCCGACTGGTCGAGGGACAATCAGGGTTTCTTTCCGCGCCGTCCTGGTCACCGGACGGGACCCGGCTGGTCTTTGCTTCGGATCGGGAGGGGAGATCGGACCTGTGGGTCATGGACCGCGACGGCAGCCATCTGATCAACCTGACCCAGGACGAAGCCCGGGATCATTGTCCGGCCTGGTCCCCGGATGGGCAGTGGATCGCCTTTGCTTCGTTGCGCGATTCGCTCTATTGGGAGCTGTATCTCATTCGCCCCGATGGATCGGATGTGCAACGCCTGACTTGGTGGGAGGATGCCTCCGACCTGTGGCCAAGCTGGTCACCGGATGGAACACGCCTGGCTTTTGCCTCCAAGCGGGATGGAAACTGGGAGATTTACGTGGTCAACCTCGATGGGTCCGGTTTGGTGCGATTGACCGACCATCCAGCCGACGATACCAATCCGGCGTGGTCGCCCGACGGCAGCCGAATTGCCTTTGAAAGCACCCGCGATGGGTATGCCGAGATCTATGTGATGCCAGTGCTCGGCGGGGATGCGGTGAACCTCAGCAATGCCCCGTTCTCCAGCGAGCATGGTCCTACCTGGTCGCCGGACGGAGGGCGGATCGCTTTCTATTCCGATCGGGATGGGGACTGGGACATCTATGTCATGGCCGCGGACGGTTCCGATGTGATCCAGTTGACCGGGGACGTCAGCGACGATCAGGTGCCTGCCTGGCGACCGTAAGAAGTTGCCCCCATTGGCGCGATTTCGTTCCGGCTGAAGCCTTGAATCCCACCGGCTAAAGCCTCGACTCCCAAGAGAGGAGTGGAGCCTTCAGGCGGTCCGGCTGAAGCCTCAACTCCCACTGGGTGCCGGACCTGCCCTGTAGACCTGGCCGCGTGTACTTGACAAAACTATGATTTCCAGTAAGATTGGATTATCGATAATCGTTTATTGCGTGAGTTTTTTTGGAAGTGAGGACGATGAATCCAATCGATACCCGGGTCAAATCGGAGTATAAGGCGAAGCGACTTCCCCGGATTATGCTGAGCGATCGCATCAAGGAGTATGTGGTGGAGGCGGTTCTCAGCGGTGAACTCAAGCCGGGCGATCGGCTAGTAGAGAGCGAATTGGCCCGTCAGCTCGGGGTCAGTCAGGCGCCGGTGCGGGAGGCTCTCCGCGATCTGGTGCTGTTGGGATTCCTGGTCAGCGAGCCGTACAAAGGAACCTCAGTCCGTTCCTTTACCTATGAGGAATTGTGGGAAACCTATACGGTGCGTGCGGCTCTGGAATCGCTGGCGGCGCGACTAGCGGCGAGCCAACTGACCGACGCGGCGAAGGAAGAGCTGCAAACGATCCTGGACGAAATGATGGAAGCGGCTCGTCAACGGGATATGGACCGGATCGTGCAGCTTGATAACAAGTTCCATGAGACGATTATCAAGAACTCGGGCAACCGAACGTTATATCAGCTATGGAAGACGCTCCAGTATGGCACATGGAGCATTGTGACCTATCGCAAGACGACCTACGAGCCGGTGTATCTGGCGGCCCGGCATAAAGAGCTGCTAGAAGCCCTCAAGAGCGGCGATCCGGAAAAGGCGTCCCATGTCATGCAACGGCACATCGAAGACATGGGCAAGCCGCCCAGCCGGGTCGAACTGGAAAACAATCACTCTTGGCGCATGAATGGATAACGGTAGTCAACCGGTGGGCAAAAGTTCTCCTTGATGGTTCGGGGAGTGACCCACCGTTCCAGGTTCAGCGCACTGCCCGCTTTGTCATTGGTCCCCGAAGCGCGGCTTCCGCCAAATGGTTGCAACCCGACGACCGCTCCGGTGGGTTTGTCGTTGATGTAGAAGTTGCCGGCGGCGTGACGCAAGAGGTTGGCCGCCAGGTGGACGGCCCTCCGATCTTGGGCAAACACCGAACCGGTCAGGCCATACGGTGAGGTGGCATCGCAGAGCTGAAGCGTTTCCCGGTATTCAGCTTCTGGATGGACGTAGATGGTCAACACCGGGCCAAAGATCTCTTCCTCGGCGATCGGGGATATAGGCGCGGCTGGCCGCCGAGCACTTCTGGCCCTGATACTCGAATGCCCCGCGGATCAGGGCCGTGATCAGAGCCGGCACATCCGCCGAGGCGTGGGCGATGATGAACCCTTTGAAATCTCACCCCCCATTGCCTCTGGCTACCCTTACGCGGGAGTCGGGGCTTCAGCGGGAACGACACCGCCTAAAGGCTCCACTCCTGGAGGCTGGCTCCACTCTGGCCATTTCGTCAGAATGTCAGAGGACGCCGATGCCGGCGTCCTCTGACATTCTTCGGAGCGACCCTCATACCGGTTCCTCTCCGTGACGGATCGACCTTTGAGCGCAGACCGCTCCTCTCACGGCTGGCCTACGAGCGCGCCTTTTCGTAGCGAGCTGCCACGTCATCCCAGTTGATGATGTTGAAAAAGTTCTTGACGTATTCAGCTCGCCGGTTCTGATAGCGCAGGTAGTAGGCGTGTTCCCACACATCCAGTACCAGCAGCGGAACGACTCCCCACTGGGTCAGGTTTTGATGTTTTTCGGCGGTCAGGATGACCAGCGAATCATCGGCCGGGCGATAGGCCAGGATACCCCAGCCGCTGCCCTCGACGGCGATCGAGGCGGCGGTGAACTGGGCCTTGAAGGCCTCAAAGCTACCGAAACCCCGCTCAATGGCCGCGGCCAGTGCCCCCTCAGGGGCGGGCTTGGCCTGAGACGCCGGGATCATGTTCGGCCAGAAAATGCTATGCAAGAGATGCCCTGAACCGTGGAACGCAGCCTCGCGGGACCAGTGCTTCACCAGCGCAAAATCTCCTGACTTGCGCGCTTCGGCCAGCTTGGCCTCGGCATTGTTCAGGCCGTCTACATAGGCCTTATGATGGATATCATGATGCAGTCGCATGGTTTGTTCGTCAATGTACGGCTCCAACGCATCGTAGGGATACGGGAGTGGTGGAAGTTCGTGTGCCATTTTATTTTTCCTCCTGTGGTTTCATTGCGTCCGAAGTATCAGTGTCTCCGGTTCTTATTCTGCTCCCATTATACCACCGTTCCCGTATTTGTCAAGTTAAAATCATATAAATAGTAAAATTATGGTCACGACCCGTGCATGGCGGCGATGATCGCCGAACCGGTTCAAAGATGGCGAGGTCTTGCCCGATGTTGGCTCCGGGCGCCACGCCCAGGCCTACGACCGAATATTTACTTTTGTGTTCGATATCTGTAGAGTATATTAGATTCCCGGAAACAGGACAAAAGTGTTCGCATCCTGTTTTTGCCTGAATCTTGACACCGATGGGGTTCATGGTAGAATGGAACGATAGCAACACGATAGTGAAACGGGAGGTTTTTCGTCATGGCAACGGAAGAAACGGCGGAAGAGTCCGCCGTTCAAGTTCATAAAGAGGGGAAGAGTCGTGCTGCCCGGCCCCGGGGCCATGTCAAGGTTTTTGGCACCTGGTGCAAGGGGTGCGGCATCTGTGTGGAATTTTGCCCTCAAGGGGTGTTGACGATGGACAGTCAGGGGAGGCCGGTCGTTGCCTTTCCGGAAAAGTGCACGGCCTGCCATTGGTGCGATACGCACTGCCCTGATCTGGCGATCATCGTGCGTCGGTTGGAGCCGGAAGAGGTCAAAGAATTGACGGAACTGGCGGAACTGGCCGGACAGGGAGCGGCGCCGGCCGTTCAACCGGGTCCCGTCCACAGCCAGGAGGGAGGTGAGCGGTGACGATTCAGTTGCTCCAGGGAAACCACGCCTGCGCCAGGGGCGCATTGACCGCCGGCTGCCGTTTCTATGCCGGCTATCCGATCACCCCTTCGTCCGAAATTGCCGAGATCATGGCCCGTGAGCTGCCCCGGGTGGGCGGAAAGTTCATTCAAATGGAAGACGAGATTGCCAGTATGGCGGCCGTGATCGGCGCCTCGGTGGGCGGGCTGAAGGCCATGACCGCCACCAGCGGTCCGGGCTTCTCGTTGATGCAAGAAAACATTGGATATGCGATTGTCGCCGAGATCCCGTGCGTGGTGGTGAACGTGATGCGGGTCGGTCCCAGCACGGGGATTGCCACCCACCCATCTCAGGCGGATGTGATGCAGGCCCGCTGGGGCACGCATGGCGACCATCCGATCATCGCCCTGGCCCCGGGTTCGGTGCTGGAGGCCTTTGAGTTGACGGTCAAGGCATTCAACTTTGCGGAAAAGTATCGCACCCCGGTGCTGGTCATGATGGACGAGGTGGTCGGGCACATGCGGGAGAAGGTAGACCTGCCCGATGCCGGGTCGGTGGAGATTGTGAACCGCGAGATGCCCTCCGTGCCCCCGGAATGGTATGAACCGTTTGGCAATCCGCCTTCGGACGTACCGCCGCTGGCCCCGTTTGGCGAAGGCTATCGCTACCATATCACCGGGATGCTCCACGATCCGCGTGGTTTCCCGACGGAGCGCCTCGACGAGATCCAACCGTGGATTGAGCGCATCTTTCGCAAGATCGATCGCCACCTCGATGAGATTTGTATGTGGGAGGAGGATAGCGTCGAAGACGCCCGAGTGCTGATTATCGCCTACGGAGCGACCGCCCGGTCGGCGCGCCAGGCGATCAAGATTGCCCGGGCGCGCTACGGCCGCAAAGTGGGTCTGTTGCGCCTCAAGACCCTGTGGCCGTTCCCTGAAGAGGCGGTGGAGCGGGCGGCCGAGGATGTCCAGCGGGTGATCGTGGCCGAGATGAACCTGGGGCAGATGGCTCTGGAAGTGGAGCGGGTGGTCGGTCGCAAGAAGGTGGTGCGGGTCGGTCGCGCCGATGGGCAGATGGTCACTCCGGAGCAGATTGTGGACGCGATCCGCGCTCCTCAGCCTCAAGCGGTATCCCTCCGCGTTGCGGTGCCATGGTAAGGAGACCGGACCATGAAGCAAGATGATCAAGGGATATATGAATATCTACGTCACCATAAAAAGTTCCCGCATGTGTGGTGTGCTGGATGCGGGATCGGGATTGTGATGGGGAGCCTGTTGCGTTCGATCCGCAATCTGGAACTCGGACGGGATGATGTGGCGATTATCTCGGGCATCGGGTGTGCGGGGAGGATGCCGGTGTATATGGATTTCAACACCCTGCACACCACGCACGGGCGGGCGCTGGCCTTTGCCACCGGCCTCAAACTGGCTCGACCGGACATGGAAGTGATCGTGGTCATGGGGGATGGGGATGCCTTGGCCATCGGCGGGAATCACTTTATCCATGCCGCCCGGCGCAACATTGATCTGACTGCGGTGATCGTCAACAACAGCATCTATGGAATGACCGGGGGACAGTCGTCGCCCACCACCCCGTTGGGAGCCTTTTCCGCCACCGCACCCTACCGGCATATCGAGCAGCCGTTTCCGATTTGTCAACTCGCCATTGCCGCTGGCGCCTCCTTTGTGGCACGGGGCACGGTGTATCACGTGACGGAACTGGACCGATTGCTCGAGCAGGCGATTCAGAAGCGGGGCTTTGCGGTGGTCGAGGCCGTGAGTTACTGTTACACGACGTTCGGTCGAGCGAACAAGATGAGATCTCCGGTCGAGATGATGCGCCTGCTCAAAGAGAATAGCATCACCGTTCAGGCCGCCCAAAAAATGGAGAAACTGCCTGACGGGGCGATCGTGCGGGGCGTGCTGCACAACGAAGACAAGCCCGAGTACACCGAGCTGTATGACCAGATCATCGAACAAGCCCACGGTCAGCCTTCACCCCGGAAACGCCAGGTGCGTCGTGGCTGGGCCTAGGGAGGTCAGTATGGATACGGTGCGACAGGCAGCGCGACGAGCTCTGGAGGATCGTCTTGAGATCCGGCTTGCCGGCGAGGGGGGACAGGGCATGATCCTGGCCGGCGTGATCCTGGCCGAAGCGGCGGCGATCCACGATGGGTTGAATGCGGTCCAGACGCAGAGCTACGGTCCCGAAGCGCGAGGCGGGGCCAGCCGTTCTGAGGTGATCATCGCCCGGGGGGAGATTGATTATCCCAAGGTGATGGCGGCCGACCTGTTGCTGTGTATGAGCCAGGAAGCCTGCGACAAGTTCTACACCCAGGTCAAAGAGGATGGGTGTATCATTGTGGATTCCACCCAGGTCAGTCGGTTGCCGAGTCACCGGGCGATTGCTGTTCCGTTCACCCAGATCGCGCAAGAGACCACGGGTCGTCGGATCACGGCCAGTATGGTCGCCCTGGGGTTTCTGTGCGGCTTGACCGGGGTGGTGAGTAAGCAGGCCCTGGAAAAGGCAGTCTGTGACCGGGTGCCGGCCGGCACGGAAGAGATGAACCTGAAGGCCCTGGCCGCAGGTTTTGCGGAGGCAGAACGGCTGCGGGGCAATGGCAGTGAACCGGTCTGCACCTGAGCAACGGCGAATCGAACAGGTCATCCGTTGGCTTGCCCAGCAAGGGACCGCCGTCTATCTGGTGGGCGGTTGCGTCCGGGACCGACTGCTCGGACGTCCGGTCTACGACCTGGATGTGGCGGTGGATGGCGACGGCTTGCTCCTGGCTCGTCGCCTGGCGAACCATTTTCGGGGCGCTTATTACGCCCTGGACCAAGCCCGCGGCACCGGCCGGGCCATTCTGTCGCTGGATGGGGGGAAGCGGCTGGTGGTGGACGTGGCCCGGTTTCGGGGACCGACCCTGGCCGCCGACCTGGCCGATCGCGATTTCACGATCAATGCCCTGGCCGTCGATCTCGGCGCTCCCGATCAGGTGATCGATCTACACCACGGTCTGGACCACCTCCAGGCCCGTCTGATCCATCCGGTCTCTCCGGCCAGCATCCGCAACGATCCGGTGCGCGCCCTGCGCGCCATTCGGCTGGCGGCAGAACTGGGGTTTGAGCTGAGCGGGGAAACCGAAGCATTGATCCGAAGCGAGGCTCCGGGGCTGGCCCACGTCTCGGGCGAACGTATCCGGGACGAGCTGGTGCGCCTGCTGGCGTTGCCCGATGCGGCATCTTCCCTGACGCGTCTCGATGCGTTGGGCGTACTCACGGTTCTCTTCCCTGAACTGGAGCCGTTGCGCGGCTTGAGACAGCCTCCGCCTCATTATCTCGATGCATTGTCCCATTCGGTGGAGACGGTTCGGGCATTGGAGACTCTATTCCCCGAACGCCAGGGAGATGACATGCCATCTCCCGCATTTCCTCCTGCGTTGGAAGCGCTGACCCCCTTTGCCGGTCGGTTGTGGGACCACCTCCGCGCCCCGGTGAACGGCGGCCGGGCTCGCCAGGTGATGCTCAAGCTGACCGCCCTGCTCCATGATGTGGGCAAGTCGGCGACATGCACCGTGGACGCCGATGGGCGCCCCCATTTTCGCGGCCACCACGTCCTGGGGACCAAGACCATGGTCCAGGTGTTGCAGCGGCTCCGTTTCACCAAGGCGGAGGTGCACCTGGGGGAAATTGTGGTCCGAAACCACATGCGGCCTCTGCTCCTCACCAAACAGGAAAGCGTTTCGTCGAGTGCGGTGTACCGTTTCTTCCGGGACACGGGGGAGGCCGGCGTGGATGTCCTGATCCATGCCCTGGCCGACCACCAGGCCACCTATGCACCCGGAGAGGACGAATCCCATTGGCAAGGGCTGGTCATGTTGACGGCGCGGATGCTTTCGGACTACTGGGAACGTCACGCCGAACGGGTGGCTCCCCCGCCCCTGATCGACGGGTACGATCTGCTGCGCGAGTTCGGCTTGCAGCCCGGTCCCCACATTGGAGAGCTGCTGGAAGCGGTGCGGGAGGCCCAGGTCAGTGGCCAGGTGCGCACCCGTGAAGAGGCGCTGGAGCTGGTCAGAAAACAGCTTTCTGGACGGTGAGGCTCCTCAGGCTTGTCGTCCTACCAGCGAGGCGGCCAGTTCCACCAGCAGCGATCGAGCCTCAGGGGCGATGGGCATCTGTTCCAGGCTGTGAAGAGCCTGGTGATAGTACTGATCGGCCATCTCCTCCGCATACCGGCGGGCATCCACTTGATCCAGGATCTCCAGGGCTGCCCGAATCTCGGTCTCATGCAGCGGGCCGGGATGGGCGTACAGTTCCATCAGTTGGTGGGCCAGGTCGCGCTTCTCTGGGTGGTTGAGCGCATAGACGATGGGGAGGGTCTTTTTCCTGTCTCGGATGTCGGTCGCAGCCGATTTGCCGGTGGTTCGTTCATCGCCCCAGATGCCCAGGATGTCATCCTGGATCTGAAAGGCCATTCCCAGGTATTCACCGAAACGGTGGTAGCCTTCGAGTTGGGCTTTGTCCTCGGTGGCCACCATCGCTCCTAACAGCGTGGAAGCAGCGAACAGGTGGGCGGTCTTGCGCTGGATCATGGCCAGATACTGATTGAGGTCCACGTTCAGAAGCTGCTCGAATGCCATGTCGAAAAACTGGCCCTCGCACAAGGCCAGGCATGCCTGATCCAGGGCGAAGGTAGCGGCCTGACATTGAGCTGGGGGGATGCCTCGTGCATTCAGGCGATCCAGGGCCAGGCGAGCCAGCACGAATAGCCCATCGCCGACATTGATGGCGTGAGCGATTCCCCAGACATCCCATACGGTGCGCCGTCCGCGGCGGTACCGGCTACTATCCTGGATGTCATCATGGACCAGGGAAAAGTTGTGGACCAGTTCCAGGGCGGCAGCGACCGGCAGCGCCTGCCATGGATCGCCGCCGGCCGCCTGGCAGCAGAGAAGACAGAGCACCGGGCGAAGTCGTTTCCCACCGCTGGCCCGCACCGGTTGCAGATGGTCATCCACCCAACCCAGATGATAGCGCATCATCCCGTAGTAGGGCTCGAGGCCCTGGCAGGAGGTTTGGACGATCTCCTGCAGCTCTGCCTCAATCCATGGCAGGAACCGGTCCAGTGCTTGCCGCAAACTCATGGAAACATCCTCCTGGTAAACGACCGCTGCCTGGCTCGGTCATGCGTCCGGGGCTGGCTGGCTGCCACCAGGATTCCTGCCCGGCCCGACCCATCGCAGGGCAGGAGTGCCCTTCAACGCCTCGATGCGGGTGATGCCCAGGCAGAACATCACCGTTCGCAATACGTCGGCCATTTCGGCGGCCAGGTCGGCCACCGCCTCAGCCGAAACGGCGGCGGCCTTCAAGAAGGGGCCGGCCAGCCCTCCGAGGTCGGCGCCCAGGGCGAGCACCTTGGCCACGTCCATTCCGCTGCGCAGGCCGCCGCTGCCGATCAGCGGTGTGTTGGGCAAGGTGGCCCGCACTTCCCTCAAGGCTTCAGCGGTGGGGATGCCCCAGTCGGCGAATTCGGCGCACAGGCGGCGCCGTCGTTCGGTGGGGGCGCGGTACATTTCCACCTGGCTCCAGGAAGTGCCGCCGGCGCCGGCCACATCAATGGCGGTCACGCCGGCCTCGACCAGGCGGCGGGCCACCTGACCGGAAATCCCCCATCCGACCTCCTTGACCACCACCGGGACCGTCAGCGTGCGGCAGACCGTCTCGATCTTGCCCAACAGCCCGCGCCAGTCCACATTTCCGTCCACCTGCAGGGCCTCCTGAAGGGGATTGAGGTGCAGGATAAGAGCATCGGCCTGCACCAGATCAACGGCCCGCTGGCAATCCTCAGCGCCCAGACCCACGTTGAGCTGGACGGCTCCCAGATTGGCAAAGAGGAGGATATCGGGCGCCAGATGTCGCACCCGAAACGTATCCAGCCACTGGGGCGCTTCCAGGGCGACGCGCATCGAGCCCAACCCCATGGCAATGCCCATCGCCTGAGCGCCTTCGGCCAGGTGATAATTGATGCGTTGCGCCTCGGCGGTGCCGCCGGTCATGGACGAGATCAGCAATGGGAGCCGCAGCTTTTTCCCCAAGAACTCGGTCGTCAAGTCTACCTGGTCGAGGGAGATTTCGGGGAGCGCATTGGGCACGAACCGGTACTCTTCCAGACCGGTGGTAAGCCGGGGGAAACGCACATCCTTTTCCAGATTGATGCGTAGATGCTCCCCTTTTCGCTGTTCGGTCATCTCGTCCTCGCAACTTTCGCTCGGCTCAGGTGTTGTACTTGTTCGTGAGATGTGCGAATCTTACCAGGGCTGATGGAGAATGTCAAGCAAGTTGACAAACTCGACCACACCTGCTACAATGGCGCAAACGAAGGCATTGGACGTTCATGCAATCTTTCCAGGAGGTCAAAACCATGGGCGATCTTTTTGAGCAAGTCAAGGAAATCATTGTCGAGCAGTTGGGGGTCGATCCGGCCAAGGTCACGCTGGATGCCCGCTTCCGCGAGGACCTGGAGGCCGATTCTCTGGACCTGGTCGAGCTGATCATGAAGTTCGAGGATGTGTTCGGCGGCGAAATCTCGGACGAAGACGCCCAGAAGATCAAGACAGTGGGACAGGCCGTCGAGTATCTGAAGGCGCGGATGGGGGCGGGTGCGTAATCGTTCCATTCGTTGATTCACGGTAAGGCGCGCTGGGGAACGACCGTCGGGACGTTCCCCAGCGCGTCTGTGTAGGAGGTTGGGTGGTCTCGATCGATCCGGCCCGATGTGCGGTCTGCGGGGGGTGTGTCAGTCTCTGTCCGGTGAATGCCCTTTATCTCGCCGAAACGAGATTGATCATTGACCCCTCGTGCATCGAATGTGGTCAGTGTGTACCCGCCTGTCCCATGGGCGCCCTTGCGATGGAGGCTGGAAGGCGACCGGTCTCAGGGGGCGCGTCGCTGGGCCGGCGTTATGATCTCGTGGTGGTCGGCGCCGGTCCCGGAGGGGCAACCGCTGCCTGGCAGGCAGCCGAACTGGGCCTTTCGGTCCTCCTGGTGGAAAAGCGACAGGAGATCGGCTCTCCCGTGCGCTGCGCGGAAGGGGTGCCGGCCGGTGCTCTGGCCGAATTCCTGGAGCCTGATCCGGTCTGGATCTCGGCCCGTGTGGACCGCGCCCAGATCGTGGCCATGGCCGATGGCAAGGTGGTCCAGCGCTGGCAGGGAAGCGGGGGAGCCGGCTATGTGCTGGAACGGCGCGTATTTGATCGGATGCTGGCCGAGCGAGCCGCCCAGGCGGGCGGCACGGTGCAGGTCAAGACTTCGGTGACCGGTCTGATCCAGGAAGATGGTCGAGTGGGTGGGGTGGTGGTCGAGTGGCAGGGTCGGCGGTTCGAGGTCGAGGCTTCGGTGGTGATCGCGGCCGACGGCGTCGAATCTCGCGTCGGGGCCTGGGCCGGTCTCTCCCCCCAGCTCCGATTGTCGGACACGATGGTGTGTGCCCAGTACCTCCTGGCGGGAATTGACTGGCCGGCGGATTGTCTGGGTTACTGGATTGACGAAGAGGTGGCTCCGGGCGGGTATGCCTGGGTATTCCCCAAGGGAGAAGGGCGGGCGAATGTGGGGCTGGGGGTGCAGGCCGATTGCGCCCGGCAGACGGCGTTGACCTATTTGAACCGATTTGTTGAGCGGGAGCCTGCCCTGGCGATCGGCAGCCCAGTCAGCCTGATCGCCGGCAATGTGCCGGTCACCCTGGCCGGTTCGCCATTGGTGACCCACGGTCTGATGCTGGTGGGAGATGCGGCCCGGCAAGTCGATCCGTTGACCGGAGGGGGGATCATCCAGGCGATGATGGCCGGTCGGATGGCGGCCCGGGTGGCGGCGGCTGCCCTGGAATCTGGGGATGTTTCCCGGCAGAGTCTGGCTGAATACCAGCGGCAGTACGAGCAGACCCTGGGTCGGCGGCAGGCGCGCAACTACCGGCTCCGGGAGCGGTTCCCGCCGGGCCAACGAACCAACCCCGATTTTGTGCGCCTGTTCGCTGTGGCGGCCGGCGGCCAATAGCCGGCGCTGTCGCTTTGGGAAATGGAACCCCGGATGATTCCACAGGGCCGGCGTCTGGCACATCCGTTGAGCCATGGGTGCACAGACTGAGCCGATGGTCCCGATCTCGGTCAGCGCCATTGTCCTGGCAGGGGGACAGAGTTCCAGGTTCGGCCGGGACAAGTCGCTTCTGGTGCTGGACGGACAGCCTCTCCTGGCCCAGATCGTGGACCGGCTGGCTACGTTGAGCGACGACCTGATCGTCGTGACCAATCGCCCGGAACGGTACCATGCCCTGTCGTTGCCGGTGCGTCTGTTGCCGGATGAGCGACCCGGCGAGGGTTCTCTGATGGGCATCTACTCCGGATTGAAGGCGGCCCGGCATTCCCATGCGCTGGTGGTGGCCTGCGACATGCCCTTCCTGAACCTGGCGCTGCTGCGCTATATGATCGGCCTGGCGGAAGGTTATGATGTGGTCATTCCCCGCGTGGAGGGACTATTGGAGCCGCTCCACGCCATTTATGGCAAGGCCTGCTTGCCGGCGATGGGCCGTTTGCTGGAACAGGGACAGCGCCAGATCATTGCCTTCTTTCACGAGGTACGGGTATGCTACGTGGAGGAGGAGGTGGTGGACCGATTCGATCCCCAGCACCTCTCGCTCATCAACATCAATACCCGTCAGGATTGGGAACGAGTTCAACAGCTCCTGGGGGCAGACCTGGAGGCAAGGGCTTCTCAGGAGCACGGGTAGGGGGTCGTGTCGCCACTTCCGGCAGCTTGACGTACACCCGACCGGGAATCAGTACTGGTAGCAACTGCCGCCGATGAACTCGCGCAGGTGCGAGGTCGGTGGGATGGCTTGTTCGTCTTCCGCTTCGATGGGAGCCACGGCGTTCAGCAGTTCATATATCCGTTGGGCGCGGGTCCAGGCATCCACCCGCAGCGGATCGCCCTGGTACTCTTGAGCCCACCGCGCGAAATGATCGAGCAGGCGACGGCGCATCACCGGAAGTTCGTATGGCAGCGCCCCGTTGATAATGAAATCCGCCGTATTCACATAGGGGAAGATGTTGTGCATCTCGCTGCTGCGGACATAATGCCAATGTTCCAGGGTCCGCCGGGGCTCATAGGCTCGATAGCTGGCGTCGCGAACGATGCGCCGCATCAGCCTCAGGTCGGTCCAGCGGATCATTCGACCATCAGGCCCCTTCATCTGCAATAGCGTCTCAATATACAACCGGAACTTGTGCTCCTCGGCGATGTCCTGAGTCATCGGCGGGTAGAACCCGTGCAGGCTATCGAGCAGGAGGAGGTCTCCTGGACCAAGGCGCAAGAGGGTGGCGCGGTCCTGGCGCTTGCCGGTCTTGAAATCGTAACGGGGAACCCATACCTCTTCTCCGGCGATCAGACGCGCCAGATGCTCGTTCAGCAGGGCCAGGTCGAGGGCCTGAGGCGTCTCAAAGTCATAGTCGCCGAACTCGTCCCTGGGATGGAGCTCCAGGTCCAGGAAATAGTGGTCCGCATTGAGGGGAACCACGCCCTGGCCGGCCTGGGCCAGGCGTTGCCTGAGCTTGATCAACGTGGTGGTCTTGCCCGAAGAGGAGGGGCCGGCGATGATGACCATGCGGAGCTGGTCCCGCCGCTCCATGATCAGTTGGGCGGCCGTGTCGATCTCTTCTTCGTAACAGCGATCGGATTCCTGGACGATCTGAGCGAACTCGCCCTGAAGGATGCGGGCATTCAACCGATCGACGGTGTGGAGATCGTGATCGACCGACCAGCGCAACACCTCATAGATTTTGCGCCAGGGGATGTTGCCCGATTCGCGGTAGCCCCGCCCCGCCTTTTCGCGGCGCAATCGGGCCCGCTCTTCGCGGTAGAGGATATAGGCCTTGGCTACCTTGGCATGCCCGTTTTCGATCAGGACCTTTTCGACCAGGTCCTGAATCTCTTCTACGGTGGGATGCCGGCCCGGCGGGATGGTTCTCTCCAGGAGTTCAACCACCTGACGGGTCAGGCCCTCGGCAATGGTCCGGTCCCGTCCACCTACGGCCACCGCCGCGCGGTAGATAGCGTTGGTGATGCGCTCCGGGGTGAACGGGACGACCTCTCCCGTTCGTTTGACGACGTGGGTGATGCTTGGGCTTGGTTTCACATCCTGCACCGATTGGGCCTCCGATCAACGGCGTAAACATAAGAGGGGAGCAGAAACCTTCCACTCCCCTCCCGTGTGGAGATGGCGGGAGTCGAACCCGCGTCCAGAGAATTCGGACCAGGACATCCTACAAGCTTAGTTAACCTTTTGCTCTTGCCTGGTAGCCGCCGGTTAACAGGCTGCTATCCAGGCCAGCCGATGCGAGGCGCATGGTCTCCTCGCCTCTGGTCCCACGTATCGGCGTCGGTGGGAGGGCACCTCCGGTTTCCTGTCGCCTGCCGATCTTCCCCCCGGAGGCGGGAAAGGGCAGACGTGATCGTCAAGCGATCAAGCTTTCGCCTTGCCGATTACGCAGCAAGCGCGAGAGCGGGTTGAGTGCGCTGCTTGGCACTTTTGTTTTGCCCGTTTTTGACGCGGCCCGGGCGCCTCGGCTTGCAGTCCTAGCCCAGCCTCCCCTGTCGAAACCGTTTCATCCCCAGGCTGGATTGCCAAATATATTATAGCACAAGAACTCGGAATTTTCAAGCACCAAATTGCCCGGTGCAGGGCCAAATCCGGCGCCCGGTGGAAGGGGGGCTTGAGCTGGAACGGAATCCCAAAGAACGCGGCGAACGCTTCCACCCCCTGAAAATAGATAGCGATTGTTGTAGATTGACGAATTGACACGGGCATCATCAGGACCAGCCCGACGATTTGTCCGCCCTCCGGCACGTTCGCCCGCCGCTGGAAGCGGCGGGCTCCGCCAACTAAGCCCCGTTCGGGGCTGGCAGACAGCCGGCAGGGCTTGGTTGACTGAGCCGGATGGTTCACCATGGGGGCGAGGGCGCTGGCCTGGCTCATGATTCAGGGTCCAACTGGCCGGGTCGGCTATGTCCGGTTCCATTTGTTAAGATCCCGCAGCCGCCGGCTTTTGGGCATTCTCATCCTTCGTGGCACCCTATGGGCATGGTATGTGCTTTGCCACCAGGGAGAGCGGTCAGTTGGGCAGGGTTCCTTGCCTCGGATCTGGGACACTCACTGTCAGAAAAATTGTACATGATGGGCCCGATTACGACCCTTTTGATAGGTCTTTTCCACACATTTTAGACAAATTTGGGCATAATGATAGGGTTGGAAGTCTGTACCAGACGAATTGACATCGAATGACGAGGAGTAACCAATCATGACCATTGCTTTTTGTCCCGACTGCGAGGAAGGGATCAACTTCAGGGTCAAGCCCAAGTTAGGCCAGCGGCTGACCTGTCCCCACTGCGATGCTGACCTGGAAGTGATCAACCTTTCTCCACTGGAGCTGGATTGGGCGTACGAAGAGCCCGACATGGAATGGGAAGACGAAGAGGAGTGGGAAGAAGAGGAAGAGGAAGACTGGGACGAGGAAGAGGAAGAGGAAGAAGAGGAAGATTTCTAGCCAACTCGAACCGCTGTTTCATTGAGCCAATTGGCCTCAGGCCGTACTCTGCAGTGAACCCTCTCCTGCGGGAGCAGGGTTCTATTATTTTATCATGATCGGAAAGGAATCAGACACGCATGGAAGAAACGGAGAAACAAACAGAAGAGCCTCCCGGTACGAGGCGTCCCCCTCATCCCTGGGAGGCTGTGCCGATGGAAGAATGGGATGACTGGCATTGGCAACTTGCCCACCGGCTGAACACGATCGAGGAGTTGTCGCAGGTCATCCATCTCACCCCCGCTGAGGTCGAGGGACTCGCGGCTCCCCACCGCTTTCGAGTGGATATCACCCCCTATTTTGCCAGCCTGATGGATCCGGACGATCCCAAATGCCCGATCCGGCGACAAGTGATCCCGACGGCTCAGGAGTTGGTCCCGTTCCCTGCCGAGATGACCGACTCGCTGGCGGAAGAAGCCGATTCCCCGGTTCCAGGGCTGGTGCACCGCTATCCGGATCGGGTGCTGATGTTGGTCACTACCCAATGCGCCAGTTATTGCCGGTATTGCACCCGCAGCCGTCTGGTGGGCGACCCGAACGCCCAATTCAGCCGGAAGGACTATGAGGCGCAGATCGACTATATCGCCCATACGCCTTCGATCCGCGATGTGTTGTTGTCGGGAGGCGATCCTCTGATCCTGCCGCAGCGCCTTCTGGAGGACCTGCTGCGGCGGCTTCGGGCCATCCCCCATGTGGAGCTGCTGCGTATCGGCAGCCGGGTGCCGGTCTTTCTTCCGCAGCGGATCACGCCGGACCTGGTGGAGATGCTGCGCCAGTTTCACCCGTTATGGATGAACGTCCATGTGAACCATCCGAAGGAACTCACTCCAGAGGTCGAGGTTGCTCTGGCGCGCCTGGCCGATGCCGGCATCCCGTTGGGGTGCCAGTCGGTGCTGCTGGCCGGCGTCAACGACTGTCCGAACGTGATGAAGGAGCTGGTGCGGAAGCTGGTTCGCAACCGGGTGCGGCCCTATTACCTGTACCAATGCGACCTGGTGCATGGCGCCGGACACTTTCGCACCCCGGTATCGGTGGGCATCCAGATCATCGAGTCGTTGCGCGGCCATACCTCCGGCCTGGCAGTGCCCACCTATGTCATTGACGCGCCCCACGGCGGGGGCAAGATCCCGATCCTGCCCAACTATCTGCTCAGCCAGTCGCCGGACTATGTGGTCGTGCGCAACTATGAGGGGTTCATCTCTGCCTATGCTCAACCGGAACACTATGAGCGCCACGATCCGAGCACCTGCGCGGCCTGCCGGAAGCAGGCCCTCGATGCGCGGGAAGCGGGTCAGGAAGGGGTTGCGGCCCTGTTGCGGGGCGAACGAGGGGCCATTGCGCCGGAAGGCTTTGCCCTGGCCCACCGTCGCTTCCCTGGCGCGGTGTGGCCCGCGCCTTCCATCCCCATCGAATCCATGGAACGGGGAGGCGGCGAATGAAAGTCGCTTTGCTAGCCAATCTGAAAAAGAACGCGCCATCGTGGCCGGGGATGCCGCCCGACCGCTGGGACGACCTGGATTCGGAAGAGACGATTGAGGCGATCCTGCGCGCGCTGGAGGCGGGCGGACACCAGGCCATCTTCCTGGAAGGCGACATCACCCTTTTTGATACGTTGCGAACGGTCAAGCCGGACATCTGTTTCAATATCTGTGAGGGTCACTTTGGCGACGGTCGGGAGGCGCAGGTCCCGGCTCTTCTGGAGATGATGCGCATCCCGTACACCGGTTCGCGGGTGCTCACCCTGGCCCTGGCCCTGGACAAGCCGATGACCAAACGGGTGCTTTCGTATCACGGCCTGCCGACGCCGCCCTTCCAGGTGTTCGAGCGGGAAGACGAGCCGTTGGACCCGGACCTGCAATTCCCCCTCTTTGTCAAGCCGAGCCGGGAGGGGACGGGCATGGGGGTGAGCGCCGAGTCGATCGTGTACGACCAGGGGCAGCTCCGCGCCCAACTGCGGCGGATCTTTGAGCGCTACGAAGAGCCGGCGCTGGTCGAACGCTTTATCGAGGGGCGAGAGGTGACCGTCGGGATCGTGGGCAATCTGTGCGCGCCGGCGGCGCGGCGCATTCCTGAAGACGAGGATGCGCCGCGCATCCTGCAGGGCCTCCATTTCTTCCCCCCGCTGGAAGTGGATATGGCCGCCTATCCGGCGGAGGAGGCGGGGGTCTACACCGGCCGGATCAAGGTGGAAATGGCCCACGAGTTCCACTGCCTGTGCCCGGCGCCGCTGGAGGCCGAGCAGGTAGAGGAACTGAACTGGCTGGCGGCCGCGACCTTTCGCGTTATCGGGTGCCTCGATGTGGCCCGGGTGGACTTTCGGCTGGATGCCCGGGATGGGAACCGACCGTATATTCTGGAGGTGAACCCGCTGCCCGGCCTGAATCCGGAATACTCGGACCTGTGCATTGAGGCAGCGGCCGATGGCTGGAGCTACCCCCAACTGATCAACCGCATCCTGGACCTGGCGGCGGAGCGGTACGGATTGCGGTAAGGCGGACCGCCCCTCCCGCCGGCGTGAGCCGGCGGGAGGGGGCAGAAGACCTCAGGTCTCGCTACAGCGCGGCGTGTCGCTCGGCGATGGCCGCCGCCAGGTCGTCCAGGGCGGAAAAGGTCTCGGCCTGAGGGAGCCCTTTGCACAGGACCGTGCCGAGAACCTCGACCTTCAGGTTCGGGATCAAACTCGAAATTTGCTCAACGGCTTTGGTACCCCACCCGTAGGAGCCGATGATGGCCGCGTAGCGGAGCTTGGGGCGCAGGGCGTTGGCCAGATGGGTGGCCGAGAACACGTTGGGGTGGGGCCCCCCGTGCACGGTGGGGGTGCCGATGACCAGCGTTGCCGCGTCCACCAGGGCCATCGCCAGCTTGCCGATGTCAACGGCCGAGAGTTCGAACTTTTGCACCCGGACGCCGCGCTCGGCCAGGGCGTCCAGGAGGTAGTTGACCATCGCCTCGGTGCTGCCGTGCATCGAAATGTAGGCGATCACCGCCTGGTTCGCTACCCGGTCTGACGCCCAGTCTTCATAGGCGGACACAATCCAGTCGGGCTGGTCGTAGATCGGGCCGTGGCTGGGCGCGATCCAGTCGAACTCCAGTTCCCGCAGCTTCTTCAGATGGTTCTGGATCATCTTGCGGAAGGGCATCATGATCTCGGCATAGTAGCGCTTGGCGGCCTCGTAGACGGCGGGATCGCGGCCGGCATAGAGTTGGGAGGTGGCTAGGTGCGAGCCAAACAGGTCGCAGGAAAAGAGAACCCGGTCCTCGGGGAGGTAGGAGACCATCGTCTCCGGCCAGTGGACCCACGGCGTATGGAGAAAGCGGAGCGTCTTGTCGCCGAGGGACAGGGTCTCCCCATCCTCCACGGTCAGGATGCGGTCATCGGGCAGGCCGAGGTGCTCCATCAGCAGCGTCCTGGCTTTGGGGGTGCACACCACCCTGGCCTCCCCGTAGCGTTGCAGGACGAACGGGATGGACCCGGAGTGATCCTGCTCGGCGTGGTGGGACACCAGGTAATCAATACGTTCTACGTTCGCCAGGTGGCGAAACAGGACTTCTTGCATGGCCGGATCGACGGTATCTAACAGCGCCGTCTTGTCCGAACCCTGGACGAAATAGGCATTGTAGCTGGTCCCATCGGGCAACGGGATCAGCGAATCAAACAGCCGCCGATTCCAGTCGACGGCTCCCATCCATTGCACTCGCTCACAGATTTCTCGGGGCTTCATGGGGCAGTTCCTCCTCTGTTTTCGACATGATCCGTGTCGAATCGCTGACCATTCCTCTCCGGGCTTGTTCCGGCGCTGGGTAGGACGTGCAACGCGCACGCTACAGACTCATGCGCCCAGTATAGCACAGAGGGCGGCAAAGATCAAGGGAATGTTGGCAGGGGGTTAGGGCAAACGCATTTAGGCCGTGAGGACCTTGACCAGGTAGTCGTGGTCCCAGCCAGCCTTCAGGCGTTTGCCGTGGATACTGGCCTTGAGCGTCTTTTCGCGTTTGAG
>JAGVRI010000018.1 GCA_018606645.1 Chloroflexota bacterium
CGATACTCCCCCTGCGAGGCGTCGTGGTTTATCCCATGACTTTCCAGGCCTTGAACGTCGGACAGCGTCGTTCGATTCAGTTGGTGGATGATGCCATCGTAAATAAGCAAATGATCGGCCTGGTGACGTCCCGCAAGAGTGACATCGAAGAGCCAGGTCCAGGAGATGTCTACCAGGTTGGCGTCGCTGCGGTCATCCATCGGATGATCAAGGCTCCCGATGGGACGATGCGCCTGTTGGTGCAAGGGATAGAGCGATTTCAGATTGAGGAGTGGACGCAAGAGGTCCCCTATCTAAAAGCGAGAGTCCGTGTTCGACCGGAAAAGGTCGAAAAGAGCCTGGAGGTCGAGGCGCTGATGCGCAACGCCATTGACCTTTTGCGCCGTTTGGTCTCTCTCGTGTCCCAGTTGCCCGATGAACTGGTGATGGCAGCCATGAATCTGGAGGACCCACGGCAACTGCTCTACTTTATTGCGACCAACATCCGGATGGAAATTGCCGATGCCCAGCAGATCTTGGAGATTGACAACATCCGGGACAAGTTCCTGAAGTTGACGACCATCCTGACCAAGGAACTGGAGGTCCTGGAGCTGGGTCGCAAAATCCAGACGGAAGCCCAGTCTGAAATGGAAAAGATGCAGCGCGAGTATTTCTTGCGGGAGCAACTCAAGGCGATCAAGAAAGAGCTGGGCGAGTCGGATGAGCAGGCTCTCGAAATCGAAGAGTATCGGCAAAAGATCGCCCGGGCCGGCATGCCGGAGGAAGCCGAAAAAGAGGCGCTGCGCGAATTGAGCCGCATGGAAAAGATGCCGCCCCAGGCGGCGGAATACTCGGTCATCAAGACCTACCTGGACTGGTTGACCGAGATGCCCTGGCAAGTCGCCACGGAGGACCAGCTCGATATCGCCCATGCTCGCCAGATCTTGGACGAAGACCATTACGACCTGGAGGATGTCAAAGAGCGCATCCTCGAGTATCTGGCGGTGCGCAAACTTAGGCTGGAACGCAAGGCAGAGCAGGAAGAAGGGCCCGTGGACCATATCCGCGAGGAGCGGGAAGGGGTGATCCTGTGCTTTGTCGGACCTCCCGGTACCGGCAAGACAAGTCTGGGACGCTCCATTGCCCGGGCGTTAGGCCGCAAGTTTATCCGCATGAGTCTGGGCGGGATGCGCGATGAGGCCGAGATCCGGGGTCACCGGCGGACCTATATCGGCGCGATGCCGGGACGGATCATTCAGGGCCTGCGGCGCGTAGGTACCAAGAATCCGGTGTTCATGCTCGATGAGATTGACAAAGTGGGCGCAGACTGGCGGGGCGACCCGTCCTCGGCTCTGCTCGAGGTGCTGGACCCGGAACAGAACCGGGATTTCCGGGATCACTATCTGGATGTGCCCTTTGATCTGAGCCAGGTCATGTTCATCACCACCGCCAACCTGCTGGCACCAATCCCGGATCCGTTACGGGACCGGATGGAGATCCTGGAGCTGGATGGTTATACCGAAGAAGAGAAGGTGCGGATTGCCCAGCAATACCTTCTCCCCCGTCAGCTCCGGGAAAATGCCTTGCGGCCGGGAGAGGTCATCCTGGATGACGATGTGATACGGGCCATCATCCGGGATTATACACGCGAGGCCGGTGTACGCAACCTGGAACGGCAGATCGGGACCATCTGTCGCAAAGTCGCCACGCGGGTGGCCGAGAAGGAGGGGATCTCCGTCCATGTCAAGGTGGAAGACCTGGTGGAGTACCTGGGTAGACCACGCTTCTACTTTGAGGCCGCCGAGCGGACTGAGGTTCCGGGTGTGGCCACGGGGCTGGTCTGGACGCCGACCGGGGGCGACATCACCTTCATCGAAGCGACCCGAATGAAGGGGAACAAGCAACTGATCTTGACCGGCAAACTGGGGGACGTGATGAAAGAATCCGCCCAGGCGGCCGTCAGCTACGTCCGGTCCAAGGCTGCTGAGCTGGGCATTGACGAAAACATCTTTGCTGAAAGCGACCTGCATATCCATGTGCCGGCTGGGGCGGTGCCCAAGGACGGGCCTTCGGCGGGGGTGACGATGGCCACAGCTCTGGTCTCCCTCCTGACCAACCGCAGCGTCCGCGCTGACGTGGCCATGACTGGCGAGATCACGTTGCGCGGCCAGGTATTGCCGGTGGGCGGAATCAAACAAAAGGTCCTGGCAGCGGCCCGCGCCGGGATCAATACCGTGATCTTGCCGGCGCGCAATAAACCGGATCTGGACGAGATCCCGGAAGAGATCCGAAACAAAATCAACTTTGTCTTTGCCGAACGGGTAGATGACGTCCTGGCCGCCGCCCTGCGGGATTCTATGCCGGTAGCCGGGGGGCAAGAAAGTCGTGAACAAGATTCTGATCATTGATGACGATCCGACCGGGACCCGATTGTTGATGACGTTGCTGCAATTTGAGGGCTACCAGCCCCACCCGGTGGAGAACTGGCAGGACCCGGTGAGCGATATCGAACGGCTGCGTCCGGATCTGGTGATCATGGACGTATACCTGCGCATCGGGGATGGGTTCCAACTGCTGGACCGGCTCCGCACCCACCCCGATTCGGAAGTGTCTCGGACGCCGGTCCTGATGATCTCGGCAGAAGATCAACGAACTCGTTGCCGACAGGCGGGGGCTCAGGGCTTTCTGGAAAAGCCGTTCAACGTGCGGGCGCTCGTTGAGACGATCCGCGAACTTGAGCGCGAAAGTAGGCGCGAAAAAGGAGGTGAGTGAAGGAAGGGATCGCTACAACTGAACCCAACCAATCCATGAGCACTAAGGAGTCTCAGGTGTCAAAAAAGAAGAAAGGCAAGATGCAGTGGTACAAGATGGACCTGCATCTCCATACTCCTGCTTCGGATGATTGGCAGGAACCCGAAGTGGGCTATCTGGACCTACTTCGGGTGGCGGAGATGCGGGGCTTGGATATTATTGCCATCACGGACCACAACACGCTCGCCGGTTATGCGGCCATGCAGGAGGAGATGGTCCAGCTTGATCTATTGGAGCGATTGGGACGCATCCAGCCCGATGAGCAGCAGAGATTAGAGGAATACCGGCGCATTCGGAGCAAGATTTTAATATTGCCTGGATTTGAGTTTACGGCCACGTTAGGATTTCATATTCTGGCCATCTTTCCACCGAACACTCCCCTTCGCGCGTTGGAACATCTGCTCTTGCAGTTGAACGTGCCGGCCGAACGGCTGGACGAGGGGGCCACCGAGGTGGGTGCAACGGTAGATGTACTGACGGCGTACCGGCGGATTGATGAGGCAGGTGGGTTGGTGATCGCCGCCCATGCCAACTCGAACCATGGCGTGGCGCTGAAGGGATTGGATTTCGGAGGTCAGACGCGCATTGCGTACACCCAGGATCGGCATTTGCACGCTCTGGAAGTGACCGATCTCGAGAAACGGGGCCGCAGGACGACCACCTGGTTCTTCAGCGGGCGCAAGCCTGAATATCCCCGCCGTATGCATTGCATCCAGGGTTCCGATGCGCATCGAAAGACGACCCACCCCAAGGACCCCAGCCGTCTGGGCTGGGGCACTCGGGTGACCGAGATCTTGTTACCAGAACCGACTTTCGAGGCCATCAAAGAGGTATTCCTGGGCGACGACTTTTCCCGAACCAGGCCCTACCGGCCAGCGGAGGCGCCGTTTGATCACGTTCAGGCGGCCCGCGAGCAAGGTCCAAGCATCGTCCAGTCGTTCCATGAAAGCATGACTCAGCAGGGGGGGCGCCTGCATGCCGTTCTACGAGATGTGGTGGCGATGGCCAACACCAACGGCGGCACGATCTACATCGGCGTCCGAGCCGATCCCAAAGCTCCACCGGTCGGCATCCCGGATCCGGAGGAGGCGATCTCGATACTTAAGGCAGAGATCCAGCGCAAGATCACGCCTCCCTTGAACGTCGAGATCACCACGGTGGAAACCCAGGATCGGCAGGTCCTTCAACTCAGTGTGCCGGCCGGCGAAGACGTGCCCTATGCCCTGGATGGCTCTCATATCTATGTACGCCAGGAAGCCGAAACTCACATCGCCTTGCGGGACGAGATCGTGGCCCTGGTCCGACGGAAATTGCTGAGAGAGGCCGGACCGTACCTCGAAATCCCTCAGACTGAGGAGCCAGGCGTGGTGGCGAACGGGATCGAACCGCCACGGACCGGCGTTCAGATCATCGAGACGGTAGAGCAGAAGGGGACACTCTATCACACGATGAAAGACCTGCGGAATGGCAATATTGTCCACAATGTGACGCGGGCATCCGCCCGCAAACTGTGGCGCTATGCCATCCACGAGCATGAGAACAATCCCGTGCGCGCGGATCAGGTTCGCTGGCAGGGCAATCTGGGGCTGTGGAAATCATCCCGGCGAGCGGGCAAGGTGCGTTACGACTTGGTCCAACGGATGCCAGATGGACAACTGTGCGTCTACTATGGCGTGACTGAGGACGGAATTGATGGGCCCTGGCGCATCTTCCTGGAGGAGTGAGGTCCTCCACCAGGGTCCGTAGTGTCCCACACCGGGAAAGCAGGAACGAGAAGAGAACGTGGACAATTCATCAAACACCGCATTGGAGAGTTACATTCCCGAGCCAAGGTCGATCGAAGATACGGGGCTGCCGATGAGCTTTCTTGCCGATCTGACGCTGAAGCTCATCTATTACAAGAGCGATATGAGCAGCCTCGAGATCGCCAGTGCGCTGGCTTTGCCGTTCCTTGGCGTCGTAGAACGGGTCCTGGAGTTCCTGAAGCGCGAAGAATATGTCGAAATCTCCGGCTCCAAGGGCCTGGGAGAACGAGGGTATCAATGGGTCATCTCCAAAAGAGGGAGTGAACGGGCGCTGCAGGCATTAGAGCGCGATCAATATATTGGTCCCGCCCCGGTTCCGCTGGAACGCTATAACGCGATGGTACGTCGCCAGACTCTGGGCGAGATGAGGGTGGGGCCCGACGAGGTGCGAAAAGCCCTGGCCCATTTGGTGGTGAGCGGCGAACTGGTCAACAAGCTGGGCCCGGCGGTGAACTCGGGTCGTTCTCTCTTTCTCTACGGTCCGCCGGGGAATGGCAAAACGGTGCTGGCCCGAAGCATTATCCGCATGCTGAAAGGATATGTCTATATTCCATATGCAGCCATTGTCGACGGGCAGATCATCCGCATCTTTGACGAGATGAACCACAAGCGCGTGGCGGAGGCGCCGACCGAAGCCCAGAAAAGGCCAGGGGGGATGGCTGCCCCGAACCGGATAGACCCCCGTTGGGTCAAGATCCAGCGGCCTGAGATCATTGTCGGCGGCGAGCTGACGATGCACAATCTGGACCTGGTCTATGATCCGATCTCCAAGACCTACGAGGCGCCCCTCCAGATGAAAGCCAACAACGGTCTTTTTGTGATCGATGACTTTGGCCGCCAGGCCATCCGGCCGCAGGACCTGCTCAACCGATGGATTGTCCCGTTAGAGTCGCGCGTGGACTTTTTGACGTTGCAGACCGGGAAAAAGATCGAGGTCCCCTTTGATGAATTGATCGTGTTTTCCACCAACCTCGACCCCCATGAACTGGTAGACGACGCCTTTCTGCGACGCATTCGCCACAAGATCAAAGTGGATTATCCCGACGAGAAACTCTTCTATCAGATCCTGCAGCGGGAATGCACCGCCCGCAACCTGGAACTGACGCCGGAGACGTTCGTCTATCTGCTGCAGCAGCATTATATCGCCAAGAACCGCCCGTTGCGTTCCTGTCACCCGCGCGACCTGTTGGATCAGATCTTTGACATCGCTTCCTATCTGGGTATCCGGCCCGTTTTGTCGAAGCAGTTGATCGATGCCGCGTGCGAGAGTTACTTTTCCGAGCTGTGACCATGATTCGCATTGGGATCTTGACCGTCAGTGATCGGGGGTATCGAGGTGAATACCGGGACCTCAGCGGGCCGGCCATTCGCGAGTTGGTGGTGGAACGTCTGGGAGGAACCGTGGTATCCGAAGCCATCGTCCCCGATGATCGACCGGCGATCGCTGAAAAGCTCGTCGCCTGGTGCGACGAGAGCGGGCTGGACCTGATCCTGACGACGGGCGGAACCGGCTTTGGGCCTCGCGATGTGACGCCCGAGGCCACCCGCGATGTGATCGAGCGCGAGGCCCCCGGTCTGCCTGAAGCCATGCGGGCCGCCAGCCTTGCGGTGACGCCTCACGCCATGCTTTCCCGCGCGGTGGCTGGCATCCGGGGTCGGACCCTCATTGTGAACCTGCCGGGCAGCCCCAAAGCGGTCCGTGAGAACCTGGAGACGATTTTGCCCGCCCTGCCCCACGCTCTGGAGTTGTTGCGCGGGGAAAAGGGAGCCGATCGGCATCCGGATTCTATGAGTGAGGGGCGATGGAGGTCGATCTGCTGATCTACGGCGCGGCTCAGGTGTTGACCGTGGCTTCCCCGCACGGCCCCAAGCGGGGGCCGGCCATGCGGGACCTGGGGGCCATCCCCGGCGGAGCAGTGGCGGTCCACCAGGGCAGGGTGCTGGACGTGGGTCCCTCGGACAGGCTCTGTCGTCAATGGGAAGCTGCCCAGACGATCGATGCCCAGGGGGGCCTGATCCTCCCCGGCTTTGTCGATCCGCATACCCATCTGGTCTGGGCGGGGGACCGGGCAGACGAATTCGAGATGCGCATCGCCGGGGCCAGTTATCAGGAGATTATGGCCGCCGGCGGAGGGATCATGCGCACAGTGCATCAGACCCGGGCGGCGAGTCTGGATGAACTGGTGTCCCAGACCCGAGGCCGGCTGGATCGCATGCTGGCGCATGGGACGACGACGGTGGAAATCAAGACTGGCTATGGCCTGGATACGCGGGAGGAGTTAAAGTTGTTAGAGGCGATCCGCCGTTTGCAGGCCGAGTCCCCGGTCACGCTCGTGCCCACCTTCTTGGGGGCCCATGCGGTCCCAGCCGAGTATCACGGTCGGGCGGATGAGTATGTGGACCTGGTAGTCGAAGAGATGTTGCCGGCGGTGGTGAGGGACTGCCAGGCGCAGAACCAGGAAGGCTCCCTTCCGTTTTGCGATGTGTTCTGTGAGGATGGCGCCTTTTCGGTGGAACAGTCGCGTCGCATTTTGGAGGCGGCCCAGGCGCTTGGATTTCGGCTCAAGATCCATGCCGACGAGTTCAAACCCCTGGGCGGCACGCGCCTGGCGGTTGAGTTGGGCGCCACCTCGGCTGACCATCTGGTCCATACCCCGCCGGACGAGATCGAGCAGTTGGCCCGGTCCGAGACGATAGCCGTGGCACTGCCTGGCACTCCCTTTGGCCTGGGCCATCGGGCCTATACCCCGGCGCGGGCGATTATCGACGCCGGTGGGTCGCTGGCTCTGGCCACCGATTGTAATCCAGGCACCTGCTGGTGCGAAACGATGCAACTAATGATCGCTCTGGCCTGTCGGTATATGCGGATGACACCGGCCGAGGCGATCAGCGCCGCCACCATCAATGCAGCATACGCCGTGGGGCTGGGACACCAGGTCGGTAGTCTGGAACCGGGCAAACGCGCCGATCTGATCCTCCTGGACGTTCCTTCGCCGGCTCATCTGGCGTACCGATTCGGCACGAATCTGGTCCGGATGGTGGTGGTCGGCGGTCGTGTGTTCGAGGTCCAGTGATAGAGCGTGCCCTGCAGGGCTGGATAGGCGCTAACAGAACTCTAATATTCTTCACATATTCGTCTAACATAGAAGTGTTAGAATATCATTACAAGGAGATGACCCTCATCTCATCCCCGGAAGAGGGTGGAGGGGTGAGGTATAGGATCACCGACAGGGGTGTGGAATTCCATAGGGTGAAGGAAGAGTGTGAGATACGATGATGCGATTTGACCGATTTACAGAGCGGGCGCAGGACGCGGCCATGCGGGCCTATGAAGTCCTGCAACGGTATGGGCATACTCAGGTGGATACGGAACACCTGTTGCTGGCGTTGATCGAACAACCGGATGGCGTCATCCCCGAGATCCTGAGGCAATTGGGAGTTGATATCGAGGGGGTGAGTCGACGATTGGATGAAGAGCTCAGGCGTACACCCCGCAGCCAGATCTTTGGCGGCGGAGTGGGTCAGGTATACATAACGCCTCGGCTCAAACGGGTGATCGATCAATCCAATGAAGAGGCTTCCAGGCTGAAAGACGACTATATCTCCACCGAGCATCTCTTCCTGGCGATTGCCGCGGAGCGGAATACGCCGGCGGCCCGGATCCTGATCGAGTTTGGGGTCACCCGCGACCGCATCCTGGATGCCATCAAGGAGGTGCGGGGGGGACAGAAGGTGACTTCTCCTCAGGCGGAAAGCCGCTATCGCACCTTGCACAAGTTTAGTCGGGATCTGACCCAGTTGGCCCGCGAGGGCAAACTGGATCCGGTCATTGGGCGGGATGCCGAGATCTTGCGGGTGATCCAGGTACTCTGCCGCCGCACCAAGAATAACCCGGTCCTCATCGGCGGGGCGGGAGTAGGCAAGACGGCCATTGTGGAGGGGTTGGCCCGCAAAATCGCGGAAGATGATGTCCCGGAGTTGCTCAGTGGCAAGCGCGTCGTCCAGCTCGACCTGGGGGCCATGGTGGCCGGCACGCGTTTCCGGGGCGAATTCGAGGAGCGGCTGAAAGCGGCCATGGAAGAGATCCAGCGGGCGGAAGGCGAGATCATTCTGTTCATTGACGAAATCCACAGCGTGGTGGGTGCAGGGGGAGCGATGGGCGCCCTGGATGCTTCCAGCATGATGAAGCCCGCCCTGGCGCGCGGCGAGCTACGCTGCATTGGCGCGACAACGCCCGACGAGTATCGCCGCTACATCGAAAAAGATAGCGCCCTGGAGCGTCGTTTTGCCCCCATCTGGGTGGAAGAACCGACGGTCGAGGAAACGATCGAGATGTTAAAGGGCCTCCAGGACCGCTATGAGGCCCACCACAATGTGCGCTTTACCGAGGAGGCGCTCATCGCGGCGGCTCGGCTGTCCAACCGCTACGTGACGGACCGTCACCTACCCGACAAGGCTGTGGACCTAATTGACGAAGCAGCCAGCAAACTGCGGGTGGCGATCTATTCCATGCCGCCTGATCTGAAGCAGCTCAAATCCCGTCTGCAAAAGCTCGCGACCGAGGAGGAAGCGGCCTGGCAGAATCGAGACTATGAGCGGGCGGCTCAGTATAAAGCTGAACGGATGGCTCTGGAGGCCGAGTTCAACCAGAAACGCGACGCCTGGCGTCAGGAGACCGGCCTGGACGAAATCGTGGATGCCGAAGACATTGCCGAGGTAGTCGCCAGTTGGACCGGCATCCCGGTGACCAACCTGATGCAGACCGAGGCAGACAAGCTGCTTCACATGGAAGAGCATCTCCACCAACGGATCGTGGGACAGGATGAAGCCATCAACGCCGTCGCCGATGCCATCCGTCGGGCTCGGAGCGGGCTCAAAGATCCGCGCCGACCCATCGGGAGCTTTATCTTCCTGGGTGGTTCAGGCGTGGGCAAAACGGAACTGGCCAAGGCCCTGGCCCAATTCATGTTCGATGACGAAGAGGCGATGGTCCGCATCGACATGAGCGAGTACCGGGAACAGCACACCGTCAGCCGGTTGTTCGGTGCGCCGCCTGGCTATGTCGGTTATGAAGAAGGTGGCCAACTCACCGAAGCCGTCCGCCGCCGCCCGTACCAGATTGTCCTGTTTGACGAGATCGAAAAGGCGCATCCCGACGTGTGGAACGCCCTCTTGCAGATTCTCGAAGATGGTCGGCTCACCGATGGTCAGGGTCGGGTCGTGGACTTTCGCAACACGATCATTATCATGACCTCGAACATCGGCACACAATACGCCAAGCAAGGGGGGACGTTGGGCTTTATTCGCTCCACCGAAAGCGGCGATGAGATGCGGGAGAGCAAGAAGAAGATCGAGGAGGGGTTGAAGCAGACCTTCCGTCCCGAGTTCTTGAACCGCATCGACGAGATCATTATCTTCCATCCGCTCACCCTGGAGCATGTGGAGCAGATCGTGGACCTCCAGATGAAAGAGATCCGCGAACGGTTGGCAGAGCGGGGGGTGAGCATTGAGTTGACCCCAGCCGCCCGCAAGTGGCTGGCCACGGAAGGATATGATCCGGCCTTTGGCGCCCGCCCGCTCCGCCGCACCCTCCAACGCTATGTGGAGAGCCCGCTCTCCAAGCGGATTCTGCGGGGCGAATTCAAGGCCGGCGATCATGTCCTGGCTGATGTCGGCCCGAGCGAGGGCGAGGAAAAGGGGTTGGTGTTCAGCAAGCAGGAACCGATCCCGGTCAAACTGACGGTTGACGCCTGAGCCAACTGGACCAGCTCACAAGCTGGTCCAGTTCATTTTTCTCGCTGAAACAGGCTGGCGCCGGGCCGGTCTTCATGGCAGTGTCCGCAGCCCACGGCGGGTTGTGGCACCTCCACCAGATGCTTGCTGCAAACGGCAGTCACCCGCACCCGGCTCCTGAGTCCCAGGAAGCCTCTCTCCACGCGGCCTTCCAGAACCAGATGGGGGCAGGCATTGGCCCTCAGGATTCCGGGCACCGGGCAATGCCAGCATAGCGCCGGTCGCCACCGTTCCGAATCGGGATTCTGGGCCAGAAGGCGGCATTCCTGTTTCTCCCGCCCGCGATAGTAATCTGCATAATAGTAACGGCACTCTTCACCAGCCGGGGTAATCATGGTTCTTGATCCTGCCAGAGGCCCTAGCGGTGGATGACCACCAGGGTGCCCCGCGGGGCCCAGTCGAACAGCCACTTGGCCTCGGGAGTCTTCATATTGATGCAACCGTGGCTCATCGGCCGACCAAAGTTGCGGTGCCAATAGGTGCCGTGGATGGCATATCCCCGGTAGAAATACATGGTCCACGGCACGTTGGGTAGGTAGTACCCCGGTCCGGTCATCAGCGTCGATCGATATTTGGCGTAAATCCGGAACCGGCCGGTCACGGTCGGATACCGAGAAATGCCGGTGGAAACGACTGCGGTGAACACGGTTTTCTGCCCCTCATGAGCGTACAGACGCTGCTGGGACAAATCAACCTCGATCCACTTTCCGGTCAGGCTTTGGTCCTCTGGCACTTTCCGGGTCGGAGTAGCGGTCGGCGTCGGGGTGAAGGTCGGTGTCGGGGTGAAGGTGGGAGTGGGCGTCGGGGTGAAGGTCGGCGTTGGGGTGAGGGATGGGGTGAAGGTAGGCGTGGGAGTGGCGGTTGGGGTGGCCGTGGGCGTTGGGCTGGGCAACAGAGCAGCCAGGACGGTTCGAGATGCATCGCTGCTCAAGAATACGGCCAGGATCAGGACAAACAGCCCCAGCGCTACGACCATCCATCCAGCAGGGACACGGCGTGGCGGCGAAATGTCGGCCGCCGGCACCAGGGGACGCGGGACCGGTCCGTGCGACCAAGAGGGCAGCAGCGGTCCACGATAGGGAGGCAGATTCCCGGCAGCATGCCTCAGCTCTCGCACCATCTGCCTGGCCCGCTGGTTGCCAGGGTCGAGGGTCAGAACGTGCGCCAGGTGGGCCAGGGCCTCCTGGGGGTCATCCAGCACGGCTGCCCGCTCCAGCCAGGCATCTTGGTGGAGGGGGTCGAGTTCCAGCACGGTAGTGAAGTAACGTCGGGCTCGGGCCCGCTGTCCGGTCCGCGCGGCCTCCCTTCCCAGGCGCATCAGCGAAGCGATCTGCTCTTGCTGCGCTGCAGTGATGTCCCTGGCTTCTGCCGAAAGGCTACCATGATATTTTGGCATATCTATATAAAATATACCATAACAAACTCTTTTTGGCAAATCTCGGCGGCCCATCCACAATCGGGTGACGGAGAACTCTGCCGGCTGGAACACTCGTGGACCAGGTGCCGTCGCCCTACAGGTGGTTTGCCCTTTCTCGCGGTCGGCAGTAGAATGAGCCATTCTGTCGGCCACGATGGCCGCGGCCAAAGGAGGCAATTGCAATGAAACACTGGCGTCATCTTGTCTTGATCCTCGCCGTTCTCATCTCCACGAGCACCCCCGTCCTGGCTTTCCACGGCGACACCCGCGTCCAGGCGTCTACTGCTCCGGCAGCCGACCTGGCATTTGATTATTACCCCATCGACGGCACCCTTCCGGCTGGTCTATCGGGGGCTGTCGTCGATTTCGACGGTGACGGTGACCTGGACGTGCTGGGTGCTTCGTCGTCGTCCCAGACCTGGTATCAGGGTGTCTTCTGGTACGAAAACGTCCTGCCCAACAACTGGATCGAGCACACCATCGCCACCGATTCCCAGTACCGGGCGGTCGAGGGCGGCGACCTCGACGGCGACGGCGATGTGGACGTGGCCGCCTACCGCGCCGCGGATGGCGCTGCCGGCTGGTTGGAAAACCAGGGTGGGTCATTCGCCTGGCATACTCTGGTCGCCAGCAGCGCCGGCTACCGAGAGTTGCTCCGCGTGGTGGACCTGAATCAAGACCTGAACCTGGACGTGCTGGTAGCGGTCAGTGCCGGTCTGCTGTGGTTCGAGAACGACGGCGGAGGCACCTTCACCGAGCATGCGATCCAGACCGACCTGTTCGACGTGGTCGTGGCCGCCGACCTCGACGGCGATCTGGACCTGGACGTGGCTGCAGGTGTCGCAACCGACTCGAACGGCGGGGGCTTTCTCGTTGCCTGGGAGAACGACGGCAGTCAACACTTTAGCCAGCACGTTATCTGGGATTCGGGTACGCCCAACAACGTTGGTCCGAACGACCTGGTGGCGGCCGATGTGGACGGTGACGGCGATGTGGACCTGGTCACCGTCCACGGCGGCTCTGCCCTGGTGTCGTGGTGGGAGAACGAGGGCGAGTTCACCCTGGTGCGCCGTGACGTACTGACCAGCACCACCTACCTGTTCAACGTGGATGCCGCCGACTTTGACCGAGACCTTGACACCGACCTGGTAATCGGCTACCGCTATCCCGGCAGCCAGCACCAGTCAGTGCGGTGGCTGGAAAACGACGGCGATGAGAGATTTACGATCCGTCCAGTGATGACTTCCTACTCATCGATCATGGACCTCGAAACTGCTGACCTTGACAGCAACTCGTGGCCCGACATCGTCGCCGTTGATTGGGACCCACTGGGGGTGATCTGGTTCGAGAACCGGGGCTTGGTGCCCGATCTCCTGCCCCCGGCGGCCATCACCGACCTGAGCCTGATGGCAGGCAGCTTTCCCGGCGATGTCATCTTGCACTGGACTGCCACCGGCGACGATGGCGCGGTGGGCCAGGCGACCCGCTATGAAGTCCGGTGGGACGTGACGCCCATCCTGACCGAGGATGATTGGGCCAACTCGGCGCTGCCGGTTGACGGTCCCTACCCGGCGCCGGCCGCAGCCGGTACAGCGCAGGAGATGACGGCCCATTTTGCTCCCGGCGTCACGCTCTACTTTGCCGTCAAGGCCTGCGACGAGGATGGCAATTGGAGCGAGGTATCTACCTCGCCGTCGCTGACCATGCCTGGCCACCTGATCAGCGACGTCAATGATGCGCTAGAGACCGACCCGACGTCGATCCTGGGTGAGGAGGTGACAGTAGTCGGCGTAGTGGCCCGCACCGACGACTGGACGGGCGGACTGGGCGACGTGGTCCGCACGCACGAAGGGCTGATTAAACTGTTTGACACGATAAAGGGCCTGGCAGAGATCGGCTGGGCGCTGGTCGATCATGGCGGGTGGGCAGCGCTCAAGGTATTACTGGAGGGGACCATGAGCGGTCAGATGACGGATGACTGGATGTCAATGCGCGCAGCGATGATCGTTGGCACCGAGGCCGGCGAGGGGGGGGACCCGACCTTGTTGGTGTGGGACCCACAGGGCGCGCTGCCCGAGGCTGGTTATCCATTCACTATCACCGGCGTGATCACCGAGCAGACCTTTCTATGGTTCGGTATCCGCGACTCGTTCTACTACCTGGACGTGACCGATGCCGGGGACATGGTCAAGGTCATCCCATCGAGCGATGATGCCCATTTTCCCATCCCGGCAGGCTATGCGTTCAAGAACTCGATGGACATCGGCACGGGGATCGTCAACGGCGGGGAGCAAGTATGCGGCATCGGCATCGTGAACGAGCGGTACGAAAAGGGCGGCTACGGCTACCTGCAATTGACCCTCATGCAGCGGGCGCTGTCGGGCGGCGACCCGCCGATGCTGGCGCGGGTGGCGGCCGGTGAACCGCAGCCAGAACTGGGCGCGCTGGTGATGGCGTGCGGCACCAAAGACATCGGCTGGGTGGGCTGGCATTGGTGGGAGTTCGAGGGCTTTCTCGATACGACGGTGGACGATGGCAGCCTGACGCGACTGCGTGGTCATCTGGAGGAGATCGCCGGACACGAGATGGTGGGCCGGGCGGGGCTGTTCATCCACGCCGGCAGCCCGGTGGACCTGCATCTGACCGATCCGCAAGGTCGACACGTGGGGCCGTTGTACGACGGCGACGGGAATGCGATGGGAGTAGAGGAAGGCATTCCTGGCGCATTCTATATTTATGGCGCGGGTGAGGCGCCCGAGTCTGTCTGGCTGCCCAACCCGCTGGGGGGGCCGTACACCCTCCTGGTGGAGGGGCAAGCCTTGGGGACCTACACGCAGACGGTAGAGGTGCTGGATCCAGGCGGGAGGGCGACCTATAGCGACGTGCGGGTCGGTCGTCCGACGCTACCCGGCTCGGTGGATATGACGATCCTGGATCAGATCCCGGCCGCGCCGGGCGACTTGCGCCGGACCGTGGTCGGGCTGACCGTGTCGCTCGACTGGGCCGACAACGCCGAGCCAGACCTGGCCGGCTATCGGGTGTATCGGCAACGCATGGCTGATGGGCTGATCGTGCTGCTCACGCCCGACGACGTCCCCACGAGCCAGTATACCGACACGCTGCCCGACCGACAGGCCTACCGCTATTGGGTGACGGCGCTGGATACCATGCACAACGAAAGCGGCCATGCCAGCACCGTGCCCGGCCTGGTGTATATCTCTCTGCCGGTCACCTTGCGGCGCTGGCCCTAGGTCGGGATCTGGCAGCGCGTAATGGGGTGAAGGGCTTTTCTAGAGGACAAACCCATTCCGTGGGAAAGGGGTGAACAGGAGAGCGAGGTAAGAGATCACCGATAAAGCTGGTTACATAGAGCATTGACAGGCAAGGCGTTCTGCAGTACAATAGAGCCATGCACGGCGAAATTCTATTTTGTGAAAGTAGACCGGAAGGATGGACGGCGAGGCCGGGTTCGCCCGAAATGCAAGCGAACCGGCATCCGGCGGCGTTGGGAGTTGCGGGAGGGCGAGCGGAAGCGCGCCGGGCAGAACCAGGCAAGCGAGGGCAGCGATGAGAATCTACTATCTGATCCCAGGGCCCATGGGCGCCGGATTCGACGCCGAGGCTGAACTCCACCGGCGCGGGAGCCTGCTCCGGCGGTACGCGGCGCCGGGTACCGAAATCGGAATTGGCGACACCGCTGAAGGGCCGGCCTCCATCGAGAGTGCATATGAGGAGTATCTCTGCATCCCGTCCATGGTGCGTCGCGCCGTCGAACTGGAGCAGGAAGGATGGGATGCGCTCATCCTGGGGTGTTACGGCGATCCCGGCCTGGACGCGATGCGCGAGCTCCTGTCGATCCCGGTGGTGGGTCCGGGGGAGGCGACGGCGCTGGTCGCCGCCTCGCTCGGCCACCGCTTCTCGATCCTGACCATCACCCGGAGCGCCGTGGCCCCGATGGAGCGACAGATGCGGAATGTCGGCGTGGGCGAAAAGCTGGCCAGCGTGCGGGCGATCGATATCCCTGTCCTGCAGCTCCATCACGACCGACAGCGGACGGTGTCGGCTGCCCTGGTCCAGGGCCGCAAGGCGATCGAGAACGATCGGGCCGATACCCTGATCCTGGGGTGCATGAGCATGGGTTTTCTCGAAATTGCCGAAGCCATCGCTCCCGAACTGGGCGTGCCGGTGCTCAACCCGGCCCGCGTGTCCTTGAAATGGGCCGAAGCCATGGTCGGCGCCGGACTGACCCACTCGCGGCTGGCCTATATGCGGCCGCCCAAGCTGGCTTCAGGGGAGGCGCGCTCGATCGAGGACCTGTTCCACATTGCCACCTGAGGCAAGAAGGGACCATTGCAGATAGCGAAACCCGCAGTCCTGCAGGATGGAGGAGTCGCCAGGCGCAAAACGCCTGAGGTATTTTGAAAAAAATGAGGAGGAAGGGGAAATGAAAGAGAAGCTTGTTTGGAGAGCAGCCCTGTGGGTGGTCAGCATCCTGCTGATCCTGAGCTGCGCGCCCACCCCGGCGCCCACCCAAGCGCCGCCACCCACGATGGCGCCGACCGAGGCGTCGCCACCCGCCACGGCACCGGCGCCGACCGAAGTGCCCCAGCCAACCCCGACCACGGCGCCGCCCCCGGCCAAGCCGGTCGAGCAGGTGCTGGTCATTGCCACCGATCTGGATGTCAGTGGCCTGGATCCGGCGGTCGTCTATGACCTGAGCATGCGCAACCTCGCCCTACTCTACGAGGGGCTGGTGACGCTCAAGGGCGGCACGATAGAGATTGTCCCTGCGTTGGCCAAGAGTTGGGACATCTCGGACGATGGACTGACCTACACTTTCCATCTTCGGGAAGGGGTCAAGTTCCACGACGGGACCACCCTGACCGCCGATGCGGTCAAAAAGTCGTTCGATCGCTTTATGGAGATCGGCAAGACCACGGCCTGGATGTTCAAGGACGTCCTGCAAGAGGTCCGGGTGGTAGATGACCTCACCGTCGAGATGAAACTCGCCCGGCCCTATGCACCGTTCCTGTCGCTCCTGACCTCCATCTCGGGCCCCCGCGTGATCAGCGCCGCCGCCCTGGACGCGCACATGGGTGAAAATCTGGCGCAGGACTGGCTCTTTGACCATGAGGCCGGGAGCGGTCCGTACATGCTGGAGAGCTGGGACCCGGGCCAGCAGACGATCACCTTGGTCAAGTTTCCCGAGTACTGGGGCGGTTGGGAAGGCAAGCACATCGAAAAGATCGTGATGCGCTATGTGGTCGAGACCTCGACGCGGAAGCTGATGTTGGAGACCGGGGAAGTGGATATGGCGCTAGGCCTGAATCCGGACGAACTGGAGTCACTGGCGGGGGTGCAGGGGATTGTCATTGATGAAAAGCCAACGATGCGCATCTTCCTGGTCTTTATGAACACCCAGAAGGGACCGCTGGCGGACAAGAAGGTTCGGCAGGCTCTGGCCTACGCCATGGATTATGAGGGGGTGTGGAAGTACGTCTATAACGGCAAGATGGTCCCGCTCTGCGGTCCACTCCCTCCCACCGATCCGGCAGCCTATCCCTGCGAAAAGTACCCCTACAAGCTGGACATGGAGAAAGCCAAGGCGCTCCTGGCCGAGTCGAGCTATCCTCAAGGAGGCTTTACCCTGGAGGGGCTGGTGTCGGAAGGCGACTTTGCGTTCCGCAAGACGGCCGAGATCCTGCAGGCGCAACTGAAAGAGCTCAACATTCAGCTCAACCTCACCGAGCTGCCCTGGGCGACCGTCTGGGAAAAGATCGGGAAGCTGGAGACGATGGTGGATTTGATCCCGCTGCGCAACTATCCTGACTTTCCCGACTCGTCCAGCATCTATGCCAACCAGTATTCGTCCGCTGCCTGGGGGGCGGCCGGCTGGAACCTGTCCTACTACAAGAATGAGGAGTTTGACGCCCTGCTCCAGCAAGTGACCGAGACCACCGACCCGGAGGTACGGGCCCGGCTTTTCCAACAGATGGCCGAGATCGTCATCGAGGATGTACCCAATCTGTTCATCGGGACGCTGGTCAATCAGGTGGCCATGCGGGACAATGTGAAAGGGTATGTCTTTAACCCGGTATACATCTTCCAGATCAACGCCTACGACATGTACAAGGAATAAGAGCGTGCCCCAAAACGGACATGGCTCCCGCCGGCACGTCCGGTGATCGCGTGTTCGGATCATCAGGGAGGCGACGGTGTGCAACGTCGCCTCCCTGCCAACCGTCGCAGCCTGACCTTGAGGTAGGGGAATGCTAGTCTATGCCATCCGCCGTCTGTTGGTCCTTCCCTTTGTGTTACTGGGCATCAGTGTGGTGCTCTTTTTCCTGACCCATCTGGTGCCTGGGGACCCGGCCAAAGTGATGGCCGGGGAACATGCCTCGCCCCAGACGGTGGAGATCATCCGCAAGGAATTCGGTTTGGACAAGCCTCTCCCGGAGCAGTACCGCCTGTATGTGGCCAACCTGCTGAAGGGCAACCTCGGCATCTCGATCGTTACCCGCCGTCCGGTGTCCAAGGACCTCGGCCTCTATTTCCCGGCCACCCTGGAGCTGACGATCTGCGCCGTCATCCTGACGGTGGTGCTGGGCCTGCCGCTGGGCATCCTCTCGGCTACCAGGAAGGACAGCAAGCTGGACCATTTTGTCCGCCTGATCTCGTTGAGCGGCGTTTCGATGCCGGTCTTCTGGCTGGGCCTCCTCCTGCAATTGCTCCTGTATCGCCACCTGGGTCTGCTGCCGATCGGGGGCCGGTTAAGCGTCAGCACGGTGGCGCCGCCCAAGGTGACAGGCCTGTACACGGTAGACAGCCTGCTGGCCCTTGATTTTCCGACTTTTTGGCAGGCGGCGGTCCATCTCGCCCTTCCCTCGTTCACCCTGGCGTTCGGGTCGCTGGCGGTGGTGTCGCGGGTGACCCGATCCAGCTTGCTCGAGACGCTGGCCCAGGACTATATCCGCACCGCCCGGGCCAAAGGCTTGGCCGAACGAATGGTCCTGCTTCGCCACGCCGTCCGGAACTCGATCATCCCGACGGTGACGGTCATCGGTCTCCAGGCGGGCGCGCTGCTGAGCGGCGCCTTTCTGGTCGAAGCGGTCTTTAACTGGCCAGGGCTGGGCCTGTATACCGTGCGGGCGATCACCCGCCTGGACTATCCGGCAGTCATGGGCACCTCGCTGCTGATCACCGTGACCTTTGTCCTGATCAACCTGCTCGTGGACCTGCTGTACGGACTGCTGGACCCTCGGATCCGGTACTGACCGGTCAGGCCTGACCATGTCGAAGGGGAGAGGTCGGTTGGCACGACTGCTACGAAAACACTGGACCGGTTTCCTGGGACTGGCTACCCTGATCCTGCTGGTCCTGGCGGCCATATTCGCCCCGTTCCTGGCGCCGGCCGGGCCGACCCAGATCATGCTGCCGAACAAACTGCTGCCTCCCTCGCTGGCCCACCCGTTTGGCACCGACGATCTGGGGCGGGATGTCTTGAGCCGGGTGATCTACGGGGGGCGCATCTCGTTGGCCAGTGGGGTGGTCGTGGTCCTGATCGCCATGCTGTTGGGCGTGGTCCTGGGTCTGGTGGCCGGATATTGGGGCGGGGTGATCGATGGCGTGGTGATGAGGGTCTCAGATGTGTTCCTGTCGTTCCCGCGCCTGGTGCTGGCGATGGCCATCGCCGCTTCCTTGGGCGCGGGACTGATCAACGGCATGATCGCCGTGGCGCTCAGTTGGTGGCCGTGGTATGCACGGCTGGTCCGCAGCCAGGTGCTCAGTCTCAAGCAGGCCGACTTTGTCACGGCCGCTTCCTCCACCGGGGCCAGCCATGGCCGGATCATCGTGCGCCACCTGCTGCCGAACATCATCGGCCTGATTGCGGTCCAGTCTTCGCTCGATCTGGGCTATGCCATTCTGTTCACCGCCAGCCTGAGCTTCATCGGACTGGGCGCCCAGCCTCCCACCCCAGAATGGGGGGCGATGATCTCCCAGGGGCGCAACTATATGTTGACCCACTGGTGGTATCCGACTTTTCCGGGGCTGGCGATCTTTGTCGCCGTCCTGGGGGCCAACCTGTTTGGCGACACGTTGCGTGACATCCTGGACCCCCGGTTGCGGCACACCATATAGGCGGCCAGCATCCCGGCCATTGATCGACACGGAGGAATGAAAGCAATGGATATTCTCTACCGATCTGCCAGACCTGCCATAGAGGCCGCCCTGCTGGAAAGCCTGTCGCCGGAGGTCCCCTGGGCCCTCGTGGAGCGTTTCAGCACTTTGGTCCGTGAATCGGGCAGCGAGGATGAACGGGAGGCGGCGCGCTACATCGTTTCGCGGCTGTCTGAGCTGGGAATTCCTCACCGGGTCTATGAACCGGAGCTGTTCCTGAGCGTGCCGGTGTCGGCGGCGGTGGAGGCTGGCGGTGAGCGGTTTCGGGCCAAGCCTCCCTCTTTTTCGGCCAGCACCGGACCGGCCGGCGTCAGCGGCGAACTGGTCTATGTGCCGGCGGCCTCGTCGGTGGGCTGGCGGGAGGACCTGTTTCGCCTCGAGTCGGTTCTGCTGTTCCCGGAGGCCTCTCCTCCTGACCCGCAGGTGCGGGGCAAGATCGTGCTGACCGAAGGCTTTGGCTTTGAAGAAGATGTTGCCTATTTTGAGCGCCAGGGCGCGATCGGTCAGATCTATATCAATCCCGGCGAGCGGATCCACTGGGGCATCTGCACCACGATCTGGGGCGCCCCCGATCTGGACATGGCTGCCCGTCAGCCGCGCACGCCGGTGGTGGTCGTGAACCGCTCGTCGGGCGACCGGCTTCAAGCGATGGCCCGGCAGGACGGTGCCCGGGTAACGATCTACGCCGAGTTGAAGGAAGGCTGGGTCGCCTGCCCGCTGATCGTGGCCGAGATCACGGGGACGGAAGAACCGGAGCGCTTTGTGCTGGTCCACGGCCATTATGACTCGTGGGGGGTGGGCGTCGGGGACAATGCGGTGGGCGACGCTGCGCTGCTGGAGATGGCCCGCGTCTTTCACCGGCATCGCGACGGCCTGGCGCGCAGCCTGAAGGTGGCCTGGTGGCCGGGTCACTCGACCGGGCGCTATGCCGGATCTACCTGGTTTGCCGATACCTTTGGCCTGGAGCTCGCCCGGCAGTGTATCGCCCAGGTGAACGTGGATTCCCCCGGCTGCCGATGGGCCACCGAATACCGCGACGTGAGCTGGATGTCTGAGGCGGAGGGGTTGTGTGTGCAGGCCATCCGCGACGCCACCGGTCAGCCGGCGTCGGGTGGGCGGCCCCCTCAGGCCGGCGACTATTCCTTCAACAATCTGGGCATCTGCGGCTTTTTCATGTTGCTATCCTCCATGCCCAGGGCGTTGGCAGAGGAGAAGGGGTACTATGCAGTGGGCGGCTGCGGAGGGAACGTCGGCTGGCACAGTGAGGAGGACACGCTGGAACTGGCCGACCGCGATAACCTGATGCGCGATCTGCGGGTGTATGTCACCGCCGTACAGCGCGTGCTCAACAACCCGGTGCTTCCGCTGGACCTGCGCGCCCTGGCTGGCGAGTTGCGCGCCACGCTGGACCGCTACGCCGCCAGCGCGGGCGCAGCGGTGAATTTTGCGCCAGCCCTGACCGCCGCCGATGTCCTTCAGGAGCAGCTCGATCGTCTGTATCGCAATGTCCCGGCGCTGGTGAGCCGGCCGGTGACCGATCCGGCGGTGCGTGCCTTCAACGATACCGTGCTCGAAATGGAACGGATCCTGATCCCCATCAACTATACACGGAGGGGACGGTTCCGCACCGAGCCGGCGATCATCATCCCGCCCCTGCCCGACCTGGCCCCGGCGCTGGACCTGGGTGCGGCGACGGGACACTATCGGCAGGTGCTGTGTACCCATCTGCGGCGCGGGGTCAACCGGGTGGCGTGGGCCCTGGAGCGGGCGGCCGAGATCGCCCGGGCAACGGCGGCGGGGCTGTCCTGATTCTCAACGGCCACCGCAGCGATGGACCATCCACGATGGTGACCCGTCGGGCAGGAGGTAGGATGCGAAGTGCGAGACGTGGCGAGGCTGGCCATTGTCGGTGACGTGGTCCTCACCGCGCCGCTGTCCGACGCCGGGGCGGCAGACCGGGCGTTGGCTCGGCTGCGCCAGGCCGACCTGGTCTTTGGCAATCTGGAGGGTCCCCTGACGCGCGGCGGCGCGCCGGCCGACAAGTTGATGGTCATGCGCATGGAGCCGGAGCGGGTGGCCGATCTCCAGGCGCTCGGGTTTCGGGCGATGAGCGTGGCCAACAACCATGCGCTGGACTATGGTTCGGACGCTTTTCTGGAGAGCCTGGCGCTGCTACGGGCGCACGGCATCCTGCCGGTTGGCGGCGGTCGGGACCTGGATGAGGCGTGGGCGCCGGCGATGGTGGAGGTGGGAGGCTGGCGCGTTGCCTTTCTGGCGGCGGCCAGCACCCTTCCGCCCGGCTTTGCTGCCGCGGAGGGTCGGCCGGGCATCGCCCCCATCCGCGTCACGGAATGCTATGAGGCGGTCCCCTCGCTCAGCCTGGAACAGCCGGGCACCTCGCCCTTCGTGCATACCCGCGCTTGGTCGGAGGATGTCGAGGCGGCCCAGGCTGCGGTGCGACAGGCGCGGGCCCGGGCCGATTTCCTGATCGTTTCCATCCACTGGGGGGTTCCGCCGTTTTACCGGGCGCCGCACCAGGGCGACCTGGCCGAGTATCAGTCGCCGCTGGGCCAGGCGTTGATCGATGCCGGCGCCGATCTGGTGGTGGGCCATCATCCGCATTCGTTGCAGGGCATTCAGATATGCCATGGCCGGCCGATTTTCCACAGCCTGGGGAATTTCATCTTTGACTTTTACGCCGACTGTGGGTCCACTGTGCTGGCGCGCCACGCCCCCTATGTGGCGGAAGGGGAAGCCGGCCGCGAATGGTCCGAGTCGGTGATCGTCGAGGTGGTGCTGGACCGGGACCGGGTCAGGTATGAGCTGTGGCTGGTGTGGTTGGACCGCGCCGGTTGGCCACACCTGCTGGATGGGGAAGAGGCGGCGGCGGTGATCGGCCGCCTGGCGGAGCTTTCCCGCCCGCTGGGTGGGCGGTTGACCTTTGCCGACGACCACGGCCGGCTGCTCATGGAACCGACCGAGTTGCCATGCCCGGCCGGGCACGACGAGGGATGAGAATGGTGAACCATCGGACTCAGTCAGCCAAGCCCTGCGGGCTGTTTGCCAGCCCCGAACGGGGCTTTGTTGGCTGAGCCCGCTGCTTTGAGCGGCGGGCGAACGCTGGAGGTTGGACCGATCGTCGGGCTGGTCCTGATGATGTCCGCGCAGGAACCCGATCTCGTTAACGACCAACGCGGCGCTCTATGATACGCTGGCTGCCTGTCCTTTCGTCGCCGCCGACCGGATCGGACTGATGGGGGGCGGGTTGGGCGACCTGTTGATCTGGAACTCGGTGCTCGGCTCCCTGGCCGGTCAAGTCAAAGCGGTCGCTGTCCTCCAGTCGGTCCACGGCCTGGGGGCGTTCATCCGCGAGCAACGGCATAAATGGACGGTGCGATAAAAATACCCCTTGACATTTTGAAAGAGCGTGGTATAATAAGCCTGAAATCTCAAATTTGAGATTTCAGGTCATGAACTAGTGAGATTTGAATGACCGACGTATCTCTCCCACGCATCAACATATACCATCTGGGCGAAGTCACTTACGAGATCTTGCGCGAGAAGATCATCAGTAAAGAGTTCAGCCCAGGGCAGCGGCTCAATCTCGAGGCCATTGAACAGCAGTTAGGTATCAGCCGGACACCCCTCAAAGAGGCTCTGACCCGGCTGGAAATGGAAGGCCTGATCAAGATCGTCCCTCGGTGTGGCACCTACGTCACCGACCCCACTCCTGAGGAGATTGCCGAATCCTTTGATGTGCGCCGTGTGCTGGAGGTCTATGCCGTCGAACTGGTGACGCAACGAGCCAGTGCCGAGGATCTGAGGCGACTGCGAGCGATGGTTCAGGAGTTGGGTTCCCTGGCCGCTGCAAAAGACCGTGACGCCATCTACCCCCGCTATCTAGAGCTGGACCACGACTTTCACCGACAACTCGTCGCTCTCTCCGGGAACCAACGTCTCTGCCAGGTCCACGACCAATTGAATGTGCATGCGCAGATGGCCCGCATCCGCTATCGACGGTCGGAGCGGGAGCTTGACGTAGCCCAGGCGGAACATGAGCGGATCATGGCTGCCCTGGAGGCAAACGATGCGGAGACGGCCAAGGCGGAGATGGACGCCCATCTCCGGCGTGCCAAGCGATCTCTTCTGGCGGATATGGGCTCCGACTACGATCAGCATCTGCTAGAGGGGTAGCACGATGGGCCAGGTCTCTGGACTCATTAAGCTGCTGAGTCGGGAGGAGATGGAACTTCTCCACCGGTCAGCTTTGCACGTTCTGGCCGAGGTGGGCATGCGCATTGATCACGAGGGTGCGCTGCTCTGGCTAGACGCTGCGGGCTGCGACGTAGACATGGACCGACGTGTGGTTCGTATGCCGCCGCCAGTCGTCGAACAGGCAGTTTCCAGGCTCCGCAGCCAGTTTGTATCCGGCACCCCTGCAGGTGAGCCGGGCGTTTCGGCAGCCGGCTACGCAGAGCGCATGCCACACCGATACAGCGCTATCTATTTCAGCTCCATGCCACGCCGCATCCATACCAACTTTGAGGTCAATGCCGGCGGTTTTCCGCCCTTCATATACGATCTTGACGGCCACCGGCGACCCGCGACGTTGCGCGACGTGCGCGATAGCATTCGGCTGGCCGATGCACTCGACGAGATCGATCTGGTCGGCGTACCTTGCTGCGCCGCTGAAGTACCGGAGAAGCTGCGTCCGGTGGTCATGGCTGCCGAACTGGTCAAGCATACGTCCAAACTAGGGGGTATTGAAGCCTGGTCGGTCCGAGATGTGGAGTACATCACCCGCATCGCTGAGGTAGTCGCAGGAAGCCAGGAAGCCTTGCGGCGCAGGCCGATCCTGGTAGGCTATGGCGAGGCGCGCTCGCCCTTGTGCCTGGACCACAACATGGCTGCGGTGTTTATCGAGTACATCCAGCGTGGCTTTCCACAATCGCTAGACACGATGCCTGCTGCTGGGACTACGGCACCGGCGACGTCGGCGGGTACCCTGGTCCTGGGGCTGGCCGAGACGCTGGGCGGGCTGACACTCGCCTATGCAGTCCGTGAGGATGCGGTAGTCAGCATTGACGTAAACCCCACCTTGACTGACATGCGCACGCTCATCTATCCCTATGCCGGCGCCGACCGGTTGCCTCTGGTGGCAGCAGCCTTGCAGATGCTGGCCGACTACTACGGTCGGCCCGGCGGCTGCCATGGGGGCAAGACGGACGCCTGTGTTCCTGGTGTGCAAGCCGGCGTGGAGAAGGCTCTCTCCATCCTCTTCCCAGTCCTGGCAGGAGCGGCTGGCGTGGGCACGCTGGGCCAACTGGAGAACGCTCTGACCTTCTCGTTCGAGCAGCTCGTGATGGATGCTGAGATTGTGCGCTACATCCGGCGGATGCTGCAGGGTTTTGTCGTGGACGAGGTCACGACATGCGTCGAGATCATTAAGGAAGTAGGTATCGGAGGCAATTACCTTGGTCACCTGCATACTGCCAGGAACTTCCGGCGAGAGTTCTGGAGATCGGAGTTGATGGAGCGCTATCCTTGGGAAGGTTGGCAGAGCCAGCCAGTGAAGGGTTTTGAAGCCAAAGCAAGAGCCAAAGCCAAGCAGCTAATTGCACACCACCATCCGGAACCGCTGTCTGCCTATCAGGTGCGTGCTATTGATGAGATCGTAGAGGCCGCACGCCGAGATCCCTGGTATCAATGATTATCAACCGAATGCGGGCGACCACAGCTAGTCAAGCAAGGGAGGAGTAAAGCTAGAGACGTATAACCGCAAGGGGTCCAGCTAGCCCACTGATTTGGTTCGAGGCATCTCGCCGAGGACATCTGACCGAGGAAAGGAGAATGTAAGAAAAATGAGAAAGGAATCTCGTTCCATTTTTGCCACGCTAAGCCTGGTGGTGGCAGCGGCTCTGCTTGTGGGCTGCGCCCCGACCGCTGCCCCTACTGAGCCACCCAAACCGACCGAACCGGCGGCTGCTGTGCCGACGGAGGCACCAGCGGCGGAGCGAGTCGAGCTGACGTTCTGGTTCTGGGGTGAGAGCGACGCCCCGGGTGCGGAGAAATGGCTCGAGGAAACCATCGCCGAGTACGAGAAGTTGAACCCGAATGTCAAGATCAACATGGTCCCGCAGTCAACGGATACCTTGATTAGCGCCTTTACTACGGCGGCGCAGGCCAAGAGCGGACCTGATATCGCCTCACAATGGGCCACCATTCCCGTGCTGTCTCAGGTTTGGGCAGGAGCTGTGACGCCGATCAGTGACCTGCTGCCTGCAGAAGAGATCCAGCACTGGATGAACACCAATGAGAACATGTACGATGGCAAGCTATGGGCCGCACCGCTGTACCTGATGGGCATCCCCATGGCCTACAACAAGGAACTCTTCACCAAGGCTGGCCTGGATGCCGAGAACCCACCCAAGACGTGGGATGAGTTCATAACAGCTTGCGAGGCGCTGAAACAGGTGGGGACGCCGTGCATTGGTGCCGGCGCCGCCAAAGCCAGCGCCTTTGGCGCATGGATGTTCGCCATCTTAGGCGTACAAGACCTCGATTCCGTGGACGACATTAAGGCAGCCGTTGTCGGCGACGCAGATTTCAACAGCGAAAAGTACACCCGCTGGATCCAGGAAATCCGCAACATGTTGGACAAGGGGTACTTTAATGACAACATCGCCTCCATCGGCATGCCGGAGGGCATGGACCTCTTCCCGCAGGGCAAGGTCGCTACGGCGTGGGGGACGGATGGCCAGATGGTCGAGTGGCGCAGAATACTGGGCGACGACAAGTTCGGCGTGATGAAAACCCCTGTCTTCGGCAAGGGCAAACTCGCTGATGCCTATAACGCCACCCAGTCCACCAGCTACTTTGTCACGTCCTGGTCGCCACACAAAGAGCAAGCCGCCGACTTTATCAAATTCATGCACGATAAGGGCCGGCTGGAAGCGTGGTATAAGGCAACCGGTGTTGTGCCAGCCGACGATCGCTTCGATACCGCCTTGATCGACGATCCCTTGCTCAAAACGCTGGCCGAGTACAACCTGTCGCCGGTCAACGTCTGGCTGGAGAACTTTATCCCGACTCAGATGGATATGGATGGGCTGCGTCCGGGAGGCTCCATGCTGGCCTCAGGGGCCTCCGCCCAGGAGGTTGTGGATCTGATTGTCCGCACACTTGAACTATGGCGGACCCAGAATCCGACCGAGCTTGAGACCTTCCGGAACTGGAAGTAGCGCCACACGAACTGCGAGGCGGGGCAGCGGACCTGGCAGGCGGACCGCTGCCCCGCTGGTCACGGCTGTGTTGAGCAAGTGAAGCATACTCAGTGATGAACGCCTTGCACCTGGTCTCCCGCCGAAAGTGGGCCCCGTTCCTGTGGGTACTGCCGGTCATCCTGCTCATTCTGTTCGTCTACGCCTATCCCCTGGTCAGCATCCTTCGCTACTCTGTACACGCCCTGCAGGGCGCCAAACAGGTGTTCGTCGGTCTGGCGAACTATCGGTTCGTAAGCAAGGACTTTATATTCTGGACGGCGCTACGCAACAACGCGATTCTGCTTATCAACGTGCCTATACTCACGGTGATCGCTTTGCTGGTCGCGATCCCTCTTTATGAAGGCGTGAAGGGCTGGCGGTTCTACCGCAGTGTGATATTTATGCCATTCGTGCTGCCGTCGGTCGCGATCGGTCTCGTCTTTATTTACATCCTGCAACAAAACGGCCTGGTCAACACCGTTCTGCGTGCCGCAGGCCTCGGTATGGTGGCTCTCGATTGGCTCGGCAATCCCAACTTGGCCTTGCCCACGTTGATGGCAGTGATCATCTGGCGCGAGTTGGGCTTTGGCGTCGTGCTCTTTTTGGCAGCCATGACAGCGCTCCCTGAGGAGCTAGGCGAAGCAGCACGGCTGGACGGCGCCAATTGGTTTCAAGAGCACCTTTACGTGACCATTCCTCAGCTCAAGCCGGTGATCAGGTTCTTTGTCGTCAACGAGATTATATCGATGATCAGTTGGGTCTTTGGCTACGTCTATGTGATTACCGGCGGCGGCCCGGGCTTTGCCACCCAGGTTCTGGAGCTCTATATCTGGAAAAACGCCTTTGCGTATCGGGCGTTTGGGGTAGCCTCCGCCGTAGCTGTGATCCTGCTCACCATCACCCTACTCATCATGGTTGTGGGTCTGGGGGCCCTCTTTCGAAGCGAGGAAGAAGAATATGTCTGATGAGTCATCCGGCGGCTGGCGACCTGCCAGCCTCTTGGGCAAGTTGCTCTCTCAGATTCTGCTCGTTGCCGTTAGCCTTGCGGCGCTGTTTCCGATCTACTTTGTGGTGGTCAATGCGTTCAAGACCAAACAGGACTATCTCGTCAGCCTTTTGGCGCCGCCATTGCGTCCTACCTTGGCCAACTTTGCCGAGGCTCTCCGTCGAGGCAACCTATTCGTCTGGTTCCGCAACAGCGTGCTGGTAACTGTCGCCTCGGTGACCGTTGTCACTGTGTTGTCCAGCGCCGCTGCCTTTGCTACCAGCAAGATGCGCTTTCCGGGGCGTAAGACACTGCTCAAAGTCTTGGTGTCGCTGATGATCATGCCGCCAGTGGTGATGGTCATCCCGCTATTCATTTTCATGGTGCGCATCGGCTGGATCAATACTTTTCCTGCAGTGATCGTCATCTATTCCGGATTGCTGGCACCCTTTTCGGTATATTTGCTCAACAGTTTCTTTGGCTCAATCCATGATGAGATCATTGCAGCCTCGATCATCGATGGCTGCTCGACGTTCGAAGTGTATCGTCGCATTATCTTACCGTTGTCGACGCCGGCCTTGGCTACCCTGGTGGTGGTCAATTCGCTGTGGGTATGGAATGAGCTGCTCATCTCGCTCATCTTTTTGCAGGGCGATCAGATCCGCACCCTTATGGCTGGCCTGACCCAGTTTCAGGGGCGATTTTCAGTCAACCAGCCGTTAGTTCTGGCGGGCGCGTTCCTGGGCATGATGCCTATTATCGTGCTCTACCTCGTCGGGCAGCGGTACTTTGTTCGCGGTTTAACGGCAGGCGCCATCAAGTAGGAGTTTGCATATGTCTGCTAACACCATGAGGGAGAAACTAGCCCTGTGGGGCGTGGATCCGGGACCACGGGAGCCAGCCATGCTGCTGGATTTCATCGAGGAACTGGCTCAGCACCAGCCGGTACCGCCTGCGCCCCGGTCAGCAGCAGAACTGGAACAGCGGCGTGAGCCGCTTCAGCGGCGCCTGCGCCACTCGCTGGGGCTGCTGCCCTGGCCGGAGCGTACTGACCTGAAAGTGCGGACGACGGGTGTGGTCATTCGGCGAGGCTACCGGATCGAGAAGCTGGTGTACGAAGCCTGGCCCGGGCTGCCGGTGACGGCACACCTCTATCTCCCCGAAGCCCACGGTAAGCCGGCCCCCGGCTTGGTGTATGCCTGTGGTCACTGGATGGAAGCTGGAAAACTGGCCCCACCGGTCCAGTCATTCTGTGCTACGGCGGCTGGGCTACTCGGTATTGTGACGCTGGTTTATGATCCGATCGGACAGGGGGAACGGCTGGGTAGTTGGCGAGACCATGGGCACCTGAACGCACTACTGGTCGGCAGAAGCCAGCTCGGCCTGATGGTCTGGGAGAGCATCCGGGCGCTGGACCTGCTTGAGCGCAGGCCGGAGGTAGATGGTCGCCGCATCGCCATCACCGGCGCGTCAGGCGGTGGGCTCAACACCCTGTTCACGGCTGCGGTGGAGGACCGCTTCTGCTGTGCCATCCCGGCGGCCTATCCGTGTACCTTCTTCCATGCGATGCACGCCGAGCGTGACCTGAACTGGGAAGACGGCACGGATGTATGCAACCAGGTGCCGCAGGTCATGAGCTACGCCGAGATGTCCGATATCGCCAGCTTGTTCATTCCCAAGCCCTATATGATCCTCACCGGCACCCGCGACAGGATCTTTCCTGTGGAGGGGACGCGGCGCATTGCAGCCGAAATCCAACGCAACTACGAACTGGCCGGCGTGCCGGAGCGCTTTCGGTTCGTCGAATATGACGAAGAGCACGGGTATCAGACCAGCCTTCGGGAGGCAGCATATGGCTGGCTGGCCTACTGGCTTGCGGGCGTCGGTGACGGATCGCCCATCGAGGAACCCGAGTTAGAGTTGTTCGACGATCCCTATCCTGTGCATTATGCCGAACCGCCGCTGCCAACACCCGGTCGCGTGCGGGACCAATCGCCGACGTTGGTCCCGACGCCGGGTTCGCTGTCTGGTTTCTGCCTAGAGCCAAGCCAGCGCATCGCACCCGAGGCTCATATCGACCGTCTGCTGCAACAGGACCTGCAACGATTGCCCGCGGTCCCCCCTTTACCAGAGCGAGCCCCTGAGCTTGCCCTCTGGCAGGAAGAAATCCGGCAGCGAGTGCGGATTGTGCTGGGTCCCTTCCCACCGAGCCAGCCGCTTCACACCCGCCTCTTCAACCAAGTGTGGGCTGATGGCCTCATGGCCGAGCGGGTTACGTTTGTGAGTGAGAAAGGGATCACGGTGCCTGGCATGCTGATTATGCCGGCTGAATGGAACAAACCTGTGCCGATGACACTGTATATCGGTGAATGGGGCAAGCGGCAGGGTATTCAATCAGGCCTGATTAAGAAGCTCTTGAATCAGGGCATTGGTGTCCTGGCAATCGATGTACGCGGTGTGGGAGAGACAGCAACCAGCGATTTTGAGGCGGCAACGAATCTGCTCATGATGGACCGGCCGCTTTTTGGACAGCGGGTGTGGGATACGATCCGCGGCGTGGATTTCCTGTGGGAGCGGTGCTACATCGCACCGCAGATCGACAAGGGGCGGCTTTTTATCGCTGGCGAAGGGGTGGGCGGTCTGTTAGCTCTTTATGCCACCGCACTCGACGGCCGTGTGGCTGGCGCGATTGCTCTTGACATTCCCCTCTCCTATACAGCCCTCCTGCCCTCTGGGGCATTGTTCCCAGCCAGTGTCTACCTGTTCGATGTGCTGCGCCACTATGATCTACCACACGTGGTGGCGGCATGCGCGCCGCGGCCAGTCCTCATCCGACCGGTGGATGGCTTCCGGCGCCCGTGCAGGGTCCAGGAGTGCAAGGTTATGTTGGATCTGATAGCCCGTGCGTACCAACTGGCAGACGCCGGGGCCGGAGCTTTCGGAATGCTGACCATCGACAGCACGGAGAGTCTTTCGCACTGGCTGAGCCAGGCGCTGGCATAGGTCCATACGTGTGGCATAGTGTGCAGTTGGGCGAATTTGCATGGCGAAAGCCGGCCTGTGGGGGGCACAACCGATGAAGCCAAAGGATAGGATGTACGCCGTGTTCGGTGGCGAGCGGCCGGACCGGGTGCCGACGGGCGAGCTGGGTGTCGATGCGCCGATCACGGAAGCTATCTTGGGGCACAGCACCTATTATCGGGCCAAATACCGGGAGAAGGCGGCGCTGTGGGACGGGAAGCGGGATGCGGTTGTCGAAAGCCAGAAGCGCGACCTGGTGGACCTGGCCCAGGCCCTAGAATGGGACTTTGTACCTGTGTTCCTCACGTATCGCGCTGGGGATTTCGCCCAGCCCATGGCGTGGATCGACGAGAGCACGTGGCAGGATGCCTACGGCCGCATCTGGAAGCACTCCTCAGTGACCGATGACGTACTGTGTGTGCGTGTTCCGCCCCTGGACGACGCTGCCATCGACGTCTTGCAGCAACCGTTTGTCGCCGATGAGTCTGAACTGGAACTGGTGCGGCATGTGGTCAGCACGCTAGGTGAAAGCCATTTCCTCATCGGTCGTACGGCTATCGAGTTGCGGGATAGCGGGCCGGTGATGGGCCGAGGATCGGTCGATGGCACCTTCCCCGATACGTATGGCGGCCTTATGATGGACATGGTTGATTTCTGCATCCGCGTCAAGCGGGATAGGGAATTTCTAAAGCGGTTGCTAGCAGCCGCTACCGACCGGGCCATCGAAGTGGCCCTAACCCTGGTCGAAGCTGGCGTGGACGCCATTGTCCTGAGCACCGACTATTGCCACCAGACGGGGCCGTGGATTTCACCCCGCGATTTCGAGGAGCTTGTATTTCCCCTTCTCAAGAAAGAGGTCGATGCCATCCATACGGCTGGGGCGTTGGCGATCAAACATACCGATGGCCACACCTGGCCGATCCTCGACCTGCTGGTCAGGTCCGGGATCGATGGCCTGCATGGCATCCAGCCTTCAGCAGGAATGGATCTGGCCCGGTTGAGGGAAATGGTTGGACCCAGATTGGTGTTGTTTGGAGCCATCGAAGGCCAGGTCCTTATTGAGAAGTCTGCCGACGAGATCCGGTGGCAAGTCCAAAGCCAGATCGCACAGGCAGGGGATTGTGGAGGGTTTGTTCTCACCTCGAGCAACTCTATCCAGGCCGGCGTGCCACCAGCCAGCTATCTGACGATGCTGGATGCTCTGCGCGATTACGGATACTATGTCAGCTAGCCTAGTAATCTGTCAACCCTCATTTGATGGGTAAGGGCAGTGGCGGTATCCCTATGGATAAGAGATACACTGTCACTTGGGTAAAGAACGGCAAGGGTTGCAGGAGATGATCAACTGGGGGACCGAGCAACCGCGCAAACTGACGCGGACGCGGATCTTGTTGAAGGCCGACCTGGCAAGGCTGCCCGAAGAGACGGCCACTTGCTGCGAGCGGCAACGCCAATGGCGTTACCGTCAGCGGGCGCTTCACGACCACCGATGTGAGGATCAAGCTCAAGCGCCTCTACCCGTCAATCTGCGTTTGAAACTACGAGAGCGATAGATGTCATCTCATCGAATTCCTGTCGAACTGGTTTTCAATCCCAACTGGTGGTTTCACCATTATGGGATCTCGTTTGACGAACCATTCTATTTTGACAAGGAAACCCGAATTCAGTACGATCTGGTCATGCGTCGGGCGATGTATGAACGATTCGGCCTGGATGAGCCAGAGCCGCAGCCCCGACCGATCATCGGCTCCATGCATGTCGCCGGGGGTTTTGTCATGCCGGCGCTTTTCGGGGTGGAGATCAGATTCGCCAGGAACGAAGCCCCCTGGCCGGTTCCGGCCAACCTGAGTAAGGAGCACATTCTCACTCTCCAGGTGCCCAACATAGAGACTACCTGGCCGATGGATCGCCTGATTGCCGATATGGATGCCTTGGAGGATGAATTTGGCTATGTAGTGGGTGATTTCGACACCGATGGCCTGCTCAATACGGCTCTGCATCTCCGAGGCCAGCAGTTGTTCATCGACTTTTTTGAGGATCCAGATCTGGTGCACCATCTGTTTGCGATTCTCGCCGAGACCTATGTGCGCGTGGCGAACTATGTAAAATCACGAACGGGGACATGTGCGGTCGCCACCAACCGTTCGATTCTCCATGTCGATCCCAAGATCTATTTGCATAGCAATTGCTCGGTGCAAATGGTTTCGCCCGCGACCTATGAAAAGTTTCTGCTGCCATACGAACAGTATATGGCCGAGAGGTTGCAGCCATATGGCATCCACCACTGCGGCAACAACCTCCACGCCTTTGCTGAGGTCTATTCCCGGGTGCCTGCCGTCTTCTATGATGTAGGCTGGGGATCTGATGTGACCAAATGCCGCGAGGCGTTCCCGGATGCGTTTCTGAACTTGCGACTCAGCCCAGCCCGGATGTTGCAGCAAACAGCGGATGAGGTCCGCAGGGATACGGAGCAGTTGCTCCTGGCAGCCGGTTCTCTCGACCAAGTCGGGGTGTGCTGCATCAACATGGATTATGGTACGCCGGATGAGAATGTATGGGCAATGCTGGAAGTTGTCGAACGCTTCGGCTAGGCTTCTGGGAGAGGTCCCGCGGGTCTCGGGCCCGGTCGAGCTCAGCACTCGAAGCATATGTGAATTCCGAGAACAGTGCAAGACTCACCTGGTCCAGATGCCGGGGTTGGCGCTTCTCCATTGTCCGCCACACCAAGTGGAAAAGGCTCGCTCAATCCGCCAAGGACAAGATACTGATCCTGGGCGGAAACGCAGGGCCAGTCTACTTCAAAGCTGAAAGGAGGTGAGGCTCAACAGACCGATGACATGAGGGGCCCTGGAGGCATTCTGACAGCTCCAGGCGAAGCGGGGTCTGTGCAGGATGTAATGGAAGGATCGGTATTTGTTTCGTCGGGCCAGTCCCTCAGATGCCGAAGGTTGCGGCAAAGTCAGGTGGGCAGCGGGCTGGCGCTTCCCACACCAAATGTATGAGAGGAGGAAAAGATAATGAAACGCAACAAATTTGCCTTGCTCACCCTGGTCACCATCTTGCTTTTGGTGTCGCTTGCAGTCACCCAGTGTGCACCAGCGACCGAGAAGCCGGCGGAGAAGGTCAAAATCGTATACTGGAGCATGTTCAGCGAGGGCGAGCCGTTAATGAAACTGCTTGACCAGGCCACCAAAGACTTTATGAACGAGAATCCGAACATCGAAGTCGAGGTGAACTGGGCTGGTCGGCAGGTGCTAACGCAGTTGCAGAGCGCTATTGCAGCCGGGACCCAAGTGGACATTGTGGATCACTCTGACGACCGTGTATATAACGCTATTGTGAAACCCGGTCTGGCGTTGCCGCTCGATGAGTATCTGAATCAGAAGGCCTATGACAGCGACAGAGCATGGAAGGACACGTTCAAACCAGGCGCGTTGGAGTTGGGGAAGGGCGAGGACGGCAAGTACTATCTAATCCCGCGCGACGACTACATCTCAGCCTTCTTTTACAACGCGAAGATGCTGAACGAACTCGGCATCCAGCCGGACCCGGAAGACATGACCTGGACTGAATTCGTGGACATGCTCGAGACGATCAAGACCAAGAGACCCGACGTTGCGCCTCTGGGTGCAGACGGCAACATCCCCTTCTATAACAACTGGTGGATGACCTATCTGTCAATCCGCCTTGCCGGAAAGGACGCTTTCCGTGAGGCGGCGTACGACAAGACCGGCGAGAAGTGGGGCGCGCCAGAATTTCTGCAGGCCGCGAAGATGATACGTGAACTGCAGGATAAAGGTTATTTCCAGAAGGGATTTGAGGGTTCTGTCTGGCCGGCAGCGCAGGTACAGTGGGTTAACGGCGAGATCGCGATGATTTTCTGCGGCGCTTGGCTGCCCAAAGAGATGTCGGAGCAGATGCCAGAAGGTTTCCAGGTCAGCCTGTTCGGCTTTCCAAAGGTCGAGGGTGGTAAGGGCAATCAGTATGTGGAACACTGGGCGAATACCTACGGAGTGCTCAAGAGTACTAAGCATCCTGAGGCTGTCGCGCGGTACTTGCAGTACATCATGTCCAAGAAGGTCGGGACCCAGATCGCTGGCCTTGGTACGCCTGTCCCCTTGGTCGATGTGCCGGTACCTCCTGCACTCGAGAATCAGTTCAAGATCCTCGAGACTCACACCGCGATGCCCGCGCGCGCCGGTCTGAACACTGAAATCCCAGAGTATATGGACACTGTGTTCAACGTGTGCGACGACAAGTTCTTCCAGATGCAGATCGGACCTGAAGAGTTCATCGAGTGTCTAAAGACTGAAAGCAAGGCCTATTGGGCCAAGACTCAATAACCGCGCACAGCGAATAGGCGTCAGTGCGGGCCGGGCAATCTGGCCCGCACTGACCTGTCAGGAATAGCATTTCGTATATGGGAGGGAAAGACCGATGGGCCGACGAGGGCGCCAACGGCTGGTTGGTCCGTTTATTCTTCCGGCTCTGATTCTGTATACTCTGTTCTTTGTGTACCCAGCCCTTGAAGCCTTCCGGGTGAGTCTCCACGACTGGACCGGTTTTGGTGGGAATATGGTCTACATTGGGCTGGGCAACTACAAAGAGATGCTCAAAGATAACATCTTTTGGGGATCCCTCTGGCGGACACTGTTTATCAGCCTAGCTGGTGGCATCGGCATCTTTGCTCTTGCCATGTTCTTTGCAGCCATTTTTCAGCGTAACCTCCGGGGCAGGAAGTTCTTCCGGGCCCTGATCTTTTTCCCCAATGTCGTTCCTGGCTTCGGCCTGGGATTGATCTGGCAATTCATCTACAACAACAATTGGGGCCCCTTATCGGGCTTGTTGCAGTTAGTTGGACTGGGGGCATTGGACCGGGTCTGGCTGGGGCCAGAACACATTATACAATCACTGACAGTGGCGGTGATTTGGACATATGTGGGCTACTATATGGTCATTCTAACGGCCGGCATCGACAAGATCCCACCATCCTACTACGAAGCGGCCATCCTGGATGGTGCCTCGGAATGGAAGATGTTCTTCACCATTACCCTGCCGATGATCTGGGACGTCCTTGCCGTCGCTTTGGCTCTATGGATGGTCGGCTCACTCAAGATTTTTGACCTCATCATCGCCACCACTTTCCCTGCGCCACCGACCTCCACCTACACGCTCACCATTTACATCTGGGCCACAGCGGTGGGTACCTACACGCCGGTATTCCGGCTGGGGTACGCCACTGCGATGGGTGTGGTACTGCTCATTCTAGTCGTCGTCGCTGTCGGAATTACTCGATTCCTGATGCGGCGTGAAGCAATCGAATACTGAGCGAGGCGATCTATGGCAACCCGAACGACTGTATCTTGGCGCTATCGTCTACGTAATGTTCCGTACTACGCGTTCCTGTTCCTTTGGGCGGCAGTCACGATCTTTATCTTCCTCTGGCTGATTGAGAGCTCTTTCAAGACCAATCGCGAGGTCTTTGGTAGTGCATTCTCGCTTCCTGCGACTCCCTTGCAGGCCGCCGCTGCTAATTATGGGAAGGCCTGGAAGCTCGCTCATATGAACGTCTATTTCACCAATAGCGTGTTGGTGACCGCTGTGTCTGTCCTGTTCGTGGTGGCCGTCTCTGCACCTGCGGCATATGCGCTATCCCGGGTCTCGTTTCCAGGCAACACATTGGTAACCTATTATTTCATCGCTGGCATGGGGTTACCGTTTCAGCTCATCCTGGTGCCTCTTTTCGTGCTGTTGACAAAACTTCACATAGCAGACTCCTTGCAGGGCTTGATATTGACATATATCGGTGTCTCGGTCCCCTTCACCATCTTGCTCTTGACAGGCTTTTTCCGCACACTTCCGACCGAGTTGGAGGATGCCGCAGCCATTGACGGTTGTTCAGAGTTTGCCATCTTCTGGCGCGTGATGATGCCGCTATCGGGTCCAGGAATAATCACTGCAGCGATATTCAACTTTGTACATATCTGGAACGAGTTCCTCCTGGCAATGCTGATCATCCGAAGTGATAACCTGCGGACGTTACCGCTGGGCATCATGAATATCCGGTACAGCATGCAGTACACTGCAGATTGGGCTGCCCTTTTCGCCGCCATTGTCATTGTGCTCATTCCGAACTTCCTGGTCTACCTTGCCCTCTCCGAGCGCGTGATGTCAGGTCTCACGTTGGGGATGGGCAAGTGACCTTATCAGGGGAAAGTCCACCGTGTTGCGAATATGATGGCACGAATCCGAAGTGAGGGTTTTCATGTACGAGATCGTGTTGACCGGGACGGCGCGCCAACGGGGACTTCAACAAGGCCGGGTCTTTAGGAACTTGATACTTGAGCTCCTTACCCAATGCCCGATCTGGCTGGGAGACATGCCCCACGATCGGGTTGCAATGATTAGGGACATTATGGTCTGCTCGCTCAGGAAGCTGTGTCCCGAAATGGTGGAGGAACTGGAAGCGATTGCCGAAGGGGCAGGCATGGGATTTGATGATGTGTGCACCCTCAATTTCGTGTCGGCCATCGGTGCGCTGAATGGATGCACCAATGTCATTGCATTAAAGACTGAAGAGGGACCCGTACTGGCAAAAACCAGTGACATCGGGAGTGACTATGCTTACTATTCGATTCAGCATGTAAAACCAGACTCCGGATATTCCTACTTTGCCATCAGTTGGTCAGGTTGTCTATGGGCAGAAGTAGGTATCAATTCGGCCGGCTTGGCCGCGGGCCAGGGATCGGCACCGACCATGCCTGGGCAGCGTGGTGAAGGCATCCCCACTTTGGAGTACCCGCGCGTGATACTCGAACGTTGCAGCACTGTGGCCGAAGCGATTGACTTTTGTAAGGATGTTCCAATGGCAGGCAAGGGGCTGAACATTGCCCTCGTAGATAGTACCGGGCAGGCAGCGGTTGTGGAGAAATCAGGAACCAGGTGTGCGGTGCGCTATCCTCTAGCTCGTGGAAATCGTTCCACTGCTCTGGGCACAGTCGTGGATGGGCTGTATTGCGCAAACCATTTCCTGGAGCCGGAAATGCAGGGGATGATCCCTCTGGCAATCCCGGGTCTACCGAGCCTGACCGAGAATTCGCAGAAACGCCTGGAGAATGTGGCGCGTTTCTTTCAGAAAACTCCTTCACCGGGAGTGCGAGAGCTAATTTCACTGCTGAATACAAGCATTGAGGAAGGCGGTCTCTGCCAGCATACATATCCAGAGCTGACGACCCACTATTCCTATCTTGTGCTACCCCTGAAGCGAGAGATACGGATAGGGCAGGGAACCCCCTGTCACGAGTTCACTTTCTCAAGCTATCGGCTGTAAGTCGTTGTCTTCCTGCAAGAGTTGTTAGAATCCGGTTACCAGGAGATACATGTGGATGAAGAGCTGATCCAGCAAGGACAGAAAGCGATTGCACAGGGCATAAGCTGGCTTCGTGAGCACGACACAGCCATCTCCCAGATAGAGGACCTCAGCGCACACTATAAGGCTCCTTACCTGTATGCGGCGCTCGGCGATCCGGTGCGAGCCCGCTTTTATGCCGACCTCATGCAGATGCGATACCTCCAGACAGATGGAGACTTTCGTACCAGCCGCGTGCACAAAGGTTGGGCGCATCTGCCCTGTAGCCCGGCAAACCGGTATGTCTATTCAAACGGATGGATCATTGTTGGATTGCGCAGGTTGGGAGTTTATGGACCGGCTGCTCGCGGCATGGAGTTCGTTCGCCGGTTCCAGTCCCCTGAACTTGGCGGATTCTTCTCACGGTTCGATGTGGCCTCTGGGAAGGTCGACACTCGCTATCTGGATAGCTCCAGCACCTCTTCGGCTGGTCTGGCCCTGCTAGCGTGTGGGCTGGTAAGTGAGGCCATCCGAGCCGGAGATTTCATCCTGAGATTGCTCGAAGCACAACCCGAGCCTGACCGGTTTTTCTTCTCCAGTTGGGAGGTTGACGCCGGGTTGATGACGGGGGTCTGGGGCGACGAGGACCTAAATTCAGTCCATGGGCGGAAGCAGTTTTGCCTGAGCTCTGAGGCCGATCCATTGGGCGAACTAATCTGGCTAGTCGGCAAGCCTATGAAGTTCTTGTGCAAGCTCTACGATCAGACTTCAGAGAGCAAGTACCTGGAGGGAGCTGTTGTCCTGTTTGATTTTTTCCACCGACTTGGTGAAGGGCGCTGGCATAACTACGGATCGTGCAAGATTATGTGGGCTGCGGCCGAGCTCTATCGGCACACGGGTGAGCGGAGATATGCAGAAACAGCAGAACGCATCCTTCGCTGGTTCTGTCGAACGCAATACCCCTCGGGCCTGTGGGTCCATACCCTTTTCTATCAGAGCTCTGAAGAACAGCCCTTGCCGGCCTCGCTTGACCTCGTGCAGGAATTGTGCGCGGAGATGAGCGACACGCTTTTTGAGCTGAGCACGACCCCTCCGCTAAAGAGCCTGTAGAGCAGAGTCCGGACTCTGAAATGGTCGGTCCGTCTCGCTAGGACCTTTATCCCGTAGATCCCAATCTCGGGGTGCGCTTCTCAAAAAAGGAAAGGGAAAGAACATGAGAATCTCAAATGTTAAGCATCACGTTTTAAAGGAGGTTCCCAGCAGGGCTATCGAAAACTACAGGAAGAGTGCCTTCTTCAAGGTCCTGCGCACCGATCCAACTCTGCGCAACAACTGGGTTTCGTTGACGGCAGTGAACTGGAACCCGACCGAGAATTGCCTGTATATCGGGTTGACAGCTTACGATGGAGACCTGCTCTGGCGATTCTGGCCTGACTCGGCGAAATTCGAATCCCTGGGCTTCAAAGAGGTCGCCACCGACCCGCAAGGCATCAAGATCCACCGAGGGCTTGTGCCAGATAATGAGGGTGGCTATTACTTCGGGACCGCCGGGCTGGTTGATTTGGATGAGCGCAACGATGCTCTGGGCGGTGCTATCTACTACTATCGAAAAGGGCATTATGAATGTTTGGGAATCCCTGTGCCGCATGACTATATTCAAAATATTGGAGTGGATTTGAAACGACAGCGGATATACGGAGTGACATATCCGGTCATCTACTTCTTTGACTATGATTTCAAGAATCGAAGAACGCTCTTTTCATTCTTCACGGGGAGCCACTTCCACGAGTGTGGTCTGGATGACGATGGATACGTCTGGGGCACTTGGTCGAACCGACGTGGACAACACTGTCTGTTTCGGTACCATCCAGACGAACGCAAACCAGAGTTCTACGAGGAACCGATCCCCACTCTCGACCCGAATCACGAATTCAACTTTCCCATGAATGGCCCGATAGATTCTTTCATCAACGGAGGCGATGGCTACCTGTACTTCGGGACTACGTTGGGTGAACTCTACCGACTTGACCCAAAGAGGGGGAAACTCTTGTCGTTGGGAAAACCGGCCGACACGATTCGCCTGTCCGGCTTGACAGTGGGCCCAGAGGGCAAGCTGTTGGGCAGTTACGGAGCGTATGACGAGACAGGGCTATTCCTGTACGATACAACGACGGGACAGTTCACTAATCTGGGCCTGATGCGCGATGATACAGCCTCCTGCTTTATGATCCATGACATCGCCTGGGATGGCGACTCTCGTGTCTTTGCCGCGGAAACAGACAACGTCGATCGCAGCGCTTACCTCTGGGAAGCCTGGCTGGAGTAGTCCAGGGCACGGTGCCCATGTGGTGGTGAGCAGAACCTCAGAGTCGTCTGCGCCAGGCACCACGGTGAGGGAGTGAGCGTGCCGAACACCAATGCTCCAGCCTGCGCTGCGGATCGGGCCGGAGTATTGCCGCCCGGCATTTCCAGAAAGAGAGAACCATGACGGAAAAGAAACTGGAACAGCCCACAGGCCGATTCGCACTGACCCATGGCCGTGTGATTCTGCCGACAAAAATCGTGACCAACCAGGCGGTTATCATCGAAGGGTCCAGGATCTTGGGCATCGCCGATATCGGCTCTCTGGGGAGCGATATCGAGCAGGTAGATGTGGGCGGACGCTACATCGCCCCAGGACTGATCGACATCCATACCCATGGAGCCCTGAATCATGACTTTAACGAAGGCACATTCGAGGCCTTTGCCGCCATCACCCAGGAGAATGTGGCACGCGGTGTCACATCTCTGTTGGCGACCGTCTCAACCGCCCCCATCCCAGACCTGCTCCGGAGCCTGGAGTGCAGCCGTCAATGGATGCGCGAACCGCGTGAAGGAACCCAAGTATTGGGCGTGCATCTAGAAGGTCCATATTTTAGCCTGGAGCAAAGGGGGGCCCAGGACCCCAAAAACATCCGAACCCCGGATGATGGTACGGCCGACCTATTGCTCGAATATCACGACGTGATCAAGATCATGACTTACGCCCCCGAATTGCCAGGCGCTCTGGCGCTCACTGCCAGGCTGGTCAGGCTGGGGATCGTGCCGGCGGCCGGGCACAGCTCCGCCCGGGATGAGGATGTGCGGACAGGAATACAGGCCGGCCTGCGCCATGTTGTCCATCTCTGGAGCGGACAGTCCAGCACCGTGCGCCAGGGCCCGTGGCGCAAGCCGGGGTTGCTCGAGGCAGCACTGGTCTTTGACGAGCTAACGGCGGAGATGATTGCCGACAACAAGCACCTGCCCCCTACTCTGATGAAGTTGGCCTACAAGTGCAAGGGGCCAGACCAGTTGTGTGTTGTGTCCGACGCGACCAGCGGCGCAGGGATGCCCGAAGGCACTCGCTTTCGTATGGGCGAAATGGAGTACGAAGTGCACGATGGGGTGGGGATGGTCCTGGACCGCACGGGATTCGCTGGCAGCACGACCTTGGTCAATCAAATGGTACCCATTCTGACAGAGGTGGTGGGCATCCCGCTGGTCGAAGCCATCCGGATGGCAACCCTGACTCCGGCGCGGGTCATCGGTGTCGATGACTGCAAAGGCAGCCTGGGGGCCGGCAAAGATGCAGACATCGCCATCTTTGAGGACGACTGGACCGCATGGCGAACCATGATCGGCGGCCGGTGGGTCTACGCAAGGTAGCAACGAACACCGTGGCTCTCCGACGCATCGATCCCTACGAACCGCCTCGGTGGAGCCATCGGCTTGAACTCACAAACACGAGGTTAGATAATGATGAGACACGTAGAACCGATCAAGACCGCACAATATGACTGTTTGCCGGTAGCCATCTATCGAAGCAACGAGGAACTGGGACAGGCGGCAGCCCTGGACGCGCGAGAAGTGATCAACCGAGCGATCGCCGAGAAGCAAGAGGCCAACATCATCCTCGCCACGGGCAATTCGCAGCTTACGTTTCTGCACGCTCTGCGCGATTTGGAGGGGATTGATTGGTCAAAGGTGAATGTATTTCACATGGATGAATATCTGGGCATTGACCCGAACCACAAGGCGAGTTTCCGCTCTTTCTTGCGCCAGCACATCATCCAGGCTGTCAACCCCCGCTCCTTTCACCCAATCCCCAGCCAACCTGAAGATGTAGAGAGAGTTTGTCGAGAATATGAAGCCTTATTAAGACAGTACCCGGCTGATCTCGTGGCTCTGGGTGTGGGTGAGAATGGGCACCTGGCCTTCAATGATCCACCCTACGCCCGTTTTGACGACCCGGTGTGGGTCAAAGTGGTTGAGCTGGCGGAAGCAAGCCGCAGGCAGCAAGTGGGTGAGGGGCATTTCGCCTCGCTGGCAGAGGTGCCTACCCACGCCATCACGCTGACGATCCCGGCCCTGCTGGCACCCAAGGTTGTATTATGTATCGTTCCAGAGGCGCGGAAAGCCGAGGCAGTCCGTGCCTGTCTGAAAGAACCGGTGAGCGAGGAGCGGCCTGGATCCATTCTGCGCCGGGTAGCGCACGCCCGCCTCTACCTGGATCAGGACTCAGCCTCCAGGCTATAGCCGACCGCTGTTGACTGCTTGCTTTCTGCGGCCGTGTAGCCGGCCTTTGGCCTGAGGGAAGGTCCCTGCTTCATCCCCCTGGGGCGCAATCACTTGCACCCCGTTCCCTTCTCCCCCGGCGGAGGCGGGAACGGGGTGCAAGGGCCAGGGTAAGGCAAAGACTGCCATTATTTGCACGACCCACACTTCACCCTCACGGCACCACGTCCCCGGCCCCTCCCATACTCAGGGAGAACAGGGTCATTGCCACCGCCACCGCATTCCACAGCCCGTGCAGGCCCACGCTCGCCAGATACAGCCCCGCCGCGCGGCCCCACCGCCGCCGCACCACCCCACTGTGCCACGCCAGAGCCGTGATCCCGCCGGTGAAACAGTGCATCAACGCCGCTCCAATGCGCAGCACGGCCACCGGCGTCCACAGCGGCAGCGCATTCACGCTGTTGAACAGCCCCTCGGCCATGGCAAACCCGGCTCCATTGCACACCCCCCACATGAACGCCTCGGACATCCCCGGCCGACGGTGGATCCACAAGCCGGTGCCGATCGTCTTGAGCGCCTCCTCCACCACCGGCACCACGCCAACAACCAGGAACGAGGCCGTGGCCACCACCACCGGCATCCGCACTAGCGAGATCAACCGATCCGGATCCTCGAGCCAGGCCGACTGCTGGAGCGCCTGCGCCAGAGCCTGGAGTAGCTTCGCCCCTCCCGGTCGGATGGTCACCGCGCTGAACATGAGGAACGACACGGTCAACAGCGCCGCCAGTTCCACGACAAAGGCCAAAGAGGTAGAAAGAAGCGCCCCGCTGCTGAGCTGAAATACCACATCCCGCCAGCGCGTCGGCGGAGCCAGCCTCCGGCCGATCAGGGAGAGGATGATCCACGGCGGAACGAGGGCGGCCACCAGGTACAGCGGTGGAAAGGTCCACCCCGGCAGCAGGTCGAAGGCGAGGATCAGTTGGCCCACGACCAGGGCCGCGATCAGGATCAGAACCAGCGCCCCGATCCCTTTGGGCTGAAACGGGCGCGATCCCCGGCCCTGCAGCGCCTGCCAGAGCTGCCAGGCCATCGCCGCTCCCAGTCCCCCGCTCAGGGTCAGGAAGGAGAGACTGATGATCACCATCGGCATCAGCCGGTCAGCCGGCCCCAGAACCCCGACCAGAAGGCCCACCCCGCCGACCACCACCCCCAGCACGACGAGGAACAACGCGCCGATCAGAAGCAGGACGCGGATCAAATTCAGAGAAGAATCAGTCATACTCTACTCCCTGGCAGGACTGTATCACATTTCAGTTCCCCTGTCCAGCCCGGCAGGGATGTTTTCGGGCTGAGCGCGCATTTCAGAATTCTGGGTGATACAAAGGGAGTCGAGTCTCCAGGCGGCAGGCCATCCGGCTAAAGCCTCCGCTCCCGGGCAACAGGAGTCGAGCCTTCAGGCGCGGCCTCGGGCCATCCTCTGAGTCATGCCCTCAGGCTGCCCAGCGCACCGTCCGATCCGCCCCATAGCCCCGACCGCGCGCCTTCGGTCACCGCTAACCGGATGACGCGGGAAGCCCGGTGCCATGTCGAAACCGGAAGAAGTAAAGTGTCGCGCCCGGCAGGGCAAAGGCCACCGCCGCCAGGACGATCGCCGGATAGCCATAGTGGACGATAAGGCGCCCCCCAAGCGCCGCACCAAGCGCCCAGGCCAGGTTGAACCCCACTCCGCTGGGCAGACCGGCCAGACTGTTGAGCAGCGCCCGCAACCGGTCCGGCACCGCTTCCATCTGGAAAGCATCAAAGATGGACGAACCCAGGTTCCAGATCATATAGCGCGCGACGAAACAGAGACAGCCGACCCACAACTGATCGGTCAGGGCCAGGCCCACCAGGAAGGGCAGGGCCGTCAGTTGGGCCACGGTCACGGCGCGCACCTTGCCCAGCCGTCGCGCCAGCGCCGGCGATTGCGACATGCCCACCACCCCAGCCGCCTGGCCGGCGCCCATGATCAACCCGACCACCCCCGGCGCCGCCCCCAGGTGTTCTTTGAAATAGAGATTGGCGAACGGAAAAAAGACCCCGTAGGCCAGCCCAAACAGCACGCTGATCAGCAAAAAGAAGGCCAGGATGCCCACAACCCCGCTGGGCAGGGGCAACACCGGAAGCCCGACCTCTTTTTCTCTTCGCGCCTCTGCCTCCCCCGGCAAAGCCAACAGACAGAGCACGGCCGGCAAGTAGAGGGCGTTGCCAATCGTCGCCGCCAGGCGGTAGGCGGCTACTCCTTCCGGATTAGGTGCCCATCCCGCTGCTGCCAGGAGTGCGGGCAGCCAGCCGCCCACGACGCTGCTGGCCATGGCCGATCCCAACCAGATCATGTTGGCCGCGCTGAACACGGCGACCCGCTCCTCCAAACGGCTATGCTCGGCCAGCAAGGGATTGAAGGACACGATCCACACCGGAAAGGCGATCCCCTTGATCAACATCATCACCACCAGCGCCTCCGGGCGGACGACCCACAGCGTTCCCAACTGGGCCGCCATCTCCAGAACTGCGCCGATCACCAGGAGGGTCCGCCGGCCGAGGCGATTGCTCAACAGGCCAGCCAGAGGAGCCGTGACCGCCGAGGCGATCGACATCACGAAATTGAGGTCGCCGATGAAATCCTGCCGATAGCCCACCTGCCTCAGATAGAGGTTAAACAGCAACGCCCACACCCCGTTGCCGAGCCCCAGGAACAGGGCGAACGACAGGAGGCGATGCACCGTCGAAGAGAATTGGCGCACGCGACGGAACTTACTGGTCAGAAAGGCAAGGTTGACATTCCCCACACCCGTCTCCTGGTTTCCTGACCCCGCTGAAAGGCTACGCTTCGGGAGTCGAGGCTTCAGCCGGACGCCTGAAGGCTCCACTCCGGGAGTCGAAGCTTCAGCCGCATGGCTGAATTCGACACAATTCCACACCCCAAGCCAGGCGCGACCAAGCCAGAGCTTGTGTCACCCAGAACTCTCAAATGCATCTCTGCCGCCGGGCCTGACGCAAGCGATTTGCCCTTGTCCCCCTCTTGTGGTATATTGATGATCCATCCGGTCATCTCGGCCCAGGCGGTCGAGCTGTCCAGCCCGATCAGGAGGAATACATGGACTCACGCGATATCCCGTCGCCCCTGAATGCGATCCTGGCCTTTTTGCAGCCCTGGCATGAGGCGGTAGCCGATCCGGCAAAAGCCCAGGAGGCCGTGCTGCACCGCCTGTTGACCATCTATGCCCAGACCGAATATGGCGCTCAGTATGGCGCGGCCCAGATCGAGACGATCAACGACTACCGCCGCGCCTTTCCTATCGCCACCTATGATGATTACAAGCCGCTCATCCGGCGGGTGATGGCCGGCGAGATCGGCTTGTTGCTGAACGAGGAACCGGTCGGCTGGGCCATCACCCGAGGCACCACCCAGGGCGAATCCAAGTTCATCCCCATGACCCCCACCGACCTGCGGATGCGGGTCAGCGCCGGCCGGGCGATGTTGAACTATGTCGCTACCACCGGTCGGTTTGACCTGTTCCAGGGCGTGAACCTGAACCTGAACTTCCCCTCGGTCGTGGGGACGGTGCGGGTTGGCGAGCGGGAGGTCGAGTATGGCTACAGCTCGGGCATCTATACCCGTTTCGTCTCCACCCAGACCCCGATCCGCTCCGTCCCTTCCCAGGATGAGATTGATGTCCTGGGGGGAGGCAAGACCCAGGCCGACTGGGACGCCCGCTTTGAACTGGCCTATCAGAAGGCCAAAGGGGAGAACGTCACCTTGGTCGGGGGAGTTGCCACCACGGCTGTTCTGTTCGGTCGGTACCTGCGCCGCCGACATGGCATCTACCCCAAAGAGCTGTGGAAGGTCCAGATCGCCACGCTGGGCAGCGTGCCCGGCATCAACACCGTCTATGTGCCGGCCTTGCACGCCCTCTATGGCCCCATCGCCATCCGCGAGATCTATGGCACCACCGAAGGCATGTTCGGCCAGCAACGAGATGAGAAACGGGCCTGGGTGCCCAACTATGACCTCTTTTTCTTTGAAGTCCAAACCCGGTCCGGTCTCAAGATGCTGCACGAGATGCACCCCGGCGAGATGGGCAGTCTGGTCGTCTCGACTCCGATCCTGCCCCGCTATCGCATCGGCGACCGCATCCTGGCTGTTCGTCCGCCCTATTATCGCTGTATTGGCCGGGAAAAGTGGTGGACGCCCCTGCGCTACTACTGGGATGAATTCCGGACGTTCAACCTGGGCCGCTTGTGAGCAACCGGCCTATTCGCGGCGGAAGAACAGCCCGCGCAGCAGAATGGCCACACCGATGGCGATCAGCACAAAGGCCCAGATCAGACCCCAGTTGATCAACCCACCCGAGGCGATCCCCAGGAAGATGAGGGCCAGCACCACATTGCCGATCACCGGTCCCCGGTAGGTCGGCACCACCAGACGGATGGCTGCCTCCAACAGGAGGATGATCCCGGCGCCCAGGAAAAAGAGCGGCCAGGCCTCTAGAAGCTCGACCCAACGCAGAACGCCGATATTGCTGGCCAGCAGCACCAGCCCGCCCCAGATCAGGATCAACGCCCAGGCTGCGGCGTTGAGGGGGTCACGACGCCACTTCTCATCCCAGCTTTTCTCCTGCTTCTCCTCCTCTTTTTCCTGCTTCTCCTGCTTTTCGCTGTACTGACGTCGGCGTTGCTCTTCAGACATGATCTCCTCCTTTGATCTGTGTGTCATTCGCTGGTCGGATGCGGGAAACGAAACGACATCCTCCATCGGTCACGCCGGGTGATTGGCGTCAAGGATTCAACTTCCAATGATCCTGAGGCCCGCCCGGGAAGGAAAATGCAACCCCAGTATACCACAACCTGTCCCCCTTGCCAATTCCGTCCCCTTCATTACTGAGCCGTTCCCGGCGCGGCAACGCGTAAGCCAAATTTGATTTCGGCTTACCTGAGCGACCGGTCAATCATCGCGGAAACCCTCTCTCGCTGTCTACTTCAGCGATCCAAAAAACCTATCTATGAAAGGGGGAAGGGGGTTGCGGGATAGGGTGGGGGCGAGAACCAGACCTCTCCTCCATGTGGTGAACTGAAGGTAGCCAATTCGGCAGGTGGGCCATTGTGTGGTATAATGGATTGTATTGGAGAGCTCCAGTTTAGAAGGTTAGAACACGGAATCCTGATCGGAGCTCAAAGCGGGAGGGATCGAGATGGGACGTGTGGTTTGGCAGGAGCGGATTGTGATCGCGCCAGATCTTCACCACGGTGATCCCTGTATCAAGGGGACCCGTATTCCCGTAGCAATGATTGTAGGCAGCCTGGCCGACGGCATGACGTCGACTCAGATACGCGAGGCCTATCCACAACTGACCGAAGAGGATATCCGGGCGGCTTTGGCTTACGCCGCAGAGCTGAGGCACCAAGAGTTCGTTGCCCCGTTGCCGGGATAGGGGTTGGAATCGTGCATGTCAAAGTTGATGAGGACTTGCCCCAGGCAGCCGTCCAGATGCTGCGATGCTACAGGATCACGTCTCTCCCGCAACGATCGCCTGGCGCATCCGCTCCAGGGCAGCCTGGAGCGTGGCCCGTGGGCAGGCAAAGTTCAGCCGAACAAACCCTTCCCCACCCTGACCAAAGACCGCGCCGTCGTTCAGCGCCACCTTCGCCCGTTCGAGAAAAAAGCGATGGGGGTTCCAGGAGGGGCCATCCGCCAGCGCCCGACAATCCAGCCAGGCCAGGTAGGTGCCCTCCGGCTGGGTCAAGGTCACACCCGGCAGGTACTCCTTTCCCCGGGTCCATAAAAAGTCCCGGTTGGCCTCCAGATAGCGCAGGACCTCGGTGAGCCACGGTCCGCCGTCACGGTAGGCGGCCAGGGCCGCGGTAAAGCCGAGGACGTCCACCCCCGGCACCAGGTCGGCGCGGACCGCCTGGAAGCGGCGGCGGAGTTCGGCGTTGGGGATGATGGCAAAGGCGCAATGCAATCCGGCCAGGTTGTAGGTCTTGCTCGGTGCCATCAACGTGATCGTCCGGTCGGCGATTTCCGGCGCCAGCGAGGCGATGGGGATATGCTGATGGCCGGGGAAGACCAGGTCGCAGTGGATCTCGTCCGAACAGATCCACACCTCACGCTGCAGGCAGAGTTCGGCCATCCGTTCCAGCTCTTCCCGGCGAAAGACGCGCCCCACCGGGTTGTGGGGATTGCACAGCAAAAAGAGACGGGTGCGTGCCGTAAAGGTGGCAGCCATGAGGTCAAAGTCGATCTCGTACTGCCCGTCGGCGCAGCGCGTTAATTCCATTCCCTCGAGGACCAGATTCGCGTTGGTCGGGATGCGCAGGATGGGATAGTAGATCGGCGTCTGGACCAACATCCCATCCCCCGGCGAGGCCACAGTCCGGGCAGCCAGGTTAAAGCCGCTCATCACCCCTGGGATAAAGACCAGCGCTTCGGGCGAGACCGACCAGCCGTAGAGGCGCTCCAACCGCTCCACCAGGAGCGGACGAAGCTCCGGCGGTTCCAGCCCATAGCCAAAGATGCCGTGGTCAACCCGTTCGTGGAGGGCGCGGAGCACCGGTTCCGGAGCGGGAAAGTCCATATCGGCGATCCACAACGGCAACACATCCTCGCCGTACTGGCGCCATTTGCGGCTATCGCTCTGGCGGCGGTCAATGATGCAATCAAGCCAGTCGGTCATCGGGTTCTCCTTCCAGGTCCCGCTGCGAAGCGCCTGATTGGAAAAAGACGAGCTCTCGTTCCGGACAATCGCCCCGGTCGGGCAGTTGCTCCAAAGGGGAACCAAAGACACAAGCGACGGGATTCGAACCCAGGATCCTTGGCTTGACCGGCAACATGTTCACCCCTACGCTACGCCCCCGGGTGCAGCGCTATCATATCATGGCTGCCTCGGTGCGTCAAATCACACCTTGAGAAGCGTTTCCATGCGGGATGCAGCCGATACGCCGATTTGTAGCTGGTGCGCCTTTATGGTATCTTACGGTTCAGGATGGCTGGCGCGGGACAGCGCCCATTTTACATCGAGAAAAACAGAAAAGGAGAGCCCCCATGTTATTGAAACATTTCTTCCTCGGCAAGATCGCCTACAGTTCTTACCTTCTGGCCGGAAAAGCGAGCTGTGCCATTATCGATCCCCAACGTGATGTGGACCTGTATATCCATCAGGCGCGCGAGCTGGGCGTGACTATTACCCATATTTTACAGACCCATCTTCACGCCGATTTTATTTCTGGACACATGGACCTGGCCCAGAGGACCGGAGCCAGCATCTATGCGCCTGGAGCCGCCCAATGCGAGTTCGACCACGTCCCGGTGGCCGAAGGGGACACCATCGAGATCGAGGATATGCTTCTCCAGGTGATCGAGACCCCGGGCCATACGCCGGAACATGTGTGTTATACGGTGACGGACAGGGCCCGGGGCGACACCCCGATCGGCGTGTTCGTGGGAGATGTGCTGTTCGTCGGCGATGTCGGTCGGCCGGACCTCTTCCCCAATCGGGCAACCGAGCTTGCGGGCAGGCTCTATCACAGCCTACACGACAAGCTGCTCAAGTTGCCGGACTATTGCGAGGTCTATCCCGCCCACGGCGCGGGCTCCCTCTGTGGCCGGTCGATCGGGGCCAAGTGGCTGACGACCATCGGCTATGAGCGTCGCTACAACACCGCGCTGCAACTGGGCAAGGCCGACTTTGTCCATTCCCTCACCACGGACATGCCGCCGGCGCCCGATCATTTCAAGCGTTGCAGCGACATCAACCGCGCCGGCCCAACCTTGCTGGTTGATCTGCCAGACCTGGAGGGATTGTCGCCGGCCCAGTTTCAGCAGCGAATGGACGATCCAAATGTCGTCGTAGTGGATGTGCGCAGCTATATCGCCTTTGCCGGCCTGCACATTCCAGGGGCCTGGCACCTCGATCTGAGCGGCAATTTCCCCACCTTTGCCGGATGGGTGCTGCCTGTCGACAAGGAGATCCTGCTCGTGGCTGACGATCATGCCGACGCGGTCGCAGCGAACCTCTGGGCGCGCCGGGTCGGGGTGGACCACATCGTCGGTTACCTGCACGGCGGGATGGCGGCCTGGGTCACGTCGGGCCGGCCGACGGATAGCGTCCGTTTGATCTCGGCTGAAGAGCTGCACCACCGAGTTACCGGCACGACCAATCTGGTGCTGGTGGATGTGCGCGCTCCCTTGGAGTTCCAGGACAGTCACATCGACGGCGCGGTGAACATCCCTGCGCCCGATCTGCGCACCCGCCACACCGAGCTGGACCCGGACAAGCCCACCGTGGTCATGTGCAGCTCAGGGAACCGCTCCAGCCTGGCGGCCAGCATTCTCAAACAGCACGGCTTCAAAGAGGTGTACAACGTCGCCGGCGGCATGACGGGCTACAGCGCCGCTGGCTATGCCCGGCAATGTACCGTCTGCGAAAATCCACACGGTTCCCGCTTCTTTGCCCTCTATCTTCCCACCGAGACGGTCGAGCGGTAGGAGGTGATGTCATGGACTGGTTCACGGACGTGCGGTGGTCGCCCTACGCGGCGGGCATTGGCATCGGTGTGTTGAGCTGGTTCACCTGGCTCATCTCCAGGAAACCGATCGGTTGCTCTACTTCCTTTGCTCGCTCGGCAGGTATGATCGAGAAGCTCTTGCGGGGGAATCGGGTGGAGACCAGGCCGTACTATCAGGAGGTCCAGCCCGTCGTGGATTGGCAATGGATGCTGGTCCTGGGCATGGTCGTGGGGGCGTTCCTTTCCTCCCGATTGTCAGGGGATTTCCGTTGGCAGTGGATCCCCCCGCACTGGGCCGCTACCTTTGGGACCAGCGTGGCGGTGTGAGTGGGCATAAAGAGCGAGACGCAGGGAGCGGCTTCCTGGGCTGCCAGTGCGCCGAGTTCGTCGAGCGTCAGCAAATCCATAGAAAAGCCTCCAATCTTGCATCAAGGGCCAAATTCCAGCCGGATCAGATCCCGAGTTCGGCCCGCGTCCGAATGTAGCGGAGCAACTGTTCCCGCGATAACATGCCAACCATCTGACCGCCCTGGACCACCGGGACCTGGTTGACATTGGCATCATCCATTATCTGCAATGCGGCTAACAGGGCCGTGTCGGGCTGAACCTTGACGGTACGTTCCCAAGGCACCATGACCTGTTCGAGGGGGGTATGGCCCCAATTGGCCTTGGGCACACGAGTGATGTCGGCCAAGGTCAGCACGCCGCGCAATCGGTCCTCATCGGCCACAAAGAAACAGCGCCGTCCCCCGCTCAGGATCTGCTCTTCGACCAGTTGCGCCAGCGGCATTTGGCCGGGCACGAGCAGGCAATCGCGGCTCATGACCTGGGAGACCGTCACGTCGCGCAGCGACTGTTGCAGGTTGGCCTGGGCGTAGCTGGAGGCTGCCGCATTTTGCAGAAACCAGCCGATAAAGGCCAGCCACAGGCCGTTGAAAAAGTTGCCGCTGAGAATCGTCAGCAGGCCGAACCCGATAAAGCCAAAGGCTGTGAGCTGACCGGTGAAGGTGGCAACCCTGGTGGCCTTTTGAAAGTTCCCGGTGATCTGCCAGACGATAGCGCGCAGCACCCGGCCCCCGTCCAGGGGAAAGCCGGGGATCAGGTTAAAGCCGGCCAGGATCAGGTTGATGCGCATCAGCCACAGGCTGGGGGCGGCCAGGTAGGGGATCGCCTGATCAAGCAACCACAAGCCACCGAACCCCAGGCCCAGCCCTAGACTGGTCAGTGGGCCGGCCAGGGCAATGCGAAACTCGGCACCGGCGTTGGGCGGTTCGCGGCCGATCTGGGCTACGCCGCCAAAGATAAAGAGGGTGATGCCCCGCACCGGGATCTGGTTGCGGAGAGCCACTACCGAGTGGCTCAATTCGTGGGCCAGGACTGAGCCAAAGAACAGCAGGCTGGTCATGGCGCCCAATCCCCAGTAGGCAGAGGTTGGCAGAGAGGGGTACTCGGTCGGGAAATAGCCTACGGCCAGCGACCAGGTGACCAAGCCAAAGATCAGGAACCAACTGATATGCAGCCCAACCGGAATGCCTAGAATCCGACCCAACCTCACGCTCGCTTCCATCGTATCGTTCTCCTTTACTAAAATCGCATCTGCGCTCGTGTCCGAGAGCACAAGCTTTGGGGACCTTATCCCTCCCCGGTTCCCGGCCGCTCGGCGGCCATCTCGGTCGGCAAAGTCACCGTAAACGTGCTCCCCTGCCCCAATTGGCTTTGGACGGTCACCGTGCCGCCATGGGCTTCGGTGATCTCCTTGACCACGGCCAGACCGAGGCCACTCCCTCCATACCGGCGCCGCGTCGTACCATCTACCTGGTAGAAACGTTCAAAGATCCGTTCATGATGTTCAGGAGCAATGCCGATGCCGGTGTCCACTACCTGCAGCACTGCCTGCCCATCGCTGTAGCCCAGACGGATGGTGACCTGCCCTCCAGCGGGCGTAAACTTGACGGCATTAGCCACCAGGTTATCGATCACCTTGCGCAACTGACCGGCATCGCCGTAGACAGGCGGCACCGGGGAACCAATCTCGATGGAGAGCGTCAGGCCGGACCGCTCGGCCAGGACCTTGAAATCGGCGCTCGCCGCCCTTACCAGTTCGGTCAAGTCCACTGCTTCTCGGACCGGCGGGCGCGTTTCCTTGCCCAGGAGAGTGGTGATCTGCTCTACCAGGTCCCGCAGCACCAGGGTTCGCTCCAGGATGATCTCCAGCGCTCCCTGTTGTTGCTCCTGCAACTCACCCATTTCACCCGAAACCAGGAGTTCGGCATAGGCCAGGATCATGGACAGGGGGGTGCGCAGTTCATGGGACACGTTCTGGATAAACTCGCTCTTGAGACGGTCCAGCTCCCGCTGCTGTTCCAGGGCGCGGGCCAGAGCGGCCGCTCGCTGCTGCTCTGTGGCATACATGCGCGAGTTTTCCAGGGCAATGGCCAGTTGCCCCCCCAAGATCGACAACAGGTTGACTTCACTCGGCGACAGACTCGCTCTGGGTCGGCTCTCAGCCGTGTAGCCGATGCTCAGAATCCCCACCGGGTTCTTGGCCGTGCGCAGGGGAACCAGGACCAGAGTAGTCAGACCCGGGTGCGTGAGCAAGGCCTGAAAAGGAGGTTCGAGGGCAATCTCTGAGTTCGGGGTGACCACCCACGGGACGGTTGAGCTGAGGATCTGTTCAGAGGTTTGCGGACCGATCCGGGTGCGTCGCAACCCGAGCCCGGCCTCGTTCGACCAGCCAAGAGCCGCCACGACGCGCAGTTCATCCTGCTCCAGCACCATTAGTGCCGCCTGGTCCGCCTGGGTCTGACGCGCTACTACCTCCAGGAGATGGCGGGCCAGCGATTCCAAATCAACCTCAGTCAGTAGTGTCTGGCTGATTTCGAGGATCGGCAGTTGGGCCTGTAACCGCTGCCGTTCTTGCTCCCTGTACCTCTGGGTCAGGGCTTCTTCGACAGCCTGGATGAGTTCATCGAAACCAAAAGGTTTGAGGATGAACCCCCGGGCTCCGGCGCTCAGGGCCTGGATGGCCTTGTCCAGGGTGGCATAGCCGGTGATAATCACCGCCGTCAGGTTGGGATCCAACTCGCGGGCCCGCCGGAGCAACGTCAACCCATCGACGTGAGGCATCTTGACGTCCAGGATCAGCAGGTCAAACGTTTCCTGCTCCAGGCAGGTCAGCGCCTCCAGGCTGCTCGTCAAGCCGTGGACGTCAAAGCCCAACGGCGTCAACATTTCGACGCACAACCGCACAATCTGTGGCTCATCATCAACCACCAGGATCCGTTCGTGGGCCATGATCTATTCTCCGTCCCCATTCGGTATTGGAAGCCACACCGTGAACCGGCTGCCGACCCCTTCTTCACTCTCCACCGTGATGCGTCCCCCGTGCTCGCGGACAATGCCCAAGCTCACCGCCAATCCCAGGCCGGTACCCTGGCCGACCGGTCTGGTGGTGAAGAACGGTTCAAAGATGCGCGGCAGATTCTCGGCAGAGATGCCTATTCCGGTGTCGGCAATCCGGATGGCCACCTCTCTTCCCGCCCGCTCGGTCGTCACCGCCAGGGTGCCCCCATCGGGCATGGCGTGGAGAGCGTTGGTGATCAGGTTGAGAAACACCTGTTTCATGCGGTTGACGGAGAGCATCACCGGAGGCAGATCGCGGGCATACCCCTCCATTAATTGGACATGGTGGTTTTTCAGTTGCTGACGAACCAGGGCGATGGTTTCCTGCATTACGTTGTTGACATTGGTCGGTTCCCGGATGGCATTGGTCTGCTGGGAAAAGTCCAGCAGTCCTCGGACGATATCCCGGGCCCGGCGGGCTTCGTCGCTGATCACCTGCAGATCGCCTCGGATCGGGTCATCCGCTTTGATATTCCTGAATACCAGCTCCGCGAATCCCAGGATCGAGGTCAGTGGGTTATTCAGTTCATGGGCTACCCCAGCCGCCAGTTCGCCAATCGCCGCCATCTTGGCCGATTGAACCAGTTGGGCCTGGGTCCGTTGGAGTTCATCGATCCGCTGTTGAAGGTCAGCGTAGAGCCGCGCATTGGCGATGGCCAGCGCCGCCTGGTCGGCAAAGGCTTGGGCGATCTGGGCTTCGCGCCTGGTATAGAAACCGGGGCGCTGGTGTCCCAGAATCAACAATCCGAGGGCCTGTCCTTTCACCACCAGCGGGATGCCCAACCAGCAGCGCAGACACGGGCCTTCCTCACAGTGAGCCCAGCGAGGGTCTGCCTGAATGTCCGGGATGATCGCCGGGCGCCGGCTGGCCAACACCTCCTGGACATAGGCCAGATCCTTGATCAATAGGGAGGGCAGCCCCGGGCCTTCGCTCCATAATCCTCGCTGACCAACCATTTCAATACCATTCTCTGTGACCAGCACGATCGAGGCATGATCAAATGTCACAACCTGCCCTAACTGATCCAGGATCAGGGGCCACACCTGTTTGCTGTCCAGGCAAGAGTTCAGCACGCCAGCCGCTTCGCGCAGCGTCTCGGCCAGTTCGCGCTGACGCTGTTCCGCCTCCAAGAGCCGAGTGTTGACGATGGCGACGGCGGCCAGCGGCGCAAACTGCTCCAGCAGCGCCACATCGGCCGGGGAGAAGGTACGGGGGGCGCCATCCACCAGGCCCAAGACGCCCAGCATCTGCCCTTGCCAGAGGATGGGCACAGCCACCACCCCGACTGAACCCAGTCCGGCAAGCTGTTCAGCTCGCCCCTCCCAGCCGCCATAATCCGCCACGGTGATCGGCTGGCCGCTTTCCAGGACCTTACCGGCCAGGCCCTCTCCCCGTCGGAGCACGACTCCGAGCCAATCACGGGACAGGTTGTGGAGGAAGCCGAGCTCCAGGTCGTCCGTCTCGGGTCGGTAGAGGTAAATGCCGCCCCCTTTGACTTTGAGCAAATCTACTGCCCGCGCGACGATGGCCGGCAACAACTCCGGCAGCGCCCGCTGAGAGGCCAGGTCCAGGGCGGTGTTATGGAGCGCCGTCAGCATCTCGATCCGGTGCCGGAGCTCTGCTTCTACCTGCTTCCGCCGGCTGATGTTGCGCGCCACGGAGACGTTGTACTCCTGGCCCTCGAACTCCAGGAAATTGGCCGTGACCTCGACTGGAAATATGTGTCCCTCTTTGGTTCGATGGCACGATTCGAAGGTAAAAGAGCCCCGCTCTTTGATCTGTTGCCAGTGGTCAGGCCAGACCTCCGGCCCAAAGTTCGGATCGACATCGTGGACCGTCATGGTCAGCAACTCTTCGCGCGAATAGCCCAGATTGCGGCAGGCCGCTTCATTGACGTAAAGGAACCGGGCATCTGGCCCGATCCAGGCAATGGCATCGAGGGCATGGTCCATAGCGAACTGAGCCAATCGCAAATTGCGAATCACCGTTCCTTCATCTGACTCGGGATTCTGTATCGGGTCTGCTTCCTGTGAAACTGGTTTGGTCGAATCAGGCTCGATCATGGCTCCCTTTAGCCCCCTATTGCGAACTTGCAGGATGCAAAACCTGCGGGGAAGGTTGCCCTGTTGGTTAGTTCAGCACTCCAAGGGCTCAATACTCCCTGGCAAACGGTTCCCGCGCCGGGAAACAGAAGCCAACCAATCAGGAAACACATCCTTGGGAGGGTATTATATCAACACCCTGACGAAATTGCCAGTTCTGGAGGGTTCAAAAAAAGAACCTCCCGCAGGTTCGCAGCCTGCGGGAGGGTTGGCTTGTCGGCCTAGATCGAGACAGCCTCTCCGAGTTCGGCCGAGCGATAGGCTGCTTCCAGGACCCGCATGGCCCACAGCCCATCCAGGCCGCCGGGCGAGGGCTCCCTGTCTTCCAGGATGCAGTCCAGAAAATGGTCCATCTGCGCCTGGTACATGGGCAGGTCGCATTGTTGTTTCCGGGATGGCATCCTGGGATGGGTTACACTCCATACCCCTTCGACAAAGGTGTGCAATTCTGAAGGCAGGGCGCGGGCATAGCCTCGGGTACCATAGACCTGGGTATATCCCTCCAATCCGTCGGCGTAGAGGTGGTACCAGCCAGCTTCGATCAAACCGACGATCCCTCCCTCGAATTCGAGCATCACGGTCGCTGTGTCTTCCAGTTCGATATCCCTGAAGTAGCTGCCGGCCGTGGCAAAGACCTTGGTGGGTCGGACCCCTCCCAGGACATAGCGCAGGGTGTCGATGGAATGGATGCCCATGTCAGCCAGCGCGCCGCCGCCGGCGAACCGCTTCTGGACGAACCAACTCTGCGGCGGCGGGCCCTCGTACAACCAGATGGCATGGGATTTCACCTTAAAGACCCGGCCCAGCGTCCCGCTGGCGACCAGGTCGCGCAGCCAGAGGACCTCCCGGTCAAAGCGCCACATGTGGGCGATCATTAGCTTGCGGCCAGTGCGTTGCGCGGCCTCGATCATCTGTTCCGCCTCAGCGACGGTGGTCGCCATCGGCTTTTCGCACAACACGTGCTTGCCCGCTTCCAACATCTGGATAGTCACCGGCGCGTGAAGGTAGTTGGGTAGTCCTATGACCACGGCGTCAATATCGGGGTCGGCAGCCAGAGCGGCAAAGTCGGTATAGGTTTTGGGGATGTGGTACTGCGCGGCCAGGCGCTGCAACGATTCGGCATGGAGGTTGCCCGCAGCCACCACCTCGGCTTTGGGATGGTTCTGCAGGCAAAGCATGTGAAAGTCGCGGATGATAATGCCGGTGCCGAGGACGGCGATTCTGAGTTTCTCCATTTTTCACTCTCCTTTAACATGATATACCAGAGCGGCGATCCTCTCTTTGGATTCACGGTAATAGGGACGGTAACGATCGCGTAGCTCGAGCACAACTGCGCCCGAGTACCCGGACAGGGCAGAAAAGATATCAGCGAGCGGGATGTCGCCCCATCCCGGGGGCAGGTGCACATCACCTTCACCATGGGTGTTCCATTCTCTCGGGCTGTGATATGGTCCCTGGGGCCGACCAAAGTTGTCACTGATGTGGATGTGCCGGACATAAGGAGCAGCTTCCTGGATCGTACCTAGATAATCGAGTCCGAGGGGCCGGGTCACGGTAAAGAGATGCCCTACGTCCAGCGTGATTCCCAGATTGGGGTGGTGGACCGACTGCACCTGCTCAACCAATTCCGAGAGGAACAGATCAGGAAAGTAGGTACGCAGCTCGGAAACCGGTTGTCCCACTTTCCGCAACTGCTCGACCTCATAGCCTGTATAGTTCATATTCTCCACACAAATGACCACCCCATGGCGGGCCGCCAAGGGCATGAGGTCTTGCAGCCCCCGAGTCTCGGCTTCCCACGCGGCGTTCATTTGAGCCTCGCTGGGCCATTCAGCAGCGGGCAACCGCAGCCAGTGGAAGGCTGACAACCCACTGTGGTAGACCAGGACTCGCGCCCCCACGGCCGCACACACTTCGAGTGAGGCGGCCAGTACGTCGCGTTCCAGTTCAGGGTCGCTGGAACATGCCAGGTTCGTGCGGTCGGGATCGTGGACGGTATACTCAAAAGGAAAACTGCGTGCCAGTGCCACAAGGTCTCGGAGTCGCTGCTGGTGGAGGCGGCCATTGAGGACAACATCCAGATCGTGGACCGAAAGCTCGACCAGCTTAAACCCGCATTCCTGAAAAAAGGCCAATTCGGCGGCAACGTCTTCCAATATTGGGCCGGCCTTTGCATCGATACCGATCGCGGTCACATTCATGTCTTATCTCCTGTCCAGGTCCTGGTCCTGTGTCCTATCCCTGTCTGCCACGGCGCCAGATGTGCAGCACCAGCGCCATGATCGCAGGCACCAGTGCAGGCAGATACAGCCAGCTCCGCCGCTTGTTATTGAGCAAGCGCACCGCTCGCTCGCTGCCAGCTACCACCTGCCCTGCTCCATCTCGCATCCTCAGGGTCCACCTGCCGCTTCGCACGTCCAACTCCAGACGGTAAGCGCGGAAGGTAGGTTGCTCTTCCGGGGTCTGATCGGAATGGTACTCGGTGATCGTGTAGCCCAGTGCTGTCCCTCCCGTTTGCCTGACAAGGTAGGGCTGCTCCGTGATACTCCGGATGGTGCGATCCGCGCTCACTACCTCTACCACCCCATCACTCACCAGTTCTTGTGGCACCCAGACCGAACGATCTTCCCGCCCTTGGGTGTCCTGTGGGTCCTTGAGTCGTCGGTAGTACGCCTCATTGTACTCCTGCGCCACCCTGGGCTGAAGGTAGAGGACACTGCCTTCGGCCAGGTACAAGGTCTCATCCGGTATCAGCGATTGCTCCGGTTGAGTCCATTTCTTTTCCGGAATCACCGTATAGCTCAGCCCCCGACGTTGTGGTCCAAAGGCGACCACGGAGCGGCTCGATCCGGTCACCACCTGACCGCTCGGATCGCGGAGCTGAAGGGTGTAATATCCTTCTTCCGGGGTGAAGACAAACGCAGAAATTGGCCGGGTCGCATACAGGTTCGGCGGTGGGGGCTCGACCGGAGGGGAAGGGATCGGGACATCCCTCTCCCCGCTCCCCACCCGTTTCATGGCCTCGGCCATCTGCTCCTCATACACTTCCCGCGCTTGATCATATTCGGTCATCTGCCTCGCATACGCATCCAACGCGGCCCGGTACGCCGCATACTGCCGTCCAGCCTCTGCACCTGTGACCAAGGAGACAACCGGTGTCGACGTCCCGGTCCCAGATTGCACCAGGCTCACGGAGGTCGGCTCCACAGTCTTGACCAGGTGGTCACTTTGCAGCAACTCGAGCGTACCCGACAGAGCCTGGTTCAAGCCAGACCAATCGGCCATATAGCGATCGGTGAGAGGCCAGTAATAGAGCAATGTGCGGTGGGCACTCAGAGCTACGGGGTGTTCGATCAGTAGATATAACTCCGGCGTCTGCTCCGGGGCGAAAACCTGGCGATAGCTCGATCCATCGAACGCCCAGACCTGGTAGGCCATGCCCGCTTGTTTCTGCGGCGCCTGGGCAGTGGCTTGCTGCACTGCAAGGGTCAGACCCAGCCACAAGGCCAGAGGACATGCCATCCAGAAAAAGCGGAACGGCAGCAAGACCCCGAATGATCTCCGGAAAGGCTTCCCGCTCACGATAGCAGAAGGCGGAGACCAGACGAGCCTCTGTGCCTCGCACTTCACGGCTGTACTCCTCTCCGCTCCAGGCTCACTTTTGCCAGGAGCAACCATCCTGAGCTATAGACCAGCGCCGCGGTGGAGGCGAGGCCATAGTCTACCCAGTCGTTGTCAAACAGGGCTCGCAACCCCCGTGGCAGGTAGCTAAACGGTGAAATCCAGGTTATCACCCGGCTGAGCAGGCCAACGGTGCGGCTGATTGGTAGCAACAAACCAGACAGTTGCTCTGGCGCAAGGCTGCCCAGGTAGGCATGAAGAGCTTCGATCACCACCAGCACCACACTGATTGCCAGGAAGATCAAGATCGATCCCCGCGTATCCCGGCTCAGCGACCCGACCCACATGCCAAAGGAGATAATGGCCATCGCAGTCAGTGCAGAGAGGAGCATCGATGCGATCAACCGAGGCGAGAAACCCAGGCCAGCGATGGCGACGATGCCCGCCAGCCCAACCATCACTACCCCACAGAACACCAAATAAGCCAGAACTTTGGCTACCAGCCAGCTCAACAAGTAGCTCCATGAAGTGACGGGACCGAATGACAATACCAATAACGTTCCTTGCTGGCGTTCGAGACTGATGCCTACGGCGATGAGCAACGCCAGATAGACAGCCGCCAGGTTGAGGAGGACAGAGAGTGGAACCCGAAGCGGATCGCGGCTCACCGCCAATCCGGCCGTGGTCACAAACGATATAAAGTCCCCGACCACGGCCGCCGAGAGGATCAGACCGCCGGTGGCCACCACATAGAAAGAGCGACCATGCAGTAATGCCCAGATCCGGTAGCGAACCAGGACCCACCAGGCGCGACGCACGGCGCGGGCACCGAGCACGGCCAGATCAAGCATGGGCGCCGACCCCCGGCACCCAATCAAGCGCGCCAGTCTCGGTGATAGCCAGGAATGCATCTTCCAAAGTGCCTTTCCGCGACGTCATCTGTACTATCGTGCCACCGCCAGCGGTAATGGCCGCAGATAACCGGGCGTGGAGCTCCTTTCCCTCCGTTGGTGACAACGAGACGGTCAATATCGATCCATGAACCTCGACATTGCGGACAAAGGGCAGCGCCCGTAGCTGCTCCAGCAGTTCCGGCGGCACCACGGCGAGCAACTCGATTTCGACCACCGCGTCGGGCTGGACCTCCTGGATCAGATGCTCCACCGTGTCCTGCGCTTGCAGCCGTCCTTTGACCAGGATCCCCACCCGGTCCGCAGTACGCTCTACTTCTGACAAGATGTGAGACGAGATGAGGATGGTCTTGCCGCGCCGTTTCAGGTCGAGCAACAGATCCCGCACCTGCTTGGCGCTCGATGGGTCGAGACCAGACGTCGGCTCATCCAAAAGGAGGAGCTCCGGATCGTGGAGCAATGCACGCGCCAGGCCTATCTTCTGTTGCATGCCGCGCGAGAATTCTCTGAGGCGCGAATGGCGCCGATCCAACAGATTCACAGCGTCCAGAAGCTGGGCGATCCGATCTTTTCTATGCGGCACCCCGTACAGGTCAGCAAACAACTCCAGATACTCCTGGGCCGTCATGTGCGGGTAAAGATAGGGTTGTTCGGGTACCACTCCCACCCGGCGTCGCATCGTCGCATCCCCGGGACGCATCGGCTGCCCGAACAGGTAAACACTGCCGGCTGATGGGCGCAGCAAGCCCAACAGAAGCAGAACGGTCGTTGTCTTGCCCGCGCCATTCGGCCCCAGGAAACCATAGATCTCTCCCCGACCGACCTGTAGGTCAAGGTCCTGGAGAGCAGTTAACGCGCCAAAGCGCTTGGAGAGACCAATGGTGCGGATCACGTCGTCAATCGCCATAATCGGCCCAACCGTGTGTGATCAAACCCCACGGATTCGTTGCCCGGGCAAGCCCCTAATCTCTACTTCTGGGCTTGATTGTGCGCCAGGCAACGCTCCAGAAAATCGCGCACACCCTTTCCGTTGGGATAGGGGGAGACATAATCTACCGTTTGTTTCACCTGCGGATGGGCATTGGCCGGGGCGCCCGAGAACGCGACCAGCTCAAGAAAGGCTTGATCGTTCGGCGAATCGCCAAAGCCGGCCATCGCCGAGAACGGTATCTGTACGAGATCAGCCAGCCACCGCAGACCATTGTCCTTGCCCGCTCCACGGGGCAGGACATCGATGCAGGTCCGCGATTGCTCGATCTTGAGATTCTGCCGGTATGGCTCGAGGAGGGCATCCACCTCTTGTCTGCACTCCTCCATCGTCACCGGTGCTATAGGGTAGATGCTCAGAGTCAGTTCCAGTCCGGGCTGATAGTACGCACGTCCGGCCTCGCCCAGCGTCCGGACCAGCCGCTCTCGCGCCTCACGAATGTGTTCAAAAGCCTCGGCCGCGATGAATGGGCTGTAGACGAACTGGTATGTAGCCGGTAATAGCGCTGCCGAGCCTACTTCATAAATAACTGGCAAATAGCCACGGGTCAACTGCTGAATGACCTCCACATATTCAGCACCCCGCCCGGTGATATACGTCACCGCTGGCGTCCATGGATCCTCTCGAGACCGGTCATTCAGTTCGGCGATAAAACGCAGCAGATCCAGGTCAATCGGCTGTGCCTCGCCAGCGCTCAAACACCCATCCACGTCCACCGCAACGAGACGGATCGCGTCCATCTCGGCTGCCTGTCCTTTGAATTTGACATGACTCATACGACCAACTTGCTCCTATCCTTTGAGCGCACCGCCTGTCAGTCCACTGACAAGGGTACGTTGGAATACAACGAAAAGCGCTACGAGGGGCAGGACGGAGATAACCGACACCGCCGATACAATGTGCCACTCGACACGCCCATAATCCCCAACAAAGTTATAGATGGCCACCGTGTACGGCACCCGATCCTGGGAGCTAAGCAAGATGAGCGGATACGTAAAGTGGTTCCAGGCATCCATAAAGGCAATGACGGCCAACGCACCCAGGCCCGGCGCTGCCAACGGCAGGGTTACATGGCGCAGTGAGCCCAGACGGGTGGTGCCATCGATCAGCGCGCATTCCTCCAGTTCCCGGGGAATCCGGTCAAAGTATCCTTTCATGATCCAGGTGCCCAACGGTACGAGCATCACCGTGAAGAGCAGTACGATCCCCAGACGCGAATCGTACAGCCCGTAGCGCACATAGAGGATATACAAGGGGACCAGCTTGGCGACACCGGGCATCATGTCCAGGAACAAGATGAGCAGAAACAAGAGCTGTCGGCCCCGGAACCGATAGCGCGAAAACGCAAAGCCAGAGAGCGTAGTTAGTATCAGGGTGAGCAGAACCGTGCCCAGGGCATAGATGACGCTGTTCAAAAACGGGAAGGGACCGAACTGCCTGGACTGAAACGGAATCAAATAGTTCTCCAGATGCAGGCTGTGCGGCCACAGCGTTGGTGGGAACGCCTGGGCTTCGGCCTTGGACTTGAGCGATGTGCTAAACACCCACAATAACGGGACTAGACAAAACAGCGAGTATGCGATGAGCACCGAGTAGGTGAATACCTTCCACCCTTTCCGTACCGGTCCGCGCCCCATCTAGAACGCCTCCTCATCTCTGCGGAACACAAAAAGATAGCCTAACGTGAGCAGGATGCTCACAATAAAGATGACCACCGAGATGGCTGCCCCGTAGCCGATCTTGCCGTAGATGAACGCCTGGTGATAATTAAACAGACCGACCACCTCGGTGCGGTAGACTGGACCCCCACGGGTCATGGTCAGAACAAAGTCGAAGGCGTTGAGTGCGGCGACGGTGGCCACAATGAGATCGACCAGCAGGAAGGGTCTGATCACAGGGATAATGATATAGCGCACCAATGAGAGTCCTGAAGCGCCGTCGAGGGCGGCGGCATCATAGATTTCTTCCGGCACCGATTGGAGCCCTCCCATCTCGAGGACGAGACTGTAACCAGCCGCCCGCCATGTACTGGCGATCAGCAGACAGGGCATGGCCAGCAGGGAGGTGTTGAGCCAGGAAACCGGCGGCAGCCCGATCTCGCGCAGGAGAGCATTCGCCAGCCCGGCATTGGGGTCAAAGATAAAACGCCAGGAATATCCGACAATGATCCCGGCAATGACCCATGGGAAGAGAAACAGACCCCGGAAAAAGTCACGACCTTTCAGCCAGGGCTGCTGGAGCAAAATGGCCAGTCCCAAACCGGTCCCCACTTGAAGGATGACTGCCCCGATTACCCAGTTGATTGTCACCAGAGCAATGGGATTGATCAGATTGGGGAATGGGCCGCTGAGGAGCTCGCGGAAGTTTTGCAGTCCTACAAACCGAGGCTGCGATAACTTGGCCAGCAACACGTTATGCAGAGAATACCAGCCGGCTGACAAAGTGGGATACAGTTGGAACAAAAGAACCAGCAAAAGAGCCGGTAACAAGAGCAAATAGGGGATACTGACCCGCTGGAACCATGCTACAGGTCCACCATGTTGCCCGATGGATAACTGATTCCGTTCGCGCTGCCCCCTCCTCCGAGCGATAGCGTTCATACTCGATCTCCCGCGCAGGAGGGCCTGGTCTGGACGCTGGTCCAGACCAGGCCCTTTTCAGGCATTACTGGAACACTGCATTGGTCTGTTGGGCAGCTTCGTCCAATGCGGTCTTGGCATCGGTCTGGCCGAGGATCACTCGCTGGACCGCGGTGATAATGTAGGGCAGGAACTGCGGATACTCTGGCACCTGTGGCGACAGATTCGCAATGGGCACCGACTGGGCGATGATGTCGTAATAGGCCTGTTGCTTGGAAAAGGTCTCTACATCGTCCAGGGCAGACTGACGAGTGGGCACGCGCCCCTCCGTCCACCAATAGGGGCCGGCATTCTCCGGCTCGGTAGCCAGGGTGATCAATTCCCAGGCAAGCTCTGGATGCTCGGACTTGGAACTCACGGTCATGATGTAGCCGCCGGCGCCGGTTGCTTTCTTGCCGCCTGGTCCGACGGGCAGGAAAGTAGCGCCGCGCACCTTCACATACTCCTCGGGGTTTTTATATTGATCTGTTCCTTCGGGTAGGTAACCGGTGCCGACGACGATGCCCATGCAATACTGCTGGCCGGTGATCACCAGCATTTCCAGGTCGTCGTAGACGATAGTCGCAATGTCAGACGGCGTGACCTTGTACTTGTTGACCAGATCGCCCAGGAAACTCAGGGACTTGACGCCAGCATCGCTGTTGAAGGCAGCCGACTTGTTATCATCGGTGAGAATCTGGCCGCCTAACTGCCACAGGAACGGATACCACCGCTCGGCAGTCGCTTCCTCCTGACCACCGGGGAAAGCGTAGCCCCAGTTGTCAGGAGGATTGGTGCATTTCTGGGCGGCAGCGACCAATTCATCCCAGGTCGTTGGTGGTTTTTCCGGATCCAGACCGAACTTGCGGAATAGCTCTTTGTTCCAATGTAGAGTCCGGATGTCAGAATGGATCCACAACCCCCACACCTTACCATCCCACGAGGCGGTTTTCAGGAAGAATTCGGGAACGTCGTCCTTCTTATCCCAGGCGTTGAAATAGTCGGTGACGTCTCGGATCAGACCCCCATCGACAAACTCTCCCAGCCAGATGTTGTCGATCTGGATGATGTCAAAGCCCTGACCGGCTTGCAGGGTGAGGAGCGACTTGCGTCGCAAGTCATCGTAGCTCACCCCCTCAAACTGCACCTCGATGTCCAGTTCAGGATGCCGTGCCTTCAGGTCGTCCACCGCTAGTTTCCAGGGGGAATCGAGGTCCAGGGCATAGCCACGAACCAGCGCCTTGAGCACAACCTTCTGCTTCTCAGGCGGTGGTTGGGTAGGGGCGGGTTGCGTTGCCTCAGGCGGTGGTTGGGTAGGGGCAGGCTGCGTCGCTTCAGCCGCAGCCGAGGTGGGCGTCTCCGATACAGTCGGCGCCGGACCGCACTGGACAGCCGAACCCACCAATGCAATGAACAGCAGCATGGTAACGACAAAATTCCTCTTCATTGGGTCCTCCTTGTCAGAATAGAATCGAGCGGTGAGTCATAATGGATCGCTCTCACTCGATAGCCATCCCTCCCTTCACTTCTTGATCTTATCACGGGGCTGCGCCGAACACGACGATGCTCCCTTCCCCCCGCAATGGACGAGCGCAGTCGCCGATAACCTCATGTCCTCGCGAACTTGTCTCATTTCATAGCAACTCGTCCAGGTGATCAAACACTTTGCGGAACGCCTGGACATAGTATTCCATCAGCTCCAGGTCCTGGATGTAGATCGGATACGATTCGGTGTTCAGGACCAGCGACGTCTCGAGCAGGCGGATGGCCTCGGGATACTCCTCCGGATTGTATCGGATCTCCTTCCCATAGTAAGGACAACTCCACGGACACCCCTTGCCATACCCCTCATCCAGTTTCTGAAAGATGGGGAACGAGGTCAGCGGGGTTACGTGCCAGACCGTGATCTCGACCCCCTCGGCTTCCAGGGCAGCCATCAGGCGATCGCGGAACTCGACGGCCGGGATCTTGAGCCCCAGGACCTCAGGATCGAAGCGGAAGCGGTACTTGTGGTAGATCGTGGTCCGGTCGGGTGGAACGTACGGCGGGATCAGACCCGGGATCTTGCTCAGTTCCTGGGTTAGGTATTGGCCGTTTCGTTGGGCGATGGCGTTGTAATGGGGGAGTCGTTTTAGCTGGCTCCGGGCAAAGGCGGCCGGCAATTCCTGAGTGCGGTAGTTCCATCCGATCGTGTAGCTATAGTACGGGCGGATCTTTTCCTTTTCCTGGAGGACCTTCTCACCAAAGGTGCGGATCATCCGCGCCCGCTCCGCATATCCTTCGTTCTCGGTATTAAGAAACCCTCCCTCACCACCAGATAGGTTCTTGGTTACATTCAAACTGAAGCAACCCATCGCGCCCATGGTCCCGGCCATCTTGCCTTTGTAGGTGGAGCCGTGAGCCTGACAGGCATCCTCGATGACGATGAGATGGTATTTGTCGGCCAGGGCCAGAATCTCGTCCATGTCGGCCGGCAAGCCGTGGATGTGGACCGGCATGAGCACTTTGGTGCGGTCGCTGATCTTGGCCTCGATTTTCTTCACGTCGAGGTTATAGGTCCGAGGATCGATGTCTACGAAAATGGGAATGGCATTCTGCTGGAGGATGGGATGGAAAGACCCGGAGAAGGAAAACGCGCTGGTGATGACTTCATCGCCAGGACCTACCCCGGCGGCAAAGAGGGCGGAGTGGAGCGCGGCTGTGCCGCTGTTAAAGCTCAATACATAGCGGCTGCCGGTAAACTCGGCCCATTCCCGTTCCAGGGCAGTGGCCTCCGGCCCGTGGACGCCGGATAGAATGCGTCGTTCCAGTACGGCCAGTACTGCCTCCTTGTCTTCCTGAGTGATCTCAGGCCACGGTTTCTTGAGTCCTTCTGGAACTGTTTTTGGCCCACCATGAATCGCTAATTTGCCTTTCATCGTAAACTCCTTTTGCGAATCGTAGAATCTATGGTTTATCCTGTCCAGTCGAGACAGTGACTCTCACTTTTTGGAAAGCGGGGGCCCGATACCCACGCGCCAACGCCTGTTTGACCACATGGAAAGCGTCGGCGCAGACTTCCAGGGTATCGGCCACATCCTGCTCGGTGTGCGACGCGCAGACAAACCAGTGATGGTTAGGGTGGAGCAGCACGCCCCGCCGGGCAGTCTCCCGGTAGAACAGATACTTGGCCGTTTCCCTCACCTCTGGGTCTGCATAACGAAAGACGAGGAATGGCATCGGCGGTACGCCGGCCGTTTGCGCCTCTACGCCTGTCTCCTGGATCAGCCGATCCAGCCCATCCATCAACGCCTGACCGATCCGCCACAGATGAGGGATGACCTGTTCCCGTCGAAGCTTCTTGATCGTCGCCACCGCTGCGGCCATGGCAATGGAATTCGTAAAGAATGTGGACGAGACGTACGTCTGGGTCAGGTGTTGCATCAACTCTCGACGGCCGGCCAGGACCGAGATGGCATAGCCGTTGGACATCGCTTTGCTGAAGGTTGCCAGGTCCGGCGTCACCCCATAGTACTCCTGCGCCCCACCCAGAGCCAGATGAAACCCGGAGCGCATCTCGTCCAGGATAAAAAGCGCACCATACTGCCGGGCGAGCGCCTTGACGCCGTCCAGAAACCCGGGCTGAGGTGGTTCGATCTCCAGAGGCATCATGAGCACACAGGCTACCTGGTCACGGTTCTGGCTCAGGACATCTTCCAGGGAATTAAGATCATTGTAGCGAAAGGTGAGCACGTCCTCGCGCACCTTGCGGGGGATGCCCGCCTCCCGAATGCAGCACCAATCGTGCCAGCCGTTGTAGCCCCAGCGTACCACCTTGTCCCGACCGGTCACGATCCGGGCCAGGCGCACTGCAGCCGAGGTCGCGTCAGAGCCGGTTTTGAAAAAATGGACCATCTCGGCGCATGGAATGACCTCAACCAGTAGCTCGGCCAGTTCGTTTTGCACCGGCCGGGTGAGCGGAAAGGCAAACCCTTCCTCAATCTCGCGGATGGCGGCCCGATCTACATCGGGGTCGCAATAGCCCAGGACGATGATGCCGTAGGCCAGGATCCAGTCCAGGAAGCGGTGGCCGTCCACATCCCATAAATAGGCCCCCCGGCCCCGCGCGGCATAGATCGGGTATTCCCCCGGGATGAGGGTGCTCGGCGCTTTGCCTTGTGTCGTGCCCCCGGCAATGATCTGCTGAGCGCGAGCGAAAAGCTCCTGCGAACGAGCATAGGAGCGAGGCGGTGCAGAGATGTGTTCCATGGAACCTTCATTGCCCATCTTTACCGTCCTTGATGCCAAGTAGACGTAACCCTGGTTGACCCGGCTAGGTCCTGGCCTGACCGCGTCGGCTCAGGGTATAGAAGAAGGTGCACAGGATCAGGATAGAACCCATAAACAACAGGGTGGCCAGGGCATTGATTTTGGGCGTAATGCCAAACTTGACCTGGGAAAAGATGTACATCGGCAGGGTGCTTTGGGGGCCGATGGTGAAGAAGGTGATGATAAACTCATCCAGCGACAGGGTGAAGGCAAACAAGGCCCCGGCCAACACCCCCGGAGAAATCAGGGGGAAAGTCACATACCGAAAGGTGTTGAACGGCGTCGCCCCCAGGTCCGCCGCTGCCCATTCCAGGAGATAGTTAAAGTCGAGCAATCGCGCCGTCACCACCAGCAGCACAAAAGGAGTGGTGAATACAACGTGACCGATCACGACCGTCGCCAACGACAGCCGAATGTCCAACCAGGAGGCGAAAAAGATCAACAACGAGATCCCAATCAGCAGGCCGGGGACCATGATAGGCAGAATAAAGAGGATGCGCAGCGCCTCCTTGAAGCGAAAGGAAAGGCGGGCCATGGGAAAGGCAGCGATGGTCCCGATCACGGTCGAAACCAGCGAGGTGAGTACGGCGACTCTCAGGCTGTTCCAAAAAGCGTCAATGACCAGCCGGTCGGCAAAGAGGTCCTGATACCACTTGAGCGTGAAACCGGTGAACGGCAAACTCCCCGCTGATGATTTGTTGAACGAAAAGAACATCAACAGGAATACGGGCAGGTAGAGAAAGAGATACCCCAAAATGCCATACACTCGGAAGAGCGCTTGAGTCCGTCCTTGGCGGCTGGTCACGTTCATCGCCGGTACAACTCCTCAATCCGAAGATACTTTTGAGCCGCAATCAGAAAGACAATGATCCCCAGGACCACAACAAAGGTGATAGCCGCACCCTGTGGAAATTGAAAGCCACGGAACAGGTTCACGACCTGATTGGCGATCATCAGCCCACCCGAACCACCCACCAACTTGGGGGTGATATATTCGCCCAGCATCGGAATAAAGATAAAGATAAAGGCCGTAATCACCCCGGCTTTGGTCTGAGGCAACAACACCTGACGGAACGCCTGCCAGGGCGTTGCTCCCAGGTCCGCTGCCGCGTTCATTTGGGTAAAGTCAAATTTCTCCAGTGAAGCATAAATGGTCAGGATCGCAAAGGGCAGGTACAGGTAGAGGAAGACGATGACGACGGCATACTGATTGTACAGAAACACGCGGATCGGTTCTTTGATCACGTGTAGAAAGAGCAAGGCCTGATTGATCAGCCCTCTATCCCCCAGGATCGACATCCAGGCATAGACGCGCAACAGGTAACTGGTCCAGAACGGCAGAATGACAAGAACCAGGAAGAGCCGCTGCCACCGCGGGCTGGTATGGCGGACCAGAAAGTAGGCGAAGGGGTACGCGACCACCAACGCAATGATGGTGACCGCCAGCGAGATGAGGAACGTCCGCAACAGGACCACCCGATAGGCGGGCAGGGTAAAGAACTTGGCATAGTTGTCCAGCGTCCAATCGCGGACGATGTCAAACCCCTCGACCCGCCAAAAGCTATACAGAACCATCACACTCAAAGGAATCAGGAAAAAGCCCATGAGCAAGAGGCCAATGGGCAACAGGCCCCACAACAAAGGAGACGGGCGCTGGGTGCTCTTGACCGCGATCCGCCCAGTCGGCTCTTCCTCCCCTGCGATCCGTTCTACTACTGCCATCCGTTCCTCCCGATCCACAACATCCAACAACGTCTCTCCCCTGCGCCTGGGATGACCAGGAACGAGGCATCCCCCGCCCTTATGGCTGGTCCATCCATCATCGCCGGAAGCGACCGGCCAGCTCGCACACCGACGAGGGATGCCTCACTGTCCATTACCCGGCCGTGGCTTCGTTAAAGGCGTTGATATACTCTTCCAACCTGGGCGCCGGTCCCTTCAGGTTCATCTTGAGCGCGATTTCAGGCTGGTTGTACAGGTACCGGTCGGCCCTTTCCTTGTGCCCTTTTTCCTCCAGCAGTTTGTAAGCTCGTTCGTTGAACAGAGGCCGCCCAAACTGGATAAAGTTTTCGGCGATCCACTCCGCCTTTTCCGCCTCGTTGAGGAACGCCCGAGCCACATCCCGGTTGGCAGCGTCAATGGCAATCATCTCCCCGTCGATAAACCCGACGGTCCCTTCCTTGGGAATGAACGCCTTAATCTCCGGACCCCCCGCGTCCCTGACGCGGTCTTCGACGCCCAGGTTCTGGGTGCCCAACCAGATCGTCTCGTTGGCCAGCAGTTGGACCACTTCGACATTTTGCTCGACGAACTTCAGGATGTTGGGCATGAGGTCCTTGAGCGCCTGCTTGGCCTTGGCCAGCTCCTCGTCGGTCATGTTGTACGGTTCCTTGGCCCCGGTGGCGCAGCCCATGAAGGCCATGACGTCGAACGGTTGGAGTTCCATGGCGATCCGTTGCTTGAACTTGGGGTCCCACAACACCTGCCACGAGTCGGGCGCCGGGGTCACATATTTGGGGTTGTAGGCGACCTGAATGGGCGACCAACCGAACGGATAGGCCAGGTAACCTTCCGAGGTCGTCCAGAACTTGAATTCCCGGGCCAGGGAGTACAGCTCTTTGGAGACCGGAAAGTCGTCCAGGTCGAGCGGTTCGATCAGCTTCTGCTCGTGGTAGACCGGCACCCACAGTGCATCGGCCGAACACATATCAATTTGCTTGCCCCCGACCTGTTGCAACTTGAGCAGGGCCTCCGAGTTATCAGAAAAGAGAGTGGGATTGGCCTGGATCTTGAAGTCGGCCGCGATCTTTTCCAACTGGCCCGGTACATAATGATCGCCCCAGGTCATCCAGTTAAAACTACCTTGAGCTTTTCCGGCAGTGCCGCCCGGCTTGCAACCGCTCAACACTGAGGCACCCAGGAGGCCCAGACCTGCCCCGGCTGTTAGCCGCATGAATCCACGCCGTGAAATTCCTTGGTTGCTCATTCGAATCCTCCTTCCCTAATTCCAAAAATAGCCTTTGTCTGAGAGGTGCATCTTCGGATCGACCACCCCCTTCCGTATGTGAAAGATGCAAGCCGACCTTTCCCCAAGGGCTCTCGTAACCATCACAGATATTCAGAACTGGCGATCACCACCTTCATACAGTCGTCGGTCATGGAAAAGCGCAACGCCGCTTCGGCGTCCATCACCGAATAGCGATGGGAAACGACCTTGTGCAGCGGGTAATGGAGGCGGTAGCGACGGAACGCTTCCAGGCTGGGGCCGTAGGCGGTAATCGCTTCCCCGCCGATGCCGATGATGCGCAAGTTCTTGGCGCAGATCAGATGCGGTTTGATCGACACGCTGCCCATATCGCTAAAGTTGCCGCTCTCAATGTAATAGCCCCCCGGACGGAGCATCTCCAGTCCTTCCGGCACGACATCTGGCACCCCCGCGCACTCGACGACAATGTCCGCTCCGCGGCCATCGGTCACATCATGCACGATTTCGAGCCGTTCCTTGGGCGTGGTCGTCCGGACGTTGATGGCCTGATCGGCCCCCATTTCCAACGCCAGATTCAGGCGGAAAGGAGACCGATCGATGGCGATGATCGGACCGGCGCCCAGCATCCTGGCCTTGATGACATGGCACAACCCCAACGGGCCCACCCCTTGGACCACCACCGTATCGCCGAAACGAAAGCCCTCGGTGGCGACCGTCGAAAACTGTTTGGCTTTGTCCAGTCCGGTGGTCACCGCCATGACCTCAGTGAGAACGGCGATTTCGGCCGGGAGGTCGTCCGGTACTTTGAAGAGGTAACTTCCGGGAAGAGCATAGACATAGTCGGCAAAGCCGCCAAAGAGATGGGGAGGGGTGGCCGCGCTCAGGCTGTTGCCATAGTCCTCCAGATTCGCACAAAAGTAATACTCAAACCCATGGCGACAGTAATAACAATGGCCGCAGGTTAGATTCGCTCCCAGAACCACCCGGTCCCCTTCTTCCAGAGGCTGACCGTAAAAGTCGGTCAGACGATCCGGCCCTTGACCGATAGCGGCGATGGTCCCTACGATCTCGTGTCCGGGGATGATCGGGAAGGGCAAGGAGCGTTCATGATCGGTGCCGCTATACTGGATCGCAAAGCCCTGATAGGTGTGCTTGTCGGTGCCGCAGATGCCACACATCTCCCGCCTGATCAGCACCGCTCCCGGTTCCGGATCGGGGAGCGGAAATTGCTGAAGTTCGATTTTACCTGGGGCGACTATCACCGGCGCCCAGACCTGGTCACTCATCACCCATCCTTCCTTTCCCTATTCCTCGTCCCAAGCCCTCGTCAGGCTAATCCACCAGGAGCCGGCCATCCTGCACCCGCCAGCCAAGGGTCACCGATTGCCCCAGCAGGCTCTGGGGGGCGCTTTCCAGCTCCCCTCCACCCGGCTGGTGGATCAAGGCCGTCGTTCCATTGGTCAATTCCACGACGATCTGGGTGTACATCCCCAGGAAGGCTGCCTTGGCGATTACCCCTTCGACCATATTGACCAGATCGCGCCGTTCCGCCGTGGATGGATCGGGGATCAGGACCATGCATTCCGGTCGCACCATCACCGTGACCATCTCCCCTCTGGTTACAGGGCGTTTGGCCAGGACGCGGATCGGCTGGCGGAAGCCCGGCACCTCCACGGTGACCTCGTCGGCGGCGACATCCATCACCTTGCCGTTGAAAAAATTGGACTCGCCAATAAAGTTCGCCACAAAGCGGTTGGCGGGATGATGATAGATACTCGTGGGCGTCCCCTCTTGAACCACCTTGCCCCGGTCCATCACCGCGATCCGGTCCGAGAGGACCATGGCCTCCTCCTGGTCGTGGGTGACGTAGACAAAAGTGATCCCCACCTTGCGCTGGATATTGCGCAACTCTCCCTGAAGTTGTTTGCGGATCTTGAGGTCGAGCGCTCCTAGCGGCTCATCCAGCAACAGGACATCGGGCTCGTTGATCAAGGCCCGGGCCAGCGCGACGCGCTGTTGCTGACCTCCCGAGAGTTGTGCCGGCTTGCGATCGCCAAAGCCCGGCAGGGAGATCAACTGCAGCATCCTCTCAACCCGTCGTTCGATCTCGTCCTGGGGCACCTTCTTCATCCGTGGCCCAAAGCCGATGTTCTGGGCCACCGTCATGTGAGGGAACAGGGCATAGTTCTGAAACACGGTGTTGACATTACGGCGGTAGGGAGGATCATCCTGCACCACCCGACCGTTGATCCGCACCGTCCCCGATGTAACGGGGATAAAGCCGCCGATGATATTCAGCGTCGTGGTCTTGCCGCACCCCGACGGCCCGAGCAGGGTGTAGAACTCGCCCTGTTTGATTTGCAGTGACACGTTATCCAGTGCCACCACATTGCCAAAATGCTTGGACACGCCCACCAACTCTACGGCATAGAAATCTGATCCCCGATCATCAGCCATCGTTTTCACACCCCAACCGATTCTATGATAGCCAGGGGAAACACACCCCTTTTGCTCCGTGGCCGGCCGCCAGTTCCGCGATGCCGGCCGGCAGGTCCGTCAAGGATAGACGATGAGTAATGAGGTCCTGGAACCGAACCACCCCGCTCTCCAGCATCTTGACCGCCTTGGGGAAGAGATGAATGCCGATAAAACTTCCCAGAATCCGCAGTTCCTGGCCCTGAATATCCTGAGGGCGGATGGTGCACTCGGCTTTGTGATCCTCGCCAAAGACAATAATCCGTCCCCCTTTGCGGGCGACCGACATGGCGGCGGTGAGTTGAGAGCCGACCGCGTCTACCACGACGTGAGCTCCTTTCCCGGTGATCGCTCGCACCGCTCCGCGCAGGTCCTCCTTCTGGGGGTTCACCACCTCGTCGGCTCCCATGCGTCGAGCAAATTCGATCCGCCACGGCGAAACTTCGACCATGATCACCCGACCGGCGCCGGCCGTCTTCAAGACCTTGAGATACACCAATCCGGCCGGGCCTGCACCCAGAATCACCACATCCTCGCCGGGCAGCAACGCGGCCTTCTGGACGCCGCCGAGCACACAGGACAGCAACTCGACAAAGGCTCCCTCCTCGGCCGGCAATTCGGCGCTGATCGGGTACAACGCTCTGGCCGGCGCCAGGGCATAGTGAGCAAAGCCGCCGTCAATATCGCCGCCGATGCTCACCATCCTCTCGCATAGATTGGGCCGTCCTTCCGCGCAGAACTGACAGCGCCCGCAAGGCAGGTCCGGGATGACGGCCACCCGGTCACCGGGCTGAAACTGCAAGACGTCGGTCCCGACCTCAACGACCTGGCCCACATACTCGTGGCCCAAAATGACCCCTTTCCTGGCCTGGATGACGGGAGGAACGGCCAGAAAGCGGATATCGGTCCCGCAGACACCACAGGCCTCTATTTTGATCAACACATCGTGGGGACCCCTTACAACCGGAATAGGTACCTCCCGAACGGCCAACCGGCCTTCATCTTCAAACACCGCCGCCAACATGGTTCCGTGCATCTTCTATCATCCTCAAACAATGATTCTCGGTGGCATGGTCGAGCCCCGGATCACGAGTCGGCTCGGCAGGACACAGTCCTCGACCTGCTGGTCCCCGCTCAGCAGAGCCAGGACCATCTCGACTGCCCTGGCTCCCATCTCCCGTTTGGGCTGAGCCACGGTGGTCAGGGGGGGTTCTAAATAGGGAGCGAGATCGATATCATCAAAGCCGACCACCGACAGGTCCTGGGGGATGCGCAGTCCGGCGGCATACGCAGCGCGCATCGCGCCGATGGCAGTGGCGTCGTTGTAACAAAAGATGGCCGTGGGACGCACCGGCAGGGCCAGGAGGCGCTCCATCGCCTCGATCCCTCCCCTGGGGCGGCTATTGCCTCTGGTGATCAGCATCGGGTCTGGTTCCAGCCCGTAGGCCTGCAGTGCCTGTTCGTATCCCTGTTGCCGTTCAACGCTGTCCCACTCCCGGCTGGGGCCGGCGATGTGGGCGATGCGCCGGTGTCCCAGCTCAAGCAGATGGAGTGTCGCCTGTCGCCCCCCACCTATATTGTCTACCTCGATGGAATAGCCCAGGTGTTCCTGGTGGACGTTGTTGATGATGACCATGGGGATATCCAGCTTATGCTCAGCACAGAGGTCTTTTCGGCGCGAACAGCCGGAGACCAGGATCATGCCATCCACCCGCCTTTCGCACAGGGCGCGGATCGCCGCCAATTCCCGCTGGGGGTCTCCGCCCGAGTTGGTCAGGATCACGTTATACCTGCAGCGCAAAGCGGTTTCCTCGATGGCGTGAATCACCTCAGCGAAAAAGAGATCGGTGATGGTCGAAACCACGACCCCGATGGTCTGGGTGCGGCGCATCACCAGGCTGCGGGCCACCGCGCTGGGCAGATATCCCATCTCGGCTGCGACCTGCCGAATGCGCTCCTTGGTCTCTGCCTTGACCAGAGGGCTGTCGTTCAGGGCTCGGGACACCGTGCTATATGACACCTGGGCGGCCCTGGCAATGTCTTTGATCGAGACAGCCATTGCAGCCTTGCTCTCTCCCTGTGCTTACAAACGTTTGCAAAACTATTATACCACGGGATCGGTCGCCTGTCAAGACCGGTTTTTGATGAATTAGGGCAAACGCATTTAGGCCGTGAGGACCTTGACCAGGTAGTCGTGGTCCCAGCCAGCCTTCAGGCGTTTGCCGTGGATACTGGCCTTGAGCGTCTTTTCGCGTTTGAG
>JAGVRI010000019.1 GCA_018606645.1 Chloroflexota bacterium
TTCTGGTTCCATCATCAATCCTCACACCTCTCAGGCATTCTCCGTGCTTACCACAGGCACTCGATGGGGATGGGCTTTGGGCAACCGGACCAGGAGAAAGCCGTCTTGATAGATCGCCTCGATCTTGTCCTCTTCAATGGGGCGAGGGACGTGCACGCTCGTCTCAAACTGCCCATAAAAGATTTCCATCTGCTGATACCCCAGCTTGGCCGCGGGATCATGGCGTACGCCGCTAATGACTAACCTCTTGGACTCCAGGACGATGGAAAAATCATCTTTTTCCATGCCGGCGATCTCGACCTTGACCACAATGCAGTCATCGGTTTCATAGACATCCGTTGGCGGGCGCCAGATTCGGCTCTGTCTGGTAGATAGCCAACGCTGGCCGGCCATCGGGTCGCCCAACGGTCCCAATTCTACGTGAATATGTCGCATACCCATAAATGCCCCCTATACCGTATTACACCATTTTAATCTCTCAGGCGATCTTGTTCCGTAGTCTATCCCACAACTTGGGAAAAGAACCTGGTCATTTACATTTTACCACATTTACCGATTCTACTCAAACTGGCCCCTTTCGACCTACGAGGTCTGACCCATCCGGCGGATGGACGATCATGGTCCCGTTGGAGATTGGTTGGCTTGGGGCGATGTGGTATAATGGGCCTTGTCTGGAGGCCAGACGTCAATGTCTCTCATTGTTGCGGAGCGGATTGCCAAGTCGTTCGATCCATACGACATCTTTGTGGATGTCTCGTGCAGCATTGCTCGCGGAGACCGGATCGCCCTCGTCGGCCGCAACGGCACCGGCAAGACGACGCTGCTGCGCATCCTGGCCGGATTGGAGCCGCCCAGCAGGGGGCAGGTCCACCGCGCGAAAGGGTTGCGTATTGGCTATCTACCTCAGGGAGCGATGTTGGACAGTGAGCGGACGCTATGGCAGGAAATGATGACCGTGTTCGACACGCTGCGTACCATGGAGGTCCGGCTCCACCAACTGGAGATGGAAATGACCGATCCGGCTCGGGTGGAGGCAGTGCTGGACGAGTATGCCGCTCTGCGCGATCGCTTTGAGGCCCTGGGAGGGTATACGTATCAGGACCGGACCCGGCATGTGCTCATGGGGTTGGGCTTTCGACCCGAAGAGCATGACATGCCACTGGGACATTTGAGCGGTGGGCAAAAGACACGGGCTCTTCTGGCCCGCCTGCTGCTCGAATCCCCCGATCTGCTCCTGCTCGATGAGCCGACCAACCATCTGGATTTGCAGGCCATTGAATGGCTGGAAGGCTATTTAAACAGTTGGGAAGGTACCGTGCTGCTGGTGGCCCATGACCGCTATTTCCTGGACCGGGTGGTCCACAAGGTATGGGAACTGGCATTCGGTCGTCTGGAAATCTACTCAGGCAACTACAGCCAGTATGTCCAGCAACGAGAAGAACGCCAGGCCCGGCGATGGAAGGAGTACCAGACCCAACAGGAGTTGATGGCGAAAGAAGAGTTCTATATCCAGCGCTACATGGCTGGACAGCGCAGCCGGCAGGCCAAGGGCCGGCTCAAACGTCTGGAGCGTTTCAAACAAGAGCAGATGTTGGACCGCCCCCGCCAGGAGAAGACGCTGAAATTACACTTTCAGACTCCGTTGCGCAGCGGCGACCGGGTGGTCTGGAGCCAGGATTTGGTGATCGGGTATGATCCCCAGGCCCCGTTGTTTCGCTGCCCTGACCTGGACCTGCGGCGCGGGGAATGCGCCGCGTTGCTCGGCCCGAATGGTGCCGGCAAGACCACGTTCCTGAAGACTATCCTGGGCATGATCGATCCGTTGGCCGGGTTCATTCGCCTCGGCGCCAGCCTCAAGATCGGCTACCTGTCCCAGGTCCACACCGAACTGGATCCGGAACAAACCGTCCTGGAGTCCATCCTGGAGGTCAAGGACCTGCCCTTGGGCGAGGCGAGGAGTTTCCTCGCGCGCTTCCTGTTTACCGGGGATGAGGTCATGAAGCGGATCAGCGATCTTTCGGGGGGTGAGCGAGCCCGGGTGGCCCTGGCCCGATTGGTGCTGCAACGGGCCAACTTCCTGCTCCTTGATGAGCCCACGAACCATCTGGACATCGCCAGCCAGGAAGTGCTGGAAGATGTGCTGGACCGGTTCCCAGGAACCATTCTCCTGGTGACCCACGATCGCTACCTGGTGGACCGACTGGCGACGCAGCTCTGGATCATCCATCCAGAGGAGCGGGTGCTGGAGGTATTTCCAGGTACCTGGGCCGAATATCTGGAAGCCCGGGCAAAAGAAGCGCAGGAGGCGGAGGACCGCCGGACCGGTGGTGAAACCCCAAAGAGGGGGTTCGACCAACAACGGCACCTTCGTCGCCAGGAGCAGCGCGCTCGCCGTGAAGAGGAGGCGCGCCGACAACGCGTGGCTGACCTTGAAGCTGCGATCCATCGCCTCGAACTGGAGATCAAGGCCCTGGAAGAGGAGATGGCGACTGCCAGCGTCGCCCAACAGATTATGCGCGTGGTTGAGCTGGGCACCCTCCATCGGGACCTGGAGCGCCAGCTCCAGGAACAGTTGGATTTATGGGCCCAGCTTATGGACACCGGGTAGGCCGCGATGACGCACCGTCCGTTTGTGATCGGTCTGACCGGCAACATCGCGACCGGTAAAAGCACGGTCGCGCAGATGCTGGCCGGGTTGGGCGCCCAGGTGATCGATGCCGATGAAGTGGCCCATGAAGTGATGCGCCCGGATGGTCCGGCCTATGGCGATGTGATCGAGGCCTTTGGCCCAGAGATATTGACCGAAGCGGGGACGATCGATCGCGCCCGGCTCGGATCTATCGTATTCCGCGACCCGGCTGCCCTCCAACGGTTGGAGGGAGCGGTCCACCCGGCCACGCTGGCCGAAGTCGAGCGACGGATCGCCCAGGCAACCCAACCGGTCGTGGTAGTCGAGGCGATCAAACTGATCGAGTCGGGAATGCATCTCCAGTGCGACACGCTCTGGGTGGTGACCGCACCCCGTGCGCTGCAAATTGCCCGATTGATGTCCAGCCGGGGTTTGAGCGAAGAGGAAGCCACGGTGCGCATAGACGCCCAACCCCCTCAGGAGGACAAGGCCGCCCTGGCCGATCGGGTGTTCGTCAACGATGGCGACCTGGACCACCTGCGCCAGCAAGTCGAGGCAGCCTGGTCTCAGATCCAACAGGAACTGGGAAGCGCCCGCTACGCCAGAGAGAAGGCAGGCGCCAGCCCGAACCAGAGCGGGCGACAAGTCGAGCATCGGTCCCAAGAAGGTTCCGAACCCACGGCTCCCGCGCAAGGCGACGTGGAGGTCCGGCGGGCCAGGCGCGGGGATGTCCCCGCCATCTGTGCCCTGTTCCGCAAACGCCGGCGAACGGCCCAGGTGGACGAGGCCCAAGCGTTGGAGTGGCTGTTCAGCAAAGGGCTGCTTGTAGCGATCGATGATGATACTGTGGTCGGGGTAGCAGCCTGGCAGATCGAAAACCTGATCTCGGTGACCGATGTTATCATGGTCTCGCCGGCGCGGCTGTGGACGAAGGTGGGCAGCCGATTGCTGGCGACGATTGAAGCCGAGGCCCAGTCGCTCATGTGCGAGGCCAACATTGTGCTATTGCCCGCAGCCACGGCCCGGCCGGTCCGCGCCGCTTTCCTGAAACTGGGCTACCAACCCCATCGTTTGGAGGCTTTGCATCCGATCTGGCAAGGCGTATTGATCCCGTTCCTCACCGCTGAGCCCGAGCTGATGGTCAAGCGGTTGCGGGAACGGATGATTATGATCCCGATCTAGAGCGAAAGGAGGGAGCTCGCGTTATGTCCATCAAAGAATGGGCCAGCCGGCATCCGCGATTGGTGATGTGGGCCGTGTTGGCGGTGGGGATGGTCATTATCCTGATCTGGTCGGCCAAAGATGTAGGGTTGCTGCCCGGGCAGTGGGCGGCGTTGATCATCACCACCATCTTGCTGGCCGGCCTGTGCGTGTGGATCATCAGTTGGGGCGAAAAAGACGAAGAAAAAGAAGCGTAAGCCAGGGCAGCGGCTCAGGGCGCTGCGTTCGGATCAACGCCAAGCCACCACCAGTTATTGGGGATGCCCCGGGTGGAGCCAGGCGCTTTGGGCAGATGCCTGAGCCACCACTTGTGGTGAGCACGCATATCCCCATCGCCCCACTCACTGCAGTCCACCTCGCGCACGATGCCTTGAAAGTTCGGAAAGTTGAGCCAGTCGTCGCAATTGCTGAGCACCCGGTTCCGATTGCCCCAGTCATAGTCAGTCAGGCTATTGGGCGCATAGTGCATCCAGCCGCAGTTAGCCTGTCCCGGCGCAATCTTGTCATAGCGGATGAATTGCTCCCACAGGTTCTCTTCCCCTGGATAGCGACGCCAGGCGTGCTGCAGAAGAAACTCAACCCGGTGCCCAAAACTCTCCAGCATGGGGCCAACGTCGCGCTCATAGTTAAAGCCCATGATGATAAAGCGGCGCGAAATCCCTTGATGGTACAAAAGCGGCGGTGCATTGCACCAAAACGCATCCGGCCCTACCATCAGCGACTCGTACAGGCCGGCATAGGGGAAGGCAAATACCCACACTTCGTCGATCTGCCCGGATTCGACCCGATGCAGTAGATCAAACCGAGAGATGATGGCCTCATAGTCCACCGTGTCCGGTTGGTGCCAGCCGCTCTGGCTGCGCCAGCAACCAAGAAAGGTTGTCTCATCGTAGCGAAACCCGTCCACCTTGACCGGCCAGTCATCCACGACGACCTGTTCGACGATCCGATACTCCAGCAAGTTGCCGCTGCATTCCTTCAGATCCGCGATATACGCCCGGCACAATTCATCCACATCGTACCAGCCCAGGACCTCCGTCAGCCGCCGGTCCCCCTCGCTGCGGATGATGGGATTGAACGTAATCAGCAGAACCCGCGGGCGCAGGGATGCCGGCACCTCGTCCCCTTCTGGAGCAGCGGGACGCCCCGTCCGAAACAGAGATAGAATGAGTTCGATCAATCGCTGCCACATTCCTTCACCTGCCTTCAGTCGCGGTCAAAATAGGCAATGGTGACGCCGGTTCCGCCTTCCTCCTCGCTGCCCTCCCGGTACGACTTGACCAGAGGATGATGGCGCAACTGTTCTCGCACCGCCTGGCGCAACGTGCCCGTTCCTTTTCCGTGGATGATCCGCACAAAAGGCAACCCGCTCAAAAAGGCGTCGTCCAGGTATTTCTCCAGCACGGGTAGGGCATCCTCCACTCGCTGGCCCCGCAGATTCAGCTCCAGGCTGGCGGAGGGCCGTGGGCCGGCCGAATAGGCAGGGCCTTGCACCCTGACCGGCTCTGGAGAGGCGCGCCACTCCAGATCGCTGCGCGGCACCCGCACCCCAAAGGCACCGACCTGCACCTCCGCGCTGTCATCGTCGAGCGAGGTAACCTGGCCCAGCGCGCCGAGCGTCCGAACCCAGACCGTATCTCCCACCGCGATCTCGTCAGCCGCGCGGGGGCTTTTGGGGGGAGGTGGAAGGGAGGTCAGGATGGCTTGTTCTTTCTCCGCCACCTGCTGTCTGGCCTGAGCCAGCCACTCCATGCTCAGGGAAGAACGTCGGCGCTGGTCAGCCAGTTCGGCGCGCAGCGCCTCGATCTCCCTTCTGAGTTGCTCCAGGTGATGCTGCGCCTCGGCGCGAGCCTGGTTCAGGATCTCCGCCCGCTCCTCCTCGATAGCCGCCAGCCGGGCGTTCAGCCGCCGTTCGAGTTCCGCCGCCCGCCGTTCGGCCTGCACCGCCCGGTCCCGGGCGACGATCGCTTCCTGATGGGCCTGCTGGATCTCGGCCAGGAGCGATTCGGTCTTGAGTTCATCGGGCGAGACAAACATCCGCGCCGCTTCGACGATGGGGCCTGGTAGCCCCAGCCGCTCGGCAATGGCGAACGCGTTGCTGTGCCCGGGCAGTCCGATCCTCATCTTGTAGGTAGGAGCCAGGGTTTCCAGATCAAACTCGACGCTGGCATTTTCTACCCCGGGCGTCGTATGGGCAAAAGCCTTCAGTTCCGAGTAATGGGTAGCCACTAAGGTCGTGATCCGCCGCGCCAACAAGTGCATGAGCAGAGCCCGGGCCAATGCCGACCCCTCCACCGGATCGGTCCCTGCCCCAAGCTCATCGAGCAAGACCAGACTCCGTTCATCGGCCTGCTGGAGAATGCGGATAATGTTGGTCAGGTGGGCGGAAAAAGTGGAGAGGGACTGCTCAATCGATTGCTCATCCCCGATATCCGCATAGATGCCCGAAAAGACCGAGAGCGCCGAGCCTTCCGCCACCGGCAGAAACAGGCCTGACTGGGCCATCGCCGCCAACAGGCCCACCGTTTTGAGCGCCACCGTTTTGCCGCCAGTATTCGGTCCGGTAATGACCAGGATGAAATATTCGTCGCTCAAATGAACGTCAATGGGCACCACCCGGGCCGGATCGAGGAGGGGATGGCGGGCCTGGCGCAGGTCCAGCGTCGAACCTGGATGCTGTTCGGCCGGAACTTTTTTTAGCGGTACAATCCGGGGTTCGGTCGCGTCCAACGCCTCGGCATAGCGCGCTTTGGCAAACGCCAGGTCCAGTTCCGCTAACGCCTCCACGGTCCAGACCAACTCATCGGTCTGTTCAGCGACCAGCGCCGATAGCTCCGTCAGGATGCGCTGGACCTCCCGTTCCTCTTCCATCTGGAGTTCGCGCCATTGGTTGCCCATCTCCACCATGAACAACGGCTCGATGAATAGGGTGGCCCCGCTGGAAGACGTATCGTGGACAATGCCCGGGATGCGTCCCCGGAATTCGGCCTTGAGGGGGATGACATAGCGGCCATTCCGCTGGGTGATCAACAACTCCTGCAAATAGCCCGAATATCTGGGACTGGTGAGGATTCGGTTCAGGCGCTCCAGCAACCGTTCATGGGTGATGCGCAACTCGCGCCGGATGCGGGCCAATTTGTCGCTGGCATGGTCCACCACCTCCCCTTGATCGCTGATGCACCGACCGATCTCGTCGACCAATGCTTCGCACGGTTCGATCCGGGCGGCAATGTCGGCCAGGAGAGGGGCTTGCTCCCGCAACCGGACCAGAGCCTGACGCACCCGCCGCGCGGTGCGGAGCGTGTCATGGATCTCGAGCAACTCCGCCGGCTGCAGCACTGCCCCTCGTTGCGCATTCTGCGCCAATGGGCGCACATCGCGGACCCCGCCCAACGAGACTCCGCCATGAGCATCCAGGATATGGCGGGCCTCGCGGGTTTCCTGTAGCCGCTGCTGCACCTCGGTCAAGATCGGCGAAGGTTCGAGAGCCAACGCCAGGTCACGGCCGGCAGAAAATGAGGTGTATTCCGCCAGGCGGCTCAAGATCTGAGGCAAGTCGAGGGTGTTCAGATGCTTTGGATCCATTAGCTATCCACGTCGGTCGGAGTGGGTCCTATCCCACCCCACGCCGCCAATCGCCATACGAGCCAAGAGGGTCGCCTAACCGGTAATACTTTTCTGCAGCGTACACCAACAGGTTGGCCCGTTCAAAATCCAGCCGCTGGCGCTCGTCCAGCACCTCCTCGCTGGCCATGATCGCCACCACTTCCCCGATAAACAGGTCATGGCTGCCCAAAGGCAATCGCTGGACGACACGGCACTCCAGAGCGATAGGACATTCGGCGATGACCGGCACCCGGACCTGGCTGCCCGGAACCGGGGTGAGTCCGCAGGCTGCCCACTTGTCCGTGTCCCGGCCTGATACGTGACCACAGTAATCCACGATCGCCGCCTGGTCAGCACGCGGCAGGTTGACCACAAACTCCTGGCCCTGCAGGATCAGGCCGTGGGAGTAGCGCTCGGGGCGCACCCCGATGCCGACCATGGGCGGCTTGGAACAGAGGGTACCAGCCCAGGCCAGGGTAATGATGTTCGGTCGTTCCAGACCGCAGGTCACCAACACCACAGGGAGCGGATAGAGAGCCGTCGTTGCAGATTTAAGCACTTTCATGGGAATCTCCTTATCGGTGGTTCTTGGATCAATATGCCCGGCGCCCGGTGATGGCCACCTCCAAAGTTGACCGTCACACCGGAACCCGTCGGATGACAACAATCCAGCGACAGATTGCCGTCCAACGAGGCCGCGTTCTCGAGCCGGTATCAAGACAATCCACAGCGCCTTGGATATTGTACTGCAAAAGCCAATCAGAGGCAAAGTGGGTCAGGGATGGATACTGAGCGGCCAAGCCGGCGATTTGACAGCGGCCCGCGATCGGTGTATAACCACCAGGGACTTGATTCGCCGGCGTACTGGTTTAGCCATGAACTTGCTATCGCATCTGGAATGCAGTCTGTGTCATCGAGAGTTCGAGGCCGATCGTCTTTGGAACCTCTGTCCTACCTGCCACAAACCGCTCCTGGCGCGCTATGACCTGAAAAAGGCGCGCCAGACTATCACCCGGGAAGAGATCGCCCGGCGCGAGGCTACCCTGTGGCGCTATCGTGAACTGTTGCCGGTCCGCGACCTGCGGTACCGGCTCTGTCTGGGCGAGGGCTGGACTCCCCTGATCCATGCCACCCGATTAGGCGAGGCAGTCGGCTTTCCCACTCTCTATATCAAGGACGAAGGGCTGAACCCCACCGGGTCCTTCAAAGCCCGTGGCCTGGCGGTGGCGCTTTCCCGAGCCAGGGAACTGGGCGTTCAAGCGGTCTCTATCCCCTCAGCCGGCAATGCGGCCGGGGCGTTGAGCGCCTACGCGAGCCTGGCCGGTATGCAGGCCTACGTGTTCATGCCCCGTGACGTACCCCCTCTCTTTGTGACCGAATGCCAGATGCTGGGGGCCAGAGTGACCCTGGTCGACGGGTTAATCCACGACTGCGGCCAGGCGGCAGCCAGGGAGGCACGCAAATATGGTCGCTTTGACCTATCCACCCTCAAGGAGCCCTACCGCCTGGAAGGCAAGAAGACGATGGGCTATGAACTGGCCGAACAGATGGATTGGACCCTGCCTGAGGTGATCATCTACCCCACCGGCGGAGGGACTGGGCTGGTGGGGATGGCGAAGGCGTTTGACGAGATGGAGGAACTGGGCTGGATCGGTCCCAGGCGACCTCGCATGGTGGTCGTCCAGGCAGAAGGGTGCGCGCCGATCGTGCAGGCGTTTCACCAGGGCGGGGAATTCGCTCAACCGTGGGAGAATGCCAGGACGATCGCTGACGGGCTGCGCGTTCCGGTGGCGGTGGGCGATTTTTTGATCTTGCGCGCCGTCCGCGCGAGCCGGGGGACAGCCATGGCCGTGCCTGACGCCGAGATGATCGAAGCCGCCCGGCTGATGGGTCACACTCAGGGCATCCTGCCCTGCCCCGAAGGGGCTGCGACCCTGGCGGCCTTCCTTCACCTGCGTCGTCAGGGATGGATTGCGGAAGGTGAACGGGTGGTCCTGTTCAATACCGGCAGTGGACTCAAGTACACCCACCTGTATGGGGAAAATCGGTGATGAGCGCCGGGCGATGAAATTACGAATGTTCATAGGATAGAAAGATGGATCCAAACCCTGTCTTGCGGAAACTCGGTTTTGCCGCCGACGATCGCGTGGTCATTCTCCACGCCGATGACGTCGGGATGTGCCAGGCCAGCCTGGCTGCCTTTGCCGATCTGGTCGAGTTCGGGCTGGTGTCCTGCGGCTCGGTGATGGTTCCCTGTCCATGGTTCCCGGCGGTGGCTGAGTACTGCCGCCGACATCCTCACGTGGACCTGGGGGTCCACCTTACCCTCACCAGCGAATGGGACGGATATCGCTGGGGGCCGATCTCGACCCGAGACCCGGCCTCCGGATTGATCGACGAAGAGGGCTACTTTCACCGCCGGTCCGAGTCGGTGCGGGAGCGTGCTGACCCGGACGCAGCCCAGCACGAGCTGACCATGCAGGTCGATCGCGCCCTGGCAGCGGGCATTGATGTGACCCACCTGGACACCCACATGGGGGCAGTGGCCGATCTCAAATTCACCCCGGCCTATCTGGGCCTGGCCCTGGCCCGACAGTTGCCGGCGCTGATGCTCCGTCTGGACGAGGCCGGCTGGCGGGCCCAGGGGCTGGATGGCGAGACGGCTTTCCTGGCCGCGCAGTTTGTGGTCCAGTTGGAAGCCCAGGGGGTGCCGCTCCTGGACCGGGTGGCCGGGCTGCCGTTGCTGGTAGATCCGGGGGACCGCGAAGCATGGGCCAGGAAAGAGCTGGACTCGCTGCCGGCGGGGTTGACCCATTTTATCATCCATCCCGCTCAGGATACTCCGGAGCTGCGGGCGATGACCCCTTCCTGGCGCAGCCGCGTGGCCGACTACCAGACCTTTTGCAGCCAATCGTTACGCACCTATATCCAGGCCACAGGTATCCAGGTGATTGGCTACCGGGTCCTGCGGGAGTTGATGCGTTCCGCTTCACACCCCGGAGAAGAGAAAATATAGGCGGTTGGCGACGGCTTGGCCTCCGCCTTCCACCCCTTGTCTAGAGTCCTTACTACACCGTTTGTTACGAAATTGGTCTGGCGAACTGACAAAAGTCATAGACGGTCGGACATTTCCTCGCTACAATATCGGGCAGACTCATAGACAAATTGGAGGAAATGTGATTGAGGTTCGATTGTTTGGTCATCTACGGCGTCGGGTAGCCGGATCATCTCCGACCACGGATACGGTGGTGTACCTTCCGGCCATCGGCGGGGAAACGGTTGGGCAGGTGCTTGCCCAGATCGGTGTGGACCCGGCGGAAGTTGGCAACGTGTTTATCAACGGTCGCCTGCTGCCCCGATCGGTCTATCCGATGACGTTGGGCTATCTGTTGGCCGCCGAGGGCCCACTGGCGCCGGAAAAATACCTGGCCACCCCGGTGCGCTCCGGCGACCGGTTGGGGATTTTTCCCCGCACCATGTCCGCCGTGGTCGTTTGATCCTCCTGGGCAGGCGTGAAAGGGAAAGACCTGGGGAAAAGAGGTGAACCATGAAGCGGGGATGTCCAGGAGCGATCGTGTTCAAAGATGCCAGGCCAGAGTACATCGCCTGCCCTCACTGCGGAGAAGAGATGGAGATCTGGTCCGACGAACCGCTGGCCCGCTGCCCTCATTGTCACCTCTGGGTCAGCAAAGAGCGGGGCGCGTCGTGCATTGACTGGTGCAAAGCGGCAGCCGAATGCATCGGCCTGGAGGCGTATGAACGGCTGAAAAAGGTCCGTCCACCGGAGGATGCGGTCCTTGGCTCAGGTTCCTCTTTATGATGTCCTGGCGGCCGACTATGATCGTTTTGTAAACTGGCAAGAACGCCTGGCCCGCGAACTGCCCTTCCTAGAGCGTCTCTTTGCCGAACGGGACGTGCGGCGCATCCTGGATGCGGCCTGCGGCACCGGCCATCATGCCATCGCCCTGGCGCAGCGAGGCTATGAGGTGGTGGGCGCCGACCTGAGTGCGCCCATGATCGACCGCGCCCGAGAAAATGCAAGAACAGCCGGGGTAGAGGTCCGCTTGGTCGTCGCCGGCTTCGGACACCTGTCTGCCCTCGGTGAGAAGGACCTGGACGCGGTGCTCTGCCTTGGCAATTCGTTGCCCCATGTGCTGACCCCAGGCGCAGTGACCGAGGCGTTGGCCGATTTTGCCGCGCTGCTTCGCCCCGGCGGGTTGGTAGTGATCCAGAACCGCAATTTCGACCGGGTATGGGTCCAACGACAGCGCTTTATGGAACCCCAGTCGTACCGATTGGGTGACCAGGAATGGGTCTTTTTGCGTTTCTACGACTTTCACGATCAGACCGTGACCTTCAATATGATCCGCCTGTACCGGACGGAGAATGGCTGGTCCCAGGTTATCGAATCTACCGAGTTGCGTCCCCTCTTCGGTCATGACCTGGCGAACGCGCTAGCTGAGGTCGGATTTGTCAATGTCACGCTGTATGGCGCTTATGATGGTTCTGCTTTCGACCCGGCCCAGAGCAGCGATCTGATCGCAGTCGCTGTGCGGGGATAACCCCTCTGTTTTTTCTCACCTCTGGGCTCAAAAGGCAACAAATCGGCCCTCTAGAACCCTGGTTGCATCATCGGCACGGCGCTCCAGGTCCATCGTTGCCGAAACGTCCTGCGATCATTGCCTCTCGCCTTTAAGCCTGCTGCAAACTCGCCCCTTCCGCTAACTGCCCATCCGAAATGTTGCTCACGGCGGACAACAATCCGTCGCTGGATTATCGTCGAGCAGGATGCCCACGGGGTCTTACCGGTTCCAGGGGGTGGCCGACATGGTCGTGGTTGGGTTGCAGATCAAAGCGAGACCGCAAAATCCCTTGGCCCCCTGCCGTTTTGACATGCCTCTCAAAAGAGGGTATAATCGCAAAAAGTCGTTTTGCAATTTGCATACTCGACAGGCCATTGGTTCATCTACAGAAACAGGAGCATGGTCGTGCGCTACGACGAGATTGTGAGCAAAGGTCTTGGCATTCTGAGGGATGCCGGCATTGAACACTGGCTGAACCTGGGAGCCGAGACCCAATCTCAGAACCGTCTCAATCGAGAGTATATGGATTCGCTGACCTTTGAGATGCGACTGTTAGGCGATGGCCAATGGGCCGATACCCGGACGGTCCTCTTTGGCGTGGAATTGCCCGCTCCGATCATGCCGGCGGCCCTGACCGCCAGTCGGGTGATCACCAAGCTGGCCCGGTGGGAGGACCCGTGGCTGGAGCTCTTTGCTTCTGGGGTGGCCAAAGCGGGTTCGATCATGTGGGTGGGCATGAGCACGCCGTATGAACTGCAGCGGATCATGGACCAGGGAGCGCCGGTGGTCAAAATCGTCAAGCCGTATCAGGACAATGCCGAGATTTTGCACCAGATCAAAGATGCAGAGGCGCGCGGTGTGGTGGCGGTCGGCATTGACATTGATGCCATGTACCTGGAAAAAGCGTTTGACGAAAAGCCCGGCCCACCGTTCCTGGGACCCAAGAGCATCGCCGAACTCCAGACCTTTCGCGATGCGACTTCTTTGCCCTTTATTCTCAAGGGGGTCCTGAGCGTCCACGACGCCCTGATCGCCCGCGACAGGATCGGGGCAGACTGCATTGTGGTCTCGAATCACGGGGGAGAAGCCATTGACTACGCCGTACCCATCCTGAAAATCCTGCCCGAGATCAAAGCGGCGGTGCCGGAGATCACCATTCTCGTGGATAGCGGCTTCAAGCGCGGCACCGATATCTTGAAAGCCCTGGCCTTGGGTGCTCATGGGGTGTGCCTGGGCCAACTGCTGCTCCTGGCCTTTGTCGCCAATGGGGCGCAGGGAGTGGCCGACATGTTGGGCATCCTGACCGAAGAATTGCGGCGGAACATGTCCCTCACCGGATGCAAGACCGTTACGGCCATCGAACCGTCGATCATTCGCCCGCTATAAACGAGGTGGACGAGAACCCTCGGATGGGAATATGGAACCTCTGAAGGCGACAGAGGGATCACCCCAAAAGGGTAAGGACGTGAAGAGCCGGTTGACGGAGTTAAGGGGGCGCCTGCGAGAGATCCACGACCTGCAAGCAGCGGCGGCGCTGCTGGGGTGGGACCAGCGAACCTACATGCCACCCGGCGGAGCCGGGGCCCGCGCCCAGCAGATCGGCACGTTGCAGCGCCTGGCTCACGAAAAGTTTACCGATCCGGCCATCGGCAGGCTCCTCGATGAACTGCGACCGTACGAAGAGAGCCTGCCCTATGATTCGGACGATGCCAGCCTCATTCGCGTTACGCGACGGGACTATGAACGCGCCATCCGCATCCCGCCTGCGTTCAAGGACGAGTTCGATGGCAATGCTGCCATCACCTACCAGGTCTGGACGCGGGCTCGAGCCGAGGATGACTTTGCGGCCGTCCAACCCTATCTGGAAAAGACCCTGGAGTTGAGCCGGCAGTATGCTGCCTTCTTTCCGGAGGCAGAACATCTTATCGACCCGTTGATTGCGATCGTGGATGAGGGGATCACCGGCGCGTATTTGACCCAACTCTTTGCCGAGTTGCAGGCCAGCTTGATCCCGATGGTTCGGGCCATTGTCGGACAACCTGAGCCGGATGATTCGTGCTTGCATCAGCATTTTCCGGCAGACAGGCAACTGGCCTTTGGCTTGCAGGTCATCCGCCGGATCGGCTACGATCTTGACCGGGGACGGGAGGACCTCAGTGAACACCCAATCACCACCACCATCGCCCTCGATGATGTCCGCATTACGACCCGCGTGAGGGAGAACTACCTGCCAGGCGCCCTGTTTGGCAGTCTCCACGAGGCCGGACATGCCATCTACGAACAGAATATCCGCAAAGAGCTGGAGGGCACCCCCCTCGGCCGGGGAGCGACCTATGGCGTGCATGAAAGCCAGTCGCGTCTCTGGGAGAACCTGGTAGGGCGGAGCCGCGCTTTTTGGGAGTTCTTTTACCCGCAGCTTCAGGCGGTTTTTCCGGATCAGTTGGGAAGGGTCCCCGTGGATACATTCTACCGCGCTATCAACCGGGTCAAGCCGGGGTTCTTTCGGGTGGAGGCCGACGAGGTGACATACAGCCTGCACTGCGCCATGCGCTTCCAACTGGAGGTGGACCTGCTCGACGGGCGGGTCGCCGTTCGGGACCTTCCCGAAGTATGGCGGGAACGGTTCCACCAGACCTTTGGCTTTGCGCCCACCACCGATCGCGACGGGGTGCTCCAGGAAATGAACTGGTACTGCGGTCGGATCGGGGGATTGTATCAGCACTTTACGTTGGGCAACCTGATGAGCGTCCTGTGGTTTGAAGCCGCCGCCCAGGCCCATTCCGAGATCGAAGCCGAGATGGCCCATGGCGAATTCGGGACGTTGCGCAACTGGCTGGCCCAGACGATCCACACCCACGGCCGCAAATTCACCATTCCAGAACTGATCGATCGGACGGTGGGTGGACCGTTGACCTCATCTGCCTATCTGCGCTACCTGAAGCGGAAATATGGGGAGTTGTACGGTGTCTCATTCCAATAGAATGCTGCCAGCACAAAAGGGAGGTACCCATGCTCGATTTCGCTAACCGTTTGGAAACTCTCCGCGCCAGGATGGAGGAGCACAAGATCGGACTGATGTTTCTCACACCCGGGGCGAATCTCTTTTACCTGACCGGCATCCCTCATCGGGACCATTACCGCACCGATCACAACGCCTACGGCGATTGGGCGGTGGGGGGCTATATCGGCCTTAACGAGGGCGTGATTCTGACCGCTCCGCGAATGGGTGGGGAATACTTTGTGAGTCAGGTAGAAGGCAAGCCCTGGTTCGAACCGGTGCGCATCATTGACGAGTCGGAGGATCCGCTGGAGGTCATGCGTCAGGTCGTGAGCCGTTTCGATCTGAAGGGCCGGCGGGTCGCCATCGAGGACCATGCCTGGGCCGAGACGGTGCAGGCCCTCCGCCTTCTCCTTCCAGAGACCGAGTTTATGATGGCCAGCAAGCTGATCGCTCCGATGCGCATGATCAAGAGCGAGGCGGAGCTCGATCTGATGCGAAAAGCCGGGCAAATCTGTGATGGCGCTCTCCAGGAAGCGCTGGCCCGTTTGCAGCTCGGGGTGACGGCGTGGGACATCGAGAACGAGATCGATTATCAACTCGGCATGATGGGTGCCGACTTTAACTCGTTTCCCACGAACGTGCTGTTCACCAACCCGCTCAAGGACCCGGGTCTGTCGCTTCGTAAGGCGGAGCGGAGGCTGGAGCCCGGTGATGCGATTACCTTCGACTTTGGCTGCATCTACAAAGGCTATGCGTCCGACTTTGGCCGGACTGCCTTTGCCGGTGAACCGCCGGCCGAATACCTGCGGATGCACAGCCTCGTCCTGGAGGCCCAGCAGGCGGCCATGCACGCCATGAAAGCGGACCAGATCACGGCGGCCCAGGCCAATGCCATCGCCCGCAGCGTGATCGAAAAGGGCGGCTATGGTCCAGAATTTAGCCACCGCCTGGGCCATGGCATCGGCGTGACCGTCCATGAACCTCCCTGGTTGGACGTGGTGGACCATACCATCCTGCGGGCAGGCATGACCTTTACTGTCGAACCCAGCATCCGCATCCCCAACGGCTATCACAACCGCGTCGAAGATGTTGTCCTGGTCACTCCGGAGGGTGGGGTCTCCCTGTATGGAACGTCCCGAGAGCTGTATCGAGTGGGTTGACCCGGGGGCGCCTTGGGCAAAAGGTTGGACAAAGGAGGTGAGGCCAATATCCGATAATGAGAAATCGATATTTGACAATTTGGGAGAGACGATAAAATATGAAATTCAGTAGAAAAGGAGGAAGAATGACTCACAGAAACCTGAATATCCTGCTCGCATTGCTGACGATCTTGACCCTCATCCTGGCGGCCTGTGCCCCTACGGCCGCGCCGACCGAAAAGATCGTCACCCAGGTCGTCAAAGAGACCGTGAAGGAAACGGTGGTGGTCGCCGGCACTCCCCAGGTGGTGGAAAAAGTCGTAGAAAAAGTTGTGACGCCCACCCCGGAGCCGGAAAAACCCAAGGGTACCGTGGTGGTGGGTGTGTGGCAGGAGCCCAAGGGCCTGATCTGGAACATCTTTTACGAGGCCCACACCAATGACATCCTGGACTCGATGTACTATGCTCCGGTGGCCCTGAACGAAAAGGACGAGTTGGTCCCTGAAATGCTCCAGGAAATCCCGACCCTCGACAACGGAGGCATTTCGGCCGACGGCAAGACGATCACCCTCAAGTTCAAGGACGGCCTCAAGTGGCACGACGGTCAGCCGGTGACCTCCGAGGATTTCAAATTCACCTGGCAGTTTGTGGTGGACCCGAACACGAAATCCCAGACATCGATCGGCTGGGACCGGATCGAGTCGGTGGACACGCCCGATAACCTGACCGCCATCGTCCATCTCAAGGAGCCTTATGTGCCCTTTGTCGCCGCCGTACTCTCCTTCCCGGTCTTGCCCAAGCACGCCCTGGAAGGGGTGCCGGATCCGGGGAACAGCGAGTTCGCCCGCAAGCCGATCGGCAATGGATCCTTCATCTTCCAGGAATGGGTGCCAGGCGATCACATCACCGTGGTAGCCAATCCCGAGGCGATGAAGCAGCCCAAGATCGAGAAAATTATCTTCAAGTTCGTGCCCGACATGAACACCCTGGTGGCGCTGCTCCGCACCGGCGATGTGGACATCGCCTACGACTTGCGCGAGTTGCAGATCGCCGAGGTCCTGAAGATGAAGGACGTAGAGCCGTATGTCGTTCCCGGTGTCGCCGTCGAGCGATACTACTTTAACCTCCGCGATCCGAATGACCTAACCAAGCCGCATCCCATCTTCTCCGATATCCGGGTGCGCAAGGCGGTTGCCATGGGCATGGACCGCTTCACGGCGGTGAGCCGGATCCTGCAGGGCTATGGCGAGGTAGCCGTGACCGAACTGGACAACCATCCCTGGTTCAACGAGGAATTGCAGCCGGTGCCCTACGATCCTGAGGCAGCCAAGGCGTTGCTGGACGAGGCCGGCTGGAAGGACACCGACGGCGATGGCATCCGCGACAAGGATGGCAAGAAACTGAGCTTCACTCACTCCACCACGGCCGGCAACCAGGTCCGCGAGAACCTGCAGGTCTTCTTCCAGCAGAACCTGAAGGATATCGGCGTCGAGATGGTCATCCAGAACTATCCGGCGGCCACGCTCTTCGGTGGCTGCGCTGACAACGGCATCTTTGGCCAGAGCAAGTTCGACATGATCGGCTTCACCAACAAGCCGGCCAGCATCGACCTGGCGCAGGAATGGGCCGATTTCTTCCTGTGCGATGCGGTCAAGAACTGCGAGACCAACCCGGCCGGCACCAACGCCTGGGGATACTGCAACGAAAAAACCGATGCCGCTCTCAAATGCGCCATCGGCGAAGTAGACCCGGACAAGCGCCTGGCTTGCATCAAGGAAGCGCAGAAGCTCATCTATGAGGACTATATCGCGCTCTACGTGTATGACCGCCTCGACGTCTATGCCGCCAACAAGCGGATCGGCGGCTTTAACCCGACCGTGTTTGGGAGCTGGACCTGGAACTTCGAAGACTGGTACGTCCAGGAATAGGCACCACTCTGTCTGATCTTGTGGCAGTGACACCTTGCGCTACGTCGCAGGGTGTCACTGCCTGCCTGCTACTATCCACCTCAACCTGGGCCTTTTTCATCCTGAGCCCCTGATTCTCAAGAGAGGGAGGTCATGACCCGATATATCATCAAGCGGTTGTTGATTTCCATCCCTGTGTTGTTGGGCATCTCGCTCGTGGCCTTTTTCCTGGTGCAGGCCTCGGGAGACCCGATGGCCGTCTATATTTCCAACCCCAACCTATCCGCCGAGGATATTGCCCGTCTGGAAAAGGCCTATGGGTTCGACAAGCCGGTGTATGTCCAGTATTTCTACTGGCTGCGCAAAGCGATCGTCGGCGACTGGGGGCAATCGTTTTTGACCCACCAGGATGTACTGTTGATGATCCGCCAGCGCCTGGGCAACACCTTGATCCTGATGGGAACCTCGTTTGCTATCACCTTGATCATCTCGCTGGCTCTGGGAATGTACAGCGCCACGCATCAGTACTCCCCGGCTGATTATTTGGTGACGGCCTTTTCGTTCTTTGGGTATTCCATGCCCAGTTTCTGGTTCGGCTTGATGCTCATCATTATCTTTGCCGTGAAATTCCGGGAATGGGGGTTGCCCTATCTGCCGGCGGCGGGCATGTATCCGATCCGCGGCGAGCCTTCCTTTTTCCAACTGATCCGGCATTTGATCTTGCCCGCCACCGTCCTGTCTCTGATCTCGGTCGCCAAATACACCCGCTACCTCCGGTCCAGCATGTTGGAGGTGATCGGGCAGGACTATATCCGCACCGCGCGAGCCAAGGGATTGTCGGAGCGAGTGATCTTGTGGCGGCACGCCTTCAAGAATGCAGTCATCCCTCTTCTCACCATTATTATGCTGGACATCCCCCAATTGTTCAGTGGCGCGCTGATCACTGAGCAGGTGTTCGCCTGGCCTGGGATGGGGCGGATGTACTGGGAGCACGCCGTCTGGATCGACTATCCAGTTTTGATGGGGATCATCCTCCTCGTCTCAACCTTGGTTGTGCTGTGCAACCTGTTGGCCGATATCTCCTATGCCATTGTCGATCCGCGCATCCGGTTGAGCTAGCAAAAGATCAACGGGAGCCAGTGGGAGAAATTTCATGACCGTGATGGAATCTTCCTTGTCCACAGAGATCATGTACCGCAAACCTCAAGGACCGTGGCAGTTGGCAGCACGCCGCTTCGTGCGCCACCGGATCGGGGTGGTTTCCAGCTTGATCCTGCTCTTCATCGTGGGACTGGTGATCCTCGGACCGGCATGGTTCATTTCGGAAGATGCTGCCTTTCGCCCAGATCCGATGCGCATCAACTCTCCGCCCAGCGCCGATCATTGGTTAGGCACCGATGAAGTGGGACGCGATATCCTGGCCCGGATCATTTACGGCGGGCGCGTCTCGCTCCTGGTTGGGCTGCTGGCCATGCTGGTGGCGATCACCGCCGGGGTGCTGCTGGGTTCATTGGCCGGCTACTTTGGCGGCATCGTGGATAGCCTGATCATGCGCTTTACCGATGTCATGCTCAGCATTCCAGGCATCTTTTTGATCATCGCTTTATCGGTGTTTATGGGACCTTCGATGAGGACCATCATCCTGGCTATCGGCTTTCTCAACTGGATGAGTGTGGCTCGGGTGGTGCGCTCGCTATTCCTCAGCCTGAAAGAACAGGATTTTGTCCTGGCTGCGCGCTGTCTGGGGGTCAAGGACGGGCGGATCATGTGGGGCCATATTCTGCCCAATGCCATGGCCCCGGTCGTGGTGGCCGCCACCCTCACTGTAGGTTCGGCCATTCTGACCGAGACAGCGGTCAGCTACTTGGGCCTGGGCATTCAGCCTCCCACCCCAAGCTGGGGCAACATGCTCAAGAATGCCCAGGACCTGATCTGGACCGCTCCCTGGGTCGCCATATTCCCTGGGGCGATGATCTTTTTCACCACGTTGTGCATCAATTTTATGGGCGATGCGCTCCGCGACGCGCTCGATCCCCGGATGCAACTATGATGTTTTTTGGACTACGGAGGATTTGGGGAGGTAAGAGATGGACATCTATCAGGAAAAGATCGAGCAGGCCGTCGCCCTCCTGGACGATTTCGATCTGGATGTGTGGTTGATCCTGGTCCGGGAAACGGCCGAGCACAGCGACCCCGTCTTAAAGCTTTGGGAGCCTCTACGGGTGGTCTGGCCGGCTGCTTTTATCGTGGCCCGGGGTGGCCAGCGGATTGCCATCACCGGCCATGGCGACGATGAGGCGATTCGCACATCCGGCCTGTTCGATCCGGTCATTCCCTACACCCACAGCATTCGAAGAGACCTGGTTCGGGTATTAACCGAGCTGGATCCCAAGACTATCGGTGTGAACTATAGCCAGGACGATGTGAGTGCAGATGGGCTGACCTACGGCATGTGGCTCAACTTGCAGGATTATCTGAAGGATACCCCGTACCGGGACCGCCTCGTCTCGGCCCAACAGTTCGTGGAGGCGTTGCGGGGCCGGAAAACGCCGCAGGAGTTGGACTGCATGCGGCAGGCCATCCGCATCTCGATGGAGATCTTTGAGGCGACGACCGAATGGTTGCGCCCCGGCCTTTCGGAGCGAGAGATCTATGACTTTGTCCATCAACAGGTGCGGATGCGCGGGGTGGACTTTGCCTGGCCGGCCAGCGGATGTCCGAACCTGAATGCCGGCCCCGACTCGCCGTGGGGACATGCCACCGTCTCAGAGGCCCGAACGGCCCAGGGTCAGACATTGAATATGGATTTCGGGGTCCGGGTAGATGGGTATTGCTCCGATAACCAGCGGGTCTGGTATTTCCTGCGAGAGGGTGAAACCAAGGCGCCGCCCGAAGTGACGCGCATCTTTGAGGCGGTGGCCGGAGCCATCCAGGCCGCAGCCGATTTTGTCCGTCCCGGGGTGCAGGGATGGGAGGTAGACGCCGTGGCCCGCCGCTATATCGTCGAGGCCGGGTATCCGGAGTATCCCCACGCTCTCGGACACTCGGTAGGCCGTCACGCCCACGATGGTGGGGTTGGTTTCTATCCCCGCTGGGAGCGCTATGGCCAGAAGCCCTACGGCCGCATCTATGAAGGAGGGGTCTTTACCCTCGAGTTAGGGGTGCGCTCGGAATTCGGCTACATCGGCCTGGAGGAGGAGATCCTGGTGACCGCCAACGGGTGCGAGTGGATGGCCCCACCCCAACAGGAGTTAATCCTTGTCCCGCCGCGATAGACCTTGTACAATACCCAGAGGAGTTGAATGATAGAAATGCAAGCCGATCGACAAAAACCTTTCGATCCAGAACAGAGTCCATGGCCGCAGATCCGGAAAGCGCGCATCGCCCAGTTGTTGCCCCAGGCGATGCAGTTGGCCGGGATCGATTGCTGGCTGGTCATCTGCCGGGAGAATGCCAACGATCCCCTGGCGTTGCATGTCGGAGGCGAGAACGCCGGCGCGCCCGCCGCCTTTATCTTTTTCCTGAGGGGCAACCAGGTGGAATCGGTCGCCCTCTCCCCGTGGGGGGAGGCGCGGGCGCTGAAGGACCTGGGCTTGCACGACCGGGTGATCGAGTTTGAGCGCGGGAGGAGCGTGTGGCCCCTGGTGGCCGAGCAACTTGCCGCAGCGAATCCCAATCGAATCGGAGTCAACTGCTCCTCGCGCCCCATCGCCGACGGACTATCGTGGACCCAGCGGGTCGAGCTAGAGGCAGCTCTGGGCCCTGCCTTGTCGGCGCGATTGACTTCGGCCGAAGACCTGATTGCCGAATGGCTCTCGGTCAAGTTGCCCGAAGAGGTCGAGATCATGCGCCGGGCCGGCGAGCTGACCGTCCAACTCCAACTGGAGGCCTATCGGACCGTGGTGCCAGGTCAGACGCGGGATTGTGATGTGGCCCGCTATATCAAGCAGCGCATGGCCGAGCTCGGCGTGGAGCACGGCTGGCAACCGGAACAGAACCCGAACGTCAATTCGGGCATCCCGCGAGGACACTCCGGGCCGACCGATAAGGTCATTCAGCCCGGCGATTTCATCCAGACCGATTTTGGCATCAAGGTCTATGGGGTGTGGTGTACAGACTATCAGCGGTTTGCCTATGTCCTGGCTCCAGGCGAGATAGAGCCGCCGGCCGAGGCGCGGCAAAAGTGGGAGAATGCCCGTCGGGGGAGCCGCCTCGTCCGCGAAGCGATCAAGCCCGGGGTGTGCGGCTACGATGTGGACCGCGTCCAACGGGAATGGATGCAGAAAACCGGATCGCTCCCGGTCAAGTGGGGGACGGGGCACCCGGTCGGCTACTGGGCCCATGACATCGGCCCCTACCTGACCGGCGGCCAGTACCAGGAACCTCCACCTGAATCGTTGCGCGTGTTACGCCCGGGCCAGACCTTTGCCTATGACGGCTTTTTCAGTTGGGAGATCGACTATGACGGCGGGAAAGCGGAAAAGTTGATCTCGGTGGAGGAGATGGTCGTCGTGACCGAAGATGGGGCCGAATACCTGATTCCACCTCAAGAAGAGCTGATCCTGATTCCCTCCAGGTAACCAGTCCAACCACAGGTCCTGACCGCCTTCTCGTCCCTGATGGCGACTGCTGACCATGGCACTGCCTCGGGTCCCGCGCCGCCTCTCCCCAAGGCGGTCTTGCTTTCCAGGAGGGAGAGAAAAAATGAGAAAACCCACAGATCAACCGGTCATCCACAGCTACCCTGGGATGGTGGCGATCGTGACCGCTCGATGGAACGAGAAGCAGAATGTGATGGCTGCTGGCTGGCACTCCGCCCTCTCGATGGAGCCCCCCATCTACGGTATCGCGGTGGCGAAGGAACGATACATCCATTCGTTGATCCTCCACTCCGGCGCCTTTGGCGTGCACTTCCTTCCGGCAGAGAGAAGCGAATGGATCCAACGGGTGGGGAGAACCACTGGCCGCGAACTGGACAAATTCTCCACGTTTGGGATAGAATATGAAAACGGGCTGACCGTTGATGTGCCGATCCTGACCGAGGCCTATATCGCTTACGAGTGTCGGCTGATAGATGTCCGGTCTTATGGCGACCACGATTGGTTTGTGGGCCAGATCACCCAGTTCTACCGGGACGATGAGCGGTTTCTGGAGAACGGGCTACCTGATTTCAACCGGCTGGAAATCCCGCTCTATCTGGGCCGCTCGGAGTATGCCGTGTTGGACGCGACCGTCCGGCGCAAGCGGCACTTCTGGTAATAAGGAGACCAAGCGCATTGTTGTTGGCAGTGACCAAACGGCTCCAGGGTCTGTTGACCCGAAAGGAGCTTGTCAGCGTTTTTGTCATGATCTTTATCGCCGATGTCGTCGTCGGCGCGTTTTCCCCGACCTTTTCGCTCTATGCCACCAGCCTGGGAGCGTCTATGACCCTAGTAGGGGTCCTAAGCAGCGTCGCCGGTCTGACACGCATCCTCTCCTCGGTACCCATTGGCTTGTTGTCCGATGCCAAAGGGCGCAAGGGGGTTCTGGTGAGCGGGATGCTGCTCTTGGCCACCTCCTCCTATCTCTATACTGTCGTCCACGATCCGTACCTCCTTCTTCCCATCCGAATGATCTACGGCATCGTCATTACTTCGACTTTTTTTATCGGCATGGCCTATGCCGGCGACAAGGTGGCGAAGGCCGATCTGGGCCTGACCAGTGGCATCTATACCTCCTGCATGGGCCTGGGGTTCACCCTCGGTTCCGGGCTTGGGGGGAAGATGGCGGCCGAATTTGGCTATGTCCTGACCTTTCGGGTGGCGGCCATGGGGGCGCTGGCCGGTGCGATCATTGCCTGGTGGGGATTGGAGGCCTCTCCCAAACGGGGGACGCTTCAAATGCGCGCCCTCCCACCGGGGATGAAACTGGGCCTGCTGGTGAAAGAGCCGCAACTGTTTGCCGCCAGCCTGGGCTACATGCTCACCATCCTGATGTTCGATGCGACCATCGTCAATTTCTTCCCGCTGTATGCCAAATCCCTTCTGATCAGCCAGGCGACGATCGGCTCGATGTTTGCCATCCGCGCCCTGGCCTCCACTTCGGTGCGGTTGCCCACCGGGGTGTTGACCTCTCGCATCCCCAGCAAACGGCTGATGCTGATCGCCCTGTTTCTGGGGATGATCATGCTGTTTTCGATTGGCTTCCTGACCCAGCCTATCCCGCTGACCATGGTCCTGGTCGGGGAGGGCGTCTGTTTCGGTATATTCCTGACTTCTGGGCAGTCGTTTATTAACGAACACTTTGGGGAATCGGACCGGGGGACCGCGATGGGGGTGTATAGCACCACCGGGAGCATCAGCGCCACGGCCGGGCCGTTCGTGCTGGGTGCTGTTGCCGACCTGTGGGGGGTGAGATCGGTCTTCTGGCTCACCGGGACGCTGGTATTGGTGGGAATCGGTTTGTTCCTGTACACCAGCTCCCGAGTCGGTCCTGCCCGAGCACGCCAGACATGACCAGGCCGGCGCAAGCGCCAGACAGACTTGTCATCCCGTTGAGTCTTCGGACAGAGGAGGAAACCATGCATTCGGATGAAGGGCCTGGTAGCACCTCGCAAGAGGACGATACCTTTGAGCTGTATGACCTGCGAGTGGAAGTGATCGGCTGCCAGCCCGGAAAGCAGATGGTATGCAATCACCCCGTGGGGGCCTATTTTGAGGTGAGAGGAGAGGACCTCTCCCTGCCGCCTGGCCAGACCTTCCCCATCTATCCCCTGGCTGCGCTGTTGCCGCTGATCCCGGTCAAGCAGCGGATGACTCATCCGAACGACTGGGTTTCGACCGACATGGATGTCGCCTGCCCCGACCCCAACTGCGGAGGGATCTTTCGCATCCGGCGGGTGGGGAAGCGGGTCTTTCGCCACCGCGATGTGACGGCTGTGCCGCTGCGTCGAAGCGAGGAATCGCCATGTCGGTAGTAGAGCGGTTCCCTCTGGCGCCGGGATACTCGATTTCGCGCCTGATCAAGGGAAACTGGCAACTGGCCGGCGGCCATGGCCCGGTCGAACGGGAGCAGGCTCTTGAAGACCTGCGTCTCTTTGTCCAGGCCGGCATCACCACCCTCGATTGCGCCGATATCTACACCGGGGTAGAGGAGTTGCTGGGCGAGTTCCTGCGCCGCCATCGGGCGGCGATGCGCGACGGCGCCTTCCCGGAGGTCCAGATCCATACCAAGTGTGTGCCCGATCTCGACACGCTCCCTACGCTCACCCGACGTGATCTCGAGGCCATCATCGATCGATCGCTCCGCCGGTTGGGGGTGGAACGCCTGGACCTGGTGCAATTCCACTGGTGGGATTACGATATCCCCGGCCATGTCGAGGCCGCTCTGTATCTCAAATCGCTTCAGGAAGCGGGCAAGATCCGGCATCTGGCGGTGACCAATTATGATGTGCCCCATCTTGAGGAGCTTCTGAAGGCCGGAGTGCCGGTCGTATCGAACCAGGTCCAGTATTCGGTCCTCGACCGCCGTCCCGAACGAAGGATGGTCGAACTATGCCAGCGACATGGCATCGCCCTGCTTTGCTACGGGACCGTGGCCGGGGGCTTTCTGTCGGAACGATACCTGGGGGTGCCGGAGCCAACGCCTCCCTTTGAGAACCGATCGCTACTCAAGTACAAGTTGATCATTGACGAGTTCGGCGGTTGGGAATTGTTTCAACAATTATTGTCAACGCTGAAAGGGGTCGCTGACAAGCATAACGCGTCTGTGGCCTCGGTCGCTACCCGATATGTCTTGCAGCAGAAGGGGGTAGCGGCGGCGATCGTAGGCGCGCGCCATGCCCGCCATTTGCCCGACACCCTGCGCATTTTTGATATCAGGCTCGACGAAGCGGATCTGGCAGCGATCCAGCGCATCACCCAACAAGCGCAAGGCCCGCTGGGCGATATCTATTCGGTGGAGCGGATCAAGGGCGGCAAACATGCCGTGATTATGAAGTATAATTTGAATCAGATGAACCGGTGAACATGAAGGAGGGGAAAATGGAGTACAGAATCCTTGGGCGGACGGGAGTGCAGGTCTCAGCCCTGTGTCTGGGGACCGGCAACTTTGGGTGGATGACCCCGGAGGACGAGGCGCGGCAGATCATGCAGGCCGCGTTGGATGCGGGGATCAACTTTTTCGACACTGCGGATAGCTATACCGATGGGGAGAGCGAACGGATCATCGGACGATTCCTGAAGGACACCGGTCAGCGGGATCGGGTCTTTCTGGCCACCAAAGTCTATTATCCGGTGGGCGAGGGCCTGAACAACCGGGGCCTGAGCCGCTATCACATCATGCGGGCGTGTGAGGCCTCGCTGCGACGCTTGCAAACCGACTGCATTGATCTCTATATCATGCACCGCTCGATGAGCCTGGAGATCCCCGTCGAGGAGACCTTGGGCGCCCTGACCGATCTGGTGCGGCAAGGCAAGGTCTGCTACATTGGCTGCTCCACCCATCCTGCCTGGCAGATCATGGAGGCGATCATGGTCAGCGAACTCAAGGGGCTGGCGCGCTATGTGGTGGAATCATCTCCGTATAATCTCCTTGACCGGCGGGTAGAGAATGAGCGCATCCCTCTCTGCCAGAAATATGGTCTGGCCGTGGTGCCCTGGTCGCCCCTGGCAATGGGCATGCTGGCCGGACGCTACCCGGTCGATCAACCTTTTCCCGAAGGCTCGCGGGCGGCAGCCAATCCCCAGGGCATCTACGCCCAGCGGATCAACCGCCGGGGATTGCAGGCAGCGGCGCGCGCCGCCGAGGTCGCACCCCGCTACGGGTTAACGCCCGGCCAACTGGCCCTGTTGTGGGTCAAGGACCAGCCTGGGGTGACCTCACCGATCATCGGGCCTCGCACTGTGGAACAACTGCACGAGATGCTGGCCGTGGCCGACATGCATGCCGATGACGAATTGCGGGCTACTTTTGACGAGATCGTCCCACCAGGGATGGCCGTCTCCAACTTTCACAACACCAGCGGCTGGATGAAAGCCACAGTCTGGCAGGACTGACAGGGGCTTCCGGCCTGACCGGACGCCACGAGGGATGAAAATATCCAGGAGCCGGTGGCGAAGGGCGCGGCTCCGGGTGGCGGAGTGAAGCCTTCAGGCGGTGGACCGGCTGAAGCCTTGACTCCCGTGTGCGGGGAGCGGTCTATGTTCGAAGGAATGGGGTGACAGGGCCTGCGCCTGAACCTGTCCCGTGGGAGATTACCCGATCAGATGAAACTCCGTTTGCCGGCCTGATAGCCAGCGAGCCCGGTTGCCGCTGAGCACCGCTTCTTCTTCCAGGGCGAACATGACTTCTTGTCCATCCCATTCGGGAACGGCCTTTTTGACATTCAGCTCGATGGAGTAGCAGGTATCATCAAACAACTCGTAATCTCCTCGATCTGGCACCCCCTCCTGGTGGTCCCACAACCCGATGGTCGGGCCGGCTGCGTGACCGTGGTAGCCGATGGGGTGCGTGTAGATCATCGGCTCGATCCCTTCCGCACGGGCTTGCTCCAGGGCTGCCTTCAGCACCTGGTTACCTGTGTGGCCGACGTGCATGAATTCCAGATGGATGTCCTGCAACCGATTCGCCTCAGCCAGGCCCGCCTTGAGTCCTTCCGGTGCATCGCTCTCGCCCGGACGGAGGACGTAGGCCAATTGCTGCTGATCGGTGGCCAGGCCCAAATAATAGAAGCCCACATCACAGTGCAGCAGGTCCCCGGGCAGGATCACCTTCCGCCGATTCTCATCTTTTTTGCCGATCGGGGTGAAAGGCTCCCCCCGCGCCTGAATGTCTACCGTCGGCTGGAACCAGGCCTGTAGGCCCAGGCTCTGCATCTTCTCCCGCATCCACCACACCACGTCGTCGGTCGTGGTGATCCCGGGTTGAATGGTCCGACTGGAAAAGGCTTCGGCGATCATGGCATGGCCGATCTCGACAATGCCTGGATAGACGATCAACTCGGCTTCGATCCGGCGCTCCAGCCAGCCGATCGTCAGACGCTCCGCCCCTTTGAAACGGCTGACGTACGGTTCGCCCAGAGCGGCCGCAATGTTCTGGTATTCGTTGTAGGTCAAACCATCGGCAAAGGCCGAGTTTTCGGAGATGTTGAGACCGATCGTCTGTGGGTCGCGTTCCCGGACCACCCGGGCGAGGCATTCATACTGGTCCTCCGCCTCGGGATCCCACGCCGCTTCGTAAAAGTCCCCGTGCCCATAGCGATCCAAGGTGAGCCGTTCCAAGGTCCCGTCCTTTCTGAGGCTAAAGACCAGGATTGTTCGCCGTCGCGCTGACATGGCCGGTGCGGGCAAGAGGGTCATGATCACCGGGTCTTCGTTATATTCCCGGGCGGCCACGATCCACATGTCAAAGCCCTCGCGCTTCATGATCTCCGGCAACACCTTTTCCAGGCGCTGCCTGAGCCAGTCCTTTTGCACCTCAGCCCTCAGGCGGAGCGGAAAGATCTTGCTTCGGTAAGCATCGGCAGAGATGGATCCAGTAGAAAGCATTTCAGTTCCTTTCGTCGAGTGGAATGGTCACGATTCGCCATGAAGCATATTCAACAGGCGTCCCAGCACGCGCTCGCCGTCAGCGCGGAGGGCATTGTGCTCATATTCGTTGGTGATCCAGAGCTTGATCCCCCGGATATTCTGGGCCGTCTCTTCGGAGAAGCGCCGCTCGACATACATGTCGTTGTAATAGACGGCTGCCACGCACGGAACCGAGTTGGACCGTAGGACATTGACATCGTACAGGCGCGGCCAGCCCTCATAGGCAGCCAGGATTTCCGCCGCCTCTTTGAGAGGGCGCAGAGGTTTGTATTCGTCGAACATCCAGGGATAGATCATTTCCCCGGTAAAGTACACCGGTTTTCCCGGTTCCAGTTCAAACTCGGGGTACTCGGCTCGCACCCGCTGAGCCGCCCAACGGGAGGCCGTTTCCTGGCAATAGATCGCTTCGTGAAGAATGACAAAGATGGGGTTGGTTTCAAAAAAGTAACTGTTCTCCAGGCCGCGCAAGAACTTGTAGTGGATCTCTTTGCCTGAAGCGCCCTGGACAAAGGCCATCTCCAGCAGGTAGTGGGTCTGTTCAAAGCCGTCACTGGCGCCAAAGTGGAACCCCAGTTGTTGGAATCGGCGAGGGCTCAGGCGGTCCCCATCGGTCAAACGGACCTCATGGGTGGCCAGATACGCCACGATCTCCTGAGCCCGCTCTACGTCTTCCGGGTAGCGCTCATAATAAAGTTGGTTCTTTTCCAGCACCCGCTTGTAGGTGGCCCGATAGACGTCCTCGGCTGGCCGTTCCAGAGGCGGCAATCCGCCGGTGATGATCGCCTCTTTCAGCCCATGAGGCGCTGCCGAGAGATAGTGCGTCACGCAAAAGCCGCCAAAACTCTGGCCCAACACGCTCCATCGGCCGTTCTCCCCCAGCAGTTCACGACGGATCCATTCGGCATCGCGTACGATTGAATCGGCCCGAAAATGCTTCAGGTAGTCAGCCTGGGCCTGGGGAGTGTCAAAGCGAGCCAGCGTTTGATAGGTGACCGGCGTGCTCAGCCCGGTGCCGCGCTGATCGAGGAGCAGCACCCGATACTCCTGGAGAGCCCTCTTGAGCCAGCCGCTCTTCTCTACGGGCCGGGGCGCTTCACAGCCCGGTCCTCCCTGGAAAAAGACGAGCCAGGGCAGCTCCTCGTGCTCGCGCGACGGGGCAACCACCTCCCGGGCAAACACGGTGATCTGCTCACCGCCGGGATTGGCATGATCTAGAGGCACCGTAAACTGGTGATCGGTCAACACCAGGCCGGGTAGGCGATGGGTATGGATGCGCATCTTTGTGTCCTTTCTCGCACGTTAGTCCTGGGAGCGCCCTCCATGGACAAAGCTCAGATACTTCGCCTGAGCCGGGGATCGAGGGCATCGCGGAGGCCGTCTCCCAGGAAATTGAAGCCCATGACGATGCTCAAGATGGCAAGTCCGGGAAAGGCCGAGACCCACCACTGATCAAAGACCAGGATGCCCGAGGCAACCATCGTTCCCCATTCGGGCGCCGGAGGGACGGCTCCCAGTCCCAGGAAGCTCAGGCCCGAGAAGGTCAGGATGGCGTTGCCCAGATCGGTAGTGGCCATGACGATCGCCGGGGCAATGCAGTTGGGCAGGACCGTCTTGAGCAGGATGCGGCCCTCGCGGCAACCCAGGGAGCGGGCAGCAGTAACATACTCATTCTCCCGCACCGAGAGGACCAGGCTGCGCACGATCCGGGCGTAATTGGGCCACCACACGATGACAATGGCCAGCGTGCTCTTCTCCAGCCCCGGCCCCAAGGCGGCGGCAATGGCCATCGCCAGGATGATGCCGGGGAAAGCCATGACCATGTCGGTGATCCGCATCAGGATCGTATCCATCGCCCTCCCCAGATAGCCGGCCAGGGCGCCCAGGATAGTGCCAATGACCATGGCCAGGGAGACGACCAGGAACCCGACGGGCAACGAGATCCTCCCCCCGTAGATGATGCGGCTCAGGATGTCACGGCCCAGTTGATCGGTTCCCAGAGGATGTTGCAACGAAGGCGGATGGAGCCGATTTTTTACATCCTGTTTCAGGGGGTCGTAAGGCGCGACATGGGGAGCCAGGATGGTCAACAGAATCCAGATGATGACGATCACCAACCCGGTGAATGCCAGAGGGCTGCGTCGAATGTAGCGGAACGTCTTGCTCCACTCCTCTGGCAAGAGGCTTTTCTTCCGGATCGCCTTGCGGACGACTTCCTGGCCAGCGACGGCTGAGGATGGAGATGCAGCCATCTTACCGCCCTCCTGTTCTCAGCCTGGGGTCCAGAAAGGCGTACGAGATGTCCACAAGCAGGTTCACCGTGCTAAATATGAGCGCGATCAGGATGCTGACGCCCATGATCGCCGGAAAGTCCAGCTTGGTGCATGCCTGGTAGGCATAGCGGCCGATGCCCGGCCAGGTAAAGATCGTCTCGGTCAAGACCGTGCCGGCCATAATGCCGCCAAACGACAGGCCGATGACCGTCACCGTGGGAATGAGGGCGTTCTTGAGTGCGTGGCGCAGAATCACCATCCTTTCTCGCAGCCCTTTGCTCCTGGCGGTGCGAATATAATCCTGGCACATTACTTCGAGCATGCTGGACCGGGTGATGCGGGTTACCAGGCCCAGCGTTCCGATGCCCAACACCGACGCCGGCAAAAAGAGATGCTTGACGGCGATGATAAAGGTGTCAAATTTGCCCTGGAGCAGGGTATCAATGGTGTACATGCCGGTGATGTTGGCCTGGACATCCAGTTCCATCCCCGCATCCAGGCGGCCCGGCCCCGGTAACCATCCCAGCCGGAAGTAAAAGATGTACAACGAGACCAGAGCCAGCCAGAAGACAGGGGTAGATACCCCGACCAACGAGATCACCCGCGCGATATGGTCCAGCAGCTTGTCCTTCTTGATCGCCGAAACGACGCCCAGAGGGATCCCCAGAAAGATGCTGTAAAACGTGGCGCCGATGGCCAGTTCCATACTGGCGGGCAAGAATTGCCGAAGGTCATCCAATACCGGACGATGGGTCCTGAGCGAAACCCCCAGGTTGCCCTGTAGCAGGTTCTTGAGATAGATCCAGTACTGTTCCCACAGCGGTCGATCCAGGCCCCACTGCTTGCGGAAGGTAGCCACGATCACCGGGTCTTCCATCGACTTCTGGCTCAGGAACGCTGCCACCGGATCGGCGGGAAGGCTGTGAGAGATGATAAACGAGATCAGCGAAATGCCGATCAACAGGGGGATCATTAACAACAAGCGCCGTAGAATAAACTGCTGCATCGTCATGGGGATACCCCTCGTCTCACCATATCATTTACTCCAATACACAGCTTTGCTGCACCATTACTCGATCACAATCAGATGTCGTGGATACTTTTCGAGCCACTCGGCGCCGTTTTCAGTGATCAAGATATTGTCCTCAATCCGACAGGCAAAGGCGCCCGGCTTGATCAAGCTGGGTTCGGGCGTCAGGACCATATTCGGCACCAGCGGTTCTCGTGTGGTAGCCTGCATAAAAGGATACTCGTGTACCTCCAGGCCGATGGAATGGCCCAGTCCATGATAGAAGCGGCCGTTCTTCTCCAGTTCGTCATCCCGGCTATCCGGAGGAGGCGAAGGAAGTCCGATGGTATCGACGCGGGCCGAATAGCCCCGCGCGCGGCAAAGTTCACGGGCGGCGGCATCGATCTCATCCGCGGTGTGCCCCGGCTCGCTCAGCAGGCGGAACGCCGTCATCTGCATCTCATACACGGTGTCAAAGGCGCGCTTCAGTTCCTCATTGGGTTCCCCGAAACTCACCGTCCGGCCAAAGTCGGAACAATAACCTTCGTACACCACTCCCAGGTCAAAGGACAAATGGTCGCCGTGCTGGATGATCTGCCTGGGCAATGACAGGCCTTCCGGTCGCAGGCTGCCCCGGTTGCCGATGCTGACCCCGGTGGTAAACGAGGTGCCTTCGCCCCCATGCAGCAAGACCTGGTAATCCACCTCGGCGATGACGTCCATCTCGGTCATGCCCGGTTTCAGTTTTTCCAACACCGCGGCAAAGACCTGATCGGTGATTTCGCCAGCCTTGCGCATCAGGGCCAGCTCTTCTTCGTCCTTGACCTGGCGCAACCGCTTGGTACACTCCCAGGAGATGGTAAACCGCACCTCCGGCAGAACGTCGCGCACCGCTTCCGCCCATTGCGCCTGCGTCTCCTTGGCGATTCCGATCTTCTGGATCTTGCCCGGGCGCTCGGTGAGCACCTGTTTCACCAGCCCCACCGCTTCGGCGTGATCGCCGGCCACCCGGACATCCTGAGGGAGAATGAACTCACCCACGGCCTTGTGAAAGCGAGCCGGGATGGTGATGATCGGCTCGCCCGCCTGAAAGATCCAGGCTCCGAACAGCCACGATTCCGGCAGCCACATCTCGTCATACATCATCGCCGACGAAAAGGGGACCATTCGGAAGCCGGTCAAATAGGCCAGATCGGGCGAAGGGCGCAAAAATAGGAGATCCACGCCCTGTCTCTTCATCTCTTCCTGCGTGCCGGCGACCCGGGCAGCAAAGTTCGGCATTTCTTCCTCCTGTAATCGGTGTCGGTGCTTGATTTGGATCCTAATCCACGACAATCAGTTCGTGGGTATAGTCGGTGAGGGCAGCGCCGCCGCTCTCGGTGACGGTCACCACATCTTCCAGACGGCAACCAAACCGACCGGGCAGATAGATGCCCGGCTCGTCGGTGAAGGTCATGCCGGGCTCCAGGGGGAGCTGGTTCCCCTCCACCATATAGGGCTCTTCATGGACCTCCAGACCAATGCCGTGGCCCAGCCGATGGGTGAAAAACGGACCATAGCCGGCCTCTTCAATCACCCGGCGGGCCGCCCGGTCTATGCTCTCGCACGAGACGCCGGGGCGTATGGCCGCCAGGGCGGCCTGGTTCGCCCGGCGGACGGTCTCAAATACCTTCCGAAACTCGTCGGAAGGGGGACCCACATGCACCGTCCGGGTGCAGTCGGAGTAATATCCGCGGTAGACCGCCCCAAAGTCGAGCACCACCGCATCCCCGCGTTGGATCACCCGATCGGTGGGAGCCAGGTGGGGGTTCGCCCCATTGGGACCGCTGCCCACCAGGATCACTTCCACTCGCTCAAAGCCCAAAACCTCGAACTGATGGCGCAACGCGGCTGCGACCTGCTTCTCCGTGCGTCCGGCAAAGGGTTGCTGCAAAAGCTGGTGGAATCCTTCCACCGCCATATCCTGGGCCTTTTTCAGGATCTGCAGCTCGTCTTGATCCTTGACCCGTCGCATCGGAGCCAGAAGGCAGGAGGCGGGAACGAACTGAGCCGCGGGCAGCGCGGCCTGGAAGCGCAGCAAAAAGACCGCCCAGGCATGGTCGCTCATCGCGATCCGCCTCGGGGATGGACATCCCAGGGAAGCCAGGGTCTCGCGGACCAGCGCCACCGGATCCTGGGTTTCAGCCCACCCCACAATATCCACCCCGTCGGCCAGGTGGGCCACCATTCCGGTCTCAAAGTCCGGACATACCAGCGTGGGTCTGCCCTCGGGCGGGATGACCAACAAGGTCAGCCGTTCACTGACAAAGCTGGTGTATCCGGTGAGATAGAAGAGATCCGGTGAGATGGTAAGGAAAACGAAATCGAGATCGGCCTCCCGTAGACTCTGCTGCACCCGACGGAGGCGTTGTTGATACCACGGTTCCATGGTCAATCTCCTTTCTGTTCTGTGATCCGATCGTCTCTAGCGGTCCTTCATCCCTGGATCGAGGGCATCCCGCAAACCGTCCCCCAGAAAATTAAAACTGAGCATGGTCAACGCGATGGCCGCCGCCGGCGAGAGCACCAGGTAGGGATAGCCACGGATGGCATGAGCCCCTTCCTGGATCATCATCCCCCAGCTCGGCGTCGGCGGATCCACGCCCATGCCGATGAAACTTAGCCCGGCTTCCATCATGATTGCCTGGGGCACCCCCAGGGTTGCCGCCACAATGACCGGCGCCAGGGCATTCGGGATCAGGTGTCTGACCATGATGCGTCGGCTGGGGACACCAACGGCCTGGGCGGCCAGGATATAGTCACGCTCTTTGAGCGACAGGATTTGACCTCGCACCAGACGCGCGACCGTCAGCCACCAGGTGAGCCCCAAGGCGATAAACACACCCAGCAAGCCCCCGGTCAGCTCATTGAGCCTGGCCAGAGGAGCCAGGGGGCCTCCCGCCTTGGGCAACGCCCCTTTGATGAAGGTCATCACGATAATGATCAGCAACAGATCGGGAAAGGCGTACATGATATCCACAAAGCGCATGATGATCATGTCCACCCGCCCGCCGAGAAACCCGGAAATCGCCCCGATCGGCACCCCCACCAGGACAATGATTAACTGAGCCACAAGGCCGACGGTGATCGAGACACGGGCGCCATAGATCAGCAGCGAAAGCACATCCTTTCCGTACTGATTCGTGCCCAGCAGATGCTCCCGGCTGGGGGGTTGGTACACAGACCCCAAATCCTGATCTCGATAACTATACGGGGCCAGGACATCGGCAAAAATGGCGACCAGGACCACAAACAGGATAAACCCGAGTCCGATGACCGCCGCTTTGTTCCGAAGCAGGCGCTGAAAGGCATCAACCCACAGGCTGCGGTGACGGGCCGGGCTTTCGAAGGTAGCCGCCGACGGTCCCGCCAGGCGGATCTGCTCAGACTGAGACATAGGAATTCCGTCTCCTCTGCGTGGTGATTCTGATCAGCTATTCAAAGCGGATCCTGGGATCGAGGAAACCGTAGAGCAGGTCCACGATCAGGTTCATGAAAGTCACCAGAAAGGCCAGAAGAAGGGTGGTCCCCATAATGACCGGATAGTCCCGGGCCTGGATGCTCTTGACAAAGTAGCGCCCGATGCCGGGCACCCGCAGAATGGTTTCGACGAAAAAGGAACCGGTGACGACAAAGGCAAGATACAAGCCGGCCACCGTCACGATCGGGATCAGCGCGTTAGCCAGAATATGGCGGACCAACACGGCGCGTTCCATCAGGCCTTTTGCCCGCGCGGTACGGACATAGTCCTGCCGCGTCACCTCCAGGATGCTGGCCCGGCTATAGCGCGCCAGGGCAGCCGTCGGGGCGATGGCCAGCGTCACCACCGGCAGGATAGCCGACTTGGTGAACAAGCCATCCCAGCCGCCGGTGGGCAACCACTTTAACCACACGGCAAAGACCACCACCAGCACCGGAGCGACGACAAACACCGGCACCGAATAGCCGACGATCGAGAACAGAACGGCCAGGTAATCGATCCAGGTGTTGGGATGGAGAGCCGATATCGTTCCTAACGAGACGCCGGCCACCACAGCGAGGAGCATGGCCGCGGCGCCGATCTGGAGGGAAACAGGGAAGAATTGCGCGATGATCTCGGTGACGGTTTGCGTGGCGTTCCGATACGATGGGCCAAAATCAAAGCGCGTGACCACCCCCCAGATATAATCAAAATACTGTTCATACAGAGGGCGGTCGAGTTTGTACTTGGCGTTGAGGCGGGCGATCGCCGCTTCGGTGAGAGGTTTCTCGGCGCGGTCCCAGGGGCCGCCGGGTGTGGCCCGCATCAGAAAAAAGACCAGGGTATACACCCCTAACAGGACCGGAATAAACAACAACACCCTTCGGACTAGATATCGCGTCACCGTTCAATCCCCCCAAAGATCAGCGTATGGGGTGACCAGCCAGTCACCCCATACGCCGTTCATGACCGCCGGCCTGTTAGTGTTTCACCACCCAGGCCCAGTGCAGGTTATAGTTGCCCATTCTGGAGAAGACAGGTCCGCGGACCCATGGTTTGAGGAGATAGGGCTCGACACTGTGCATCACCGGCGCCAGCGGGACTTCGCGCTCCAGGATGGTATCGGCTTCCATGTACATCTGAATGCGCTTTTCCGGATCGGGTTCGCCGGCCGCCTTGTTGACCAGCTCGTCGAATTCCTTGTTCACCCAGCGGCTGTGGTACTGGTCCACCGAAGACTCAAAGATGGCATTGAACCAGTTGTAGGGATCCTCATAGTCCGAAGACCAGCCGTAGATCATCATGTGGAACGGCTGCTCGGCCCGGGAGCGGAACCACTCGCGGTAGGCCTGGGCTTCGGTGGGAGAGCCTTTGACCTTGACCCCCAACGCCTTTTCCCACATGGCCGGCAGGGATTCGCCTCCCTTTTGCTCCAGGAAGCGGGTGCGGTACTTGAGCTCCACCTCCGGGAACCCTTCGCCGTTCGGGTATCCTGCCTCGGCCAGAAGCTGTTTCGCCTTCTCCACATCCTTGGCGTAATCCCGGGTGCCGATGTAGGCATCTTCGTTCCGACCGGCAATCCCCGGTGCAATCAGGATGTAAGCGGGTTGCCCCAGGCCCTGAAGTACTCCGTTGACAAACCCTTCGCGATCGATTGCCAGGCTGAAGGCCTGCCGCACCCGCACGTCGTCGAAAGGCGGGTTGGTCGTGTCAAAGACCACCCAATAGGTATTGGACTGAGGCTGAAGGACCACCTGCTGGGACAATTCCGGATCGGCCTTGATGCGCGCATATTCCTCCGGCGGGAAGGGGGCCAGGTCCAGCTCATCGGCTTCATACAAGGTCAGAGCCGTGCTGTAGGGGTCCTCCATGAGCAGGTACACCAGCTTGGCTACCTTGGCCGGCTCCCCCCAGTAGTAGGGGTTGCGCTCAAATACGATCTTGACGTCCTTCTCCCATTCGGTCATCACGTAGGGTCCGTTACAGACGACGTTCCCCGGCTCGACCCATTTCTCGCCGTATTTCTCGATCACATCCTGGCGCAGCGGAAACAGGGTCGGGAACGCAGCCAGGCGGGGGAAGAAACCGGCCGGTTGCTCCAGGGTGACTTTGAGGGTATAGTCGTCCACGGCCTCGACGCCGAGCTGGGTCAGATCGGTAATCTTGCCCTCGTTGATGGCCTGGGCGTTCTTGATGATATAGACGGTGCCGGCATAGGGGTTGGCCGTGGCCGGATCGAGGGTGCGCCGCCAGGCCCACACATAATCATGGGCGGTCACCGGCTTTCCATCGCTCCACTTGGCGTTCTGGCGCAGATAGAAGGTGTAGACATCGCCCGTTTCGTTCACTTCGTAACGTTCCGCGCCCTGCAGCAACTCTGTGCCGTCGTCCATAAAGTCCAGCAAGCCCTGGAACATCTTGCGCTGGATATCTACGTCATTGACGCTCGGCATCAAGCCGGGGTCCAGGTTGTCGATCTGGGCCCGAGGGGCGCGAAGAATGGACTGCTCCCCTTCCGTGACTATCTCCTCTTCCGCTGGCGGGGGAGGCGCCTCAGTGGCGGCCTGGGTCGGTGGAACCTGAGTGGCTACCGCCTGGGTCGGTTGTTCGGCCACAGGCGTCGCCGCCGGCGTGCTCGGTTGGCAGGCGGTGACGGAGAGCAGAAGGGCCAACGTCAGCAACAGGGACAACTGGACAAAAAGTCTGGGTTTCATTCGATTCCTCCTTTGTGGCAATCATACTGATCATGGTGCCGTTTGGCAAATAGAAAGCATTGGTGTTTCTCGTTCTATACACTCCCCTCCTTTCCTGGTTCTGAAGCATCCGTGGCCTAACGCACGGACTCGCTTCCTCCTGGACCCGCAGCGCATTGGCTGCGAATGAGCAAGGTTTGCCACTGCTGATCCACATCTTGCTGAATCCAGGCCAGTTCCTCCTCGCTGAGAGGCAACAAACGCCGCCGCTGGGTTTCAAAGTACTGCCGGACCGGAATCGGATCGGGGTTGAGGTCAATCACATACTGTTGGCCGTCCAGGACGTGGTACAGGGGGTGGATCCGGGCGCGCACCGCCAGGCGGGCGATGCGTACCCCTTCATCGGGTGGGAGCTGCCAGCCGGTGGGACACGGGGTGTGGATATGAATGAACTTGAACCCCTTGAGCGAGCGGGCGTATTGCACCTTTCGCTGCAGATCGTCCAGATAGCCGATCGAGGCCGTCGCGGCAAAGGGGATGCGGTGGGCAGCCATGATTTCCACAATGTTCTTCTTGCGGATGCCCAACAGCCTCGACTCGGTGGTCGTCGTCGTCCGTACCCCGGGAAGCGTCGCCGTGGACTGTTGCCCGCCCGTATTCATGTAGGCTTCGTTATCGTAGCAGACATAGAGCACATTCTCGTTATAGGCCGCAGCCGCTGACAGAGCCGTCATGCCGATATCGAACGTCGCGCCATCGCCTCCCCAGGCCAGGACCTGGACATCGTCCCGGCCCTGGATGTCCAGGGCAGCCCGCAAGCCTCTGGCCATGGAAGCCGCCGTGCCAAAGGCCCCGTGCAACAGCGGCACTTTGACCGACGTGTAGGGAAAGGGGCCGTCAATGACCGCCCAACAGCCGGTGGTCAGGGCAATGATCGTATTCGGCCCCATCGCCTTGAGGACGTGGCGCATCGCCAGCGCGGCCATGCACCCTGGACAGGAATACATACCTGGCGACAGATACTCTTGATCGGGCACGGCAACCGGTGTCAATGCAGGTTGGCTCATCTTCGCTCCTTCAATTCGATCCAGATCGGCACATCTTGAGGCGGATTGGACCGGGCGATCTGGATGATCTGATCTACCGTTCCCGGGGTCACATCGCGTCCACCGAGTCCGGCAATGAATCCCAGCACCGGCCTGTCGCGGACCTGGCTGCCATAGAGCGCCGAGCGGACCTCTTGCCAAAAGACCCCTCCCATTCCCACCGAAACGTTACGGTCAATCACGGCGATCTGCTGGGCAGAAGCGACCGCCTGCCGGACTTGCTGGGTGGGAAAAGGGCGCAGATAGCGGATCTTGAGGAGGCCGATCCTCTCCCCTCGTTCCCGGCGCTCATCCACCACTTCCCGTAGCGTGCCCACCAACGACCCGGAGCCCACCAGGACCAGCTCGGCATCCTCGCAACCATAGGCCTCGGTGAGCCCATAGCGATGGCCGAATATCTGCCCAAACTCCTCGTCGGCCTCCTGAGCGACGGCGCGGGCATGTTCCATGGCCTCCCACATCTGGTACCGCATCTCCATGAACAGATGGGGGCCGGTGCCTCCATGCAGGGTGTGCGGTTCGTTAGGGTCTAGTTTCACCGGAGGGTTGTAAGGAGGAAGATACCGGTCCACATCTTCAATATCATAGACATCCACCGGCTCGGTCGTGTAGGAATTATAGTATCCATCCATGTTGACCAGCACGGGCAACATCACCTGCTCGGCGACCTTGTAGCCCTGAATGATGGCGTCCAAGGCTTCCTGGTTTTGCTCGCAGTAGACGTGCAGCCAGCCGGTGTCCCGTTGGGCGATAATATCGGACTGGTCGCAATACATGGTCCACGGCGCCGACATGGCCCGATTGACGTTGACCATGACGATCGGCAGACGGGCGCCCGCTGCCCAGTGGAGCAGTTCATGCATCAGCGCCAGCCCCTGGCTGCTGGTTGCGGTGAACACGCGCGCCCCCGCCTCTGAGGCAGCAATCAGAGACGCCATGACCGAATGCTCGGACTCGGCCATAATGAATTTGGCCTTGAGTCGACCGCTGGCGATATGCTGGGCCAGAGCCTCGACAATCCCGGTCTGCGGAGAGATCGGATAGGCGGCCGTAACCTGAACGCGGCTCAGCACCGCGCCATAGGCAGCGGCCGAGTTGCCGTTCATGATTATCCGTTCCATTTTTCCTCCTCGATGACCGAGAGCACCCGCCGGGGGCAGACCGCCGCGCACAGCAAGCACCCCTTGCAATAGTCATAGTCGATCTCGTACCGGCCTTCGCTCCGCGAGATCACGGCGTCCGGGCAATAGACCCAACAATTATCGCAATGGTTGCACCGCCCGCACGAAAAACAGCGATGCGCTTCGGCCAGGACCCGTTGCAGATCATCCCGGGTCGCCCACTGGCTGGTCAACAGACCCTCAGCCTCGGTCACCAGGACCGGGTCCCAGGAAGAGGGCGACTCCAGCATATCCAACTGAAGCTTGTCGTAGGTAACTACCTCCTCCGAACGCTGCAGGGGGTGGTCGGTCAGAAGGGCCAGGTATTTGAGCGCCGAGACGATGCGAGGGTTGCCTCCGACCTGGATATGCGACAGGGTATCGGCGGGATTCAATCCGCGCCAATAGGCATCCAGAAGCAAGGCAACCCATTTGCCGTAGCCAATGGCCTCGGACACCCGGAGGGGCGCACGGATGGGTAAAGTCGGCTGAGCGACCTCGTGCGCCCCGACGCCCGGGAACGGAACCGGCTCGTCGGGGGACCGGTCCCTGCCGCCAGGGAGGACCAGCATCAACTCTTCCGGGCTATGCACTCCTCCGAATATCCCCTCGTACTTTGCCTTCAGTTCCTCCAGGCCCACGGCAGAGTGCTGGACCGCCATGCGCTCGCCGACGATCCGCTCAATCTCTGCATCCAGGAGCCCGTCCGGGAGATGGCGAGCCTGAGGGCCCGCCCTCAACCGTCCGCCTAACGCCTCGGCAGTCTCGAACAGCGTCACCGCATGGTGCAACGAGGCCATAAAGAACGCAAAGGCCAGTTCGGCCGGTCCAGAGCCCACCACCGCCACCGCACGAGGCACGGGGGTGGGCGGAAACCGCAACGGCTCAAACTGGATCTCGGCCAGGACCGCCTCAATGTCATGGATGGCGATCCGCTGGTCGTATTGACGGCGGTTGCACGATAGCTCACAGGGGCGGTGACAGACCCGGCCGGTGACTGCCGGCAGCGGGTTTTCGCTGCGCAGGACATTGGCCGCCTTTTGCCAATGCCCTTCCACCACGGTCTGGATATAATCCACCACCTGATTCCCCACCGGGCAAGCCGCATCACACGGCGCCCGTTTGGTCTGATAGTAGGGGCGCCAGTAGCGCCACAATCCGGTGAGATTGGCTCGGGTGGAGGCCAGGGCCACCGATTTGTACGGATAATCATCGAGCGCTTCCAGTGAGACCGGCTGTTGCGACTGGGACAGGGTGGCCGGCGGTTTGCGAATATGGAATTCGCCTTCTGTCGTCATAGGAGCAGGACCCTTTCATAGGCTTCTCGCATGCCCAATTCCATGCGGTCATCTTTGGGAGGGAACCTCTCTTTGGCCGCGCGGATGACCGTTTCCAGGGATACCAACCCGGTCACTTTGGAAAAGGCAGCGATCATGAGCGTGTTGATCCGGGGATAGGGGGGGCCGCCCAGTCCCAGCCGATACGCGATCTCGTCGGCATTCACCACAGCGACCTGAAAGGAACAGCCCAGACCCAGAGCCTCCCGATCATTATGAGGGGTGTTCACCAGGATCAATCCACCGTCCGGCACACCCTGAGTGACATCGGCAATTTTGATCAGCGAACCATCGAGCACGACCACGTACCTGGGATGATAGACCCAGGAGCGCTGGTAAATCTTCTGATCGGCCACGCGGAGGAAAACGGTCACGGGAGCCCCGCGCCGTTGGGGGCCATAGACCGGAACCGATTGGGGGTACCTTCCTTCGTAAAAGAACGCCTGCGCCAACAGCGCACTGGCGGTCACAATTCCCTGCCCGCCCCGACCATGGAATCGGATTTCGTCATATGCTTTTGTCATAAGAATCTACCTGATGGTTTTCCTGAGATGGCTGATCGTCGCCTGGCTTTCGGTGCTCCTTTGCACGCTCCGGAAAACGAACCCTGAACAAATCGTGAAACGGCTTTTTGTAATTATACCTTGATTTGTTCAGGATGTCAACCAAAGAGCGCTCGATGTCGGGTTGGCCGTTGGTGCATGGGGGGAATCGGGGCACGGGAACGGTTCGGATGTGAGACAAGGTTACTGTCGCCGGCTATTTTCTTGCGACCTTTTCGATCAATTCCTGTCCTTCTCTCGATCCCACCCATGCGCTGGGCACCCGGATCACCCGCCAGCCGGCCAGACGGGCCTGGTTGCACGCCGCCAACTCCCGTCGCCACCGGGCGGCATCCTGGGTCCAGGCATCTACATCTACCAGGATCAGGGCCTGGCGCTGCTCTAGATCGGTTGCCAGAAGGGATAGGCTCCGGCCATCGGGGAAACGCAGACGGCCACCGGGTTGGAAAGCGGGATTCCTCAGCGACAACTTCTCCGCGAACTTTTGCGCCTCGGTCTGGGTTGGAGGCTCGGGCATCCATTGGATATCGCCCGGCGCTCCTGCCAGCGCCTGCCGCACAAGTTCTATGATGTCCCCCGGAGCCATGGTCACATCCTGGTAAGTGAACTCCAGCAGTCGGTAGCCTCTCGACTCCAGGTCATTGCGCCGGTCCAGGTCCTCGATGATCTTGACCGCGTCCTGGGCATGAAAGGCGCGGCCGTCGGTGAGGATGATGATCCCTGCCTGCTCGTAGATAAAGTCGGCGCGGGTGATGGCGCGTCCGAGGGGGTCTCGGACGACCTGCTGGATGGTGGGCAAAGGCAGACCCTGCTCCTCCAAGAGACGGTAAAGCTCGGCCTCCAGGAAGGAATCAAAGCGCACGGTTTCGTCCAGCGGACGGCGCTCGGCACCCGGTATGGCCGCGGCCAGCGCCTCGAAAGTGCGCAACACTAGCCGTTTATCCAGGAGGCCGTGCACCCGCTGGTTCCAGTAGTCCTTCAGGCAGCGGTAACAGGCCCTGTCGCAGGCGCAGGTCTCTAGATGGTCCACGATGCGCGCCGCCAGGCGAGGGATGTCCTGCACCATGCGCTTCAGATAGCCGGTGCCGCCCGGCATCGTGTCGTACAAGACCAGCGAGGCGCGCCGGCGGCCCTGTTCCACCCAATCTCGCCGGAAGGCGCGGATTTCGTCCGGGCGGACATAGTATTCTAAGGCCAGTCCCATCAGCCAGGCCTGAGCAAAACTCTCCACCCAGGCCCGGTCTCCGGCCACCGCCGGGCTAAGCGGGACCTCCACGATGTCGCCCTGAAGGCTGGCCCGCAGGTGGAGCGCTCCGACGACCCTCTCGTCCTGCTCAGGGTCCCAGCTACGCACGGTGCAGGTGGATAGGTGGCCGCTGACGGGTCCAGCGTTGGCGGCGTACGCTTGATATGCCCCTGTCTCTTCCCGGCGGGGCTCGCGCCACATCCCACACTCGAGGCAGACGGTCTGACGTCATCTTATTGCCCTGTGTCTATCCTTTCGCTTCCCCACCCCCATGATAGCTCTTGCGGGGGCGAATCTGAATCAGGGAGACCTTCTCCGCTTCGTCATCGACCAGCACTGCTTCACCCTGGCGGTTCAGTTTGCGGATCAGGGTCTTCAATTCGCCAGCCATGTAGTCCTGACTCAAGCTGTTGATAGCCTGGATGTCAAGGCTGTTAGTGATCTTCTGGCAGAGGATCACATCGCACTGGGTGAGAACCTCACTGTCAATGGCCGAGGGTTGCTGAGAGGCCACCACCAGCGAGATGCCCGGTTGCCGACCCTCTTTCACCCAGCGGATCAAAGCCTCCTTGGCCAGTGTGGTCCTGCCTGAGGGTACAAACTGATGGGCCTCGTCAATCAGCATCCAAACCCGGGGCAGCTCTCCAATAAGCCCCAGTTCCTCTTTCCGTCGGGCGATGGTGCGCCGCTTGAAGATGTCTCGCGCCAATACGTCCACCACCAGATTGCGACGTCCGTGGGTGCCTGGATCAAGGGTGCTCAAGTCCACAATGTTGACCGCTTTCAGATCGAAAGTTTCCCACAGTTCCTGATAGTGCGTGCTGAAGATATCCCAATCCTGGGCCATCTCCAGGCGGTTGAGGAGCGCTTCCTTGGTTTTGTCAGCTACACGGTCGTCGGCCTCGATCTCATCAATCATGTCAGGGATGAAGAAATGCTCCTTGCGGCGGCGGGCCAGATTCTGCACCGCACGGAACAGAGCGATGCCCATGACATCGTTGATGCTCAGGTTGAACAATTCGCACCAAGCATCGGGAGAGAGATCGGCGGGATTCAGGCGAAACTGCTTGAAACGAACACCTCGGGCCTCCATAGCCCCGACTACCTCCCGGCCCCCATACAAGCGTTCAGGGTCGCCGGGCACCAACACCACAATGGGGATGTCTTTAGCGCTCAAGCCCCACTCCCATAGCAAGCGTTCCTGCTCTCGGTTAGGTTGGGCCATAGGGTAGTAGATACCCATAGGGTCAACGATGATAATTAACACATCCCCAGCTTCCCGCAGTTCCTCCACGATGACGCCAATAGTGTACGACTTGCCTGAACCTCGCTTGCCACAGACCAAAACGGCTCGTGATCGCGAAGCGTCCAGGTAGGCGTAATCGTTGCTTGCGATGTCCTTACCGATGTTAAGCATCAGGGTTTACCTCCACGGTTATGAAGGGTACGATGGATTCCTGAAACGAGATGCCGCCGTGTACCCCCTGGTCGTCAATGCGCAATTCGCGCCGTAGTTTGGGGTAGTTCAGGCAAAACAGTTCTTCCCCGTGCAGGTTGAAGCGTTTGCCGGGTTCACTTTGGTGGTACAGTTCGTTCCAACCACAGCAGCGAGGGCTGGATTTGCCAGGAGCATTGCCGATAACCTGCGGTTCGAACTCGTCCCGCCACAGGATACCGTGGTCGGCGGTGAGGTAGATTCGAGTCCGCAACCCCAGTTTCGTAAACAGCCGTTCCAAGCTGAGAAGCTCATCCCTTATCTCGCCGACAATGGCCCCTATCGGTGGTTTGCGCTTCTGGCCGTGGGCATAGCCGTCCAGGCCGGTGAGCAGGATTTGGACGTAAGTTTTGCCGCCCCCGTTCTGACCGAAATGGGCCTGCAATCTCTCCAGAATCCCAGCGAAGTGCCCTGTCCTCTCCACCCGGCCGATGGTGCGAAACAGGGCATCCGTAAGGGCATTGTCTTCCCGGTGCCAATAAGTGAAACCCAAGCGGTATGGGAATCCGTAGTCAAACAAGCAAACGGCCAGCGGCGGATCGCCAACAAGGTTACGAAAGCCGATGCGTGTCACCGTGGGGCCATTAACCAGACAGGGTTCAATCTTTACCCTTTCCTCTTGCCAGCCTGTCACATCCCGGTATGAGAGTCCATCAATCAGCATCAACACTACAACCTGTGCATCATCCACATCAGCTAGAATCCGTCTCCCAATGTCACGTTGAGTGAGCATGTGGCTCTCGATGTATTCATACCGGTCATAGAGTACGCTGTTGAGGGCAGGGGTAAATGGGTCATGCTCACAACGGACCATGGGGAAGCGATGGAAGTACTGGGCATCGCTCGCCGTAACCAGGATGCGTTCAGGCAAGGTCGGTTCTGGCGCGTCCAGCATCCAGGCCAGTTGGGCTGGTGAGTCATGGACCACCACATCGGTCGGCAAGAAGCAAAGCGAGATGGGGTGGATGGAAGAGATCACTATGGTTCGGTCAAGAAGCTGGACCAATTCATCAAGCGTCACTTGACTCATCTCTCTTATCCCCTCCTCCTCACCCGCACCATCACCCGGTTCTTGCGATACAAACTCTCCAGAGTCCTCATCAAGCCGTCCAGTTCGATCTCTTGCCCGGTGCGACGAAGTTGAACGAACAGATCGGCCAGATCCACCTCATCCCGGCTGCCGAAGGCCTGTAAGGTCCATTCCTCTTCGCCGGTCAGTTCATGTTCGGCATAGAGGACAGGGCCTAAAGCACGGCGCATTTCCTGCGTAGATGTGGCCACAGTCTTGAGCAAAGCACAGTACTGAGGCAATTCGTCCCCCGCTTTCTGGATCAGGGCGACGTTCAGGGCACTCCGTAGATGGCGCAGGTTGCGGTCGGCTTCCTGCCATTGCTTCTCCGTCTGTCGGACAGTCTTCTCCTGTTCGCCGGTAGTAGCCTGTATGTATCTAGCCTTAAGCAGGTCCACGTTAAGTTGCTCAAGGTCTTGCCTGATCTCGTCCAAACGCCCGGCGATCTTGCTGCGTACTTCCTCGTAAAGGTCGCGATACGATTCCTCATCTTCACCATAAGTGTAACGGGTGCGGGGCCGAAAATCGCGCACCTCTATATCCCGCAGGAATTTCTCGTACTCCTCCTTCGCCTGGCCAAAGATCTCATTGCCATAGGTGCGACGCTTTTCCAATTCCGTCTCAATGGCCTCGATCTTGGCTGCAAACTGTTCCCAATCCTCCAGAGCCTCCAGCCTGCGCCTGACAAAGTTGGCCCGGATTTCCGGTTCTACCTGGCCGGTCAGTTGATCCCGCAGGTCAGGCAGGCGGGCCAGGGCGTTGAAGAGATTATCGGCATCGCGCAACACCTTGACCCACTTGCCCAGATCGGTGCATTGCTCCTCAAAAGTGTTCCGTTGTTGCTCCAGTTCGGCGAGCTGGTTCTGGCTGGCCATCACATCTTGGTACAGGGCAACGGTGTCGCGGATTACATCCTCCCCTCGGCGCGCCTGACTCTCTAGCAACTCCTGTTTGAGTTTCTCGTACGCAACGCGCAGCCTCTTGCGTCCATCGAGCAGCCGCAACCGCAATTCGTTCAGGTGCATGACAAAGCCCATTTGCCCGGTGATCTCCCGATCCAGGAGGTCGCTCTGGCGCAATGCTATGATAGTGCGCTCGATCTCATAGACCAGGCCATTGAGCGCCTCTTGCCACTGGCTTCGCGTGACTGCGATGGCCTGGGTGATTTCCCGATCCAGATCAGTGACCCGGCTCTGCAACTCGTCCAGTTCTTCGTCGCCCAGATCAAAAGAGAACCGGCCTTCAATGCCAGCCAGAGCCGTCTGGAAGCCTTTCAGACGGTCGGGTTCGATCAACTTAACCGGAATGGCTTTCAGGTCGTCGCCAAGTTTATCCAACCTGGCCCGCAGTTCACGAGGGTCAGGGCTCACCGTCACCAAGTAGATGAGTCTAGCTTCGGTGTCGGTGCGGATGTAACCTCTGGCGGCGAGCAGTTGCAGTGCAAAGAGGGTCTCTTCATCCCGATAGCCCAGAGCCCGAGCCATCTCGGCAACGCTATCGGCCGGCAGGATAGGCACGTTGAAGCCATTGTAAACCCTCTGGTCAGGGCTTTTCCGTAGGCGTTCGAGGATCAATTCCTCCAAAGGATGCAGTTTCAGGCATAGTTCGCCCTCATTGCCCTTCCACTCAACGATGGTCATGAGGTGCTGATAGTCGCTGCGGGCGCGGTTTTCAAATGTGGCCACGCTGGTCAGGCCAAAGCGACGGGCGAGGCTGTCCTTGTCACCTTTGAGGGGAGCATTACCCCGTCGTTGCTTTAACGTTAGGTCTCGCAAAGCCTGGAGGTAATCGTTGAGCACCGTCTGGTACTGGGCCTGAACGTAGAAGGTGTGATAATCAGGGAAGAGTTCGCGGCATTTGCGATTGAAGACCTCTTCCACCATCCGGTCCCCTACCCTTTGCAGGGGGGGCTCACAGGTGAACCGTAACTCGGTGTTGAATAGGAGTTGTATAGAGTTAGTGAGAAGGCGGTTGATCAGGTGGTTTAGTTCGTCCCGATCCTTATCGGGGATAAGACGGCCCTCCTGTTCTTCCCAGTGATCGAAGTAATCTATCAGACCGAGCATCAGCAGGGGCGTTACATACTCCGGATTGACGAAGTCCTGGAGCTTGCGGATGTCATCGGGGATGGCTTCGCCCACCTTGCGCCGGAGGTTGAGGTGAAAGCGCACAGTGCGATCACTCAAGGCGAGGGTTCCGGCGGCCTCGTGAGGTTGGTTGGGGCCCCACTCCAAAAGGAAGTCGAACTGGAAGTCAGCATAGGCTATGTCCTTTTGTAACTGATCGGCCTGATAGGCTACCTGCAAGGCCAGATTACGCTTGGGATACTGGGTGTTGAAACTACCCTCGATCAAGGCTACATAGCTGCCTGTGGCCGAAAGGGTGAACTCCAAATTGCTCCAGCCGATGGTGGCAGCCCCACGACGGGCCTGGAACAGGCGAGGCAAGAGGCGATTCATGAAAGTGCGCTGCGCTGCTTCAACATGTAGTTCGTCCTCCTCGTAATCCCGCCAGAACTCGGTGGTCATAATGTCCACCACATGGGTCGGTCCTTCGGCCCGCTGCAAGCCCAACAAGGTATAACCCTCGATGAGGTGAGTCATCAGTTCTCCGTGGCCCGGTTTGGAGAGGGCATTGATAGCATCGTACAGGCCATAGGCTCTCTGCACTTCAACCGGGCAGCCACGAGGGAAGGCGGCCATCAATTTAATGGCTCGCTGCTTGTCGGCCGTGTCCACCGCCTGGGACTCCAGAGCCTGGCGGGTGACCGTCCTGAGCTTATTAGCCTGGGCCTCGAAGTGGATCTTACTGTACAGGAAGTCGTCAATCAGGTCAACCGGGGTGTACGGCATGCCATGATCTTGGAAGTGCAGGATGGCGCACTTGAAGGCATCTATGACCGTGCGCGGTCCCCGTCCCAGGTCCTCTCGCTCCGCGATCTGCCCTATGGCCCGCAAGGTATAGGCGTCCATCACTTGACTGGCCACTTCGCCCAGATGAAAGGCCTCGGTATAACGCTCCCATAGCCGGGCTGGGAACTCCTGGGTGTAGATGTCGCTCAGGTTATGATAGAGTCCATCACCCTTGAGCCGGTCGAGGATATCCCCACCCTGGGACTGGATGCCGCCCTCGGTGTACGAGGGCACGCTGAAGATGACGCCCAGTTTTGCCTGGCGGGTGCCTAACCCCCAGACAAACTCCCGGAACTGCTGGATGACCTTTCGCAGGTTGGCACCTTTGCTGATGTACTGCTGGAACTCGTCGGGGAAGATAGCCAGTCCCGTGAAACCGGCCTCAAGGACGATGGGTAAGATCTCATCAAAGAAAAGGAGGAGATTAGCGGGAGTCAGTTCCAGCATCAGCGCGCCTTCAACCAGCAGCTCGTTGAGCATATTGACTGCCGTCAATTTGGCCACGCCATGCTCCTCTGAGTATCGTTCGGCCATTGCCTCCACAGTAGCTGCCGTGTATTTGGAGTACGCTTTCTCCAATTCGGCCACCAGGTTTGGTTCACGCCGTTCCAGTTTGTACCTGACCCACGCGTATGTGGCCTTCAAGATGTCCAAGAGCGAGGCGCAGTAGAACGGCGGTACGGCCAGCAGTCCTCTGGCCTGACACTCATGCCAGAGAAAAATGAGGGTGCTCGTTTTGCCGTAGCCATAGGGAGCAACGAGCATTCCCTTGGGGGTCCTGGCCGCCTTGACTAGTTTAAAAAAGCGTTGTGTGTAATCGCCGATTTCGCCCAGAGGGATGAAGGTGGCCGCATGGTGTTCATAGGCGTTGTCCACCCGATCCGGTGTTCGTAGCAGATCGTCGGCATTGACGGTGGAAACGACGATGTCCTTGTCGAGGATGTGTTGAAGTCCTTCGATCATCTCGGCCCTCCTGTTCACAACGCTGAAGCTCCCTGACGAAGAAAGGGATTCAGCAGTCTCCACAAGTCCCAGCCTTCCGCAAAGGCATCCACATAGATGCCCACGGTTTCCAGATTATCCCGGACTTTCTGCAAATCCGCAGGTGTTAGAATCAGTTCGGACTGATAGGTATAGTCGTGGATCAACTCGGTGGTGATGAGGATGGACCGTTTGATCCCTCGGAAGCGCAGGAGTTTCAACACCTCGCGGTGCTCGATGCGACCGGGCAAACAATTGTCAATGATCACTCCATCGGCGTTCGTATTCTCAGCCTGCTCCAACAAAGCGAGGTGAGGAAAATAAATCAAATCGCTCTCCCGTGCCAAGACCCAGGCCAGAAATGTCTTTCCCACCCCGTGCTTGCCGAAGAGGTTCACCGAACCAGGCACACGCAGAGCAGCTTGTAACTCGATCAGGCATTGCTGCTGCGACGGTGTGAGCCAGGCAGGATCCCAACGGGTTTTGATGGCATTCAGCCGCCGAATGAACTCGCTCATATTAGGATGAAGTCCTCCAGTTGCGGCTGGCGTTTCAGAACCAAGTAACTTCCCCAGCCACCGCCCACACCTTTTTCCAGGTAATCACATTGGGCCACGGCATAATCCAGCACCCGATCAAAGCCATCGGGGTCCAAAAGACACACCTGACAAATGGCCTCACGCCTGTCCTCACCGATCAGTAGGTTGGTACCGTATGTGATGTTGTTGGTACGATACACATAGTCCACGGCCAGCACAAAGAGTTCTGGGGGGCAGAAACGACGGCGGATGAAGGTATTTCCAGCCTCGTCGAACACTGATGGGTTCAGTTCCATCAACCACAGCAATGCTCCCCCCACACTCTTGGCACTTAACGCGATACTCGCACGCCCAAAGGCAGCCCTGGCTTTAGATTCCAGTTCTGCAGCAATATCTCGCCTGTCGGCCAGAGACATCGTACCAGCATGCCATAGCAGATCGCATAGATGTCGGTATGTCCAAGAGAAACAATGGGCATCAGGGCACTTGCTATCCCAGAGGGCATAGTGGAGATAATGGATAATATCGCAGAAGAGCTCAGAATTCTGTGACTCCAGTTGCCTCACGGCTTCTCCCAGCGGAGTAAGGACATTGCGCTCCGGTTCTACCAAGCCCAGATCCCGGGCAGTCATCAAGGCTTCCAGCCGCTGACGGTCCCGAATAGTGAAGCCCAATTCTTCGGCAAACCTCAGCACTTCACCTATGGTGGGCAGGCCTGGATACGCATCAATCGTTGCCAGAATGGCAACCATATCGTCAGGATGGGCGTTGCGAATGTGGAACATGAATTGCTCAGGCACAGTACAAATCCTCAAATATCTTGTAGTATCGCTCCGATTTGGCAGCGATCAGCTTGAGAATCTCGTCCGGCTTCATCCGGGTGCCGCCTTCCGCCGTCTCCATGACTACAGCCAGATTATGCAGGCTGCGATATAGCCTGTCTTCACGCAGTTTTTCAAAAGACTCACAGAAAGGGCACTCGTGTTGGGTTTGCCAACGTAGTTCTACAAATTCCTCTTGAGTGAGCGCGCCGTTCTTGATGCTGCGATGGGAGACATTATAAGCCCTGATGAAAGGCAGAAAAACTTTGCCATACCCGGCAGACCTGAGCCACGCCATGCTGTCGAAGCTGTGAATGCCCAACCTGTAAAAGGCGTAGATGGCTGGCGGTGTGGAGACCCCAAAGGTGTGCAGCCGGATATTCTCACCATGAAGCTGTCTCACGACATGCGACAACGTTTCTACGGAACGGCGATCGGCGACATTGATGCTGTTAGTTGTCCCACTTGTGCCAAAGCTGCCAAACCCGATATAAGTCACCCCCACTTCCCTATAAGTCTCCAGGCATCGGTTCACTTGGGCAAATGTATGCCCCTGAACAACGGCAAGGGCCTTCTCCTGCACTTCAGAAGGCATTTCTGCATAGAACAATTTGGCTGCTGTGATTGTGTCTAGAACCTTGCGCCCCACTTCTTCCCGAGAATCGCGCGAGGTGGGGGCATTATCAGGCAGCACATACCAATCAGCCCATCGGTTGGCAGGGTCAAAGTAGTAATCACGTAATTTACAGTAAAGTTCAGTGAAAGAAATCTTTCCCTGCTGTGCATAATAGCCACCAGAGTCGAAATATATCATGCTTCCGCGTTTCTCTTTCAACTCTTCGCGCACCAGTCTGAGGGTGGATGAGGTAGCAAATAGAGGGGTGATCAGCACAGATGCAAACGGGTTACGGCGGTCGCCCGATGCATCCCATAATTGCAAAAGTTTTCGCAGCAAACTCGCGTCTATTGTCAAGGATGTGACGAGGCGCATCAGGCCAGCTCCTTTCTCCATTGAATCAGTTCTCTACACCGACCCTGTTCTTTTCCCACACGTTCGAAAGCAAGGCCAGCGTAGAAAGCATTGGCCAGGCTTGAGGCCGGACACTTCAAACGTAGGTAGCATTTGCCAAGCTGGCGACTCTCGTCTATCAACGCTTCCAGCAAAGCTGTCCCCACACCATTGCCACGGTACCCCTCTGCCACACATATCTCATACAAGGTGGTCTGCTCATCGCGACGATGCCGATAGCTAGCAAATCCGATGACTACACCGTCCTTTTCTGCCACCAGAACCCATCCGCGCTGGATATTTTGGGCTAAAGCTGGCTGCAGCACAAAACCAATGGCTTCTCTGTTGGCATCGGCGATCTGTTTTATGGCTTCCAGGTCCTGTAACGTGGCTTTCCTGATAACGTGGTTGCTCATGTAGTCTCCTACTCGTTTCTGCTGAAAAGGTCGGTGCCAATTTGCCTGAGCTTCTCCACCTCTTCGCCAGTATCGTATTCGCGCCCACTGCCCAAAACGTCCCTTCTGGCTTGCCCCGCTTGCAGATAACCACCAAAGATCTCGCTAAAGCCGGCTTCCTGTCCTCCCTTTCCTTGCGCAATCCTTTCCCTTAGCCAGTAAGTCTGGTAGCCAACCCTACAGAATCGTTCGTCATTTTCAACAGCAACCAATACAGATGTCCTTCGGGCCTGCCAGGTTTCCAGCACCTTATCGGTTAGCACGTCAATACGGAGAGGCCTATTGGCTTCGGTCAATACGCGATATGCAGCATCAGCCAGGCAGCGATCATTGGGCAGACCCCATTCGGCCAGACCAAACACGCCACGTCCTACGCGAACGAAGAGAGCATTGCTCAAGAGTATGTTGTATGCGTACTGAGGAGACAACTGCTTATCGGCTGAAAGCAGTTCATTCGCTGCTTTTGCAATATCTGTGAAATGCGCTGGCCGTCCGATCCACCGCATGGCCAAAATGATCTCATCAAGGCGTGTTGAACTCCATGATGCCAAAGCACACAGACCATCTTCCGAGATCGCGATGTTCTGGTCAGCACGTAGGCAGGCTTCAATGAACCCGTCCGGCCATCTTGCTCCCTGGGTCCGACACAGTTCGGTGTTTACGAAGCGCTGCAAAAGCGCTGAGGCATCTAAAGGGGCCCGTTCTGCCTGGAGAAGCCCCTCCAGTTCGGCGCAGATGAGAGGCACCAAATCCAAAGGATATCTGGTCAGCCCCCAAATCCGTGTGCCCTTCACCCGGCCGAAACGTCCGTCACAGTCAAGCACCAACTGTATAGCCCCTAAGATATCAACACCACCGCTATTCGGCATAGCACCGCTTATTTCACAAAGCTGGACTTCATTCAGCACGCCGCCAGCCTGCAGGAATGCATTTTCGAACAGGGTTACAAGAGCCCGGAGACGCTGACGCCTTTTCGGCTTGCTCAGACGTTCCAGAGCTTTCTTTTCCAGTTGCCTGACCCGTTCCCGAGTTATTCCAAAGATTTCACCGATTTCCTCTAACGTGCAGCAACCCTGACCATCAAGACCGTAGCGCATTTCCATGACAGTGCGTTCGCGTTCGTGGAGATCGCTAAGGAGCCCATTGAGGATCTCAGCCAGGGTGGCTTCCGACAACTCCATCAGGCATAGCGGACTGACGCCTCGCCCAAGTACCTCGGATTCCCATGAGTTCTGCTGCAGAAGCCACGCTAAGTACCGGTTCAACTGCGATTTGATCTCCGAAACGTGGTCAGGATAAGAGGCGAAGCAGGAGACTTTTAGGACAACCTCACTGGCTGTAGCCAACTCCTGTATACTGCTGAATCCCCTTTCCCGTAAAGCCATTTCCCAACCTTCGGGTAATACCAACCGCGCGATAGAGATTTTACCTAGCGGCACGCCACGTTCATGTAATGCAGCCAACATGCCGAGATCTACCAGCGGCTGGATTGCAGGTTTTGAGGCCAACTTCAAGCCCCGTTCCGATAAGGCCCGTTTAAGAACGAGTATGTCTGTGTATTCAAGACTTTGACGAAGCAATTCCTCTTCGGAGTAGATGATGATCTCTTCAACAGATCGAATTCCTTGCGCTGATAGCTTCTCCCTTAGCCTCCAGGGGATATCCAGCTTAGCCAATGCGGTCATCTGCTCGGTCTTATCTTGTTTAGAACCTTCCTGCACCTTTGCCGGCAAAGCCAGATTGCTAGAAAGATAGGCCTGCGTTTTCTCCCGGATCTCGGTCAAGGTCTTCGTACCAAGATTCCGTATGCCCAAAAGATCATCAGATGTCAAAGCAAGTAAGGCGGTCACTGTACGAATTCCTGCTCTTTTGAGACAGTTGCGTGCCCGAACCGAAAGACCCAAATTTTCGATCTGGTCGGACATTGTTATTTTTTCGTGAACAAATGAGGCTTCTGGCCAATGTTCAGCGCACTCGCCTGTACAGAGCTCAGTTCTTTTTGCCAATGAGAGTGAGTGTTCTGCCAGCCTTGCTTGAATTTCAACCAGAGACGCCGGCCCCAACCCAGGGACCTGGGATACTTCCCCGGGCGTCAGGGAGATTAGTTGAGCCAAAGTGTGAATCCCCGCACGCCTGAGACAGTTATAACTTCGTCTTGACAACGAGAGTATTTCGATTCCCTGATTGGCAGAAAGGCCTTGTGCAGGGTTCATTGCTTCTCACCTCAGCTGTGTTCATAAACGCCTTGCTGCAGTGTTGCTAGAAAGCACAACACGTTGGTAAGCTGACCACCAGATAGAGGAGCAACAAGGGAGTTATTCATGCATGCCTTCGTCGTTGGCGGCAGCGCCTGTCCCTGCACCCGCTCCAGCCGGTGGCGCAGGCTGACAGTGCAGGCATAGACGCTGGAGGCAAGGCGCTTGCGCAGGAACGTTTCCAGAAAGGCCACCCCCATCGCCTCGCTGCGCCGGCCCCGCTCTTCCAGCTTATCAGCCCGCTGGCGCAGGGCGCGCGTATAGCGGCGCAGTTCCCGCTCCAGCCGACGTTCCTCGGAGGTGCGATGCCGTTCCACGTCGAGGACTGTGATCTGGCGCCGCAGAAAGCGGGACCCATCGGCTTTGACGACGTGGGTTTTGAGGCGACGGACAATCAGGGGACGGACGATGGCCGGGTCCAGACGGTCGGGGTCCACCACAGCGTAGGGGTCCAGCAGACGGAGGAGGGAGGCGAACGATTCACCTTTGCCGTCGTGAGGGGTGCCGGTGAGCAACAGCAGCGCCTCACTGGAGGCGGCTACCACGCGGGCCAGTTCGGTGAGAGCCTTGGTGCCGGAACCGCGCTCGGCCACGTGGTGTGCCTCATCAATGATGACCACGTCCCACCGCACCCGCCGCAGGTCATCCACAATATGGCGCTGCGCAGCAAAATGCATGGACATGACCAGACGAGGGATGTGGCCAAAGAGGTTGAGATGCGAAGGCACCTGGCGGCGCAGCCGGGCATAGTCCTGGCCATCATTGATGACGGCGGTCTCGATGCCGAACTTTTCCCGCAATTCGGCCTGCCACCGTTCCGGTTCGGGCCGGGCGCGGCAGAGGATGAGCACCCGGTCGGCCCGGCGGCGCTGGAGCAGGCGAAAGAGGATCAGGCCGGCCTCGGCGGTTTTGCCCAGGCCGGTGTCGTCGGCCAGGAGCAGGCGGGGGAAAGGCAGGTTTTCGATACGGCGCAGGGGCACCAGTTGGTAGGGCTCCAGGACCAGCCGCCCCCAGTCCACGGCCCCCAGGTGGCCTCGTCCATGGGAGAGGGTCAGGCGGAAGGCATCGTGAAGCGCTTTCCACTGCAACGGATCCCAGCCCGGATCGCCCAGAGTCCAGGCCAGGGAAGGAACCTGGGCGCGGGTGATGGTCTCCAGGTCGGGGATCACCCTCACCCGCAAGCCATGGTTTTCCCGACCACGACCGAACAGTTCGATATAAGCCGTTGAGGAAACATCGGCCACTTCCCAGAGCAAGCTGCGGAAGATGACCCTCTCACCAAGTTCAAAAGACACGGATAGTTCCTCACAGCCAGTCCTTCGTGTGACTCTCTCACCCTGCCGGTAGCCCAACAGACCTACCCAAATGGACACCGGCCCGGCACGGACTCAGTGTCCGCCCCGCGATCGGGTGCATCCCGATGGTTCGGCAGCGCATCGAGGTCTTGGCCCAGCGCCTCGATTGCATTATACCACACCTCGGCCCGCTTCGGCAAGGACGCAACGTGACGGGTATTTGCCCTGGTACGGCTGTTGCCGAGTAGGTTGACTGACCGCTTCGGCTTGGAACGGCCCAGGAGTGGAAGCTTTTGCTGGGTTCTGCGCGATTCTGTTCCGGCTGAAGCCTCCACTCCCACTGTGTCCTGCACTTTACGACAGCCGTAGTTGCCCCGGCTTTGCCTCTTTACAGATCGGCCCATTGGGTGTATACTTGAATTGAGGCCACGTCACGTTTTAGCAGGATCGTCTCGAGTCAGGGAAGGAGGTGGTGAACTTTCAACCGGAATGGAAGGCAACTGTCTGGAGCCTTGACAGAGCGCATGAGATTAAGGAGGACGAGAAGGAGGTGGTCTTATGAAGGAGGAGATCTTGCAGCGAAGCATCGATCCGGCGGCGCAAGTTATGCTGGCCGTGGCCGAGAAGGAGCACCTGGAGACGGCCTGGGACCGCTTCGAGAAGCAGCAACCCCAGTGCGGCTTTGGCGAACTGGGCGTCTGTTGTCGCCACTGTAACATGGGACCGTGCCGGATCGATCCCTTTGGCGAAGGACCGGCGCGAGGGGTGTGCGGGGCTACGGCTGATATCATGGTCGCCCGAGGGCTGTTGCGCATGATCGCCGCCGGGGCCGCTGCCCATTCGGACCACGCCCGCGATGTCGCCCACACCCTCAAGTTGACCGCCGAGGGAAAGGGCGGTGGCTATGCAATCAAGGACGAGGCCAAGCTCAGGCGGCTGGCCGAAGAATATGGCATCCCGCTGGACGGGCGTTCCACCCAGGAGATTGCCCTGGATGTGGCCCACGCGGCCCTGGCCGAGTTCGGTCAGCAAGAAGGCCCGATCCGGTTCACCCGCCGCGCCCCGGCCAGGCGAGTGGACACCTGGCAAAAGCTGGGCATTGACCCTCGCGGGATTGATCGCGAGATCGTAGAGATCATGCACCGCACCCATATGGGGGTCGACAATGATTATGTGAACCTGATCCTTCACGGGCTGCGGGCCAGCCTGGCCGATGGGTGGGGAGGCTCGATGATCGCCACCGAGTTGCAGGACGTGCTCTTTGGCACCCCCCAACCCGTCCGCTCCGAGGCCAACCTGGGCGTGCTCAAGGCCGATCAGGTCAACATCATCGTTCACGGCCATGAACCGATCCTGTCCGAGATGATCGTGGCCGCAGCGCAGGACCCTGAGCTGGTGGCTCTGGCCAAAGAGGTAGGGGCTCAGGGGATCAATGTCGCCGGTATCTGTTGCACCGGCAATGAGGTCCTGATGCGCCACGGCATCCCGGTGGCCGGCAACTTTCTACAGCAAGAGCTGGCGATCATCACCGGGGCGGTGGAGGCCATGATCGTGGATGTGCAGTGCATCTTCCCCGCTCTGGCGGACCTGTCCTCCTGTTTCCATACCAAGTTCATCTCCACCTCGCCCAAAGCCAAGTTCCCCGGCGCCACCCATATGGAGTTCCATGAGGAAACCGCGTATGACACGGCCAAGGCGATCGTCCGTACGGCGGTGGAGAACTACCCCCGACGCAATCCGGCCAGGGTCCACATCCCTGATGAAAAAAGCGAATGCATGGTTGGGTTCAGCGTCGAAGCGATCCTGGCCGCGCTGGGGGGCAGCCTTGACCCCTTGCTCGGCGCGATCAAGAGCGGGGCCATCCAGGGCATCGCCGGCGTGGTGGGCTGCAACAACCCCAAGGTGCAGCATGATTACGGCCATATCAATATGGTCAAAGAGCTGATCCGGAACAACATCCTGGTCGTCACCACCGGGTGCAACGCGCAGGCGTGCGCCAAGGCCGGGTTGCTCCGACCCGAGGCAGCCGAGCTGGCCGGCGACGGACTGAAGGGGGTGTGTCAGGCGCTGGGCGTCCCGCCCGTGCTGCACATGGGCAGTTGTGTGGACATCAGCCGCATTCTGGTCGCCTGCGCGGCCATCGCCAACACCATGGGGGTGGATATCAGCGATCTGCCGGTGGCCGGAGCCGCTCCGGAATGGATGAGCGAGAAGGCGGTAAGTATCGGCGCGTATGTGGTCGCCTCTGGCATCTTTACCGTGTTGGGCACCGTGCCGCCGGTGCTGGGCAGCAGCAATGTCACCCAGCTGCTCACTGCCGGAGCGGAGGGAGTGGTCGGTGCCCGGTTCGCGGTAGAACCCGATCCGTTCAAAGCAGCCAGGCTGATCGTTGACCACATCACCGCCAAGCGGGCTGCCCTGGGTATCTAGGGGAGGCAGCCATGAAAGAGATCTTTGTCCGTCTGGACCGGTGTGTGGGTTGCCATTCCTGTGAGTTGGCCTGCGCCGTCGAACACTCGGCCGCCAAAAGTCTGTTTGCCGCGCTTGCCGAGGCGCCCGTGCCGCGCAAGCGGCTATACGTCGAACAGGTGCTGACCCACAAGTTGCCGCTGCTGTGCCGCCACTGCGAGGATGCACCCTGTGTCCGGGTGTGCCGGACCGGGGCGATGTCTCAGGACGCGGTGAGCCGGATTGTGACCCACGACCCAGAGCGGTGCATCGGCTGCTGGATGTGCACCATGGTTTGCCCGTACGGTGTGATCGGCCGCCAGTTGGAGCGTCGGATCGCCGTCAAGTGCGATCGCTGTCCTGACCGGGAGGAGCCGGCCTGTGTGACCGCCTGCCCGACGCGGGCGCTGCTCTATATGGAAGAGGAAGACTTTTCCGAGAGGATGCGACGGGTGGCCGCCGCCGAAGTCGTGGAAGGATATGGACGGGCCCAGGCAGTGTGACCGGAGCGAGTAGGGGTGGATGGGCCAGGCTGGTGCGCCGGCCCATCCACCCTGTCTGGAGGTGCTCGATGAGTCAATCCCTCATCCCTACGATCTGCCCCTATTGTGGGGTGGGGTGTGCCTTCTATATTGTGGTTGAGAACGGCCGGGCGGTGGGCCTGGAGTATATGACCGACCATCCGGTGAACCAGGGCTCCCTGTGTTCCAAAGGCAACGCTGCGCTGGAGATCCTCGACCATCCTGAGCGGTTAACCCACCCTCTGATCAAGGCGGCTGATCGGTTTCGGCCGGCAAGTTGGGAAGAGGCGCTGGACCTCATTGGCCAGCGCTTGTCGGCGATTCGGCACGCTGTCGGGCCTGACGCCCTGGGTTTTCTGGCCTCAGCCAAGTGCACCAATGAGGAAAACTATCTATTCCAGAAGCTGGCTCGCTGCCTGGGCTCCAATCATGTGGACCACTGCGCCCGCCTATGCCACGCGCCCACGGTGGTCGCGTTGGCCCATAGCCTGGGCAGCGCCGCCATGACCAACCCGATCCCAGACCTGGCCGAGAGCGATTGCATTCTGGTGATCGGGTCCAATTGGGCCGAGAACCACAGCCCGCTGGCCCGCTGGGTATGGCGCGCCAAAGACCGGGGAGCGCGGGTCATCGTCGTCGATCCGCGGTTGACACCGACCGCCTGGCTGGCCGACCTCTACCTGCCCCTGAGGCCAGGGACCGACGTGGCCTTGCTGAATGGGTTGATGCACGTGGCGCTGACTGAAGGCCTGGTTGACCGAGACTTTATCGCCCGCCGGACTACCGGCTTTGATGCCCTCGCCCGGCACCTGATGGCATATCCTCCGTCGCGGGTCAGCGAGATCACCGGCCTGCCCCCGGCCCAGATTGTCGCCACGGCGCGGGCCTATGCCTCTGCCTCGGCCGCTTCATTGGTCTATTGTATGGGCGTCACCCAGCACACGACCGGTTCGGAGAACGTCCTGGCCTGCGCCGACCTGGCTCTCCTCTGTGGACAGATCGGCCGTCGGGGCGCGGGGCTCATGCCCCTGCGCGGTCAGAACAACGTCCAGGGCGCCTGTGATATGGGGGCGCTGGCCCAATTCTACCCCGGCTACCAGCCGGTGGATGCCCCCGAAGTGAGGGATTTCTTTGCCCATGCCTGGGGAGTGGCGGCGGATACCCTCTCCCTTTCCCCCGGCCTGACCGTGGTGGAGATGATCGAAGCAGCAGCCGCTGGACGGATACGCGCCCTGTATGTGATGGGAGAGAACCCCGTCCTGTCCGATCCCAATGCCGATCGGGTCCGCGAAGCGCTCAGCCGACTGGACCTGCTCGTCGTCCAGGACATTTTCTTGACCGAAACCGCCGAGATGGCCGATGTGGTGTTGCCGGCGGCTGCCTGGGCTGAAAAAGAGGGCAGTACCACCACCACGGAGCGCCGGGTACAGTGGAGCCACCAGGCAGTCGAACCGCCAGGACAGGCGCGTCCGGATACCTGGATCATTGGCCAGATTGCCCGACGGTTGGGGCTAACCTGGGGTGAGGTCGCTCCCCCATCGGTGTTGGCCGAGATCAACCGCACGGTGCCGATCTACGGCGGACTGGTCCCCGAGCGGCTGATGGCGGCACGGGGCGGGCTCTTCTGGCCCTGTCCCACCCCTGAACACCCGGGCACTCCCATTCTGCACATGGAACGCTTTGCCACGGCGGATGGTCGAGCCCGACTGATACCCGTAGACTTTCGGCCCCCCGCCGAGGAGCCGGAAGAGAGGTTCCCGCTGACGCTGACCACCGGGCGCATCGCCATCCACTACAATGCCGGCTCGATGACTCGCCGCAGCCCATCGCTCGTGACACGAGCACCCACTCTGTGTGTGGAACTGAATCCGGTGGATGCCGCCCAGTGGGGAGTGTCGGATGGTGAATGGGTGACGGTGAGCACCCCACGGGGACAGACCCAAGCCCGAGCGCGGATTACCGACACGGTGGAGGCCGGGGTCGTCTTTATGCCGTTTCATTTCCCCGGCACCAACCGGTTGACGACCGATCTCCTTGACCCCCAGGCCAAAATTCCGGAGTACAAAGTGGCTGCCTGCCAGATCGCAGTGGCGAGAAAAGAGGATGAACAATGACACGGCTGGTCTATGTTCAGATGGAGCGATGCCTGGATTGTCAGGCCTGCGAGATAGCATGTCAGCGGGAACATCAGGGTCTCCCCAACATCGTGGTCGTACCAGTCGAGGATCGCTTTGCCGTGGCGCTGATGTGTCGTCATTGTGATTCAGCGCCCTGTGTGGCCGCCTGCTACGCTGGAGCATTGGCTGCCACGGACGGCATGGTAGCCTTCGACGCGGCGCGTTGCACAGGGTGTGGTCTGTGCCTGGTGGCCTGTCCGTTCGGGGTGATCCAGTGGACACCCGATGGGCGCTCGGTGCATAAATGCGACTTGTGTACGGACCGGCAGGCAACCGGCCGGGAACCGGTGTGCGTGCTCACCTGCCCGGCCGAGGCGTTAAGCTACGAAGAGTACACCGAGTTCACCCGCCGCGTCCAGCACCGGGCGGTGGCCAGTGTGCTGCGAGGTCAAGAGGTAAAGAGGAGGTGAACGGGATGGTACAGAACGGACGTCCTGTGCGAGTCAATGCCGGCCAATGCATCGGTTGCCGGGCGTGCGCTTCGGTGTGTCCGGCCGGCCTGATTACGCTAAGCGATACCGATCACCAGCGCATCGTGTGGTTTGCTGCAACGTGTGCGGAGGATTGTGAGCGGTGCGCCATGGCCTGCCCGACCGGAGCCATCAGCCTGGGAGAACCGGCTCCCGGTGTGTCGGCCGAGGGTACTCGACTCGAATTCAGACTCCAGCCCTGTCGCGCTTGCGGCTGTCCGGTGGCCACGGTGGAGATGCTGGCTCGACTGCGGTCCGTGATCCCGACTGCAATCCAGCTCGACCGGGAGAACAACGCCTGGCTGGACCTTTGCCCTTCCTGTCGGCAGCAGATGGAAGCGCGGCGGATCGCCCAGGAAGGGCTTGTGTCCCGCCGGCCACGCTGACCTGTGCCGTTCCGAATGCAAACCAGAACATGATGCCGAGGTTCCAACGAATCAGAGATGCGGAAACCACTGATCGCTCTGGTGGGTCGGCCCAATGTGGGCAAATCCACACTCTTTAACCGGATCATCGGTCGGCCACGGGCCATCGTCGAAGACCTGCCTGGAACCACCCGCGATCGGCTCTACGCCGATACGGAGTGGAATGGGGTGCATTTCAGCCTGGTGGACACCGGCGGCCTGGAGGTCCTGGAGGCCCGCCGGCTGCAAGAACCCGGCGATCGGATCGCTCCTCTTTCGGTGACCTCTGCCCAGTACGTTCAGGAGATCCGACAGCAAGCTGAACTGGCCATCGCCGAAGCCGATGTCATCGTTCTGGTCGTGGATGTGGTGGACGGCCTGACTTCAGCCGATGAAGATGTGGCCAACGTGCTGCGTCGCACCGACAAGCCGGTACTGGTCGCCGCCAACAAGGCCGATAACGAGGCGCGTGCTCAGGCGGCCGTCGAGTTCTATGGGCTGGGCCTGGGAGAAGTATTTCCGGTTTCCGCCTTGCACGGCACCGGCATTGGAGAATTGCTCGATCAGGCTGTGGCGGCCTTACCGTCGATCGGAGAGGAAGAGGAACCCGTACCGGCGCTCAGGGTAGCGATTGTCGGCCGCCCGAACGTGGGCAAATCGTCTTTGCTGAACCGCCTGCTCGGCGAGGAACGGGCCATCGTCAGCCCCATTCCAGGCACCACTCGCGATGCCATCGACACCTATCTGACCTGGGAGGGTCAGCCCGTGCTGTTGATTGACACGGCCGGCATCCGCCGTCGGGGACGTATTGAGCCGGGGGTGGAGAAATACAGTGTGTTGCGGGCGATGAAGGCCATTGCCCGGGCCGACGTCGCGTTGCTGCTCCTGGATGCCCAGGAGCTGGTCACGGCCCAGGATGCCCATGTCGCCAGCTATATCCTGGAGCAGTACTGCAGCCTCATCCTGGTGGTGAACAAGTGGGACCTGATCGAAAAAGACTCGGACACGATGGAGGCGTACACGCAGCAGATCCGCGCCAGCTTGCAGTTCCTGGATTATGTGCCGGTGCTCTATATTTCGGCGCTGACCGGTCAGCGGGTCCACAAAATCCTGCCTCTGGCCTTTCAGGTCTACCAGGAGAGGATGCAGCGCATTCCCACCGGTGAACTCAACCGCCTGGTAGAGGAGGCGATGGCCCGCCATTCGCCTCCTCACAAGGCGGGTAAGCAACTCAGGCTCTATTATGCCACTCAGGCCGGCGTGAACCCACCGACCTTCGTGTTCTTTGTCAACGATCCGGAGCTGGTCCACTTTTCCTACGAACGGTACCTGGAAAACCAGATCCGGATGCGACACAGCTACCTGGGGACCCCCCTGAAGCTGATCTTTCGCCGGCGAACCAAAGAAGTGGAAAGGGTGTGAGACATGGGACAATTCCGTCGGACCTGGATCTACCTGCTGCTGTGCGGCATTCTAGTCGCCTGTGTTCCTTCCCGGTCCGGGCCAGACATCAAGGCTACCCAACGAGCCGCCCGAAGCCAGGCCACCCTGATGGCTGGAGCCCTGCCCACCGTGACCTGGACGCCAACTCCTGTACAGACAGCGACGCCAACCTCAATCCCTATGGCGACGACTCCGACGATCGTCCAGGTAGCGACGCCCCTTACAGCGGCAACCTTGGACTCCACACCGGTCGAGACGCCTCTGGTATCTTTCACGCCAACGCCGGGCCAGCCAACTCCACGGCCCTTACCCTCCTCCACCGCTTCTCCGACCCGGCCTCGGCTGCCGACCGCCACTCTGGCACCTACCTCTCCGCCGACCGCCTCCCCGACGATGGCACCCACCGCCTCTCCCAGTCCCCCGCCTACCCCCACCTCGACCCCCACACCGATGCCGGTCACCGCGACCCCGGATACGAGAGGCAAGATCGCCTTTGCTTCAAACCGTCATGGCAACTTTGAGATCTATCTCATGAACTCGGACGGAAGTGGGACGGTGCGCCTGACGAACCATCCGGCCGATGACACCCGTCCCGCCTGGTCGCCGGATGGAACCCGCATCGCTTTTGAGTCGAACCGGGACGGCGACTACCAGATCTATGTCATGAACGCCGACGGCAGTGGCCTGCTCCGACTCACCGAGGGTCCTTCGAACAACGTGTCTCCCGCCTGGTCGCCGGATGGCCGACGGATCGCCTTTGCCTCGGACCGCGACGGCAACTGGGAGATCTATGTCATGAACGCCGATGGCAGTGGGGCAACGAACCTGACTCAGCATCCGGCCGATGACTATGGACCGAGTTGGTCACCGGATGGCGCCCGGATCGTGTTCGATTCCAGCCGGGACGATCCAGACCCCGGAAATTGCCGTCCGTACTGCGCCTACGAAGTGTATGTCATGAACGCCGACGGCAGCGGTTTGCGCAATCTCACCAATCATCCCGCTCAGGACCAGAACCCGGCCTGGTCGCCAGGGGGCGACCGGATCGCCTTTGCCTCCGGGCGCGATGACAACTGGGAACTCTATATGATGAACGCCGACGGCAGCGGGGTGACCCGTTTGACCCATCACCCCGCGGCCGACGATCAGCCCACTTGGTCCCCGAATGGCCGCCGTCTCGTCTTTATCTCTTCCCGGGACGGGAATCTCGAGATCTATGTGATGGACGTCTCCAGCGGGGCAGTCACCCGACTGACCCAGAACACGGCCGACGAATGGGATCCGGCCTGGTCGCCGCAATAATGGGTCAGGCGTTCCCTCCCGGTTCCAGGACGCGGATCCCCTCTGCCCCGGCGACAATCACCGCGCTGGTCATGTCCAGAAAAAGACCGTGCTCTGCGATCCCTGGTCGATCGGTCAGAGTGCGGGCCAGAGCGTACGGGTCGGCAATCCCATCCGGAAACCAGCAGCGGGCCATATAGTTGCCATTGTCGGTCACCACCGGGGAACCGTCCGGCTCGCGCCACAGTTCGGCCCGACATCCCAGCGTGTTCAGCCAGCGCACATGCGCCTCCGCACCAAACGGGATCAATTCGACGGGCAACGGCCCTCTCCCCAGGCGAGGTACCAGCTTCGATTCGTCCACCACGACCAGCAGACGGTCGGCATAGACCCGCACGATCTTTTCCCGGAGCAGAGCGCGGCCCAGGCCTTTGATCAGATTGAGGTGGACGTCCACCTCATCCGCGCCATCCACCACCAGGTCGAGGTGGGGGTGGGTGTCCAATGTGGTCAGGGGAATCCCCAGCGCGCGGGCGCGTTCGGCCGTCCGTTCCGAGGTAGGCACCCCCAGGATATCGTGCAACACACCGGCCGCGAGCTGTTCGCCCAGCATGTCGACGAAATAGGCAGCGGTAGAACCGGAACCCAACCCCAGCACCATGCCGCTGTGGATAAACGATAGTGCGTACCGGGCAGCTTCTTGTTTGTAGTTCATCTCGGCGTCAAACGATAACCTCCCGGCGGATGCGCGATCGGCCGGGAGGTCTCCTCTGTCTGACTGATCCAATGGCGCGATCGGGCCCAAGGATCAGGATTTTCCGGTCAGCGCGGCGCGGACCTCCTCCAGGCGGCCGGCGCTGCCCAGTTTCTGGTTCTTGTGGGCGATAAACTTGGCATACTCGGCCATAAAGATCTTGCCCGGCCCGCGGAAGTCAAACTTTGCCGGCTGGTCGCGGAAATACTCGCGATGCACTCGAGTCCACACCAGCCGCCCATCGGTATCAATATTGACTTTGGTCACGCCCAAGGGAACCGCCTTGGCGAACTCGTCCTCGTCTACCCCTCGCGCCGAAGGGTCAAGCGCCCCTCCAGCGGCGTTGATCCGTTCGACCTCTTCCCGCGGCACCGAGGAGGAACCATGCATCACCAGCGGGAAGCCGGGCAACCGGCGCTGGATCTCGCTCAACCGGTCAAAATGGAGGCTTTGCGTACCCTTGAATTTGTAGGCGCCGTGGCTGGTGCCAATGGCGACCGCCAGGCTATCGCAACCGGTGCGGCGCACAAACTCGGCGGCTTCATCGGGATCGGTGAGCATGGCGTGCTTTTCATCAACCTTGACGTGCTCCTCCACACCGCCCAGCATGCCCAGTTCGGCCTCAACACTGATCCCTTTGGCATGGGCGCGCTCCACCACCCGACGGGTAATGGCCACGTTCTCTTCAAAGGGAAGGTGCGAAGCATCGATCATCACCGAGCTGTAGAACCCGGAGTCGATGCAATCGTAGCAGGTTTCCTCATCGCCATGATCCAGATGGACGGCAAAGATGGCTTCTGGCCAGAGTTCCTCAGCGGCGCGGATCAGGCCCTCCAGCATCTTGACCCGCGCATACTCCCGCGCCCCCTTGGAGATCTGGATGATGAACGGGGCTTTCGATTCGAGGTTGCCCTGGAACAGGCCAATACACTGCTCCATGTTGTTGATATTGTAGGCCCCAATCGCAAATTTGCCATAGGCAATCTTGAACAAATCGGCAGTTGTCACAATCATGGGATCTTACTCCTTATGGAATACAACAGGATTTCTGTCTCGCTGCATAATCGCACCCGACTGAAAAATACACCGAGTCCGAATGTCCGCAAGGGCTTCCTCCTTTCCTCTGAGCAACAGCGCTGCTGAACAGCGCCTGACCTGAAAGGCGGTTCACAGTATAGCACAAAGTCTTGAGGGGGCCAAGTCAGAGCCTCTCGATCATCCAGGGCTTGACATCGTACTCTGTCAAGACTCATTCCCTTCATGCCGGACCGTCTATACGGCTGTTGCAAAGGTGACAGGCCGCTGCCGCTTTGTGGAACGGCCCATAAGTGGAAGCTTTCGCTGGGTTCTGCGCGATTCCGTTTTGGCTGAAGCCTCCACTTCCACCGGGTGCTGGGCTTGGCGGGAGCCCCAGGGGTGCATTTCACATATCTGGAAAACATAATGCGCGTTGAGCGAGGGTTTGCCTGCCGGGCATAGATGTGGTACAAATAGTCATCCTGTACGATGAGAGGAGTGTTCCCC
>JAGVRI010000020.1 GCA_018606645.1 Chloroflexota bacterium
GACCACATCCCGCCCCAACATCACCGCCCGTTCTGACCCAAAGCGGGCCTCCGAGACACTGAAGTGGCCGGTTAGAATGGCCGGTAGCGAAGGGTCCACCTGGGCAGCCAACGCCTGAATGTTTTCGGCCAGGATCTGTTGGACCACAAGGTCCAGATCGGCCATCGTCTTGTTCTTGTATTCGTCATGCACCAGAAGCCGCTGACGCAAGGGATAGGGGATAGTCGCAACCTGGACCCGATCGCCTCGCCGGGTAGTCAGACAATGCAGGTGATCGGAACTGGCGACCACGACATTGGGAACCTCCAGGGTGCGAAAAATATCCACACTCGAGGCTCTCCGTTCCTGGACGGGCAGGTCGTGGTTGCCGATCAACAGCACCACCAGGATGCCGGCATCCGCCAGGCGCTTGATTCGTCGAGCAAACTCGCGGCGGTAGGTGGAATTGGGTTCGCGGCTCTTGTAGACATCGCCGGCAAAGATCACCAGGTCCACGTCATTGGCCAGGGCATAGTCGACCGCCTCGGTAAAACACCGCAAGAAATCCATGATCCGCCCGTTCAACCCGGTCGCCGGGTCTACCTGCCCATAATTTTCCATGCCAATGTGCAGGTCGCCGGTGTGCAGAACGCGAATTCGATCCGTCATCGGTTCTTCTCCCAAACTCCGAATCCGAAAGCTCAGGGGACCACCCCGGTTTCTAATGTCGGTGGAGGCGTACGTAAAAGGCGGTTCCTACCAATCCCAGAAACAGGCCGGCCACCGAGGCGCCGAAGGACAGGAAACTCAACCAGAACGACGGTTGAATGACCTTCAACACCATCAGCAGCGGGGCCACGAAACCAAACAGGACCAGGACGAAACCGAGGATCAGAATGGTCCGGGGATGCATCGGCAGCTACCGGTATAGCCAACACGCGGCAAAATGCCCAGGGGTTGGCTCAAAGTCGGGGGGGACCTGAACATCGCACAGGTCTTTCATCATGTGGGGGCAGCGCGGATGGAACCGGCACCCGCTTGGTGGATTCACCAGGCTGGGCGGCTCTCCCGGCGGCACCTCCTTGAAAACCTCTGCGTTCTTGGCGTCCGGGTCGGAGGTGGCCTCCAACAGGGCATGGGTGTACGGGTGGCGAGCATGGCGCAACAGATCGTTCACTCTCGCCTTCTCGACGATCTGCCCTGCATACATGACAAAGATATACTCCGAGAAGTAACGCACCGTGGACAGATCATGGGTGATATAGATCACCGCCAGGTTGTGTGACTCCTGCAACCCACGCAAGAGTTTCAGAATCTCGACCCGCACCGAGGCATCCAGCATTGAGACCGGTTCGTCGGCGACCAGGAGCTTCGGATTCAGGATCATGGAGCGGGCAATGACCACTCGTTGCTGCTGCCCGCCGCTCAACATGTGCGGAAACTTGGTCAGGAAATCATCCACCGGAAAGAGTTTGACCTCTTCCATCACCTTCACGATCCGGGCCTGGCGCTCCTCCCCATCCTTGACCCTATTGATGACCAGGGGTTCCTCCAGGATGCGTCGTACGCTCATAAAAGGCGGCAGGGCGCCATACGGGTCTTGCTGCACATAACCGACCTGAGATCGATACCATTGCAGCGAACGCCCCCGGAGTTCGCTCAGCTTCTGCCCTTCGAACAGGATATCCCCCTTGATCGGCCGATTCAGGCCCAGAATCGTCTTCATCAGGCTCGATTTGCCACACCCACTCTCGCCAACGATGGCGATCGCCTCACCTTGACGCAGATCAAAATTGACACCATCCACCGCGCGTACATACCCGGCATGGGCAAACCCCCAGCGCTTCAACTCAAACCAGACATGCAGATCCTGAACCGATAATAGCATCGCATCGGATCGATCCCCCCGGCCATCCCCTCCGATCGCCGTAGATGGATTTGGTAACCTTGCGCTCTCCTGGTTCATGCTCTTTATCCTGCCATCACTCATACAGCCAACATCGGACCTGACGTCGTCCCTGTCCAAAAAGAGGTGGGTCCTGGTCGCATTTGGCAAAGCGCGAGGGACAACGCGGCGCAAACCGACAACCCGCGGGGAGATTGATCAGGCTCGGCGGTTGGCCGGTAATAAAGTCGGGTTCGATATCGGCCCGCAGTCGGGGGACGCTGGCCATCAGTTTTTGCGAATAGGGGTGAAGGGGCTCGGAGAAGAACCGGGCGGCATCGTTCAGTTCCACGATCTGCCCGGCATACATCACCGCCACATGGTCCGCCAGTTCGCTCGAAGTCGCAATATCGTGGGTGATCAACACAAACCCCGTCGCCAACTCGCGCTTGAGGCGTTTCAGCAGATTGAAAATGTTCGCCTGGGTCAGGACATCGAGCGCCGAGGTCGGTTCATCGAGGATGACCAGGTCCGGGGCGGTGACCAGAGCCATGGCCAGAGCCACCCGCTGGCGCATACCGCCGCTCAGCTCAAAAGCATAGCGGTTCAGGAAATCCACCGGCACCCCGACATGTTCAAACATTTTGCGCGCCTGTTGGAGCGCCTGCTGTTTATCCACTTTCAGATGGACCATCGTTGGTTCGGCCACCTGATCCCCGACTCTGAGGACTGGATTCAGGGCATTCATTGCCGCCTGGGGTACGAGCGACATTTTCACCCATCGAACCTCGCGCCGGAACTGTTCCTCGTCCAGGCTCATCACATCCGTGCCGTTCAAATACACCTTTCCCGAATAGGCATGCACATTGCGCGGCAAGAGCCGAAGGATCGCCCGGGCCAGCGAGCTCTTGCCACAGCCGGATTCGCCAATGATGACCACCGCCTCATGACGTTCTAGCTCAAAACTGACCCCATCTACCGCCTGGACCACCCCCTGCGTGGTACGAAAGTGAAGGACCAGGTCCTGAACCCGCAACAATCTATCTTCGGTCATGCGCGTTACAGACCTCGCAATCTGGGGTTAAAGATGCGATCCAGCGAAAAGCCCAGCATGGCAAAGGCTAATCCAGTAATAATCAGCAGAGCGGCAGGTTCCAACACCCAGTAGTAATACCCCTGATAGAGAGCGCCGTTGGCCTGAGCGTCGTTGATGATTTTCCCCCAGGTGGGCAGAACTGGATCGCCCAACCCCAACACGGCGAGCGAGGCTTCCAGGAAGACAAAGGAGGGGATCAATACCACCAACTGCGGAATAAGCATAGGAATGATGCGCGGGGTCAGATAGGCGAAAATGATCCGCAGGTTGCTGGCCCCATAAGCCCGAGCAGCCTCGATGTATGGCGATTCCTTGACCTGGAGAAAGACCGCCCGATAGGTCTTGATCGCCCCACCAAAGATACTGAGCACGATCGTGACCCCCAGGATGACCCAGATGCTGCGCGAATAGAAGGTGCTGACCATGATCAGGATCGGGAGGAACGGCAACACCAGATTGATCTCGGTGATCCGCTGGATGATCTCATCCACCCATCCGCCAAACCAGACCCCGAAGGCAGCGATGACCATGGTCGTGATCGTGGTGCCCAGGGCCGCCAGCAGTCCGAAGGCCAGGGCGACCGGCGTCCCCCACAACAAAGCGACCGTCAGGTCCCGGCGGAGGTGATCGGTCCCCGCCAGTCCGTGGAGCTGACCATACACCACAAACTCGGCGTCAACATCGGAATTGGGCTCGAAGGTAAAGCCCTCGATCCGCAGTTCGTACTCTCCCTTGAGCGGGACCGGGGGCGAGACATTGGGTTTGGCGAATAACCCTTTTTCCGGAGATTGACCGCCGAGCCGGCGCAGCAGTTTACTGTCCTGCGCCAGCCGGAAGGTCTGGGTTCGCTTGACCGAAAAATCCCCGATCCGGATCTCGCGCCCATCGGGGGTGAGCCAGGTGATCGAGACATGAGGGGGTTTGTCCTGATAAACCGAAGTAAAATAGATCGAGAGGTCCAGCGGAAAGGTATCAAACGAATAGTCAATGGGAAACGAAATCACGATCCGGTTGTTGCCCTGCGAGTCCTGACTGATTGTCTTGCCCAGGCCCTCCTTGCTGCTCAGGATCATACTCTCCGAAAGCTTGCGACGGGTGAAATAGTTGAACCAGGTCGGCCCGGCGTTCTTGGGGTTCTGGTACCAGACCTCTTCCCCTCCGCGCCACAGTCGGATTGCCTCCCGGTAGGGGATGGTGATGAGCGTATAGGCAGACAAGATCAACAAGCCAGCAATAATGATCAACCCGACGATGGCCGATGGATAACGCAGAAGCTCGCGGAACGATCGCTGCAAGGCGCTCATGGTCTTCCGCTCTCCCCAATCTTGACCCGTGGATCCACCAACGCGTAGATGAAATCCAGGAGGAAGACGGTGATCGCCAGCAGGTACGCAAAGATGACCGTGGACCCCACGATCACTGACGTTTCATACAGGCCGACGGCGCGAAAGAGGGTGCGTCCCAGTCCTGGCCAGTTGAACACCGTTTCCAGGATCGGCGCTCCGGTCCAAAGGGTGATCAGGTTCAGGGCGAAGGTGGTGATGATCGTAGGCAGGGTCGGCCGTAACACATAACGGCGCTCGATCTCCCGCGAAGTCAACCCTTTGGCCTTGGCCATCTCCACGTAATCTTCGCTGGAATAGATCAGAAAGAAGGTCCGCCAGGTGTAGACGCTCAAGAAGATGGTACTGATCGCCAGAGCCAAGACGGGCAGGATCAGATGTTTGAGCAGACTCAGTGCATAGGCCAGCGGCTCGGTCGGGGGAGGCGCATCCACCATTCCGCCAAACGGCAGGATCTTGAGCAGGGCGGCAAAGATCAAGATCAGGAAAATGCCATAGAACCAGGCGGGCGCCGACGAAGTGGGGGCCAGGGCGACAATGATCTTATCCAGAAAACTGCCATAGCGACGCGAAAGGTAAAGAGCCATAAAGATTTCGACAAAGAACAGGATCAGGTTGGACGTGGCAAACAGGACCAGTGTTGGGGGAAGGCGCTCCAGCAGGATCAACCGCACCTGTTTCGACCCGCTGTCGCTGGTCATGTTCTGAGCGCGTCCCAGGTTCAGGGAAAGGGCGTTCGACAGATAGTTAAAGCTGCGGACCAGGAACGGCCGGTCCAGACCCAGCCGCTTCTCCTGGAGGCGGACCAACTCCTCGATCCGCTGCTGGCGCATCTCGGTCGGCATGGTCTTGAATGTCGGGTCGGTCATGACCAGCATGCCAACCGATTCGCGGATCTCCCCCCGCCGGATCTGATCCACATAGCCGCCCATATTAGCAATCAAAATCGTCAGATACACACCGATGACCACAGTGACAAAAAGAGTGACCAGGCGGACGGCAGTGTACCGGGTCACTCGGGAGAAGGTGCTGGTGGTGGCTCTTGCTCGCTTGGCCGGAAGGACACTGGGCTGGGAAGGTAGCGCTTCTTCGCTCACTCCGTTCACTTTCTAGGATCAAGAGGGTCTGATAGGGGCAGGACCATCCCCCCACCCCTATCAGACCAGAGATTTCGTCAACCGCTTATGGGGCGGTCGTCACAAACTCAAAGGTGGCAAACGAGGGGACGCTCACCACCGTCGGGGAGACGGCCACCTCCAGCTTATTGGACCCGGCCTCCAGTTTGCCGGTCACCTCCGCACTGAGCACGATCTGGTACTTGCCATCCTCGACGGCCGTGGCTTCGCCCGTTGCAACCAGCTCGCCCTTGGCGTCAAAGAGCAAGTACTTGGCCTGCCCGATTTCGGCCTGCGGGTAGGGAGCGTCCTTGAAGGTCACGTACACGTCAAAGGTGGCCTCCGAGCCGATCTTGACCGTTCCCGGTCCGTCAATTTCAACTACGGCCAGCTTGGGTTCGGCAAAGCCGGCCCACTTGGTGGCCAGATCGGGATAGGCCTCGTTGCGCAGCAGAGTCAGCGTGCCCTCCACCGGGAAGACTTTGTCCAGGTAGAAGGGCCCGGTGCCGATCCAGAAGTGCCCTTGCTCGGCATACCACCGCTTGAGGTTCGCCCAGCGGGTCTGGACCTCCTCCGGGGTGAGATAGGCGCTCAGGGTCGGCGTGTATGGGGTAAAGTTGCTAGCCACCGCCTGGTCCAGGTGCTTCTTCAGGATCTCCAGGCTTGGACCACTGACGTAGCTCATCCACTCGATTTGCAACGCATCGGCCTTGTCGGCGGAGAAGGCCAGCTCTTTGGCCGCGTCGGCGAGGACTCCGAGGCCTACATTATGCCAGGCGCCCGGACCATAGGTGTAGAATGGGAACCAGTTGATCCCGGAGGTGTAGATGCTCCGCTCGGCGTCCAGTTGGAACGTATCATCGTAGGTCTCGATGACCAGCGGATCGGTGGAGACGATCTTGACCCCCTTGAAGTGGGCCAGGAACGCCTCGAGGTTGGGCACCTGGGCCTCGTCAAAGATGGGGCTCTCCGGTTTGGCCGGGTCAAAGGCCATGATCATGAACATGACAAAGTCGGCCACTGAGATGTTGCTGCCGTCATGCCATTTGACCGTCTGGAACATGTCCTTCGGATAATAGACCACGGCCTTGATATTGGCAGTGACGGGCTGGGTGTACTTCTCGCCGGCGGTGATGAATTTCTGATTGGCGGCATCCCAGTCCACCCAGGCGTCGGCCGGCACCTCGATCTCGGGCACGAACTGCAGGTCCACCCAGTCGAGCGTCTTGATGACCGGCAACCCTTCCTTGACATAGAGCTCGGCTCTTTCCACCCGCTGTGGCCAGGCCAGACCGGTATAGGGATCGCTGATCACCCCCCAGTCGGCGGTGGCGCGGATGGGCATCATGTCATAGATCCAGTTACTGCCGGCCACCGGGTTCCAGGGATCGACCAGCAGACCGGGCTGAGCGATCTTGATCGTCCCGCCTTCCTGACCCTCGCGGCGAATGGTGTAGGGCCACAGGGCAGCGCCCGAGATCGAGCCGGCCAGGTCATAGGTGACCGCGATATCCTTCTTGTAGGGGGCAAAGCTGACCTGGTCCACCAGCCACACCCGCACCGAATCCTGCATGGCCAGGTCCATCGCCTTGACAAAGAGCTCATTGCGCTCTTCCATGGTCTTGAAGTCGTTGTTCCGCAGCTTTAGAGCGACTTCATCGAACTCGGGCGAGGGCGTATAGGCCTGGTGGAGCGGGATGGGATAGTCTCGCGGGGTGTAGAAGAAGCTAAAGTTGTCGCCCTGGTCCCGGTCGACCTCGGTCGTGATCCAGCCGCCGGTGTAGATATGCCACAGACCATCCGCCGGGTTGCTCTGCACCCAGATCGGGGACGCCTCGGTCCGGGTCTTGTACTGGCGGTCCACGGTAAAGCCGATGGTCTCGAGTTGGTTGGCTACGTAATCGCCGATCGTTTTCCGCTCATCTTCCACCCGCATGATAAAGATCAGGGTGACCGGGTTGCCCTTATACTGCCACTTGCCATCCACCAACTCGGCGCCCATGGCCTGCATTTCCTGGGTGATGACCTCTTTGGCCTTGTCTGGGTTGTAGGCATATTTGGCTTCCAGCCGGCGCACATCCGCAACATAGCGAGCATAATCCGGGAAGGCGCTGGTGATCGGCAGGTACTTGGCCACCGCCAGGCCGCTCAAGATCTCCTGGACGATGTAGTTGCGGTCCACCAGCCAGTTCATCGCCTCACGGATTTTGGGATTGCTGAAGGGGTTCAGCCGACCGTCGGTAAACTCGGGCCCAACCGGATTGAAGGTCAGTTCGTTGTAGGTGCCAAAGGACTGGGCATAGGACAGGTTCGGATCGGCCTTGACCGTCTGGAAGACATTGGCGTCATCGCAGGTGAAGGCAAAGACATCGATCTCGCCAGCCTGGATGCGCTTAACTGCAGCTTCTTGCGATTCCTCCTCGACCATCACGATCCGATCCACCCACGGTCCGGTGCGCGTGATCGGGACGGGCGTGGGCGTAACTTCGACGACGACCGTCTCCTTGATCTCCCGCACTTCGGGGGTGCCCATGACCTCCACGACCTGGGTGACCACCTTCTCGACGACCTGGGTGACCACCTTCTCCACTTCCGGTGGGACGGTCGGTTGACAGGCAGCCAGCCCAAGCAACCCAACCATCACCAGGGCCGCAAGAATTGCTAGTTTTTTGTTGGTAAACATGATCTCCTCCTAACCATATTTATCAAATTTGGGGGATGAGCTTTTCTGACATACCATAGTTTGGTCGCTTTGTCCTATCACCTCCTTTCTTGACGACCATCCGAACAGGCACTCAAAGCGGCCGAATGTCCGCTGCCGGACCGTCGTCCAGCAAGCACCTGTCATCGCCTTCACGTGCATCCACTGTCATTATACCACAGGGCCGGCCCTCAGGTCAAGGGCTTTTCGCCACGAACCTAGAGCTACTAAGTCCAGCATCCAGTGGGAATGGAAGCTTCAGCCGAAATGGAATCACGCAGAACCCAGCGAAAGCTTCCACTCCTGGGCCGTTCCGCAAAGCCGTAGCGAGCTTGCCAACCTACTTGGCAACAGCCCTACGGCACGAACCATCACCTTGACCCGGAACACGCCCTTGATGACTGAAAGCCAGCCTTTTCACAGACGGAAGCAGGCGGCGTAATGCCCCCCTCCCACGTCCCGGAACTCGGGCTCCTGTTCACGGCAGATATCCATGACCACCGGACAGCGGGTGTTAAAGTGGCAGCCCTTGGGCGGATTGGCCGGGCTGGGCACATCCCCTTCCAGGATGATCCGTTGCCGCTTCTCCTCCACCACCGGATCCGGGATCGGCACCGCCGACAGCAGCGCTTTGGTATATGGATGGAGAGGGTTCTCGTAGAGTTCCGTGCGGTCGGTCAGCTCCACGATCTTGCCCAGATACATTACCGCCACCCGGTTGGAAATGTGGCGCACCACCGAAAGGTCATGGGCGATAAACAGATAAGTCAGATGGAACTGATCCTGCAGGTCCTCCAGCAGGTTGATGATCTGGGCCTGGATCGAGACATCCAGGGCCGAGATCGGCTCATCGCAAATAATGAAATCGGGTTGGACGGCCAACGCCCGGGCGACCCCGATCCGTTGCCGCTGCCCCCCCGAAAACTCATGGGGGTAGCGGTTGACAAAGTACGGGTTCAGGCCCACCACCCTCAATAGCTCCTGGACCCGCTCCCGCCGCTCTTTCCCCTTGGCGATGTTGTGCACCAGCAGCGGTTCGCCGATGATGTCACCCACGGTCATCCGTGGATTAAGCGACGCGTACGGGTCCTGAAAGATCATCTGCATCCGCCGCCGCATCTGGCGCAGCCGCTCTCCCTTGAGGGCGGTCAGTTCCACATCCTCAAAAAACACTTGCCCGGCCGTCGGTCGGTAGAGTTGCAAGATGGCCCGGCCGGTCGTCGACTTGCCGCATCCCGATTCCCCGACCAACCCCAGTGTTTCGCCGCGGAAAATGTCAAAGCTTACCCCATCGACCGCTTTGATCGATCCAACGCGCCGCTGGATGATAATCCCCTGCGTGATGGGGAAGTGCATTTTGAGATTCTGAACTTTGATCAAAACCCCATTCTGTGTCATTTGTCCCTGATCCTCTTCCGTACATATATCTGAAAAGCTGTCCCCTGCCAGACATCCCCGTTCGGCTGGTGCGCGGGATGTCAGCCCTGAGCCTCAATCCTTCGCTTGGGAGCGACCTGGGTTACGTCCACCCAACAGGCTACGGTGTGCCTTGGCGCCACTGGCTGCAGGGACGGGCGTTCCAGCCGACATTGTTCAATGGCATACACGCACCGTGGTTCGAACGGACATCCGGGCGGGAGGGAGATCAGGTCCGGCGGAAGCCCTTCAATGGACTGCAATCTCTCGGCCCGCGCTTCATCCAGGCGTGGCAGCGAACCCAACAACCCAATGGTGTAGGGGTGACGAGGATCGGCGTACATCTCTTTCACCGGCGCTTCCTCGACTACATGGCCGGCGTACATGACCATCATCCGATCCGCCAGGCCGGCTACCACTCCCAGGTCATGGGTGATCCAGATAATGGCCATCCCGATCTCGTCCCGCAATCGCTTGACCAGATCCAGGATCTGGGCCTGGATCGTCACATCCAGCGCCGTGGTCGGTTCGTCGGCGATCAACAGTTGCGGGTTGCAGGCCAGCGCCATGGCGATCATCGCCCGTTGGCGCATCCCGCCCGAGAATTGGTGCGGGTAATCGTCCAGCCGCGACGCTGCTTCCGGGATGCCCACCATGCTCAGCAACTCGGCGCTTCGCTTGCGGGCTTCCTCTTTACTCATCCCCATGTGGAGCTCCAGGGCTTCTCCGATCTGCCGCCCGATGGTCAGCACCGGATTGAGCGAAGTCATCGGATCCTGGAAGACCATGGCGATCTTGTTGCCGCGCACCTTTCGGATGTCGTCATCGCTGAGCTTGAGCAGGTCCTGTCCCTCAAAGATCACTTCACCGTCCACGATCTTGCCCGGCGGCTGGGGGATGAGGCGCATCACCGACAAGACGCTCACGCTCTTGCCGCATCCGCTTTCCCCCACGATGCCCAGCGTTTCCCCTTGATCGACATAGAATGAAACGCCGTCCACCGCCTTGACCACACCGTCTTGAGTGAAGAATTGAGTTTTTAGGTTTTTGACTTCCAGCAATGGCATGGGCGAATTCTCCTTCTTGGTTTCTTATCAATTCATGCGTTCCCCTGGCCCTACGCCCGGCTGCCGGTCAGGCGCGGGTCCAGGATGTCGCGCAACGCATCCCCCACCAGATTCCAGGCCAGCACGAACAGGATGATGGCCATGCCTGGATAGACGACAATGTACCAGTAGTTCGCCAGGGAAGGGATCCAGTTCCGGGCAAAACTGATCATCTGCCCCCAGTCGGCATAGCCTCGCTGCGCGCCCAGACCCAGGAAGCTCAGCGCAGCAAAAGTCAGCACATATGAGCCGATGTTCATCGAGGCAATCACCAACACTGGAAAGACCGCGTTCGGCATGAGATGGCGGAACAGGATCCGCATATTGCTGGCGCCGATGGTCCGCGCCGCAATGGCATATTCAAACTGCTTGACCGCCAGGATATTTCCCCGGATCACCCGGGCATAGGTCATCCAGCCAAAGAAGATGATGGCCAGCATTCCGGTCAGGATCTGGAGTTGTACCGGGTCCATTTCCTTGGCCGGACTCTGGCCGAAGGTGATCAAGGCCAGGACCTTGGCCAGGGCCATCAAGGGGCCAGCCTCCCCCCGACCGTAGATCGTCTGCAACACCGAGGTCAGGGTGATGGCGGCCAGCAAAAAGGGAAAGGCCATAAAGATCTCGGTGATCCGCATCAGGATCTCGTCGAGCCAGCCTCCATAAAAGGCGGAGATCGAGCCGATCAATAGGCCGATGATCGTGGTAAAGATGGTGATGGCTACCCCGACGCGGAACGCGGTCCGGGTCCCCCAGATCACCCCGTAATAGATGTCATACTGGCCTTCGGTGGTGCCCATCGGGTGCTTTTCATTCGGTGGTCGCGGTTCCGTGGCAAACCCATCCCGCGGGATCATATACGCGTCCCGGGACCTGGGTGGTGGCGGCGCAAAGCGCGGAGCGCCAATGGCAATCACCACAAAGATGGCCAGCAAAATGATCCCGGCCAGAGAGGTGGGGTTTTTGAGCAGCCTTCGTACCGTTTTCATCGTCTACCAACCTTCTCCCTCAATTCGTTTCTGACCCATCGCTACTCCAGCCGGATGCGGGGATCGACCACCCCGTAGAGTACATCCACGACCAGATTGCCAAAGACCAGGATAAAGCTGCTGAACAGTGTCACTCCGAGGACGGTGACCGCATCCAGCGTCAGCGCAGCCTGGGCCAGAAATGAACCCATACCTGGCCAGTTGAACACTGTCTCGGTGATGACCACGCCGTTTAACAGGCCGACCAAAGTCAGCCCGCCCACAGTAATCACCGGGATTAAGGCGTTGGGAACGGCATGCTTGCGGATCACCACTTTTTCAGCCAGACCCTTGGCCCGGGCCGTGGTCATATAGTCCTGGCGCAGTGTATCCAACATCGAGGACCGCGTGACGCGCAACAGGAAGGCCCAGTTGATGACCGACAGGGTCAGGACCGGCAGGACCAGGTGGCGCAGGGAATCCAAAAAGATGTCAAACCGCAAGTTCAGCAACGAATCAATGGTATTCATCTGCGTATAGCGCTGGAATTCCGGCGACTGCACCGCCCGCATCGCCCAGTCGGAAAGTCGTCCCGGCGGGAACCAGCCCAGCTTGGCGTAAAAGATCATCAATACCAGCAAGCCGAACACAAAAGTGGGGATGGACCAGCCGGTAATGGCAAAGACGCGAAGGAGCTGATCGATGAATTTGTTGTGGTTGACCGCTGCCTGGATTCCCATCCAGATGGCGATGCCGATCAGCGGAATGGCCGACCATAGGGCCAGCTCGACGGTGGCCGGCAGACGGCGTCCGATCGCCTCGGCCACGGACCCCCGACCGACCTGAGACCAGCCCAGGTCCCCACGCAGAATCCCACCTCTCACCTCGCCCGTGTCTGGGTCTTTGCGCCCGACCATCCAGTGCCAGTACTGGACCGGGATCGGTTCGTCCAGCCCGTATTTGGCAATCAATTCATCAATCGCCCCCTGGCGTCTGGGAATGTCCCTCACATAGAGAGCCACGCGTTCGTACGGTGTGAGCAAAGAAAGCATCCAGAAAATGAGGACTGAAACGCCGATCAATAGTACCGGCATAATCAACAATCGACGGACAATATATCGAAACATGAAAGGTTCCTCAGGGATTTGCCCCACACATAAGTTCTCATGATCAGGGAACAGGGAGCCAGAGGCTCCTCTCCGGCTCCCTGTTGCACGTATCAGACTTGCCTCAGGCCTTACGGCGCCACCTTGGACAGAGCATAGATCCACGAATGGTCGGCGGCCGGATAGGCCGGGTTATAGTAGAACCCCTTGATCCACTCCTGGAAGTGGATCCGACCCAAGGCCTGGTACATCCAGATCACCACCGCATCCTTCTGCGCCTCCAACTGGATCTCCTCATAGATCTTGCGGCGCTCTTCGGGATCGGTGGTGGCCACGCCCTTGGCGATCAGCTCATCATACTTTTGCGCATATTCGGGCGTCATGTTGATGACCCGGCCGTAGGCGCCCTGAGAGCTGAGGAACGGCTGCACCCAGTTGTGCGGATCGTGATAGTCTTCCAGCCAGCCACCCACATAGATGGGCAATTTCTGGGCGCGGCGGTTGCTCAGGAGCACCGGCCAGGGCATGCCGACCACGGCCACGCTGAACTTTTCGTTCACCGCCTCCAGCCCGGCCTTCAGGATTTCGGAGGCCAGCCGCCGGGTCTCGTTTCCGGTGTTGTAGGCCATCTGCAGATAGAAGCCCTTGTTCCAGACGTCGTCTTCGTCCTCACCGGCGGGGATGCCGTCCTTGTCCACATCGGCCAGCTTGAACTCCTCTTCGCACTTGGCTGGATCGTAGGAGTAGAGCGGCTTTTCACCCTCGCGATAGCCCATCATGCCCTGGATGATCGGCCCTTGCGCCTGGATGCCCTCCCCGTTCAGCGCGTCCTTGATCATGGTCTCAAAGTCGAAACAGTAGTTGAACGCCTTGCGAATATGGATGTCGCTGAAAAAGTCGGGCGGGATGCCGTTGCCGTCCAATGTCCCACTTCCCACAAAGGGGTTGCCGCCCTCCACGTTGATCTGCCAGTTGAACTGGGCGGGGGTCATCGCCGGCTCGGGCAGGTCGCGCCAGACCTGGATATAGCCCTCGGGGTTGGCCTCTTCGCAGGTGCCATCCGCATAGCAGACCGTCTTGTAGTAGGGCTCAAGCTGCGGCCGGTACTGAGCCGGGGTATAGATATAGTCGGCGTCGCCGGCCTCGAACATGGCCAGGCGGGTGCCCCACTCATCGATATTCTTGATCACCACCCGCTTGATCTGGGGTGGACCGCTGGGCCCGCCTTCCCACATCGGCTCGGTGCGCCAGTAGTTCTCGTTGGCCACCAGCACAATCTCCTCACCTGGCGTCCAGTGATCGAGCATGTATGGACCGGTGCCGTTCGCCTGATTAAAGAGGATGGTCTCCTCGGCGCCCGGATCGGCGTATTTCTGCCAGGTGGCGCAGTCGCCGTCCCAGTCCCCGTTCTCCGCCATCCACTCCTGATCGACGATCCCTCCCAGGAAGCTCTGGGCCAGCAAGGTCGGGAACCAGGGAGTGGGCTGGTTCAGGTGGTAGACGACCGTGCCCGCTTCATCGTCGGCCACAATCTTTTCCTTGACTGCCTCGCACACCTGGACCAGCTCGTCAGCAGTCAGGTCCTCAAAGGTGACCTGTTCGGGGTCCTTGCCCAGATAGGCGATGGCAAAGTCCTTGATGGATGCCAGAGCCAGGTCTGAGCCGAAGAAGGCCTCGTAGGTCATCCAGTGCGGACCGTCAATACGGCCTTGCAACAGAGCCCGGTGGTTGGTGTAGGCCACATCGTGCGGCTCCAGAGTGCCGCCTTTGTGGAACTTGACGCCTTCGCGGACCTTGAAGGTCCAGGTCAGGCCATCGTCGCTGACCTCCCACTCGGTGGCCAGGGCGGGGATGAACTCATCGGTCCGTTCTCTGTTAAAGAAGACCAACCCCTCATAGATGTTCATCTCGACAGCCGAGCCGGCGGTCTCGTAGGTCCAGGCCGGGTCGAGCGTCTCCGGTTCGCCCGCGCCGGTCACCACCAGGAAGGTATCGGGGCTCTTGAACTGGGGCGAGACTTTGGGCGGCGGTGGAGTGACTTCCTCCGGCACCGGCGTGGCGGTGACGACCTTTTCCACTTCGACAACCTTGGTTACCTCGACCGGAGTTAATTCCACAACCACCGTCTCTTTGACGACGCTCGTTTCCTTGACCACGATCGGGGTCGGGCTCGGCGCGCAGGCAGCCAAAACCATGGGCGCGAGCATGACTACAAGAGCCAGAATCGCCAATTTCTTGTTTAACATTTCTCTCCTCCATATCATAGAGTAGGTGCACGTCTCAAGTACAACAAACTCTCAGCGTGAAAAGCTGCTAATGGGGCCCTCACCTCCTTCCTTTGAATCAACTGTCCTACCCTCATGGAATACACAACACCATGCCCGGATAGATGGTGTTGGCGCTCTGGACGGTCAGGCCGTTGGCCGCCAGGATGTCGTAAGGCGAAACGCCATAGTTTCGGGCGATCTGCCACACCCACTCGCCCACTTTGACCGTGTGGCGGATGCGGCACCCGGTGGTCGTCCCGGTGGTCGTCCCGGTCGTCGTCCCGCCGGAAGTCGGAATCTTGAGCTTCTGGCCGACATAGATCTGGTTGGGGTTGCTCACATTGTTGGCGCGGGCGATCGCTTGCCACGTCGTGCCATACCGCCGTGCAATGGACGAGAGGGTCTCTCCGGGCTGCACCGTGTGCCAGATAGCTTCCCCGGTTCCACCGGAGGGAGGGGGTTGAGCGGTTGGCACCGCCGTTACAGCGCTCGGAACTGCCGTAGCAGTGGGCGCGCTCGTCGCCGGCACCTCCTGGACCGGCGTCTGGGTGGGCGCCTCTCCAGCCGCCGGGGTCTGGACGATCGGGGTCATCAGCGCTGGCGTGACGGCTGAAACTACCGTCTCCCCAGGTTTGGGGGTTTCCTGTACCTCGCCCGTTGGAACCTCTATCTCGCCCACCGGGGCGGTGGCCTCAGGCTTCCGCTCCCTGGCCGGCCTGGCGCAACCGGCCAATCCAATCGTAGCAATGATCAATACCACAACCAGCACACCTAGAAACGACCGTTTTTGTCTCATGGTCTGTTACCTCCTGTCAATCGGCACCCGATGCCTGCAACATAACCGCCAGCACTTTGGACATCATACCATAACTAGGTCCAGACGTCAAGCAAACCACCCTCTTGTTCGCTTTTCAACCAGCGCACGATCTGCTCGGGTAACCTCTGGCGGTTTTCCTGGGTGACCTCGACCAGGAGGACATCCGATCTGGCTTTGATCGCATCCGCCCAGGGATGGGACGCGGCCATGATCGTGGCCAGGATGGGCTTGGAACTGACCAGTGCGGCCTGCACCGCATCACGAAACGCCCGAGAGAACAGTTCCATCTTGCCGATCTCGTCAATGACGATCAGCGAGACGTTCCATTGGTCCACCGCCCGTCGCAAGGCGGCGACCCCGATCTGCTCCAGTTCCTGAAGATTGACCCCGTACCTGCCCACGCGATAGGGACCTGGGGTATCCACGCTGGCCAGGGTTCCCCTCTGTCCGTCCAGCGTGATCAGTCGAAAGCCGGTCCGACGCCCCCTCTCTCGAACTTCTTCGGTGTAAAAGCCACCCGCCTGAGCGCCCCACTGGCTGACCACCGCCCGGATCACGGTCGTTTTCCCGATACCAGGCCGGCCGGTCAAGAGAAGGGCGCGCCCCATCGCTGCTTGACCCGACTGAGAGGAGACCGATCCCTAAATGACTCCCAGCTCACGCCCCACCTTCTCGAACGCCGCCAGGCCCAGGTCCAGGTCCTCCCGGCTGTGAGCGGCGGTATTCATCACCCGGATGCGCGCCTGCCCACGCGGCACAGTGGGGAAGCCGATCGCCATGGCAAAGACTCCGTTCTCAAACAGGCGCCGCGAGAACTCTTTGGCCAAAGGAGCTTCTCCCAACATGACCGGGACAATCGGCGTCTGCGAGCGGCCGATATCAAAGCCCAGTTGGACCATCCCTTTCTTGAAATACTCAGTGTTCGCCCATAGTTTTTCCACCAACTCGGAGCTTTGCTCCAGCAGATCCACCGCTGCCAGACAGGCGGCCGTGTCGGCCGGGGTGACGGCGCTGGAAAAGAGGAACGGACGCGCCTTTTGGCGGAGGTAATCTACGATGACTTTCTTGCCAGCGATGACCCCTCCGACTACCCCAAACGCCTTGCTCAGGGTGCCGATTTCGACATCGAATTTGCCCTGCAGGCCGAAATGATGCACGATGCCCTTGCCGCCTCCCAGTACCCCTTCGCCATGGGCATCGTCCACCATGGTCATCACCCCATATTTCTCGGCCACCTCATAGAGCGCATCCAGCGGGGCGATATCCCCGTCCATACTGAACACCCCGTCGGTCACCAACAAGCCCCGGCGGTATTTGGGCAGGTTCTCGCGGATGACGCGTTCCGCGTCGCGGGCGTCGCAATGCTCATAGACCACGATCTTGGCCCCGGACAGCCGCGCCCCGTCAATGATGCTGGCGTGGTTCAGGCGGTCGGAAAAGATCACATCCTGTTCGCCGGTGTCTTTGTCCCTGCCCACCAGCGGCGGGATAGCCGCCTGATTGGCGCAGAAGCCGCTCTGGACGTACAGTGCATCTTCCACCCCTTTGAACTCGGCCAGGCGCTTCTCCAACTGGATGTGCAGTTCTTGGGTTCCAGCGATCGAACGCACCGCAGCCGGCCCCACGCCCCACTGATCAATGGCTTTCTTGGCCGCCTCTTTCATCGCTGGATGATTAGCCAGGCCCAAATAGTTGTTGGTGCAGAAATTGAGCACCCGCTTGCCATCCACAATCATCCAGGCATCGGCCGGCGAGCCCATCACCCGCAGGGTGATGAACAGGCCCGACTCTTGCAGGTTGCTCATCTCTTGACGGATAAAATCAAACTTGTCACCCATTCCTTCTCCCTCCTCAGCCAGGCTTACCCGCAGGTCTTTCGATCTTCCGGGTAGAGCCTGCCTTCCGAATGTCGCTTGCTCAACTTGTCGATCATGTCGGCGGTCATGGAGGCCAGATCGTACGCTGGCTCCCATCCCCATTCTTCGCGCGCGGCCCGATCGTCAATGGAGCGCGGCCACGAGTCAGCAATGGCCTGTCGAAAGTCCGGTTGATACTCGCAGACAAACTCGGGGATGTGCTTCTTGATCTCCGCCGCCAATTCCCCGGCAGAGAAACTCATCGCCGTGATGTTAAAGTCCGCATGGTGCCGGAGCCGGGAAAAGTCGGCCTCCATCAGGTCAATTGCGCTCTTGATACAATCCGGCATATACATCATAGGCAATACGGTGTCCTCACGCACAAAACAGGTATACCGTTTATGGGCAATCGCCTCGTAAAAGATGGCCACGGCATAGTCGGTCGTGCCGCCTCCGGGCAGCGTTTCACTGCTGATGATGCCCGGATAGCGAGCTCCGCGGACATCCACTCCAAATCGCTGAACATAATAGTTGCACAGCATTTCGCCCGCCGCTTTGGTCACCCCATACATGGTGGTCGGGCACAAAATGGTTTCCTGGGGGGTATGATCGCGGGGCGTCTTGGGTCCGAACACGGCAATAGAACTGGGACAAAAAACCCGGGTCAACTGGCGTTCCCGGGCTACCTCCAGGACATTGTACAAGCCATGCAAATTGACATCCCAGGCAAGGTGTGGCTTTTCCTCACCCACTGCGGAAAGGATAGCGGCCAGATGAAAGATGGTGTCAATCCGATATTTGTCCACCACTGCCAAAAGCGCCTCGCGACAGGTCACGTCCAGATATTCAAACGGCCCCCCCTCGCACAAAGACGCGCTCGGTTTGGTCCGATGGCCCGCCGCCACCACATTTTCGCCCCCATAGCGTTGGCGCAGAGCTACGGTTAATTCGGAGCCGATCTGTCCGACGGCCCCGGTCACGAGAATGCGCTTCATTTCTCCTCTTTCTGCCATAGAAAGACTCTCCCAGATGGAGTGGACTGCCAAAGTATAACACACCCATCCCCGTTCGTCAAAACCCTCCTCCAGTAAGACGCGGCGAACACTTCGGATACACTCATCCCTTTGTCCAACAAAAAACCACTCCATGCCCAGGCATGGAGTGGTTTTTCTTCGATTTCAGGCTCTATCGTTTTTGAGCGCATTGAATGCACCGCTTGGTCTCGGGCAAGATCGCCAGGCGGGCCGGGTCGATCTGTTGTCCACATACCTCGCAAATGCCGTAATCTCCCTGTTCTGCTTTGCGAAGCGCGATCTGCAACGAACGGGCTTTGTTCTCCGCTCGTTGCTTAAGCGCCAGGCACATCTCCCACTCGTAGATATTGGGGTCGCCTGTGCCCAGACCATAGTCGCCTTTTCCTTCCAGGCGTTTCTCGAGACGGGCGATCTCGGCCAACGTCTCCTCCAATTCTTGCAAAAGGCGTTCTTTCAAATCCATAGTTGCTGCGCTCATCGGTCCCTTCACCGTTCCAGCTCATATCAGATATTGATCACAGCGAATTCCGAATCCTTGACGGCCATCCCTGGCCCGGATGTCCCTTGCGAAGCCGCCTCGGGTTCAGGCGACGACACCGCAATCTCTGCCGTCTCGCCAGAGGCCACCAACGGCTTCTCTTTTGCCCGCGCGTCTGCCAGACGGGCTGCCCATTCGGCCCACTCTGACTCGAGCACACGTTTCAGACTGAGTCCCAATCGTTTGCGGCGGGCGTCAATGCGGATGATCCGCAACAGTAGCAAATCCCCCTTCCGTACCACCTCCCGGGGATGCGAAATTGTCCCTTCGGCCAGCTCTGAAATATGGATCAGGCCTTCCACCCCGTCCTCGATCCGGGCAAAGGCGCCAAAGTCCGTTACGTTCGTTACTACCCCTTCGACCAACTGCCCCAACTCGTATTTGTCTTCGACCAAAGCCCACGGTTCTGGCTGCAAGCGTTTCAAGCTCAGCGCAATCCGTTGCTTTTCCCGATCCAGATGGAGGACATAGACCTCAACCTCATCTCCCACCTTCAGGACCTCTTTGGGATGGCGGACCGGATACCAACTCAGTTCCGAGAGATGGATCAATCCATCCGCTCCGCCGAGATTCACAAAAGCGCCAAAGGGACAGAGGCTGCTGACGATCCCTTTGCGTACCTCGCCTTCCCGCAGTTCGGCCAGCAACGATTCCCGCTGCTCCTGACGCCATTGGCGTTGAGCCACAGTAGCCGACAGGATCAGACGACGCTTGCGCCGGTTGATCTCAATCACCTTGACCCGCAGTTTCTGCCCCACCATTTCCGATAGGCGCTTGATCCGTTCTTCCTGGCTCAGTTCCCGGGGAAAGCCCGGGATCTGGGAAGCGGGAATAAACCCCCGCAGGTCGCCCACCGACATCACCAAGCCCCCTTTGTTATAGCCAATCACCCGATCCTCGAACAGCGCGCCGCTTTCCGCCAGTTCATGGGCGCGCAACCAGGCTTGCTCTTGCCGCGCCATGTTCAGGGACACGACGAGATTCCCATCCTGATCCTCGGAGCGCAAGACGTAGACGGGAACCGTATCGCCCACCGATAGTTTGGCCAGTGCGTCCCGTCCCAATCGCTGCATGTCGGTATAGGGGACAATCCCTTCCCGTTTGGCTCCCACATCGACGATGATCTCCTGGTCTCGAATCGCCAGAATCACACCGTTGCGGAGCTGGCCCCGTCGTGGTTGCTGATAGTCCCAGTCCTCGACGGGCAATTCGCCCATCTCCGCTGCCTCCACCGGTTCCACCTCCAACTCCGTGGGTTCTCCTCCATAGAGATTCTCTCCCTGCTCTTCCAGCGGGGACATCTCATCGGCTGACATGGAACTTGAATCCATAGATCGGCAATCCCTTCCCACAAAATTGAGCTTTTCGATTCCAGGAAACAGAAGACTCGGCCTGCCTGTCATCCATTCTTCAGAAGGGAGGCCGAGTCTCTACCGACTACCATCGGTCCAGCCAGCGACAAGTCAATTGTCGGCCCCCCGGCCAGGGAAACTCCTCTGCATACTGGACTGGACACGACAACCCATCGGGTTACCTGCTCATGCGTGGTGAGCTGATCGACGGGACTGGTGGGCCATTTTCTCCGGTGAGGGAAGCGTTCACTTCCCTGGCTCCGAGAGCAAGCGGCCAGGTAACCCGAAGTTGATCCTCTTGTTCCCCTGGAATCCAAAAGCACCAATATTATACATCAAATGCAATGACCTGTCAATACGGTTGACAAGCCCTGTCACCTTTGTTATACTGTCCCGCAAATTCTGGCGATTCAACCGATCGCTCGCACAGGAAGGAGCATCCCATGGGCGACAAAGAGGAACTCCTGGACAGGGTAGCCAAAGAGGGGATCGAGTTTATCAGTCTGCAATTCACCGACATTGTCGGTATTGTCAAGAGTGTGACCATCCCTGTTAGCGAGTTGGAGGCAGCACTGGATCGAGGGGTCTGGTTTGACGGGTCATCAATCGAAGGATTTGCTCGCATTGCGGAGAGCGATATGTACCTGGTTCCCGATCTGGAGACCTATGCCGTCATCCCCTGGCACCGGGATTATGGTCTCACCGCCCGTTTTATCTGCGACGTGTACACCCCTCAGGGACGGCCTTTTGAAGGCGACCCGCGCTACATCTTGAAGCGGGCATTGCGCGAGGCGGCGAGTCGGGGATGGGTTTACAACATCGGACCCGAACCTGAATTCTTTTTGTTCAAGCGCGATGGAGATGGCCGCGCCGTGCCTCACCCCCAGGACCAGGGGGGATATTTCGATCTCTCGACCGACCGGGGCATGGAGGTTCGCAAAGAGATGTCCCGGGCATTGGCTGCCTTTGGCATCCGGGTAGAAGCGAGTCACCATGAAGTTGCCTTTGGGCAACACGAGATCGACTTTCGCTTCACCGAGGCTTTGCGCGCCGCGGATAACGTCGTCACCTTCAAGCTAGCGCTCAAGGAAGTCGCCCGGCAACATGGCCTGCATGCGACTTTTATGCCCAAGCCCATCGCCGGGATCAACGGTTCTGGAATGCACGCCCACCAGAGCCTGTTCAACATGGCTACTGGCGAGAATGTCTTTGCCGATCCTCAGGATGAACTCGGTCTCTCATTGTTGGCGCGGCAATTCATCGCCGGCCAACTGGCCCACGCGCGGGGCATGTGTGCCATATTGGCGCCGTTGGTCAATTCCTACAAGCGACTCGTTCCCGGCTATGAGGCTCCTGTGTATATCAGTTGGGGCCAGATTAACCGTTCGGCCCTGATCCGGGTGCCACAGGTGACCCCGGATCGCCCTCAGTCCACTCGCATCGAGCTTCGCTGTCCCGATCCCAGTTGTAATCCATACCTGGCCTTCGCCGTGATGCTCCGCGCCGGTCTGGACGGCATTGATCGGAAACTGGAACCCCCGCCCATTTCCAACGAAGACCTCTACCATCTGGACGGTGCGGAACGGCAAGCTCGCAATCTGGCGATGCTGCCCGGCTCACTGGGTGAGGCATTGGAAGAGTTGAAACGCGACTCACTGGTCCGCGAAACGCTCGGCCCGCACCTTTTTGAACGGTTTATCGAGGCCAAAACGATCGAATGGCAGGAGTACTGCACCCACGTGAGCGCCTGGGAACTGGACCGGTTCCTGTCCGTCTACTAAGCGCCTATTCGGAACCTTGATCGCGGCCAACTAGTCCGCTGCTTTCCCCGACCCGCTCGCGGCGGGCCACCGCCCGCCGGATGGTGATCCGTGGGCGGCAACCGGATTGTATGAAACCATAAAAGATCAAAAGAAAAGAATTTGCAATAATTTCCGCTTGCCTGTATAATCAGAGGCAAGAGACGGATGCACATCGGACATGAGCGAACTGGATACCCGTAGAATCCCGGCAGAGGAACGGCCGGTAGCGGTCCAACCGGAAGGTACCTTGCCGCCCCAGACGGTCCTGCAAGGACGCTACCAGATCTTGGCGGTGCAAGGGGTGGGGGGAATGGGAGCGGTCTACAAAGCGCGGGACCTCCGTTTTAGCGCCGTTCTCAAGATCGTAGCGGTCAAGGAGATGATCAACACCGCCCCTGATGCTCGTCTGAGAAAGATCGCCATCCAGAACTTTGAACGGGAAGCGAATATCCTGGCCAGTCTATCCCATCCGGCCATCCCCAAGATCTTTGACTATTTTAGCGAGGGCGCACGGAGTTACCTGATCCTGGAGTTCATCGAAGGCCAGACTCTGGAGCGCCTCCTGGAAGAGCGGCGACAGCCATTCACTCCCGAAGAGGTGGTTTCCTGGGGACTCCAGGTGTGCGAGGTATTGACTTACCTCCATAGCCAGACTCCCCCGATCGTCTTTCGTGACATGAAGCCGAGCAACATTATGCTCAAGCCCGATGGGTACCTGATGGTGATCGATTTTGGCATCGCCAAGGTCTTTGAGTATGGCCAGCGGGGGACCATGATCGGCACTGAAGGATACTCCCCACCCGAGCAGTATCGAGGCGTGGCGGAACCGCGAGGCGACCTCTACGCCCTGGGAGCCACCCTTCACCACCTGCTCACCGGGCGGGACCCCCGCCTGGAGCCACCTTTCACCTTCCACGAACGGCCGATTCGCCTGTTCAATACCGAGGTCTCACCCGCCCTTGAGGCAGCCATTATGAAGGCGCTGGCGTATGACCCGCAAGAGCGATACAGTTCGGCGGCTGAATTCGCCGCCGAGTTGAGTAAGGCACTCCCTTCGGGCTACCGAGCTGCCACCAGTTTTGGCACCGCTGCCTTTTCCCTACCTCAGGAGATTACTCCCCGATGGACTTTCAAGTGCGAAGATGAGGTGCGCTCTTCCCCACGGGTTGCGGATGGGGTGCTCTATATCGGCTGCTATGACCATAATCTGTACGCTCTGGATGCCCGAACCGGGGCTTTCCTGTGGAAGTTCGCTACCAGCGGCGGGATTGCGGCTACCCCCTGCCTTTATGAGGACGTGATCCTGATCGGGTCGGAGGATGGTCGGCTGTACGCCATCTCGCGGCGGACCCGGGACGAGCTCTGGTCGTGTGAGACCAAGGGTTGCATCCGTTCCTCGGTCCGGGTCGAGTATGGCCATGCCTTTGTGGGATCCGATGATGGTTGTCTGTACGCAGTCAATATTCAGTCAGGCCGGGTGGTCTGGAAGCTCCAGACCGCTGGCCCCGTTCGGTCCACTCCCTGTATCGTCAAAGAGACGATCTTTGTCGGATCGGATGATGGCTACCTGTATGCGGTGGACATGCGAACGGGCAGCATCCATTGGAAATACGACATGCACCGCCGGGTGACCTCTTCGCCGGCGGTCGAAGAGGACATCGTGTTCGTGGGTTCGGCCGATGGACATCTGTATGCTCTGAACACCCACTCGGGGTGGCCGGTATGGCGCTTCCGCACCAGAGGCTACATCGTTTCCTCGCCGGCCGTGGTGGGAGGCACCGTCTACGTGGGTTCCGCGGACGGACACCTGTATGCCGTCGAAGCAGGGACGGGGCGGCAGCAGTGGAAATATGACGCCGGCAGCGCGATCGTCTCTTCGCCGGCTGTGGCCCGTGATATTGTCTATGTAGGCTCGAACGGAGGGGCGATTCACGCCGTCGACGCCCGAAGGGGCAGAAGTATATGGCGCTACGTCACTGGCGGGCCGGTCCCTTCATCGCCGTTAGTCGTAGGAGATACCGTATACGTGGGCTCGACAGACCACCGCGTCTACGCCTTGCCCGTTGCCTAGCCCGACGAACCCTCGTCAAGTGCTTAGGGCAGACGGCAGTCCGTTATCATAAAAGTTTTCGGGCGAGTATCTGGAGGAGAAACAAGGAGTCGAGACTTTGCAGGTTGGATTGGCGTCCGATCCAGGACGGGTACGAGAACGCAACGAAGACGCTGTCTTTTTCTGGCAATGTACGTTAATGCACCAAGGACAGCCCCCTCTACCCCTCGGCTTGTTCGCTGTGGCGGATGGGATGGGGGGACAAGCCGAGGGCGAGAAAGCCAGCTCGCTGGCGGTGCGTCTGGCTGCTCAGCACGTCATCCAGCGCATCTGTCTGCCCTTTTTGGACGATAGCGTAACGGATCGGCCTCCGATCAACCAGGTCCTGGAAACCAGCGTGTACATTGCCCATCAGGCGGTGCTTCGCCACCTGCCGGATGCCGGCACAACCCTCACCATGGCGCTGGTGTTGGGCGATTATCTATTTATCGCCCACATCGGGGACTGCCGTGCTTATCTGGGGGAAAGGAGCCAACTGCGATGTCTGACGCAGGACCACTCCCTCGCGGCGCGGCTGGTAGCAATGGGTCAGGGGACCGCTGAGGAAGTCGCTTCACAACGACACCTCCTTTACAAAGCTCTGGGCCAGAGCCTAGAGGTCGAACCGGATATCATCCATCAAGCGATGGGAGAAGGACAATATCTACTGCTCTGTTCCGACGGCCTGTGGAGCATGGTATCTGGGGAGCAAATGAGAGCCATCATTGAAGCCGCTCCAACCCTTACCAGTGCTTGTCAGGAGTTGGTAAATCAAGCCAATCAACAAGGTGGGGACGACAATATCTCGGTGATCCTGATGGCCAAGCACTGGCCTCTGCCGGCATCCCCGCACGCAAGTTCATAGAGGGAGGCGGACCGGCTCAGGAATATCGGGAAGCTGCTCAGCGCCACACCTTGGTAAGAGGGGGAGTGGGACGGTGGAATTCAAACACGATTACTATGCCCTCTTGGGTATCCCGGCCGACGCGGATGAACGGACCATCAAACGCGCCTACCGCCGGCTGGCCCGGCTCTATCATCCCGATATCAGTACTGAGCCCCAGGCAGCAGAACGGTTCCAACAACTCCAGGAAGCCTATCAGATTCTGATGAATCCGATCCAACGGCAGGCTTTTGACCACTGGCGCCGCCGACAGGGTCTGGAACGGGCTCATCCTCTGATTTTGCGAGTCACCCCCAGTCACGAGGAGTTGCCCTGTTTGGACGAACCGCAGGCTCTCTATCTCCTGGTGGAGATCGCCGCTCCCAATCAAGGGAAAGGATCGCGACCTCCCATCAACCTCTGCCTGGTTCTGGATCGCAGCACTTCGATGAAAGGAGCACGGCTCTATCAGGTCAAAGAGGCGGCCCGCTCCATCGTCGATCAGTTGGCGCCAGACGATCTGCTATCGGTGGTGACATTCAGCGATCGGGCCGAGTTGGTGTTGTCGGGTAGCCACAACATGGACAAAACGGCGGCCAAGATCGCCGTTGGCAGCATTCGGAGTGAAGGCGGCACCGAGATATATCAAGGGCTGAAGTTGGGTCTGGAACAGGTCGAACGATGGCATGGCCCTGGCGTCCTGAGCCATCTGATTCTGATCACCGATGGTCAAACCTACGGCGACGAAGAACAGTGCCTGGAGGCGGCCCGGCGGGCCGGTGAGCGAGGGATCCCCATCACCACCATGGGCATCGGCTCTGATTGGAACGGTAAGTTGTTGGACGAAATTGCGAATCTCAGCAAGGCACCAGGTTCCTCGATCTACCTCGACTCGACGGCCAAAATCCAGGAAGTATTCCGGGATCGGGTTCAGGCTCTGGGGAATACCGTGGTCCGTGACCTCGCCCTCTCCATCCATTGGGGTCAAGGGGTGACGGTCAAGGAGCTGTTTCGAGTATCACCCGAGATCACCGAGCTGTTTCTGTTCGATGACCGGGTGACGTTAGGTTCGCTAGAAATGGGGAGCCCACAAGTCGTGATCCTCGAGTTATTGCTCAGCCCCCATACGCCCGGCAGCCACCAACTGGTCCGCTTGGCTGCCCAGGGGACCATGCCGGGCGCGGACGGTCAGGCCGTGTATGTAGAACGAAACGTGGAGACCCGTTTTGTCACCAGCCTGGAGCAGCGAAAGCCCATCCCGTCCGACATTGTGTCTGCCATGGGCAAACTCACTATCTTCAAGATGCAACAGCGAGTGACTCACGAGGTCGAAGCAGGTAGAATCGAGTCCGCCATCCATCGGCTTAAAACGATGGCGACGCGTCTCCTGGACATTGGCGAGACCGAACTGGCTCAGGTCGCCCTGCTTGAGGCAGGACGCCTGGAGCAAACCGGCTCCTTCTCCAGTGAAGGGCAGAAGAAACTCCACTATGGGACACGAGGATTGGGGATTGTGCCCAAGAAGCGCCCGTAAGACGATGTGACTCTCAGGGAGAGTGAACGATGATCAAATGTCCTTTTTGTCAAAGTGTCTACCCGGAAAACACCCTGTTCTGCGTGGAGTGCGGCTCCTACCTGGCCCCCAGCGACGGTCAATCCACTGACCCTCTCCAGCGAAGCAACGTAGAATATGGCCAGGCAGGGGGTGGTCCCTTCAAAATCCTGGTGTTATCGATTGAGGGACGAGGGAGTATTGAACTTCCTCTTTCCAAAGAAGTGGTGTTGGGCCGCCTGGATCCCACCCGTGCCATCTTTCCGGACGTGGACCTATCCGACGAAGAGGGTGTTGACAAAGGCATCTCGCGGCGTCATGCCCGCATCTCGCAACGGGGCGGCCAGGTGTTTGTCGAAGACCTCAACAGTCTGAACGGCACGTTCCTTAACGCGACCCGCCTGATCCCTGAGATGCCTTACCCGCTCAAGGATGGCGACCAGGTCCAATTGGGCAAACTGACCGTGACGGTGCATCTCAAGTGAAGGCCATGAATAGAATCGGCCCCAGTTCCGTATGGTAAAGAGGAGGCTTTAGGATGGCTTTTGAGGTCATCATTCACATTCAGAATGAGGACCCTATTGTGGCGGACATGGATACATTACCCGATCCGACCCACTATAGTGTGATTGTCACCAATCCGCGTCGTCGGGATGGCCGGCCCCTGCACTATGTCACCGAGGGCGCTACGGCCTTTATCTTCCCCTGGACCCGCATCAACTTTATCGAGGTGATGGAGGCCGAGAAGGCCGAGGAAATCGTGGAATTCTTCCGCGAGTAGAATACAACCGGTCCACTACAAGAGCCATCGCTTTTGAAGCATCATCTCACCTCCGTCGCGATCACGTGGGTTGCCCCGGTCAGACGGAGCATCATGCTCACTCTACCTTCCGTCTCTTCGGTGACGAGAGCAATCATGTTTCCTCCCCGGCCGGCGCCGGACAGTTTGGCGCCCAACGCCCCACCTTCCCGAGCCGCTGTCACCAGGCGGTCCAGTTCCGGACAACTGACCCCGATTTCCTGGAGTAGGGCGTGGTTCTCGTCCATCAAGGCTGCCATGGCGTCTAGATCTCCCTGTTGAATCGCGGTTCGAGCGGCGACGGCGATCTGCCCAATGCGCTCAAAAAGGGACCGGTACTGATCGGGCGCACTCTGATAGCGGCGACGCACGTCGCTCACCACTTCCCTGGTCGAACTCATAATGCCTGTATCCGCAATGACCAGGCGGAACGGTTTGCCCACCCAGAAGATCTCCCACCCCCTGTCTTTGATGAAATAGACCGGCTTCTCGAACGCGATCACCGTGTTGTCAATGCCAGAGGGTGTGCCGTGGTAGAGGATCTCGGTTTGATAGACCAGGTCCGAAATGGCCCGGGAGGGAAACCAGTGGTGAAAGTGCCCGGCCAGGGCCCGGACGATGGCCGTGGATACCGCCGCTCCGCTGCCCATCCCCCGGGCGATAGGGACAGTGGAGGTCACGGTAATCGTCAGGTCCGGCTCGACTGTACGGCGCATGGCCTGCAATGTCAGGCGGACGATGCGGGCCAGGGGATCGTCATCCGCCGCCTCTCGCACGACCACGCGGCGGCCCAGGTCTGGAGCGACAACCACCACTCCCTGTCCACCTGGGCCAGGTTCCACCCAGGCCTGAGCCTGGACTTCGGTCACAGGTACCGCAATGGCGGGATACCCGTAGACCACCGCGTGTTCGCCGAACAGGATCACCTTGCCAGAAGCATACGCCACCGTCATTCGCGCCTTTCTCCTCCGAGACTAGCTTCCGCCTTTATCGCGTGCCAACCGATTATGGACCTGGGGTCGGGGTTGGAGCCGGCTCAAGGTTGAAATAGGCCTCGGCCACCTGGCGGAAAAGCGGGGCGGCGAACACGGACCCTTCGCCGGCATGCTCCACCACCACTGCAATGGCAATCTCCGGGTCGTCGGCCGGCACATAGCCGGCAAACCAGGCATGGGGTTTTTGTTGTCCGCTTTCCGCAGTGCCGGTCTTGCCGGCGGCGGATAAACCGAAGCCTTGAAATGCCTGATAGGCGGTGCCGTACGGGGCGGAGGTCACTTGATGCAGGCTGTCGCGGATCACGGCCAGATTGTCGGCGCTGACCGGAAGTTGAGCCAGCGCAACCGGTTCGAACTTCCACTCCGGGGAGGAAGGTTCAGAAGCGATCAGTTCCACCACCTGGGGCCGATAGAGGGTTCCGCCATTTCCGACGGCCGCCATCATCACCGCGACCTGTAACGGCGTGACCAGCAATTCACTCTGGCCAATGGCCAGGTTGACGCTGTCGCCGGGAGCCCATCCCTCGCCTTTGGTCGTGATCTTCCAGGTTGGATCGGGCACCAACCCTGGATTCTCCTCTACTTCGATGCCGGTCAGCGCCCCAAAACCAAAATAGCGGGCATAATCCGGCAACACTTCCTGGCCTAACCCGTTGAGCATCAGACCGACCTGGTAAAAGGTAATGTCGCACGAGACGGTAAGCGCCTTGCTCAGCGGGATGTTCCCGTGCCCGCTCCGCAGCCAGCACGTCTTGCGCCATTCCGCCCCCAAGCCGGTCCAGGTCCCGCGACAGATGAATGGGCTGGTCGCCGTCAGCTTGCCGACCTCCATGCCGGCGGCCATAGTGACGACCTTGAACACACTTCCCGGTGGATAGATCCCCTGGGTGGCGCGGTTTACCAGCGGGCGGGTCGGGTCGCTCTGAAGGCTCTGCCACTGCCAATCGCTGATCCCCCCGGCAAAGAGACCGGGATCGAAACGAGGGTAGGTGGCCATGGCCAGAACGCGACCGGTCTTGGCTTCCAGGACGACAATGGCCCCCGGTCGTTGCCCCAGAATATTCTGTACTTTGAGCTGAAATTCGCGGTCAAACGTCGTGTACAGGCTGCTGCTCTTCCGAGCCGGTTTGTCGGCCAGAACGGCTACCTGTCGACCTTCGACGGAGAGGATCTCCAGCCGTCCACCGCGTTCGCCGGCCAGATAGGGCTCGCCCCACCGCTCCAGTCCCATGCGACCCACCATTTCATCACCACTGTAGCCCTGCGCTCTCCATTGCTCGATCTCTTCCCTGGGGATCGGGCCGACAACTCCCACAATGTGAGGGGCAATGACTTCCGGCCGGTAGGAGCGCGTCCAGGCAGTACGCAACTCCACGCCCGGAATGGAGGTCAGCAGATCATAATTCGCCTGGGCGGTTTCTGCGCTGATCCGACCTAACGCGACGTACCAGTCCGGCTGAGCATCTGCATACCGGGACTGGAGGTCCGCCGCCGTCTTGCCCAGAACAGCGCTCAGATGACTTAACAACGTGACCTCGTCCTGGATCTTGCCCGGAACGACCCCCACCTCCACCAGTTCTCCTTCTACCGCCAGCCCCAGACCGTTTCGGTCATAGATATTCCCTCGGGAGGGAATACGCGGCGTCAATCGCACCACGGTTTCATCGCTCAGTTGCGGGAAAATCAAGGCAGGGGACCAGTTCACCCCCCACCGACGCCCCTCGGCTGTCAGCACCATCCGGTTCTCGATGTCAAAGTCGCCCACCAGCGCCGTTTGAAACGTAACCGCAAAAGCGACCTCAGCGTGGGTGTCCGGTTGATACGCGGCCAGAATCCGAGGGGAGACATGGAGGATGGTCGCTTCCTCCACCACCTGAGCATAGGTATCGATAAACTGCTCCTCAGAGACCGTCTCCTGGGAATCCGGAGCCAGTAGATCGTACATCGTGGAATAGTCGCCCCGTTCCCATGCTTGCAAGAAGGCAAAGGCAGTCTCGTCTGCTGGAGGCAGATCAAGGGTGGGCGAAGGGAGCGGGGTCGGCGAAGATGGCAGTGGAACCGGCCCACAGCCCAAGGCCAGGACAACGATGGCCAGCACGAACGTGAAGATAGAGACCCGATTCATGTGATGGAGATTATACTCGAAAAGCAGGGAACCAGCAAATGAAGATTAACGACCTTGGGGCGATGCAAAGCGTGCTCGATTCGATTTGACAAAAGCGACGAGATGTGGTATACATATTCACAATTGAATTATTAAAGACTGAGAACAGGAATAGTAGCTGCCAAAGCGGGGGCCAGAGAGTCGGGGTAAGGTGGAAGCCCGATACCAGCGCAGGCAGTGAATGGGCCTGGGAGTTGCCCGCCGAACACCCCACCCGGGGTCAGTAGTCGGAGCCGGAGACGCCACCGTTATCAGGGCTGAGGGTATCGTCTCAGTGTAAGGGACCGTACCTGCAAACGAGTGAGGCTGGCATTCTGAAATCCGCTGTCACCGGCGGATTTTTTGTTTACCAGACCAGCCTAATAGAGGTGGCACCGCGGGGGCCTTGGAGATCAAGCGCTCGTCCTCTAGGAAGGGACGAGCGCTTTGTTTTTGAACAGGTTGGAGGTGAACGATGGAACGAAAAAGACTATTGACAGGTGACCGGCCGACCGGCAAGTTGCACCTTGGACATTATGTAGGCAGCTTGCGGAATCGAGTGCAATTGCAGGAGGAATACGACTGCTTCTTTGTCCTGGCCGATCTTCACGCATTGACCACGCACCAGGAGAAGCACCAAATTGCCCAGATGGCCCAGAACATCCGGGACATCGTACTAGACTACCTGGCCGTTGGCATCGATCCAGAGCGCAGCACTATCTTTGTCCAATCGGCGGTCCCCGAGACGTGTGAACTCAATCTGATCCTGGAAATGCTGGTCAGCGTTCCCCGCCTGGAACGGCTGCCCAGTCTCAAGGACATGGCCCGGGACGCCCATCTGGAAACGATGCCGTTTGGCCTGCTGGGGTACCCGGTGCTGCAGGCCGCAGACATCCTCCTGCCCAGAGCGCATCTGGTTCCGGTGGGCGGCGATAATGAAGCCCACGTCGAAGTGGCGCGCGAGATCGCACGCCGCTTTAACCGGCTGTACGGGGAGGTATTCCCGCTGCCCGAAATATTGCTCGGGCAGGTCCCCACTCTGGTGGGCACTGATGGGCAAGGCAAGATGGGCAAGAGCCGGGGGAATTCGATCTATCTGAGCGACGATGAGGAGACCGTCACCCGGAAGGTGATGGCCATGGTGACCGACCCTCAGCGGGTGCGGGCCGATATCCCTGGCCGGGTGGAGGGCAATCCGGTGTTTATCTACCATGACATTTTCAACCCCGACCGGGATGAAGTGAACGAGTTGAAAGAACGGTACCGGCAGGGCAAGGTGGGCGATGTGGAGGTAAAACGCAGGTTGGCCAGGGCCCTGAACCACACCCTGGAGCCTTTGCGAGAACGACGCGCCCGGTTTGAGGCTCAACCCGGCTTCATCGAGGATCTCCTGATAGAAGGGACGCGCCGGGTGCGGATCATCGCCCGGGACACGATGGAGCGAGTGTACACCGCGATGGGCCTCTACGGGCCGCAGCTCCTGAGAAGCTATGCTCTGCCTCTGGCTGGTGAGAGGATGCCGACGGTGCTCGGCTGTTGAGAGAATCAAGTGGATAAGGAGGAAGAAATGACTCGAAACGGAAACCATCGAATCCTTTTGTCGGAAGACCGGATCCCCAAGGCATGGTACAATATCGCCGCCGATTCCCCGGTGGCCTTTCCCCCCGTCCTTCATCCCGGCACGGGGAAACCCATCGGTCCCGATGACCTGGCTCCGCTCTTCCCGATGAGCCTCATCGCCCAAGAGGTCAGCACCGAACCGTGGATCGAGATCCCGGAACCGGTGCGCGAAGTCTATCGCTTGTGGCGACCTACCCCGCTGTACCGCGCCCTTCGCCTGGAAGAAGCGCTGGATACGCCGGCGCACATCTACTATAAATATGAGGGCGTCAGCCCGCCAGGCAGCCACAAGCCCAACACGGCTGTCGCCCAGGCCTTTTTCAACAAGGCAGAGGGGGTCAAACGAATTACGACCGAAACGGGTGCAGGTCAATGGGGATCGGCCCTGTCGTTCGGCTGTAACCTGTTTGGCATCGAGTGCAAGGTGTACATGGTCAAGATCAGCTACCTGCAAAAACCCTACCGCCGCTCGATGATGAACGCCTGGGGCGCCACCGTCGTCCCCAGCCCCAGCCCTGAAACCCGCGCCGGGAGGTCGATCCTGGCCCAGGACCCGGATTCTCCAGGCAGCCTGGGCATCGCCATCAGCGAGGCCGTGGAGGTGGCAGCGACCCATGAGGACACCAAGTACTCGCTCGGCAGCGTTCTCAACCATGTGTTGCTCCATCAAACGATCATCGGTCTGGAGGCCCTGGAACAGATGGAGATCGCCGGCGAATATCCGGACGTGGTGGTCGGCTGCGTGGGAGGGGGCTCGAACTTTGCCGGACTGGCCTACCCGTTCCTGCGGGAAAAGTTTATTAACGGGCGGAACACCCGCTTCCTGGCCGTTGAGCCGGCGGCCTGTCCTACTCTCACGAGAGGGCCTTATGCCTATGACTTTGGCGACACGGCCAAGCTGACCCCGCTGGTCAAAATGTACACCTTGGGGCATATGTTTGTCCCGGCCGGCATCCATGCCGGGGGGTTGCGTTATCACGGCATGGCCCCATCCATTTCCGCGTTCTACCATGCCGGGTATATCGAAGCAGTGGCCTACCGGCAACTCCAGGTCTTTGAGGCGGCGCTTCAGTTTGCCTCGGCAGAAGGGATCATTGTCGCGCCAGAATCCGCTCATGCCGTCCGCGCAGTCATTGACGAGGCGCTTGCTGCCAAAGAAGCCGGAGAGAAACGGGTGATCCTCTTTAACCTGAGCGGCCACGGCCATTTTGACATGGGGGCGTATGATGCATATCTGAGCGGTGCCCTGGAAAACTATGAACATCCGCAGGAAAAGATCGAAGAGTCGCTGAAACATCTGCCCCGCGTAGAATGAAGAGCCGAGATGCGCGGAACAAGAGGCAAGGGGCTGTGTCGCTCCCTTGCCTCTTGCTCCCATTTCGAACGATGGAACCGGGGCTGCCTCCCGGCCAGCAACCGACCACGGCTGGTCCAGTCCGGGATGGCCGGCCCCCGGACTATTTTTCCAGCATCTTGGCCATCTGATATAGGCTCAAATCGATCTTTTTGGGCTGGGCTACCACCTCTTCCAGAGGGGTCAGGACCACCTTGTTGCCGACCAGCCCGACCATCACTCCGCTTTGACCGCTGAGCAAGGCCTCGACCGCAGCCACGCCAAGCCGGGTGGCCAGCAGTCGTTCGAACGCCGTAGGCGAGCCTCCTCGCTGCACATGGCCCAGGACGGTGGTCCGCACTTCAAAGCCCAATTCTTCGCGGCGCTCGGTGAGGTAGGAGGCCACCGCCTCCAGACCTGGTTTGTAGCCTTCGGCCACGATGATGATACAGTGGGCTTTGCCGCGAAGGTATGCATTCTTGAGAGCGCTGGCCACCTCCTCGGGGCTGGTCTCGACTTCAGGCAACAGGATCATTTCAGCGCCGCCGGCGATGCCGCTCATCAACGCCAGGTACCCGCACTCGCGGCCCATGACCTCGATCAGAAAGGCCCGCTGATGGGATGAAGCAGTGTCGCGGATCTTGTCGATGGCGTTCAGGACGGTATTGAGGGCGGTGTCGACGCCGATGCTCATATCGGTGCCGTTGATGTCGTTGTCGATGGTACCCGGCACCCCGACCACTGGAAAGTTGAACTCGCGCCACAGTTGTAACGCCCCACGGAACGATCCGTCGCCGCCGATGATCACCAGCCCCTCAATGCCATACTCGTGGAGCTTGCGTATGGCGGTCAATCGTCCTCGTTCGGTGCGGAATTCTTCGGAACGAGCCGTTCCCAGGATCGTCCCTCCCCGGCCCAGGATGCCCCCTACGGAGCGCACATCCAACTCGTCAATCTCGCCGTTGATCAGGCCGGCAAATCCATACTTGATCCCCATCACGCTCACCCCGTGGGAGATGGCCGTGCGGACCACCGCCCGGATGCAAGGGTTAAAACCGGGTCCATCGCCGCCACTACTGAGCACACCGATTCGTTTCATCTCCGTCTCCTGCGTTCTGGGAATCCTTCTTAATCCGGCTGGCTGCCGGTGCTCCCCTCTACCAGATCGACGACCTCACCACCGGTCATCGCCACCAACTGCTGATATGGGATCGGGAACACCGCCTGGGAGCTCCCCGCCGCCGCCCACACCTGTTCGAAGCGGCTCAAGGTCTGATCGATGAAGGTGCGCATGGGCATGGTATGACCGATGGGCGGGACTCCTCCGACTTCATAGCCGGTGTGGGCCAGCACCTCGTCCGGTTGGGCAATCCGCAACCGTTTCTTGCTCAGCCCAAGGATACCCCGCAACCGCTTGATGTCCACTCGTTGATCGCCGGCGACCAGCACCAGGATCGGGACCCCATCGGCCAGGAAAATCAGGGACTTGACGATGCTGCCGAGAGGGGCCTGGACTGCCCGCGCTGCCGCCTCGGCGGTGCTCGTGTCGGTCGGCAATTCGCGCACCGCGTCAGCATCCCACCCCATGGCCTTCAGCGCCTGGCGAACACGTTCTACCGCATCCACTGTGAACCTCCTGTCCTCAAGGAATTCCCGCATCACGGGTGAGTTCTATTCTTCCAGCGGCTCCACGCGGAGGGTTCCCGCCCCTAACAGAGCCCGAAGTTCTTGCTCCAGTTCCACGCAGTGACCGGTAGTATCGTTGGGAAAGCTGATCTGAATCCGTCCCTGATCGCCGTTCTCGACATAAAGACTAAACCGATCCCGACCGGGGTAACGTCGCAACAGGTCATACACCTTGCCCAAGCGCTGGATAATCTGCTCCAGGTCGTTGCCGCGAGGGATGGTGATGTGCAGATGAACCGGCCCTTTCGACCGGGTCGGAGGCTCCGGCAGGTCCGGGGAATGCACCACCGTGATCTCGTTCGTGGCCGAATCGGCAATAATGCTGAACCCCTGGCCACGAGCGCTGACTTTGCCTCGTACGACCAGGATCCGGTCAGGTTCCCAAAGTTCTCGGGTTTCCTGCCAGAGTCGGGGAAAGATCACCACTTCCACCGTGCCCTGCAGATCCTCAATCTGGGCAAAGGCCATCGGTTCCCCTTTCCGGGTGACCACCGGACGCACCAAGTTCACCATGCCGGCCACGGTGACTTTCTGCCCGACCATTGTCTCATCAATCTGACCGGTGAGGACCGTGATCGTCTTTTCCAGATCGACCCACACCCGGGAGAGAGGATGTTCGGAGATATAGGCCCCGATCAACTCTTTCTCCCAGGCCAGGACCTCTTTTCGCGGAATGTCGGGGACCTGGGGGAGATCGGCCGTCAGGTTGGCAGCGGTTGCAAAGGCAGGCAGATCGAACATGGTATATTGCTGAACCGCGCCATGGGCCTGTTGGCTGACGCTAATCATCCGATCGATCATCGCCAGCAGTTGTGCCCGCGTGCCGAACGCATTGAGCGCCCCGGCTTTGATCAGGCATTCCAACGCACGACGGTTGATCTGTCGCAGGTCCACCCGCCGACAAAAGTCATCGAGGTCCCTGAACCGGCCCCCCGCTTCCCGGGCCGCCAGAATCGTGCTCACCGGTCCTTCCCCGACATTCTTGATGGCTCCTAATCCATACCGGATGGCCGGCCGACCTGTGTCGGCGGACCTATCCTCGATGGTGAAATCAATATCACTATCATTCACATCCGGCGGCAGCACATCAATCCCTAACCGGCGCGCCTCGGCGATCAACAGGCCGATCTTTTTCATGTTGTTTCGTTCCACCGTCAGCAAGGCGGTCATATACTCCACCGGATAGTGGGCTTTCAGGAACGCTGTCTGGACGGTGATGACCGCATAGTCCGCCGAGTGCGCCTTGTTAAAACCGTAGCGGGCAAAGTATTCGAAAGCGTCAAAGATCTGATGCGCCGAGGCTTCATCCAGACCGCTATGTTCTTTGGCTCCTTGCACGAAACGGTCCCGATGACGGACCAGTTCCTCTTTAATCTTTTTCCCCACCGCTTTTCGGACCAGGTCCGCATCGCCTGGGGTATACCCGGCGATGTCGGTCAGAATCCGGATGATCTGTTCCTGGTACACGCAAATGCCAAAGGTCTCTCCCAGGATCGGTTCCAACGCGGGATGGATGTAGGTTGGTTTCTTGGTGCCATGGAGCCCGGCGATATAGTCGTCAATGAACTCCATGGGACCTGGACGGTAGAGCGCGAGGACTGCCACAATATGCTCGAACTTGGTGGGCCGCATCGAGGTGAGCACCCGTCGCATGCCGCTGGATTCTACCTGGAAGATGCCGATGACCTCGCCGCTGGACAGGAGTTGGTATGTCTTGGGATCGTCCAACGGGATGTTATGCCGGGTGTAGGTGACACCGTGGCGCTGCTGGATCAGGTCGGCCGCCTTGCGCAGGATAGTCAAGGTGCTCAACCCCAGGAAATCCACCTTGAGCAGCCCCGTGTCCTCCAGCACGTCCATGGTATACTGCGTCACCGGCAGTCCGCCATCCCCGTCCCGGGTCGGTCGGTGCAAAGGGGTGTAGAGGACGAGTGGTTTATCGGCGATGACCACTCCGGCGGCGTGGGTGCTGGCGTGGCGGGAAACGCCCTCCACTTCTCGGGCGGTGTCGATCAGGGTGCGGACATACTCAACCCCCTCATACATCTGGCGCAGTTCAGCTACCTGGGCCAAAGCGTCGTCAAGCCGCACGCCAGGACCCTCTGGCACCAACCGGGCGATCCGATCCACCTCCCCAAGCGGGATATCCAGGACACGGCCTACATCGCGGATGGCCGCCTTGGCGCCCAAGGTGCCGAAGGTGATGATCTGGGCTACTTTATCCGCGCCATACTTTTGCACGGTGTACTGGATCATTTCCTCCCGCCGGTCATCGGGAAAGTCGAGGTCAATGTCTGGCATGGTGACACGGCCCGGGTTCAAAAACCGCTCAAAGATCAGACCGTGCGCCAGAGGGTCGAGGTTGGTGATCCCTAACCCATAGGCAACAATGCTCCCCGCTGCCGAGCCCCGCACATTCCACCAGATGTCCCGCTGTTTGGCGAACCGACACAGGTCCCAGACCACCAGAAAATAGAGATCGAACCCCATCTGGTGGATCACATCCAGTTCGTATTCCATGCGACGTTGGACCGGTTCGGTGGAGAACTGATCGCCGTAGAGCTGGCGCAGACCGTCCTCCGTCAGGTGGCGGAGATAGGTTTGGGGGGTAAAGCCTGGCGGCACCTCAAATAGCGGCAGGTGAAAGCCGGTCGGCTCCAGGTCCAGATGGCATCGTTCCGCAATCCACCGCGTGTTACGCAATGCCTCCGGCAGGTCGGCAAACAATGTCGCCATTTCTTCGGCGCTTCTCAAGTAATAGCTGTCGTTATTCATCCGCATCCGCGAAGGATCGGTGATCGTTTTACCCATTTGAATGCAGAGAAGCACCTCATGAGGATGGGCCTGGTCGCGCCGGATGTAATGCACGTCGTTGGTCGCCACCAGGGGGATGTCCAGTTCGCGGCTCAGCGTGACCATTGCCCGATTGACCGATACCATTTCGGGAATGTCGTGTTCCTGAAGTTCCAGGAAGAAATTGGCGGGGCCAAACACCTCGCGATACCAGCCGGCAACCTGACGAACCTGCCGTTCGACATCGGGGGGATTTTCCTGCAAAAGGCGCGGCACCTCGCCCGATCCACAGGAAGAGAGGGCAATCAGGCCCTTGGCATGTTCTGCCAGGTACTCTTTGTCAACGCGAGGTTTATAGTAGAACCCCTCAAGCTGGGCGGCTGTGGCGATCTGCATCAGGTTGTGATACCCGTCCTGGTTCTCGGCCAGAAGGATCAGATGACTGGGCTTGTTGTCCAGCCTGGCATCCTTCTGGGTCATGCGCCGGGGAGAGATGTACATTTCGCAACCGATAATCGGCTTGATCCCGACCTTCCGGGCAGCGTGATAGAAGTGCAGGGCACCAAACATGACCCCGTGGTCGGTCAGAGCTAGGGCCGGCATCCCCTGTTCAGCCGCAGCACGGGTCAGGTCCTCGACCTTACACAGGCCATCGAGTAGCGAGTAGTCGCTATGCACATGCAGATGAACGAACTCAGCCATCCGCCTTTCCCTCTCGGTCCCCATGGACGATCAAAGTGCGAACGTTCGGCTGCGAGGCTCATGACTCTTCCACAGAATCCCATTATACTTCCAAACCCGCCTCTGTGCAAGAGAGGCAGCCCGTGGACCTGGGCTGTTGCAGAGTCCAGCACCCAATGGGAGTGGGGGCTTCAGCCGAACGGAATCCGCAGAACCCAGCTAAAGCTTCCACTCCTGGGCCGTTACGCCAAGCCGCAGCGGCCTGTCAACCTACGTTAGCAGCCGCGCCCTTGGGCAAGACGTCAGCAATCCCCACAAATTCAATGAAACCTCCAGGAAATCTCCACAGTTTCTCCACAACTTTGGGCTACAATAGAACCGTAAATCCGATGCGGGTCTATCCCGCCAAATCAAAACAGGAGGGATGACGATGACAAAATTCTGGAAAATTGTGGGAGCCACCACTTTGGTTGCGGTCTTGGGATTGGTAGCTGTGGGAGCCATTGCCCTGGCCCAGGATTCGGACAGCGGGAGCGACGGACCGTTTGACTTTGCTACCCGGTTCCGGGAAGCCCTGGCAAATATTCTGGGCATCAGCGTTGAGGAGTATGATGCAGCGGTTGAGAAGGCCCAGGACCAGGTCGTGGACGAGGCAGTGGCCGAAGGCTGGCTGACGGAGGAACAGGCCGAACTGCTCCGCTGGCGAATGGATCAGGCTCCTGGATTCGGGATGAGAGGCATGGGCCGAGGCTTTGGCCGGCATGGTTGGGGCATAGGTGGTTTCCTGGGGGATAACCTGCTCTCCATCGCCGCCGACAAGCTGAACATGAAACTTACCGAGTTGCTCACCGAACTCCAGGATGGCAAGAGCATCGCCGATGTGGCCAAGGAAAAAGGCGTGGATACCCAGACCATCGTGGATGCCTACCTGGCCCAACTCAAAGAGAACCTGGACAAGGCCGTGGCAGATGGTCGTATCACCCAGAAGCAGGCGGATTACATGTTGCAGCAGGCGGAAGAACGAGTGACCGACCAACTGGATAACACCTGGCCGGGTGGGCCTGGAGGCTGGGGAAAACGCGGAATGATGGGCTTCCCGGGCATGATGCTTGGTCCGGGCGGGTTCTAGAGGTAGTCAGCCAGGCAGGATGCAAGCACGGGCGGGGGGCAGTTTCTCGCCCGTGCTTGTTGTCAGGCAAGTTGCTCATATCGGCATGAAGGAGTAGTACGATGAGAATCTCGCGAATTCATTGGGTGTGGGTTGTCGCCCTGTGCCTGATGCTGGTCCTCGGCGGGTGGGGCTTGCACAGCGTCGTGGCGCTGGGTTCCATCGCCACCGCAACCGCCAGTCCCATGCCGACGGCAACGGCGGAGGCAGGGTTGTCCGCTTTCGACGAACGGGCCGCCGCCAATGAGCTGGAGGCGCAGATCATCGCCGTCTACGAGTTTGCCAGTCCCTCGGTGGTGAACATCACCAACCGCAGTTACATCTACAATCGTTTTATGGGCACGATCCCTCAGGAAGGAACCGGCTCTGGATTCGTGTACGATGACCAGGGTCACATCGTGACCAACTACCATGTGATCGAAGATGCAGAGGAACTGCTGGTCACCCTGGCCGATGGTCAAGAATACACCGCTCAAGTCGTGGGGTCGGACCCGACCAACGACCTGGCGGTGCTTCATATTGACGCCGGGGAGAATCTGCCCAAGCCATTGCCCTTGGGGGATTCGAGTCAGTTGCGGGTGGGACAGTTTGTGGTCGCCATTGGGAATCCCTTTGGGTTGCAACAAACCCTGACCACCGGGGTAGTCAGCGCGTTGGGTCGGGTGATCGAAAGCCCGGAAGACAATCGGTTCATCGGCGAAGCGATCCAGACCGATGCCGCCATCAACCCGGGCAACTCGGGCGGGCCGATGCTGGACCTGCGCGGGCGCGTCATGGGCATCAATTCGCAGATCATCAGTCCCAGCGGGGCTTCCGCCGGCATTGGCTTTGCCGTGTCGTCCAACACTGCTCGACGGGTCATCCCCAAGCTGATCGCACAGGGATATTACCCCCATCCGTGGCTGGGGGTGAACCTGCTGCCTCTCTCCACCACCACGGCTGAGATGCTGCGTGAAGCCGGGATTGAGGTCCCGGTGGATTCTGGCTTGCTGGTGATGGAAACAGTAGCCGGGGGACCGGCTGACAAGGCCGGAATCCGGGGTGGGGACCAGAGGGTGCGCATCGGCCAGTACTGGTTCCCGGCCGGGGGAGACATCATCGTCGCTCTCGACGGCAAACCGATCGATGACCTGCAAACTCTCACTGTCTACCTGGAGACCCAGAAATCGATCGGAGACACGGTGAACCTGACCATCCGCCGAGGTGACCAGGAATTGACCATGCCGGTAGTCCTTCAGGAGCGGCCCAGAGAATGACACTGCACGGGCGCTGAAGGAACCGCCTGCCTATGTCACCGATCGGTCTGGAGTGAATAGGGACTGGCGCGAGGTTGTGACATCCCGGATCAAAGCCTGGGGTGTCGGATCATCCCGATAGGTATGGGGAACAGACATGGATCGACTTTGGGTCCGACTGACCCTGGCCTTTGGCCTCGTCGTGGTGGTTGCCGTCGGGGCCATTGCCCTGCTGATCAACCACACCATGAACGCCGAGTTCCGCCGCTATATTACCCACAGCGGAATGCAGGTCTCTGGCAGTGGCATCGAGCAACTCGTCCGCTACTATCAGCAACAGGGCAGTTGGACGGGCGTGGAACGTCTGCTGACGGGAGGGGTCTATCTTACCGAACCTCTGGAGATGGGACAACCGATGATGTTTCCCTGGGCCCCACTGCGGGGCAGGACCAGGGCGCTCCTGGATGTTCTGCTGGCCGACGCTGACGGCAGGGTGATCTATGACAGCACCCATCAAGCCGAGGGCCGGCGGCTGCGGCGCACCGAGAAATCCAGAGCCCTGGCGATCACCCAACCGGACGATGGGAGCGTGATCGGTTACCTGCTCCTGTCTCTCCCAGACCCATCAGCCCGACTCGGCGCTCTGGAGCAGCGCTTTCTTGACCGAGTGCGAAATGTCCTGTTCGTCGGAGCGGCCCTGGCCATGGGTCTGGTGCTGATCGTTGGCGCGTTCCTCAGCCGCAGTCTGACCACTCCGCTGCAACGTCTGGCAGTGGCTGCCCGCACTGTAGCCAGGGGGCATCTGGATCAACAGGTCGAGGTAAAGGGCAGCGCCGAAATCGCCGATGTCGGGGAGGCGTTCAACGAAATGATCGCCGCGCTGAAAGAGGCAGAAGTCCAACGCCAGAACCTGGTGGCCGACGTGGCCCACGAATTGCGCACCCCGCTGAGCGTGCTTCAGGGCAACCTGCGGGCCATCCTGGACGGTGTGTATGACCTCAACACAACCGAGATCTCCCGACTGTATGACGAAACCCGTCTGCTCAGCCGTCTGGTGGACGAGTTGCGCGAATTGGCCCTGGCCGATGCCGGACAACTAAGCTTGAACCTGCGACCGGTGGACATCGCCCAGGTTATCTGCGACACGCTCGACATCCTGGCTTTGGCTGCCGAAGCCCAACAGATCGCCCTTACCGCTCAACTTCCAGACAGCCTGCCCCTCGTCCAGGCCGACCCAGACCGGATCGCCCAGGTGTTGCGCAACCTGTTGGTCAACGCCCTGCGCCACACGGCGGCAGGCGGCTCTGTTTCCGTCACAGCGATGCCGATCGAGGATGCGGTGGAAATCGCCGTCGCCGACACGGGCGAGGGGATTGCTCCCGAGGATTTGCCTCACGTTTTTGAGCGCTTTTGGCGAGCCGATCCGTCGCGCACCCGGACCGACCATCTCTCCAACGGCACCGGACTGGGTCTGTCCATCGCCCAGAGCCTGGTGGAGGCGCATGGCGGCCGCATCTGGGCCGAGAGCACGCCAGGAAGGGGTGCCATCTTTCGCTTCACCCTCCCGCTCGCCGAGCGCGATCGGGTTGGGTAATCAACCGCCGAGACCAATGGGCTACAGGCTCGCTAGTTCACCCCCGGATGGCTCCGGCAGTCATGCCCCGGATAAAATAGCGTTGGAAGATGACATAGACCAGCAAGATCGGACCACTGACGATGAGGCTGCCGGCGGCCAACAACGGTACCTGGGCCGTGTGGCGGCCCTGAAAGAAAGCTAGACCCACGGGCAGCGTGCGCAGGCCCTCCTGGGAGACCATCACCAGGGCGAGGAGGAACTCGTTCCAGGTCCACATGAACAGCAAGACGATAAGGGTGAGAATGGCCGGCCGGGCCAGGGGCAACAACACCCGCCACAAGGCGGTGAAGCTATTGCAGCCGTCAATCAGGGCGGCATCGATCAGCTCGCCGGGGGCGTTCTTGAAGAATCCGCGCATCCAGAAGGTACCAAACGACACGCTCAACCCGATCTGGGGCAGGATCAAGGCCCAATAGGTATCGGTCAGCCGGACGGCTCGCATGCGGTAGTAGAGCGGGATGACGACCGCCTCAAAGGGGACCATAAGGCCGATCAAAAACAGGACAAACAGCCATTGGCTGCCGACAAAGCGCATCGTGCCAAAGGCATAGCCGGTCAGGATCGAAAGAATCACCGAGATCACCACGACCGGTACCGCGACAATGACGCTGCTGCGGAAATAGAGGTTGAAGCTGGCCTGTTCCCAGGCCTTGACAAAGGCGTCCAGCCGCCATTGCTGGGGAAGGGCAAAGGCCCCCTGCGCAATTTCGGCCTCGGTCTTGAATGCAGCCAGGAAAATGCTCAAGAAGGGAAGGAAGGCGATCGCTAGAAACAGGCTCAGCAACAGATAGGTGAGAATCACCCCGCCGAGGTCCCGAAACCGATAGCGTGTCATGTCCGGCTCATTCCTCTCTGGTCAGGCGCTCCTGGACGGTCAGGACGGCAACGCTGACCGTCAGGATCAGGACGGTCAACACGACGGCCACTGCCGCCGCGTAGCCCACATTGTTCACCACAAAGGCATTGCGCCAGATATGAAAAGCCATCACCAGCGTTCGGGTACCTGGACCGCCTCGCGTCGTCACAAACACCAGATCGAACACGCGCAACGCGGCAATGAGCGTGGTGATGATGGCAACTACCAACTCGCTGCGCAGTCCGGGCAAAGTCACATAGCGGAATTCCTGATAGGCATTGGCTCCGTCAATACGGGCTGCGTCGTAGAGGGTCGGTTCGATCCGTTGTACCCCGGCGATGAACAGCACCATGCAGAAGCCATACTCCACCCAGGTGCCGATCCCACCCACCGCCGGCAAGGCCCAGGTAAAGTCCCCCAGCCAGGCTTTGGCCCATGCCCCCAGCCCCAGCGCCTTCAGAAGCTGGTTCAGGGGCCCGTTAACTGGGTTCAGGATCCAGCGCCAGACCACCCCGACCACAACCATCGACATCACCTGAGGAACGAACAGGCCGGCCCGGAAAAAAGTCATGCCCGGCAAGGGCCGGCGGGTCATCAGCCCGGTCAAGAGGAGAGCCAGCAGGATGGGAAGGACGGTGTAGAAAAAGATAAAAACGGCGTTGTTGAACAACGCCGTCAAAAACGTCGGGTCGTGGATAAGGGCCGCATAGTTTCCCAAGCCGGTGAAGACGGGCTGGCTGATCCCATCCCAGCGGAACAGGCTGTAGCGGAATGTGTCCAGAATCGGCAGGAACACAAAGAGGCCATAGATTAGCAGGCCGGGCAGGAGATAGAGATAGCCGATGTACCAGCGCTGACCGGGTTTCAGCCCTTCGACGTGCAGCAGGCGACGGCGAGGTTGGCGCAGTTGCCCCATGGAACGTAGCTACCCTCCCGCAGTCCGGGCCTTCGTCCAGAGGCTGCGGGAGGGTATCTCATTATCTCGATGGCTACTTGGCGTATTCGGCCTGGACTTTGGCGACAAACCCCTCTGGAGTGATCTGCATCGCCATCAACTCCTGGATCGACGCGCTCAGCACATCGTACATCGTCGGTCCAGCCCAGTCAATATAGTGGCCGACCCCATCGGCCTCGTTGATCACCCCATAGGCGGTCACAATGTCCCCCAGGAGCGTGCCGGTCGGCACCTTGGACTTGTCCACCGGCACGGCAGGTAACACGCCCTTTTCCAGCCACAGTTCGCCGGCTCGCGAGGAGACCATCCAATCCAGGTACTCGGCCGCCAGGTCGGCGTTCTTGGTCCCAGCGCGGATGCAAAACGGCAGACCCACCCCTCCGATCGCCAGGACTTTTCCCCCTTCCTCCAGGGGCGGCAGCAGGAAGAAGCCAAACTTCTCGCCACCAGTGCTGACAATATCACCACTCAGCCAGCTTCCGGTGATCATCATCACCCCCTGGCCGCCGGCAAACAGCTTCCACGAGTCATCGTAGCCGATGCCGGCAAAGCCATCGGTGAAATAGCCAGCCTTGACCCATTCCTGGACCTTGGCCGCGGCCTGCACATTCTCCGGGATGTCGAAGGAGACATTGCCCTGACCGTAGACAAAATTATCCAGCCAGGTCCGATCCGGCAAAAGGATGTGCTGGATGGCGCTAAAGATGTGGATACCGGGCCACTGGTCCAGGTTGCCAAAGACGATGGGCGTCTCGCCGGCCTCCTTGGCCTTGGCCAGAAGCGCTTCGAATTCGGCAAACGTCTTGGGGACGGACAGCCCGAGTTGCTGAAACTTTTCCTTGTTATAGTACACCCCCACCACTTCGGCCGTGGGGGAGACACCGTACAGGTTGCCGGTGCCAAACTGGCTGCCATCGGCAGTGAAACTGTTGCGGGCGAGGATGCCGGCCGAGAAGCGCTTGTCCCACTGGTACTTGGGCAAATAGGGGGTGAGGTCCAACAGCAGGTTGCCCTGGACCACGGCGCGCATGTCCGCTCCCTGGTTCACCTGCCCCACATCCGGTCCGTTGGGGTCACTGAGGGCCAGCTTGATCGTGACCTTCAGATCGTCAAAGCTCTTGACCACCCGGGCGATGGTGACGCCAGGATGGGCCGCCTCGAACTCGGCGTTCAAGGTATCAATGACCGCCTTTTCCGTGTCTCGCTGGAATTGGTCCCAGACGGTGAGGGTCACCGCTTCCGCCTTGGGGGGCTCGGTGGGTGCGGTGGTTGGCTGGGCCGTCGGCTGGGCTGTTGGCGCACAGGTTGCCAGCAGGAGCGCAGTCACCAGCAATCCAAATATCTTCCAAATTTGTGTGTTCATTCTCTTCCTCCTGTCATGCAAATTCTGCATCCACATTCGATCCCCAACCAGGTACGATGATTTGGGGGTCATAGACCATGAGCATTATAACGCCGAGCAGAAGCAAATGCAAGTTACCGCCTGCCGCGCCTCCTGCACCCACCATTCTGGTACAACACACTATCTTGAGACGGCTCACTGTTTCCTTGGTTGGAAAGCCTGGTTGCACCAACCAGAGGGCAGTTGCCGCAGTTTTGTGGTATAATGGGTTTGAATCGAATGGTGGAGCGAAGCAATGCCCGAGTTGCCTGAGATCGTCGTCTTTGCCCGTGATATGCAGAAGGAACTGGTGGGCCGGATCATCACCAAGATCGAAGTGTTTCAGCCCAAATGCCTGAACATACCGGAGGAGGAGTTTCGAGCGGTGCTGTCCGGTGCCAGGATCCTGGGTGTGGCGCCCCACGGCAAGTGGCTGAAGATGCAGACCACGCGAGGCTGGCTCTTGCTCAACCTTGGGATGGGGGGCGAGATCCTGCTGACCGATCGCGCCCACCTGCCCGAGAAGTACCGGTTGATCCTGGACCTGGACAATGGCGCAGTGCTGGTGATCAATTTTTGGTGGTTCGGCTACGCCCATTACGCGGACGATCCGGCCCGCCACCCGATGGTCGGCAAGCTGGGTCCCCACGCCCTCGACCTGTCACAAGAGGAGTTCCGAGGGCTGCTCAAGGGAAGGCGCGGCACTATCAAGGCGTTCTTGCTGGACCAGGACCGGATCGCCGGCATCGGCAACGTCTACGTCCAGACGCCGCTGTGGCGCGCCAAGATCCACCCGTTGCGACCCATCCCCACCCTGAGCGAAGCAGAGATCACCGCGCTGTGGCAGGCACTGTGCGACGTTCTGCAGGGCAGCATCGACGCCGGCGGGGCGCCGTTCGAACTGAACCTGTACGGGCAAAAGGGCGGCTGGGACGATCCCTACCTGTTCCACTGGGAGGAGGCTGCACCCTGTCCGGCGTGCGGGACGCCATTGGCCAAGATCCGCACGGGGAGCACGGGGAGCTATATCTGCCCGGGGTGCCAAACCCTCGAATCAAGGTGACAGTCGCGCAGGGAGTCCGTACCAGCACACAGGCGCGTGGCGCGGGACGGAGTAGTGGGGTGGCGGCTTCCAGGCGTGGGCGACGGTGGCGCAAGTCCTGTCTATGGTCCAGGGTTCTGGATGTCGCGGTACTGATAATTGGATAGTTGAAACGAGCTGTAATGTATTGTACCGGAGGAGGTGCAAAATGAGATCGAAGAAGTCTTTCGTCCCGATCGTGGTGTCAGCCCTGGTGCTGGCCATGGTGAGCCTCGCGCCCATGCCCGGTGCCGCCCAGTCTCCCTCTCGGCATCCAGACGCCGAGAGCGGTATCCTCCAGACCCTGGCAGGCAACGCTTTTACCTACCAGGGCTACTTGACCGATGGCGGCAGACCCGCCGATGGCCTCTACGACTTTAGCTTCTCCCTCTACGCCGACGCCGCTGGCACACAGTGGGTGGCCGATGCCGCCCCGCGCGACAATGTGCCGGTGGTCCATGGCCTGTTCACGACGTTGGTGGACGTGACCGATGCGATGTATGGCGATGTCTACTTTTACCTCAATGGCGATGCCCGCTGGCTCAAGATCGGCGTCCGGCCGGGGGCAAGCACGGGTGCCTATACCTACCTGAGTCCTCTCCAACCATTGACACCAGCCCCGTATGCCCTGGCCCTGCCAGGCCTGAACACCATCCAGAATGGCACCAGCCCCAACGTCATCGGTGGCTACTCCTGGAACTATGTCGATCCGAATGCTGTCGGGGCTACTATCGGCGGTGGAGGGTGCAACGGAGCCAGGAACGAGGTGCTGCACAACTATGGCACCGTCGGCGGGGGGCTCGACAACACGGCAGGGGGCGTCGGCGCGACCGTGGATGGCGGTGCGTACAGCGCCGCCAACGGCGATATGTCCACCATCAGCGGCGGCCAGCAAAACACGGCCGACGGCTATGCTGCGGCCATTGGCGGCGGCCAGTGGAACACCACCAACGGCAGCTATGCCACGGTGGCCGGGGGAGCAGGCAACTCGGCCGGGGCGGCCTACGCCACCATCGGCGGCGGTGGCTGGACCACGCCGGCCCAACAGAGCACGGCCAACCGCGTGACTGACGACTATGGCACCGTGGCCGGCGGCGGCAACAACCGGGCGGGCAATGCAGACGGAAACCCGGTGAACGCCCGCTTTGCCACTGTGGGTGGGGGCCGGCTGAACGTCGCCGGCGGCGACGAGGCCACTGTCTGCGGCGGCGCCTCGAACAGCGCCGGGGGTGCGAACGCTACCGTCGGTGGCGGCGAAGGAAATACCGCGGCGGCAGCCTGTGCTGTCGTCGCTGGCGGCTGCGGAAACATGGCCACCGGCATCTCGGCCACGGTAGCAGGAGGAGAGGTCTGCTTCGCCAACGGGCCCGGTTCCACTGTGGGTGGGGGCAGCGGCAACACGGCCAGCGGGGACTTTAGCACCGTGCCCGGCGGGAGGGACAACTATGCCGGAGGAAGCTACAGCTTTGCCGCGGGCCGGCGGGCCAAAGCCAATCACGCCGGATCGTTCGTCTGGGCCGATAGCACCGACGCCGACTTTGCCTCCACTGTAACGAATCAATTCCGTGTGCGGGCCACCAACGGCGCTTTCCTGTTCGCCAACAGCAGTACCGACGGCCTGTATGTCCAAAACGACAGCGCCTCTGGCGACGGCATCCACGTCCTGGCCAACGTCTCGATGGGTACAAACTGGGGGGCCGTATACGCCGACAATCGTGGAACCAGCCCTGCCGTGCGTGCCGATAGCGCGGGCACCTACTCAGGCTACTTCCGCAACGATATCTATGTCGAAGGAAACTGCGTCGGCTGCACGTTGGTCTACATTGGCCTCAATGGTGGCGATGTCCCTCTCGAGATTGGCGATCTGCTGACCATCGTCGCCGTGGAGGCTCCCCTGGACGGTACGACAGCGCCGGTGTTGCGCGTGCGCCTCGCCCGAGCGGGCGACGCCGTCGTCGGCGTCGTGCAGAGCCGGGCTGCGGTCTCGAAGGGCGGGCAGGACAGCCAGCCTGTAGCGAGTGCCGAGCGGGTGGAAGGGGCGGCTGCCGCCGGCGAATACCTGTTCATCGTCGTCGAGGGGCTGGCCCACGTCAAGGCCGATACGAGCGGTGGCGCCATCACCCCCGGCCAGCGCCTGACGGCGGCAGAGCAGGCCGGCCATGCCCGCGCCCTGCAGACACGGCTGGTAGAAGGCATGATGGTAGCGGAAGGTGCGCCGATCGTCGGCATCGCCCTGGCTTCACTGGATGCGGTGCAGGGAACCGGTCTCATCCCGGTCCTGGTCACTCTCCATTAGCGGCCGGAGGCAGACGATGAGAGGTACGAAAACCAAGAGGTGGTGAACCCTGCTGGCCTTGATCGCCCTGTCAGGGGCTGCCCAGGCGCTCACCCCATCGGGGGAGCCGATGATCTACCCTGGCACACTGTGGACGGTGGAGGGCACACGCTCAGCACTGGCGGCTACTACTCGGTGGGCGGCACCATTGGTCAATTCGACGCCGGGCTGCTCACGGGAATCATCATGCCCCTGCCGGGGCGCCGCGAGAGATGAAACTATCGGGGCCAGGGAAAGGAGACGGTAACGCCGCGACCGAATCCGGTTATCTGGTTGGAAGCTGCGCGACGACAAACACGATCCGGGTGCGCCAGGGAACCGTTTGACCGGCAAGTTGGCGCTCGAACAGGGCCTTAACCTGGGCCAGTTCATCGGCGGTAGTCCGGCGGAGCAGGTGCTGGGCGTACGACGGCCGTCCTCGCTCCATTTCGGAGGAAAACCACCGCTCCAGAGTGGCCGGGCTGACCAGGACCTCGACTTCCTGAACCTCTTCGTGCAGGGCGATATCGTCAAAGCCAGCCGCCTCCAGCCCACGCCTCAGATCGGCTGCCTCCCAGTTCACCAGAGGATCGGTGAGGGCGGCATAGACCTCTTCTTCGGCTTCAATGATTCGCTGACGCAAGTCGTTTTCTAAAGGAGACAGGTCTACCAGCTCATAAAGCCGCTGGCTATACCGGACAATCGTCTCTACCAGACTCAGGCGGCCGCCCGGGCACAGCCAGCGGCTCAGGAGCTGTAAGGCTTGGGCCTTGTCCGGCAGCGGCCCTAAGGCATTCCGCCCGACAATGGCGTCGAACTGCAACCCCTCTTCGCCACGCAATTTGAGCAGGGTTTCCAGCTCCTCCAGCCCGCGCTCGGAGATAGCCGCCGGATCGGCGATGAGCACCACCGGGCGCTCCAGTTCGGGGATCCGTGCCGCCTGCTGGCGCAGCCCTTCCCCGGTGTCTCGGTCCCAGGCCAGCGCCCACGTTCCGCCCTCCGGGGTGCGGCGCAGGACCTCCCAGGTGAGGAGACCGGAACCGGCCCTGAGGTCCAACACCCGATGATGGCGTTGTAGCCGCGCCGCATCCAGCACCCGGTCTCGGATGCGCCCAAGTTGTTCCCCGGCGTTGCTCACTGCTCGCTGCAACCAGCGGTCGTGAGCCCGTTCTCTTGGGGTGAAGGTCAGGACTTCCGGTGGACTTTCGACCATGGCCGCCAGTTGCGCCTCGCGACGACGGGCTACCTGTTCCCGGATCAACCGTTCGTACCCTTGGTCGCTAGGTTGATAAAAGACGCGACCTTGTAACCTCTCGGGCAGGTATTGCTGGGCCACCCAGTGTTCGCGGTAGGCATGGGGGTAGAGGTAGCCCTGGCCGTGGCCAAAGCCTTCCTGGTCCCGGCTACTGTCCTTCAGGTGGGGAGGCACTTCGCTCTCCCGTTCCTGCTCCACCACCGACAAGGCGTCGAAGAAGGCCAGCGTCGAGTTGGACTTGGGCGCGGTGGCCAGGTACAAGGCGGCTTCGGCCAGATGAAAGTTCCCTTCAGGCAGGCCCACCCGGTCAAACGCCTCGGCGCAGGCCGCTACCACCCGGATGGCGTTGGGATCGGCCAGCCCCACATCTTCTCCTGCCAGAATCAACATGCGGCGAAAGATAAAACGGGGGTCCTCGCCGGCGTAGACCATTTTGGCCAGCCAGTAGAGAGCCGCATCGGGATCGGACCCACGGAGGGACTTGATAAAGGCGCTGATGGTGTCATAATGGTAATCGCCGTCCTTGTCATAGAGCACGGCCCGGCGCTGGATGCTCTCCTCGGCGACGGCCATATCAACAACGATCACGCCCCGTTCATCCGGCGGAGTGGTTTCTACCGCCAGTTCCAGGGCGTTGAGCACGCCCCGGGCGTCTCCATTGGCTACGTTGACCAGGTGAGCCAATGCATCTTCATGGACCTCCACCTTGAGCTTGCCGTACCCTCGCTCCGGATCGGCCAATGCTCGTCGGGCGATAATGGTCAGTTCGGCTTCGGTCAGGGGTTTGAGCTGGAAGATACGGCTGCGGCTGACCAGAGGGCGGTTCACCGTAAAATAAGGGTTCTCTGTCGTGGCGCCGATCATGATCACCGTGCCGTTCTCCACCCAGGGCAAGAGTGCGTCCTGCTGGGCTTTGTTCCAACGGTGCACCTCATCGACAAAGAGGATCGTCCGCTGCCCGTGAAGCGCCCGCCGTTTCTGGGCCTCTTGCGTGACACGGCGGATGTCGGCCACCCCGGCCAACACCGCATTCAGGGTCTCAAAGTGGCTGCGAGTGGTGTTGGCAATGATGGCCGCCAGGGTGGTCTTGCCGGTGCCCGGCGGTCCGTAAAAGATCACCGACGAGAGTTGATCGGCCTGGATCGCCCGGCGCAACAGCCGGCCCGGGCCCACGATATGCTCCTGGCCGACGAACTCGTCCAGGGTGCGCGGCCGCATCCGGGCGGCCAGCGGAGCCTCCCGCTCGATCGCTTCCTTCTGAGCATGGGTGAACAGGTCCATACTTCCATTGTACCGCAAACGGGCAGAAGTACAAACCGCAAGGGGCCGATGAGATTGCGCCAGGTTCCAGAGAAACGCAACCCGCCTCGACCCCAGAGACCAGGATCGAGGCGGGCGCAGTTTCAGTGGTACGGCAGCTTATTGGCTGCGAAAGATCGGGAATTTGGGTCCGAAGCGCGGTCGGATGGGCGTCAGCCGGCGCAGCGACTTGAGCTCGGCCTGGACCGGGCCGTGCATGGTGGTCACGCCGTACACGTCCACATCCTCCAGCCAGTAGTAGTAGGTGACCCCAGCCTGGACCGCTGTGTCGAGGAACTCATAGGTCGCACCCAGTGGGCTGCCCGGCGCCTGGCTGGCGATCAGGCTGGCGTTCAGTTTGACCTGCGGCCCGGCGGGTGATGTGGCGCGGTAGACGTTAAAGCCCAGGTTGTCCAGCTCGGTGGCGGTCGTCCACTCCAGACGAATGGCGTTGCCCGCCGGAGCGGCTGTGAAGGAGGCCAGCGTCACCGCCTGCGGCCCACAAATGATGTACAGGTCAATCTGGCGATTCTCGACGGCGGAGGTGTTCCCACCATCCACATTGGTATGGACGTTCAGACCATCTGGCGGATCGTTGGCGGGCGAGTAAAAGCCGGGCGCCAGATAGGCGGACCCTTCCCAGCCGTCGGCCGTTGTTCCATTCGAGTTGATGAATGCAAAATCGGGCGGGGTTCCGTCGTTGCCATCACTCTCATCCATTATCTTGTTAGTCTGACCAAGTTTGATAAAGTGATCCCCGTTTACGTCAATCGGGTGGCCGGGCTCGGCGAGGACCAGGACGTACAGGACTCCAGCCCGGCAATCGTAGCGGACGTAGAGCTTGGAACGAACCGGCTTGTTCGGGTTGGCGGCCAAATACATGTTGGCGAAAAAGTCGTTGGTCAAATCCCATTCGCTGGGGTCGCCGTCCACAAACGCCCGCTCGTAGGTCGGGTTGGGATAGGCCACGATGATCGGATTGGCAGCCGATACCAAGGCTGGTGGAACCAACAGCAACAGCGCTGCCAAAAGAATAATTGTGTTCCAGGTTCGCGTTTTCATTTTTTTCTCTCCTCTCATAAGTGTCTAACAATTCATTTCCGAAATCCATTGACTCGACGGCATCCGCACCGGGACCCGCCGTAATAACGCTCGAGTTTTGGCCAACAGCTCCTGATTGCTAAACGGTTTGACCATAAAATCATCCGCCCCCTGAATCAGGCTTTCCAACTTGGTCCGATGCTCGGCCAATGCACTAAGCACGATCACCGGCACCCACGACCACTCTCGGATGCGCTTGACCAACCTTCCCGGATATGCGCCAGGCTGCGTCATATCTACCAGGATCAGTTCGGGCTGGATGAGACACAGATAAAACACCAGACTTTGCTGACTCGAAATGGTAAAGGCCTCAAATTCATCGGCTGGGAGGGCCTGACATATCCGTTGCTGCGATGCCCAATCATCGCCAATGATCAGGATTTTCCGTTTCACCAGATCCCCCCTCTATGATCAATAGTATATCGGATGCTGGTTACAGGATAGTTTACAATTCGTAACAAATTGGTAAAAAAACACCCCGCTCCCGAGGGGGTCGGGAGCGGGGGCAAGGGCGTCAGGCGGCCGGCCGGCTTATTGGCTCCGCAACTGGAGGGGCTGGGCAGTGGGCCGGGGCCGGGCCGGCAGCAGGCGGCGGAGAGCCGGCAGTTCTGCCCGGATGGGGCCATAGCTCTGTGAGGCGCCGTTCCGATCGACGGCTTCTAACCAGTAATAGTAGCTTAGGCCGCGCACCACCAAGGCATCCACGAATTGGTAGGCGGCGCCGGTCGCGCTGCCGGGGGACTGGGCGGGGATCAGGCTGTCATTGAGCCGGGTCCGTGGCCCATCGGCCGATTCGGCGCGGTACAGGTAAAAGCCCATGGTGTCCAGTTCGGAGGCCGTTTCCCATTCGATGCGGATCGATGTCTGGTCGGGTTGGGCCTCAAAACGGGTTACCTCCACGCTGGTCGGGGCGCCGCCGAGAAGCTCCAGGGCAGTTTTGGTCCGGATCAGGCCGTATCCGTAGGCGTTATCCCGCCCGGCAGCGCCGAGGTCGAGAGCCGTTTGCTGCAGCGCGGACCGGATCTCGGCGTTGGTCTTGTCCGGGGTGCCGCTCCACACCACGGCGGCGGCAGCCGAAGCATGGGCGGTGGCCGATGAGGTGCCGCTCATATAGGCGTAGCCGCCGCTCATCACCGTACTGTAGATAAAGACCCCCGGCGCGGCCAGTTCCACCTGATTGTTCTTCTGGGAAAAGTTGGCGACCACGTTGTTTTGATCGACCGCCGCCACCGAGATCACCGAATCGTACGAGGCGGGATAGGAATATTCAGTGCCGCCGCTGTTGCCGGCGGCTGCCACCAGCAGGATGCCGCTTTGATACAGGCTGCGGAAGGCGTTGTCCTCGAACGAACTGTAATGGTTGCCTCCCAGGCTCATGTTGATCACATGGGCGCCGGCATCGCGACAGCGATACGCAGCATCCACCAAGGTCGAGCTGTAGGTCCAGGCGCAGTTGTTGCCATACACCTTGACGATGTAGAGGGAGACAGTTCCGGGCGATACGCCGATGACCCCGAACCCGTTATAGGCAGCGGCGATGGTACCCACGATATGGGTGCCATGGCCGCAGGTATCGGTGTTCCAGCCGCTAGGATAGCCACCCACAAAGTTGAGCCCGCTCAGGTCCTCGTGATCCGCTTTCACCCCCGAGTCAATGACGCAGATCAGGCGTCCGGCGCCGTTCGGGGCAGATGGATCGAGCTGGCCGCTGCCCTCCGGGTCCCAGACCCTCCGCGCTTCGATCTGTTCGATGCCATACGGAACCACCTCATCGGCCGGGTAGCGGGGCAGGTCTTCTTCAATCAGCACGACGTCCGGGCTGGTGCGGAGACGATCCACGGCGCGTTCGGGCAGGCTCGCCACGATCGCATTCAGTTCATCAAATTCGTAGTGAATTTGCGCCTTTTCCTGCTCCAAAGCCTGCCGGAGCGATGCCTGGTGGCCTGGCTTGAACTGGACCCACAGACGATGCAGCGTCGGTTCCTGGGCGTGCACGCCGAACGGCACGCTGAGAGCGACCATTGACACCATTAGCAACAAAATGGTGAACTTCCGAAAGACGCTTTCCATGGCTGAATCCCTCCCTGTCCAACTTCTCCTCCATCTTAACAGAGACCATTGGCCGGGTCTATGGTTCTTCCGTGCCGGTTGTGGATGAGTTGCGAGTGCGAAACGTGCGGGAGTGTGACTCTTCCGTGTCGTGCGGTCACGCAACTCTTTCGGTGACGGAGCAAAAAATCAGGCGGGTTCCATGCCTTGGACACGGAACCCGCCTGGCGGACGCGAGGAGGGGAAAGCTCCTGACCTACCTATGTCTCATGATCCGGTTCCTGCCAACGTTCCAGGACATCGCCGACCAGGGCGTTGAGCTTGTGGGTGTGCTTGCGCAGATTCTGGATGATCGCGCGGCGGTCCTTCTCATTCAGGCGCTCGTAGAGCCGATCCAGGTTTCCACACAACAGGGTGATAATTGCCAGAGAAGTGCGCAACTCGTGGGAGAGGCTATTTCTGCCTGGTTCGTCGTTCTCCTGAGCGGTGGCCTCGTACAGCGGTCCGCCCTTCCATTCGCCGGGCAGTTCGGAGGCCCCCGATGGGGAGTTGATCGGTTGCATCAGTTTCTTCTCCATGAGACCGCGATCCGCAATCAACGCCTGGTCCATCCCCGGAAAACCAGGACTTATTTGTGAATATCATTCTATCAGGTTCAGGCCGCGAAATCTATAGAGATTATGTGCGAATTGGAATTGATTTGCGTGTGAACCCGTTACGGATGTTCTGGTGGGACCAGGCGGTATCCCACCCCACGCACGTTCTCGATGCAGCCCATTTCACCCACGTCATATCCCAACTTACGACGCAAGGAACGGATGAGGGGGCGGAGCAGGGTTCCTGCTTCTATGGCATCCGTGTCCAGTTCATGAGTGATCCGGACCAGCTCCTGCAAAGGCACCACCTGGTTGGCCTTCTGGGCCAGGTATTCCAGCAGGGTGAATTCGCGAGCCGACAGCAGCACCGGCGTGTCATCCATCCAGACGCGATGCTGGGCCGGGTCGATCCGCAGCCGGCCCAGAACCAAGGCTCGCGGTTCAGGGGTCAAGCCGACGAGCGATTGATGGACGAGTTGGGCCAGTTGCTGCGCGCGTCGTAATTTGCCCTGGATGGCGGCGATCAGGTCTTCGGGTTGGATCGGTTTAGTGAGATAGTCGTCTACGCCCAATTCTTTGCCATACCGGATATCGCTATCCAGAGCGCGGGCGGTCAGAAACAGAAAGGGTAAGGCCAGCCATTGAGGGTTCTCGCGGACACGTTGATAGAGCTGATAGCCGTTCATGCGCGGCATGGCGATGTCGGCCACAATCAGGTCCACGGGGTGGGTCTGTAAAATGGCCATGGCCTCGAGACCATCGCCGGCGGTCAGCACCTGATAGCCCTCCGCTTCCAGCAACAGGGCAAGGTTCTCCAGGATCTCGGGTTGGTCGTCTACTACCAGGATAGAGGCCGTTTGACCCATCCTATTCCTCCCACAAGGGCAGGTAGAAGGCAAAGATACTCCCCTGTCCCAGGCTTGAGGCAGCAGCAATGCGCCCGCCATGGGCCTCGACCAGCTCTTTCGCGATCGATAGGCCGAGCCCGGTGCCGGGAGTGCTGCCCTGGGTCTTTACCCGGAAGAAGCGCTCAAAGATGTGCGGCAGGTCATCATGGCCAATGCCAATTCCGGTGTCGACCACCCGCACTGCCGCCCATGACCCCTCCGGCAACTGTTCGCTCCCCGGCCATTCCGATGCTGGGGCTTGAGCCCTCGTTCGGATCGAGCACTCGCAGACAATCTGCCCATGCGGCGGCGTGTACTTGATGGCGTTGTTGAGCAAGTTCCGGATCACCTGGCGCAATTGCTCCCGATTCACGGAGACGGGAAGAGAATCCTCCCCGATCACATGCAGGATCTGGGACTTTTTCTGAGCCAGGGGCCCCTGGATGCTGACCTCCTCCTGGACCAGTTGCGCCAGGTTGACCCGCTCGCGATCCATCGAGATGCGTCCACTTTCGATGCGCGAGAGCTCCAGGACATCGCCGATCAGGTTGTTCAATACCTGGGCGTGCTCGCGGATGTCATGGATCATCTTCCGGCGTTTGTCATCGTCCAGACGGTCGTAGAGCCGTTCCAGGTTGCCGCTGATGAGGGCGATGACCGAGAGCGGAGTGCGCAGTTCGTGGGAGACATTGGAGATAAACTGGTCTTTCAGGCGCTCGGCCTCCTTGAGTGGGGTGATGTCTCGCTGCACACAGACGTGGCCGATCAATCGCTTTGGATCCTGGGCATCAAAGAGGGGGGCTACGGTCATGGCCGCGTTGTACAAGGTGCCATCCTTGCGCCGACTGACCACTTCGGCCCGTTGGGTCTGAACCTGGTCTGGGGTCCCGAAGGCTGAATAGGCGTCAGGCGTTGTTTGATCATGTTGCCACAAGCGAGGGTCTCGCCCGACGACCTCCTCGAAGGCATAGCCGGTCAGGGCCACGGCGGCCGGGTTCATATATCGGATCTGACCCTTCAGATCGGTCACGATGACCGCCTCGCCCACCGCCTCCAGGATGGCCCGCGTTCGGTCGCGTTCGGCCTGCAACTCCGAGGTGCGCTCGGCGACAAGTTTCTCCAGATTGCTGGCATATCGTTGGAGTTCCTGTTCGATCCGCTTGCGTTCAGCGATCTCCAGTTGGGCTTGCTCATAGAGCCGCGCATTTTCAATAGCGATCGCCGCTGAGGAAGCCATGGAGGTGAGCAGGTTCAGGTCCTCCTCATCGAACGATCCGCTGGTCTTGTTGATGGCTTCGATGGCGCCGATGGTCTGCCCCTTGCTATGCAAGGGGACGCATAAGATAGACCGGGTGGTAAAGCCGGTCTCCACGTCCCAATCGGCGAAGAAGCGAGGATCCTGGCTTGCGTCCAATACCACCAGGGGTTCCCCATGTTGGATCACCCAGTTCACAATTCCCCGCCCCCGGCCCAGACGCCTGCCCTGGATCAAGTCCGCGACCTTGCCCGAAGCTGCCCCGAACCACAAGGTGTCGTTCTTTTCATCGTACAGAATCACCGAAGCTGCCTCCACCCCCAGCAATCGGTGCGCATGGCTGGCCACGATGTCCAGAGTCTCGTGCAAATCGAGTGTGCAAGTTATGCTCCGGCTGATCTGATTCAGCGTCGTGACCTCAGCAATGTAGCGGCGGATCTCCCCATAGAGTCGCTCGTTTTCGACAACGCCGGCGATCTGGTTGACCAGGAACTGGGCTGACGAGAGTTCCTCGGGCGAGATATGCTCCTTCTGGTCATCCATGACCTCAACCAGGCCCACCGTCCGGCCACGAAACACCAGGGGGAATTGCAGCAAGAGTTGAATCCCTTCTCGGCGCAGGGGGGCGAACTCGCCCGTCTGTTCCTGATCGAGCTGATGCATCGCGACGTAATAAGGAGTTTGCGCCTCCAGCACCTGTTCGGTGCCGGGCCGGTTGGCCAGATGGCCAACGCCGCCGGGCCATTTGGCTTCCCACCATTCCCTGGGACCGCATTGAGCGAGTACGGAGAGGGTGCGGGGTGCTTCTTTCCATTGCAGGATCGCGCACGCTTTCATTTCGAACCATCGGGCGATCTCCTGACTGGCCGCGTCCAGCATAGACCGCAACTCTGGGGTGAAGGCGATCACCGCCCCCACGGATTGCAGGGCAGGCACCTTCTGGTTGCGTGTGGATTTCATTTCACCGTACCCCCCTCTTCTGGAGGGAACGCACCTGGCAAAAAGGACGTTCCGCTTGCCTGGACAACCGGAAGAGCTCTGCGCACCCTAACACATATTGTACCATGTTCTGGTTCAGAGAGCAAGAGCCGTTGGACCTGGGTTGGGGCGAGCATATAGGGCCCTCGCTGCTCCGCCTCAGGACCGACTCCGAGATGGCGCTACCGGTGGCGTTGGCGCATTCCTCAGCCTCTTGCTGAGATGAGGAGAGCCAGGCCTTGGGGCAATGATGATTTCCTGAAAGTGCCCAGGCCGCGGTCTATTTTCGAGTTGTTGGTTCTCGACCATAAATGTGGTATAATGAATTGTGGCCTGAAAGGGAGGGAGACGGTGGTCAGAGAAAATGGATCCGGCCTGAGCCGGGGCGGGGACGAACGGCGTCGTCGCTGGTTTCCCCGTCTCACTGCACTGGAGCGGCCCATCCTGCTGCTGCGCTGGCTGGCCTTGCTCCTGGTCCTCATCCTCCACTATTTTGATGAGTCGGAGGCCGGCGTATTCTTGCCAGTACCCATCATGGCGCTGGGGGTCGCCGCCTACAACGGCCTGCTGTTGTGGCTGATGCACCATGTCCGTTGGCTGCGAAAACCTCTCAACTCGTTGACCATCGACACGATTGTCGCTACGGCGGCGGTGTACCTCACCGGCGGGTACCATTCCAGCTTCTTTGTCCTGTATGTGTTCATTACCATCGGCGCTGCGTTCCATCTCGAACTGGTCCGCACGATCGTCGTGACCGTAGGCATCGGGTTGATCTACGTGGGCGCCTGCTATGTGAATCCGGCCGGCCTGAAGCAACCCGGCGCCCAATATATGCTCGCCGGCAAGTTTCTGCTGGTGTTGATCGTGGCCATCCTGTGCAGTCTGCTGCTGGAACAGTTGCGGCGCGAACACCAGGAGACGGAACGGGAACGGGCCTTGGGCCAACGGCTACAGGCCCTGAACGATCTGTTCCGCCAGCTCAACACCACCCTGGACCTGGATCTGACCCTCAAGACGGTGGTGGAAGCCCCGCGCACTCTGTTGGGAGCGGATTGGACCAGTATCGCTCTGTTAGACGAAAACGGCCAGACCCTGACAGCGGTGGCTACGGCGGGGATGGAGGCGGAACCTTGGCCGGTCGAGAGCCCGGCTCTGGTGGACCAGCGCCTGGCCGACGCGCTGCGCACCGGTCAGCCTTGCGTGCTGGAGGACTCGCCCCATTGTCTCGTCGGCCGGCAGGCCGCCGAAACCGGAGCCTCTGTGGTCTGTGTCCCGTTGCTGCTGGACGAAAAGCCCCTGGGCATGCTCGGGGTGGCGTATCGAACGCATCGGGGCTTGAGCGACGAGGAAATGACCTTTCTCCAGGCGCTGGGTCAGGAAGCCGCGCTGGCGATCCGCAACGCTCATCTCTACGAGCGGGAGCGGGCTCAGGTGGCGCGGCTCCGCGCTCTGGAAAAGTTACAGGAAAGCTTTGTCTCTTCGGTCTCTCACGAACTCCGGACTCCGTTGACCTGCATCAAAACCTCGGTGGACCTCCTCCAGGCGACAGACTCCGGCCTTTCTGCGGAACAGCGGGAACTGATCCATACCATCGGCCATCATGTCAGCCGCCTCGAGGCGTTGGTGAGCGACCTGCTCGAGATCACCAAATTGGAAGCGGGGCAGATCACCCTGTCCAGACAGCCCACCAATCTGTGCCACATTGCCGAGCGCGTGATCCAGGCTTTGCATCCCTTGCAAGAACGCAAAGGACAGACGGTTTCCCTCCATTGTCCGGCCTCTTTGAGCCTGGTCGCAGTAGACCGCCGGCGGATGGAGCAGGTGTTGACCAACATCCTGTCCAATGCCATCAAGTTCACCCCCAAACAAGGCCGGATTGATATCCAGGTGAGCGAGACACCGGACGAGGTCCGGGTGTGTGTCTCCGACAACGGTCCCGGCATCCCGCCTGAGGAACAGAGCCGTGTGTTCGACAAGTTCTATGTCATCACTGATGACCGGGGGCTATCCGGCGTGGGCTTGGGCCTCTACATTGCGCGGCAGATGGTGGAACTGCACGGCGGGCGCATCTGGCTGGAGAGCCAGGTCGGCGTGGGAAGCACGTTTTGCTTTTCTGTGCCGAAGGGGAGGGGAGGGGAAGAATGAAGGTATTGGTGGTGGATGAAGAACCGGATGTGGTCAAGCTGGTGACCATGATCTTTCGTATGCAACAACCTACCTGGGAGGTGATCAGCGCCGAAGATGGCCCCCAGGCACTGGAGATGATCGAACGAGAGCGCCCGGATATCGTGTTGTTGGACATCGGGCTGCCCGAGATGAGCGGCTTTGAGGTGCTCAAGACCCTTCGGCGCTTTTCCGACGTGCCGGTCATCATGCTCACCGTCCGCGATGATGAAGTAAGCAAGGTCCAGGGCTTAGAGCTGGGGGCCGATGACTATGTGACCAAGCCGTTCAGCCATCTGGAGTTGATGGCGCGGGTGCGGGCGGTCCTGCGGCGGGCGCAATCCCTGCCATCGGTCCATGAACAACCCTTTGTGAGCGGGGATATTGAGGTTGATTTTGTGCGGAGGCAGGTGAAGGTCCGGGGTCAGGTGGTCGAACTGACCGGCACCGAATACCGTTTACTCTATCACCTGGTCCGCAATGCTGGTCAGGTCATGACTCATGAGGCACTGCTGGCGCGGGTATGGGGGCGGGAGTATACGGACGAAATCTCCTATCTCAAGAGCTACATCAACCGATTGCGGAACAAATTGGAACGGGACCCGCGCCATCCTGAGTATATCCTGACCGAATATGGCGTAGGCTATTGGTTCCGTCCGGCATAGGTTTTGTTACCTTTTTTTACTTTGTTGGCAATTTCTTTTACCCTCTCTATCCCTGATTTTCACCTTTTTATTGTATACTAGGAATTGAAACGGATTCGTGAGCGCGGCGTGCCGCAGGCTGGCAACCCGGTTCCAGTCCTGCGGCCGGATGAGCATGCGGCTGGAGGGTGGAAAATTGGTGCGCAACCGACCCAAGGTAGTGTTCATCTTGTTGGTGTTGATCCTGGTGATGGCCAGCATTCTTTTCGGCATTCTGACCTACTGGCTGGGGGGTGAATTGTCGTCGCCCTCCAGTCTCCGACAGGAGGGCCAGATATTCCGGTACCCTTCCTCTTCGATCTCGGTTGCCCGACCTGGAGAGCAGGGAAAGCGATGAAAAAAGTAGCGGTCGTGACCGATTCCAGTGCCAACATTCCGGCCGAGTTGGTCCAGCAATTGAATATCCATGTGGTGCCAATTCCGCTGATGTATGGCACTCGAACGTACCTGGACGGGGTGGACATCACTGCTGAGGAGGTGTACCAGCGGCTGCGTCTGGAAAAACAGATTCCGACCACATCTGCCCCGTCCGTGGGGGACTTTTTGCGGCTCTATGCAGCGGCGGCCCAGGAAGCTTCGGGCATTGTGTCCATCCACATGTCAACCAAGCTCAGCAGCACCTACAACGCGGCGGCTGTGGCCAGCCAACTGCTGGACGGGGTGCCGGTCCGGGTGGTGAACTGCGGCACGGCGGCCATGGGCCAGGGCTTTGTCGTCCTGGAAGCGGCCCGCGCCGCTGCCGGCGGAGCATCCCTGGACGAGGTGGTAAGCCGGGCGAACGAGGTGGCGCCGAAGGTTCGGCTCCTCTTTACCCTGGATACCTTCGAATATCTCCACCGGAGCGGGCGGGTCAGTGGACCGGCCGCCTTGGCCGGTTCGATGCTTCAGATCAAGCCGATCGTGTGCCTGGCCGATGGGCATGTGGAGGTATTGGCCAGGCCACGGACGCGGCGCAAGGCGATTCAGGCGATCTTGGCGCAGATGGGCGAGCTGGTGGGGGACCGCCCGGTCCATGTGGCGGTTTCCCATGCCGACGTGCCCGAAGAGGCGGAGGAACTGCGTCGCCGGGTGGAGGAACAGTTCCACTGTGTGGAATTGTATGTCACCGAATTCACTCCGGTGATGGGGGCCCACACCGGGCCGGGCGTGCTGGGTGTGGCGTTCTACGCCGAAGAGACGGAGAACGGTCCGTGATCGTTCCGTCCATCCTGTTGATCGTGGGCGGCTACCTGCTGGGCTCCATCCCGACCGCCTATTGGGCGGGGAAGTGGCTGCGAGGGCGGGACCTGCGCCGCTATGGGAGCGGCACGGTCAGCGGATCGATGGTGTATGAGCATATCGCCCGCTGGGCCGTCGTGCCGGTGGGCCTGTTTGACGTGGGTAAAGCTGCGCTCCCAACCTGGCTGGGGCTGCGCCTTGGGCTCGGGTACCCGGTGGCCTCGGTGGCCGGGCTGGCGGCCATCGTGGGTCACAACTGGCCGGTATTCTTGCGCTTTACCGGCGGGCGGGGGTTGGGTTGTTTCCTGGGCGTGTTACTGGCCCTCTTTCCGTGGGGCGTTCCCTGGCTCCTCCTCTTCCTGGCCATAGGCTGGTTGTTGGGCGATTCGGCGCCGTGGGCCCTGGCCGGGCTGATCACCCTTCCGCTCTTCGCCGCCGGCGTGGGAGGGCCGGAGATCGTCGCCTCGGTCACCGGGGCGATGGTGCTGATCACCCTGGCCAAGCGTTTGGAAGCCAATCGCCGTCCCCTGCCACCCCCCGGCCTTGAACGGCGGCGCGTCATTCTACGTCGCCTGTTCCTCGACCGGGATATCTCCTCCCACCGGGAATGGATCCGGCGCGAGCCCCAGGAGAATGCCTGAGGGCATTGGGGCCGGAGGGCAAGGCCTAACCTTCAGGCTCTTTTGTAAACATCAGCGGGGATCGAAACCCTTTCGATCCCCGCTGCATCGTGACGACGATAGATTTAGGGTGCAACGATGGTACTGCGAGAGCTCAACGCCTAGGGAAAGACCGCGTCCAAGGTGGCATCCGGCACATCCCAGACGACGTTGTGCGGCGGGAGCTTCTCGTACTTCATGAACTCGGGCATCCGGTCATGCTCGCGGCTCAAGCCCGCCGCCCGGTTGAAGGCCAGCTCC
>JAGVRI010000021.1 GCA_018606645.1 Chloroflexota bacterium
GGGGCGACCGCGCCCCTCCTCCAGCCGGAGCCAAGTCCTGCGCCGGTCAACCGCCTAAAGGCTCCACTCCCCCGCCTGGAGTCGAGGCTTCAGCCGGAGACCCCGCACCCCACCCCCGCGCGCCGATCACCCCACCCCCGCACCCCCTCCCCGCCGGCGAGGAGGGGGCCGACGCCGTAGCAGGGCGACCGTCCTGGTCGCCCTGCTGCCCCATTCGTTGACAGTCCGCTGCCCGATTTGACAAATAGCGAAAGATGGGGTAAAATGAAAATTGCGAATGACCCTGCACTTTACCAATCCAGTTATCCGAGCGACGCGGGAAGGGCTTCCCACCCCTTCTCGCTCGGGAAAAATGGCCCTGGATCGCCCGAACCAGACCGTTTGGACCCCGTCATCGGGCCTGACAGGGGCGCAATCAGGCCGGATAAGAGGGCCGACGGGGCCGGATGCGGCGCTTCCGGAGGCGTTCCGGCCATCTTGGGTCCGGGAAAGGGGCGGAAACGGGCCGGAAACAGCCAGAAAACCGCTTGACAAATCCCATTATCCGAGCGAGAGGCGGTTTGGAAGGCATTGTGGCTCGCTCGGATAACCAATAATGTCAAGTCAAGCGAGGTGAAAGTGGGAGAAAACGCTAGAAAATGGGTCAGCAACTGGTTCTTTCTTTCGTATAAGGTCAAGAAAGGACCAGTAGAAATCCCACTTAAGCCGTTCGCGGCATTGAAACCATCCGCGAGGGCAAGGGCGGCAAACCGCGCACCGTTCTGGTAGAAATCCCACTTAAGCCGTTCGCGGCATTGAAACAAGATACAACACGAACGGGTCCGGCAAGCCCTGGCTCGCCCTCGCGTAGAAATCCCACTTAAGCCGTTCGCGGCATTGAAACTTGTTGAGCGGGGGCTATTTGGAGACGGGGGAGCGGTACGATCCGGGTAGAAATCCCACTTAAGCCGTTCGCGGCATTGAAACATAGCCTGGGTTGAGGCTGGCTCGGACAGCGGCGCTAATAGCTGCCGGGTAGAAATCCCACTTAAGCCGTTCGCGGCATTGAAACCAGCAAAGGGCATCTCATGCCTTTCACAAAAAGCGTCAAGTAGAAATCCCACTTAAGCCGTTCGCGGCATTGAAACTCGTAGTTCTCGTTCTGCATCACGGATGTCTCTTCCATAGTACGTAGAAATCCCACTTAAGCCGTTCGCGGCATTGAAACAAGCCCCCTGCAATGCAGGAAGCGGCCCTTCATGGCGTCGACGCACTTCGTAGAAATCCCACTTAAGCCGTTCGCGGCATTGAAACACTCATACCCCGTGCGCGCTAGCGCCTGGATCATAGCCTTCCCCGTAGAAATCCCACTTAAGCCGTTCGCGGCATTGAAACACGACAGCGCCAGCGGCCAGTTCTACGTCCAGGTATTAGAGACTGGTAGAAATCCCACTTAAGCCGTTCGCGGCATTGAAACTCATGTTTGCTGACATCCCCAAAGTATCGAATTGTCTGCCCCCGGTAGAAATCCCACTTAAGCCGTTCGCGGCATTGAAACCTGATCCGCCATGATGAGGTCGAGCACGGGAAGCTCGAACTCCTGTAGAAATCCCACTTAAGCCGTTCGCGGCATTGAAACCTGGATGCGCAGCCGCCGGGGTGCGACGAGACCGGCGGCTATGAGTAGAAATCCCACTTAAGCCGTTCGCGGCATTGAAACCTGTATTACACGATCAACAAGGGGGCAACCTGGACCCAGAAGGGTAGAAATCCCACTTAAGCCGTTCGCGGCATTGAAACAGGATAGTGCAGTTGTTCGTCGCGTAGGCCCGAACTGTGTGGACCTGGACATCAACGTAGAAATCCCACTTAAGCCGTTCGCGGCATTGAAACAAGAAGCAGGCCAAGGCAGTCCAGAACCAAGCGGAGGCAGTCCAGAGTAGAAATCCCACTTAAGCCGTTCGCGGCATTGAAACAAGCGCTCCAATACGGCTGTCTTACCAATGCCCGGTGGTCCCCAAAAGTAGAAATCCCACTTAAGCCGTTCGCGGCATTGAAACCGTCGGCATCCCCCAGCTCCACCAGCCCGCTGATCACATCCCAGGTAGAAATCCCACTTAAGCCGTTCGCGGCATTGAAACCATCAGCCAGCGCCACAGCGCATCGGCGGTCCGCCTGCCGACCAGAACGTAGAAATCCCACTTAAGCCGTTCGCGGCATTGAAACAATTTCCTGATAGAAGGCAACTGTATTGATCACATCTTGTAGAAATCCCACTTAAGCCGTTCGCGGCATTGAAACGAGAGCGATAGTCACCGTCGCTCCACTACTGGCATAGTAGAAATCCCACTTAAGCCGTTCGCGGCATTGAAACGTGCAAATGCTAGTTTCGATGTACGACTCGAACTCGCAGCCGCACCGGTAGAAATCCCACTTAAGCCGTTCGCGGCATTGAAACTATGTGCCGTTTACCAGAATCGTTTCCATCTGATCGGTTTGTAGAAATCCCACTTAAGCCGTTCGCGGCATTGAAACGTGGGCATACAATGCCCTCAAGCTCAATGGCTTTGGCCCAGAGGACTAGTAGAAATCCCACTTAAGCCGTTCGCGGCATTGAAACTAGATAGTAATCGCCAGCGGTATAGAGCAAGCTAATACAGTTGTTGGGTAGAAATCCCACTTAAGCCGTTCGCGGCATTGAAACGATGAGGACACGAGCCTCCGCGTCCCGGCATAGACTGCACATCGTAGAAATCCCACTTAAGCCGTTCGCGGCATTGAAACTTGGTGCTCGAGAAGGGCAAGCACCGCCTGACGTGTAGGGGCACGGCATGCCGTGCCCCTCCATGCATCATTGGCTGGGCGGGTCATGCACCCGCCCCTACGGCCGTTCGCGGCATGGGCTGGGCGGGTACATGACCCGCCCCTACGGTTCGCGGCATGGAAACGTTATCCCCGTCGGCAGAGTCAACCTCAGAACGATCAGCATCGGAGGTAAACATGTCAGCATTTGACGAATACGAAGACTTCATCTGGGGTTCCGACGACTGGTACGAGGACCCATGGGAATTCGACGATGAGGACGACTACGAAGATGACGATGAGGATGAGGACGAGGATGACGACGGATTCCTATGGGAACCCGACGATGACGAGCCTTTGCCAGAACTGGACTATGACGACATAGATTACGAGTATGTCAACTTCTTGTTGCTCAACATCATCGGCGGGATCCTGGATGAGGCATCTGAGCCATTCTAAGTAGAAATCCCACTGAAGCCGTTCGCGGCATTGAAACGACCACGAAAGTCGTGAAACGACGCGAAACCACTGTACCGGCTTCTTGAACCCCATGGCCGGTTGGCCGCCCACTGACCTCTGAAAACTCATGGTTTTTCGGCATGGAACCGGCCACGCGCTCGTGCCTTTTACCGCCCCACCCCCACACCCCCTCCCCGCACGCGGGGAGGGGGCCGGGGGGTGGGGTCATCCGGTATGCGGGGAGGGGGCCGGGGGGGTGGGGTCATCCGGTATGCGGGGAGGGGGCCGTAGGGGCGACCGGCCCGGTCGCCCCGCGCCCCATTCTGGGCGGGTACATGACCCGCCCCTACCGCTGGGCGGGTACATGACCCGCCCCTACCGCCGGGACCATGACCCGCCCCTACCGCTGGGCGGGACCATGACCCACCCCTACCGCCGGGACCATGACCCGCCCCTACCGCCGGGCGGGACCATGACCTGCCCCTACCGCCGGGCGGGACCATGACCTGCCCCTACCGCCGGGCGGGACCATGACCCGCCCCTACCGCTGGGCGGGACCATGACCCGCCCCTACCGCCGGGACCATGACCCGCCCCTACCGCTGGGCGGGACCATGACCCGCCCCTACCGCCGGGACCATGACCCGCCCCGACCGCCCTTCGCGGCAGGCAAACTCATTAGACAGCCCCCCGCTTTCGTGGTATAATGCCTCCCGTTGCCAGGCAGAACAGGATGAACGCGACTCGGATGATCTCGTTCGTGATCCCGGTGCTCAATGAGCAGGACTCGCTGGAACCGCTCTATGAGGCGGTGACCCGCTCCGTCGAGTCCTTGGCCTCGGCCTACGAGATGATCTTCATTGACGATGGCAGCACCGACCGGTCCATCGCCGTCTTGCAAGAGCTGTACGCCCGCGACCGGGAGCATGTCCGGGTCATCCAGTTCCGGCGCAATTTCGGCAAGACGGCCGCCCTGGCCGCCGGGTTTGCCCATGCCCGGGGCGAGGTGGTGGTCACCCTCGACGCCGATCTCCAGGACGATCCGGCGGAACTGCCCAAACTGCTGGCGAAATTGGAGGAGGGATACGACCTGGTCGGCGCCTGGCGGGTGGACCGTCAGGACCCGATCTCGAAGCGGTGGCCTTCGCGGCTGGCCAATGCCACCGTCTCGGCGCTGACCGGCATCCGCCTCCACGATCTGAACTGCGGCTTCAAGGTCTACCGCCGCGAGGTGGTCCAGGACCTGAAGTTGTATGGCGAACTGCATCGCTACATCCCGGTGCTGGCCCACTGGAAGGGGTACCGCATCGCCGAGGTGCCGGTGACCCATCACCCGCGCCGCTTTGGTCGCTCGAAATACGGCCTCCAGCGCCTGGTGCGCAGCTACATTGATTTCCTGAGCGTCTTGTTTCTGACCACCTACCTGAAGCGGCCAATGCACCTGTTTGGGACGCTGGGCAGCCTCTTTGCCCTGGTCGGCGCGGTGATCATGATCTACCTGGCCGCGTTGTGGGTCATTGAGGGGGGCATCGGCTGGCGCCCCCTCCTGTTCTTTGGCATCACCGCGTTGGTGGTGGGCATTCAGTTGATCAGCGTCGGGCTGCTGGGCGAAATGCTGCGCCATACCACCTTTCGCGCCGACGAAGAATACTCGATCCGCCAGGTGTGGGATGATCACCAGGGCGGCTGACGCCCGGGGAGGCGCCGGCCGGGAGGAAAATGCGCCCAACCTCACCCCTACCCCCTCACCCCCTTCCCCTCTCCGCCGGCGGAGAGGGGAAGGGGGCCGGGGGGATGAGGTGAGGTAAGATCGTGATTTTTAAGGAGATGCCATGCCAGAACAAGTCTTGATTACCGGAGGAGCCGGGTTCATCGGCTCATTTCTGGCCGACGCGCTGCTCGAACGCGGCCATGCGGTGCGGGTGTATGACGCCCTGGTGCCGCAGGTCCACGGTCCGGACCAGGCGGTGCCGGCCTATCTCAATCCAGAGGTGGAACTGGTGCGCGGCGACGTGCGCGACCGGGCCGGGTTGGAGAAGGCGCTGGAGGGGGTGGAGGTGGTGTTTCACCTGGCGGCGGCGGTCGGGGTCGGCCAGTCCATGTATCAGATCCAGTTCTATACCGAGGTCAATACCCTCGGCGGGGCGGTCCTGCTCGACCTGCTGGCCAACACCCGCCATCAGGTGCGCAAGGTGGTGGTCGCTTCCTCCATGTCGGTCTATGGCGAAGGAAAATACGAGTGCGCCGAATGCGGCGTCGTCTATCCCCGCTTGAGGAGCGAAGCCCAGCTCAAGCGCCGCGACTGGGAGATGAAATGCCCCCATTGCGGCCAGGAGGTGCGCCCCGTGCCCACCGATGAGGACAAGCCGCTCTTCCCGACCTCCATCTATGCCATCACCAAGCGCGACCATGAGGAGATGTTCCTCCAGACCGGGATCGCCTATGGCATTCCGACGGTGGCCCTCCGCTTCTTTAACACCTACGGCCCGCGCCAGGCCCTTTCCAACCCCTACACCGGGGTGATGGCCATCTTTTCCGGCCGGCTCCTCAACCGCCAGCCGCCGGTCATCTATGAGGACGGTCGGCAGAGCCGTGATTTTATCCACGTCCGCGATGTGGTCCAGGGGCTGGTGCTGGCCATGGACCGGCCGGAGGCGGACTATCAGGTGTTCAATCTGGGGACGGGGGTGCCGACCTCGGTGGCCGAGGTGGCGGAGATGCTCACCCAACGCCTGACCGATGGCGAGGTCCGGCCCCAGGTCCGCCATCAGTTCCGCGCCGGCGATATCCGCCACTGTTACGCCGATCTCACCCGGGCGCGGCGGCTGTTGGGCTTTGAGCCGCGCATCCCGCTGCAGGAGGGTCTGGAGGACCTCCTGGCCTGGGTGCGGGAGCAGACCGCCCTGGACCGTTTCCACCAGGCCGAGCGGGAACTGCAAGCCAAGTCGCTGGTGAGCTAAAGGGGAGATGACGCGCCGCATCTTGATCCTGTCGCCGTGCGATCTCTTTCCGCCGGTGCACGGCAGCAGCACCGCCATCTATCACACCGTCCAGTGCCTGGCGGAACGGAACCAGGTCTTTGCCCTGCTGAGCAAGCTCTATTCCCAGCGCGGGGAGGTGGACCTGTTCAGTCCCAACCTGACCATCCGGTACGGCCCAGAGTCGCCGCTGGACCGGCTGGGCTACAAGGGTCTGCTGGTGAACCCGCTCTACTACGGGGCGGCCTGGCGAGCGGCGCGGGCCTTCCGGCCGGATGTCATCCAGGCCGAGTTGCTCTGGACCGCGCCCGTGGCCCTCTGGCTCCGGCGGCGGACCGGCGCGCCGGTGGTCCTGATGCAGGAGAATGTCGAGTACCAGAAGTTCGTGCGCTTTGGCATGACCAGCCCCTTCCTGAAGCTGATCAAATGGCTGGAAGGGTGGGCCTGTCGCGCCGCCGATCGGGTGGTGGCCCTGTCGGAGGTGGATCGGGAGGCGATGTGCGAGCTGTATCACCTCCCGCCCGACCATTTCCGTCTGATCCCGCACGGCGTGGACCCCCATCTGTTCGACTACCGGCCCGACGGCGCGGCGATGGTCCGCGAGAAGCTGGCGCTGGATGAGGAGGCGCCGGTGCTGACCTTTGTCGGCAAGCTGGACTATTTGCCCAACGTCCGCGCCGTCGAGTTCATCGCCGAGCGGATCGCCCCCGCCATCTGGAGCCGCTACCCGAGCGCCCGGTTCGTGATCATCGGCCAGGGGGCGGAGGGGTTGGCCCGCTACCGTCGCGACGGGCTGATCTTCACCGGCTTTGTGGATGCGCGGGCCGGCCGCCGGCCCAATCTGAGCGACTATTTGTCCGCGTCCGATGTGGTGGTGGTGCCCCTCGATTCGGGCTCGGGCACGCGGCTCAAGATCGTGGAAGCGGCAGCCAATGCCCGGGCGGTGGTCTCGACCCGGATCGGGGCGGAGGGGCAGGATTTCGTGGACGGCGAGGAGATTTTGTTGACCGATGCGGTGGATGAGGCGTTCGTGGACGCCGTCCTCCGCCTGTTGGGCGACGCCGAACTGCGCGAGCGGCTGGGCCGCGCCGCCCGGCGCAAGGTGCTGGCGCAATATAGCTGGCAGGCGCAGGCGTACAAGATGGAACAGGTGTACCAGGAGCTGGGGGTATGAAGGCGCTGGTGGTCATCTTTGAACGGCTGGTGCCGATCAGCGGCGGCGGCACGCCCCGCACCTTTCATATCGTGCGCTCCCTGGCCCGGCGCGGGCATGAGGTCTATGTCGCCGCCTCGTTCGGGGTGGACGGCGAGCAGGCGCGGCGCGAGCTGGGCGCGGCCGGCCTGTTGCCCCTGCCCAGCGTCAGCCGCATGGACCCGCGTAAGATGCGCAAATATGCGCTCATCTATCCGCTCAATATCCTGCGCACCGCCCTCTACGCCTGGCGGCTGAAGCCGGATCTCATCCTCAGCCACAATTCGGTGGCGGCGGCGGCCGGCCTGCTGGCCAAGGCCCTCCGGCCTCGCCTGGTGACGGTGCTGGATTTGACCGATCTGCTCTTTGAATACCTGGGCGATTATCGCGGCGCGTGGCTCCGGGGGGCGGCGGCGGTGGGGCGCTGGCTGGAACGGCTCAGTGTGCGCCGCTCGGACCGGGTGATCACCATCAGCCGCGCCATGGCCGACATCCTGACCGGCGAGTATCAGGCCCGGCCGAGACGGGTGGATATCGTCCACGACGGGGTGGATACGCAGGTGTTTCGGCGCCAGCCGGCCGACGACCTCCGCGCCGCCTACGCGCCCGATGCCGACCATGTCCTGATCTTTCACGGGGTGATCGATCCCCAGGATGGGCCGGAACTGCTGATCGAAGCCGCCCCGGCCATTCTCGCCCGCCATCCTCGCACCGTCTTCTGGATGGTGGGCGATGGCACGGCCGTGCCGGGCCTCAAGGCGAAAGCCGCCGAGGCCGGGCTGCTGGACCGGTTCTACTTTTCCGGCTGGGTGCGCCAGGCCGAGGTCGCCCGCTACATCTCGGCCAGCGACCTGGGGCTGGTCATCCTGCCCGATGTCCTTTCGGCGCGCGGTCGGGTGACGCTCAAAGAGTTCGAGTATTGGGCGTGTGGCGTGCCGGCCATCCTGCCCCGCCTGCCGGCCCTCCAGGAAGTGGTCGGCGATGAGGCGGCCAGCCTCTTTTACACGCCGGGCGACGCGGCCGACCTGGCGGCCAAAGTGAACGAACTGCTGGCCGATGAGGACCGCCGTCGCGCGATGGGCCGCGTCGGCCAGCAGCGGGTCGCCCAGCAATTCGAATGGCAGACGCTGACCGACCAGATCGCCCGCCTGTGCGAGGAGTCGGTCCGCGCCCGGGATTGAGCCTGACCATGATCACCCCAACGGCCAGCCGGCGACGCAGCGATCGGGTCCGCGACCTCCTGGTGGTCCTCTGGTTGCTCGGCCTGTGCGCCCTGTTCTTCTGGCAACTCTGGACCGCCAATCCCCAGAACCGGCGCTGGCTGGCCAGCGGCGATTTCACCGACCAGTTCTATGCCTTTCGCTATTACCAGGCCCGCGAGCTGTGGAGCGGGCGGTGGCCGCTGTGGAACCCTTATACCTTCAGCGGTTCGCCGTTCCTGGCCGATATCCAGTCCGCCGTCTATTACCCCATCGGCCTGCTGATCATCCTCCTTGCCGGCCGGTCGGGGTTGAGCCTGTTTGCCGTCGAAGTCGAGGTCATGGTCCACTATTTCCTGGTCAGCCTGTTCACCTATCTGTTCGTCCGGCGCCTGACCCGCAACCGATGGGCCGGTCTGGTGGGCAGCCTGGTCTATTCCTATGGCAGTTACCTGACCTCCTATCCCAAACTGCAAATGGCCATCCTGGAGGGACAGACCTGGGTGCCGCTCATCCTGCTGGCGGTCCTCTGCGCCGGCGAGGAGGAGGGCCGGGGGAACCGGCGGCGGAGCAGCGCCTGGCTGACCCTGGGCGGCCTCGGCCTGGCCCTGTCGGCTCTAGCCGGCCACGCCCAGACCTTCCTCCTGGCGTTCTATACCGTGCTGGCCTACCTCATCTTTACCTTCTTCCCGGCGTGGCGGAGGGCAACGGCCGGGGAGAAGGTCCGGCTCGCGGCGCGGCTCCTCCTGTTGCCGGCGGTGGGGTTGGGCGCGGCAGCGGCGCAATGGCTCCCCTCGGTGGAGTATATGCGCCTTTCGACGCGAGCCCATCTGGGCTTTGCCCAGGCCGGGGGCGGTTTTCTCTACAGCGACCTCCTGGCCCTGGTCCTGCCCGGCCTGCGGGTGATCTATATCGGCGTCCTGCCGCTCATCCTGGCCGTGCTCGCCCTCGTCCTGGAACGACGGCGGGAGACCACCTTCTGGGGGGTGACGGCGGTGGTCGCCCTGCTGCTTTCCCTGGGACGGCGCACCGTGCTCTTTACCCTGTTCTACCTCTTTGTGCCGGGGTTCAATCTCTTTCAGGGCCAGGAGCGGGCATTGCAGGTGTTCAGCCTCGCCGCCGCCGTCCTGGCCGGAGTGGGGACGGCGCGCCTCACCCGGTCGCTGGCCCGCCCGGTCAAAGATCGGGTGCTGGCCCTGGGCGGCGTCTTGCGCTGGGCCAACATCGGCGCCTGGATGCTGGTCCTGTTCGCCTACTGGGGGACGCTCTATCTGGCCCAGCAGCCAGAGGGTCAGGTGAGCGACCTCCTGGAGCGGTCGGTGCTGCTGGCCTTGCTCCTGGGGCTGAGCACCGGCGTCCTCGGCCTGCGGCTGGGGCACCGCTTCTGGGCGCGGCGCGCGGGCTGGCTGGTGGTGGCGCTCATCCTGTTCGACCTGTTCACCCTGAACCAGGGCCGCGACCTGGAACGGGCCCAGGCCCGCGATCGCTTTGCCGCGACCCCGGCGGTGCGCTATCTGCAAGCGCAGAGCGGCTGCTTCCGGGTGTGGGATGAGGGTTTGTGGCCCGGCAACTTTGGCATGGTCTGGGGGCTGGAGGAAACGGGGGGGATCAGCCCTCTCCGCCTGCAGCGTTACCAGGACCTGCTCCAGGCCCTGCCGGAGGAAAAGGCGCGCTGGCTGCTGAACGTCCACTATGTCGTCTCCTCACGGGATTCACTGCCCGATGGGGAGCTGCTCAGCGAGTATTCCGATCCGGAGCGCGGATTTTTCCTGCATCGCGTCCGCGAGCCAGGCCAGCCGGCCTATCTGGTATACCAGGTCGAGGTCGAGCCGGACGAGAAAAAGGCGCGGCAACGGCTGGCCGCGGCCGATTTCGACCTGCGCCGCCGCGCCATCGTCGCCCAGGAGCCGGGGATGGCGCTGGCCGGCAGCGGGCAGGGGACGGCGCGGGTGGTCGAGCGCGTTCCGGGGCGGCTGGTGGTCGAAGCGCAGACCGATGCCAATGCGCTCCTGGTGCTCAGCGAGATCGACTATCCCGGCTGGCAGGCCCGGCTGGACGGGCAGAAGGCGCCCCTGGTGCGGGCCAACACCATCCTGCGGGCGGTGCCCCTCCCCGCCGGCGCGCACCGGCTGGAGATGGACTTCCGACCGTGGACGGTGCTGGCCGGGCAGGTCCTCTCCGCCCTGACGGTGATCGCCGCCGTGGTCGCCGTCTGGCGATGGTTGAGGGCTGGACCGTGAGCCGGCGTTTCTCGGCGATCCTCACCGCGCTGGTCCTGCTCGCTTTTGCCCTCCGACTCTACCGCCTCGATGCTCTGTCGCTGCGCGGCGACGAGTCGTTCACCATGCTCTTTGTCAGCCGCCCGCTGGCGGAGCTTTTCGAGGGCATCCGCACCGTGGAGCCGAACCCGCCCCTCTATTATTTCCTCCTCCGCGCGGCGCTGGCCGTGTGGGGGCGGAGCGACTTTGCCGGACGGTTTTTCTCGGCCCTGTTCGGCGTCCTGGCCGTGCCGCTGATCGCCCAGCTCGGCCGGGTTCTGATGCGGGACCGGAAGCTGGGCGCCAATGTCGGGCTGCTGGCCGGGCTGCTGTGGGCCATCAACCCCTATCAGATCTGGCACAGTCAGGATGTGCGCAACTATACCCTCTGGCCGGCGTTGAGCCTGGCATCGCTCTACTGCCTGTTCCGCGCCCTCCAGACGGACCGCAAGGGGCTGTGGCTGGCCTATGGAGCCACTGCCCTGCTCAGCCTCTATACCCATTACTACGACCTGTTCCTCCTGCTGGCGGAAAACCTCTTTGTCGTGTTTTGGTACCGGCGCGACCGCCATCGACTGCGGCGGTGGCTGGTCGTCCAGGGGGCGCTGGCCCTGCTCTACCTGCCCTGGCCGCTCCTTTTCTCTTCCCGGCCGTTCACCTACCAGGATGTGACGGCCGAGGTGCCCGGCCTTCTCGGCATCCTGGGCCGCACCCTCTCGACGTTCACCCTGGGCGAGACGATCCGCCCGGAGGTCGTCTCCGTTCTCCGGCCGGCGCTGGCGCTGCTGGCGGTGGTCGGCCTGGGGTTTGCCTTTCGGCGGGACCGCCGCGCCCTGGTCTTTTTGTTGGTGTACCTGGTCGTGCCGAGCCTGGCTCTCTTTGGGCTGACCCGCTGGCGCCCGCTCTTCCGGGAGCGGTACCTGAACGGCATCGCCCCCGGCTACTCGCTGGCGCTGGCGCTGGGGGTGCTCGCCCTGGCCCGGCTGCGGCGCGGGGGAGCGGCGCTGGCGACGGTGGCGGCGCTGGCGGCGCTGATCGTCCCGGCCGGGGTCTCGCTGGGGCATTACTACTTTGACCGGCAGTACGCCAAGAGCGCCGACTGGCGCGGCCTGGCCGCCTATCTGGAGACCCATGCCGGAGCCGAGGACGTCATTGTCGAGAACTATCCCGACCCGACCCTGGCCTATTATTACCACGGGCCGGCGCGGCGCGTCGTCTTGCCCCACCGTTCGGCGGTCGATCAGGTGGGTCCGTTGCCGGTGAACCGCGTCGCCACCGGCCAGGCGTTGCGCGAACTGCTGGCCCAGCACCGGCGGCTGTGGCTCATCCCCTACCGCAGCGACTGGGACCCGCAGGGGTTTGTCGAGGGCTGGTTGAACCGCCGCGCGCGCAAGGTCCACGAGGACCAGGTGGACGTGTTCCGGGTGGCGGCCTACGAGGCCATGGAACGCGCGACGCCGACGGTCCCGTTCCCCTTCCGCTCTCGCCTGGGGGAGGGGATCGAGCTGCTCGGCTATGGGCTGGACGCCGAGCCGGGGTGCGGAGCGCCAACGACGCCGACGAGGGTGGACGAAGAAACGCAGGCGCCGGTCTGGACCCATCCGATCTCCTGCGCCCTGCATCTGACCCTCTACTGGCAGGACCTGGCCCCGCTGGAGGTGGACTATACGGTCTTTACCCATCTGCTCGGCCCCGACGGTCAGATCCAGGCCCAGCAGGACAACCGGCCCCAGGGAGGGACCTTCCCCACCGTGGAGTGGCTGCCGGGCGACCTCATCGTGGATGAGTACCGGCTGGCCGTGCGGCCCGAAGCCCCGCCGGGCCGCTACACGCTGGAGATCGGCATGTACCGCCTGGAGACGGGCGAACGGCTGGCCGCCTACACGGCGGACGGTCAGCGCTGGCCGGACGACGCCATCCGCCTGCCGGTAGTCGTGGAGATGGTTGGGGCGAGGCATTCCGAGTGACCACCGGCCGCTTGAACCGCCGTGAATTAGCCAGAACCACCTGGCCTGAGACGCCGTCCTCCAAAAATAGACCACTCCCCCTCCGGGAGTCGAGGCTTCAGGACCACCGCCTGAAGGCTCCCCTCCTCGCGCGGCAGACCACTGCACCCCACCCCCACACCCCCTCCCCGCGTGCGGGGAGGGGGCTGGGGAGAGGGGTCTTCCTCCCCTCCAGGAGTCAAGGCTTCAGCTATGGAGATGGCGCCATCGCGCATTGTTCTCTGTCGGAAGATCGGGTATAATAGGCGCGGTGCGCCGTGGTGGACGAACCACGGCGAGGCCGTCGCCGGTTGAGAAACTGAGGCTTTGGGGAGGCATGGATGAAAGTTCTGGTCGCCAATCCGCCGTGGCCGGGACCGGGGTACGGAGCCCGGTCCGATGTCCGATGGCCGCACAAGCGGAGTGACAAGTATATCGAGTATCCTATCTACCTGGCCTACACCGTGGCGGTGCTGGAACAGGCCGGCTTTGAGGCGCTGTTCATGGACGCCATTATGGACGAACTGTCCATTGACCAGTTTGCCCAGGAGGTGCGCGCCCTGGGGCCGCGCCTGGTCCTGCTGGAGACCTCGACGCCCAGCATTGATTTCGACCTGCAAACGGCGGCGGCCATCAAGGACCTATCGCCGGGGACTTTTGTCGCCCTGTTGGGGTCCCACGTCACCTACTTTGACCGCCAGATCCTCAGCGAGAACCGGGCGGTGGATGCGGTGATCCGGGGCGAGTTCGAGTACACGGCGGCCGATCTGGCCCGCGCCCTGCAGGCCGGCGGCGACCTGGGCCAGGTGTTGGGCCTCACCTACCGCGACGCCGACGGCGAGGTGCGGGCCAACGCGAACCGTCCCCTCTTTGAGCCGCTGGACGAGATGCCGTTCCCGGCCCGCCACATTGTCAAGGGCGACGGCTATCGGGCCGGCATCTATAGCGGTGGGCGGCCCACGGCCATGGTCAGCTCGCGGGGGTGTCCCTACCACTGCACCTTCTGTCTCTGGCCGGATATCCTCTACGGCCACAAGTTCCGCGCCCGCAGCGCCGAAAACGTGGTGAATGAAATTGAAGAAGCGGTGCGCGTCTATGGACACGACGAGATCTATTTCGACGACGATACCTTTACCATTGACCGGCAGCGGGTGATGGATATCTGCCGGCTGATCCAGGAACGGGGGCTGCACCGGGAGGTGGAATGGATCGCCCAGTGCCGGGTGGACACGGTGGACCGCGAGATGTTGGAGGCGATGAAAGCGGCCAACTGCGGCTATATCCTTTATGGCATCGAATCCGGTTCCCCAGAGATGCTCAAGGCGATGAAAAAGGGCATCACCCTCGACAAGGCGCGGACGGCGATCCGACTCACCCAGGAGGTCGGGATCAAGACCCAGGCCTTTTTCCTGTTCGGCATCCCCGGCGAAACCCAGGAGACGATCCGGGAGACGATCGAGTTTGCCAAAGAGCTGAACGCCTCCAGCACCCAGTTCGCCATCGCCATCCCCCATCCGGGCACGGCGCTGTACGAAACGTGCAAGGCCAACGGCTGGCTGGTAAGCGAGAACTGGGCCGATTATACCTCCACCGCGTCGCTCATCGAGACGCCCTGGCTCAGCGCCAAGGAGGTAGAGGAAGCGCGGGTGCGGGCCTATCGGGAGTACTATTATCGTCCCCGGTTTGTGCTGGGCGAGGCGCTGAAGGTGCGCCGTCTGGCCGACCTCAAGCGCCTGGTGCGGGGGGCCAACTCGGTGCGGTCGCGCATCCGGTTTTTCCGGGAGGCATCGCGGGAGGGGGCATGTCCGGCGGGGCGCGGCGATGAATGAACATGCCCAGGGGCCGGCGGCTGAAGCCTCGACTCCTGGGGGGAGTGGAGCCTTCAGGCGGGTGGACCGGCTAAAGCCTTGATTCCCGGAGGGGAGCCTTGAGGCGGTGGACCGGCTGAAGCCTTGATTCCCGGAGTGGAGCCTTTAGGCGGTCTCCCGGCTGAGGCCTCGACTCCTGGGGGAGTGGAGCCTTCAGGCGGTGGACCGGCTAAAGCCTTGACTCCCGGAGGGGAGCCTTTAGGCGGTGGACCGGCTGAGGCCTCGACTCCGGGTGGGGGAGGAGAACCCCTCTCCCCGGCCCCCTCCCCGCGTGCGGGGAGGGGGTGTGGGGGTGGGGTGCAGTGGTCTGCCGGGCCAGGAGTGGAGCCTTGAATCATGAGCCAGGTGCTCTCGCCCGATGGTTCAGCATCGGGTTCAGCCAGCGAGGCCCTGCGGGCGGTTGGCCAGCCCCGAATGGGGCTTTGTTGGCGGAGCCCGCCGCTTCCAGCGGCGGGCGAGCGTGCCGGAGGGCGAACAAATCGTCGGGATTGTCGTGACGATGTCCACGTAAATTGGTTAACCTGCGAGATTTCGCTAGGCGGAATGGGGAGGATAGGGATCTATGCAACACCGTCGGGTTCTCGCCATCATCGGAACCTTGCTGTGGTTAGGGAGCCTGGTTTTGTTCGGAGCCTGGCCGGCGGCGGAGGGCCAGGCGGTCCCTTCGGCGGGGGAGGCGCGCTGGCTGACCGTCGTCGCCCAGGCCGGGGAGTTGATGGCCGCCTGGGAATGGGATGATGGGTCGGACGTGGAGATCTATTTCAGCCGCCGCATCGGCGGGGAGTGGACCGCTCCCCAACCGGTCCACCGCCGGCCTGGCGCGTGGGACCGCAGCCCGGCGTTGACGGCGCTGGCCAATGGCGAGGTGTGGCTGGCCTGGTCGTCGGCCGAACGGTCCAATCCCCGGCAGAGCCAGGTCTATATCAGCCGTTGGCGGGGCGGGCGCTGGAGCGAGCCGGAAGCAGCGCCTCGGGGTCCTGCGACCAAGGCCAAAGAGCCGGTCCTGGCCGCCGCCCCCGACGGCACGGTGTGGCTGGCCTGGGTCGGCTTGGACGGGGTGGACGATGAGATATTCGCCCAGCGTTGGGACGGAGCGACCTGGTCCCTTCCCGTTCAGGTGAACGCACCCGATTCGGACCGGACCCTGTACGACCGGCAACCCCGGCTGGCGGTGGGCCGCGACGGAAAGCCGTGGCTGGTGTGGACCGGCCACCAGGCCGGACCGGACGACGAGATCATGGCCAGCCGCTGGACCGGAACCGGCTGGAGCCCCGAACAGTTGGTCAGCAAGGATGACGACGCCCTGGACGTCTCGCCGTCGCTGGCGGTGGATGACCAGGGCCGGCCATGGGTGGCCTGGTACGGTCGGATCACCGACGGGGAGAACTCCCGCCTGCGCATTCTGACCGCTTATTGGGACGCCGCCTCATCGGCCTGGACCGCCGAGGCGGTGGCATCCTCGCCCCTGGAGCTGGCGATCGACGAGACATCGCCGGCGCTGCTGCGCGACGCGCGCGGCGCGATGCACCTGGTCTGGGTGGCCGGCGGGCGGTTCGGTTCGGCCCTGGCCCACGCCTGGCTGCAAGACGGACGGTGGACCGCGCCCGAACTGGTGCATTTCCCCGCCCAGGATGACGCCGTCGTTCCGATCCTGGACGAAGGTGGGCAGCTCCTCATGCTGCAACTGGACCCGGCGTCCGAGGCGCAGGCCCCCCTGGAGGGGACGGCGCTGGGCAAGGAGCGGGCGCCGCTGGCGGACTGGGTCCAGGAACCGGTGAGGTCTGAGCAGGTCGAGGCCCCTCCGATCCTGAACCGCTATCTGGCCTTTGGCGATAGCATTACCTGGGGACAGTACGGCGGCCTCTACCCCTATCCCGCTCGCCTGGAAGACAAGCTGGATACGAGGGTCATCCCATCGGAAGTGATCAACTCCGGAGTGCCGGGGGAGACCACCAACCGGGGCCGGGATCGGATCGCCGGGGAGGTGTCCAGTTATCAGCCCGAGTTCGTCCTGTATATGGAAGGGACCAACGATGTCTCCCACCTCCGGCCCCCGGCGGCGGTGTATGATAACATCCAGGTCACGATCTATAACGCCCGACATGCCGGGGTGGACAATGTAAAGGTCATGGTGGCCACGATCGTCCCCCGGCTGGATAACCTGAACGACGAAACCGAGGAGATGAATGAGCAGGCCATTAAACCGGCCGCCCAGTACCGAAAAGCTCCCATCTGCGACCAATGGCAGGCGTTTTACAACTATGGGCCGTGGCAGGAGATCTACTGGGACGAGAAGCATCCAGACGGCACCGGCCTGCAACTGATCGCCGATACCTTCTACCAGTGTATTCTGACCAACTATACCTGGCTGCAGGAGGACACGGTCCCGCCGACCACCTGGATCGAACCGCTGCCTTCGCAAACCGAATGCGGCTCGTTCACCGTGCGCTGGAACGGCACCGACAACCTGAACTATGTGGTCAGCTACGATGTGCAACGGCAGGTCAACTATGGGCCGTGGACCGACTGGATCGTGGCGACGACGATCACGAACGCCGTCTACACCAGCAATCAGTACGGCCAGGTCATTGGCTTTCGGGTGCGGGGCCGGGACCTGCTCGGCAACCAGAGCGACTACAGCGCCCCGGTCTATACCCAGATCAGCGACAGCGCGCCGCCCGAAGCGCACATGAACGCCCTGCCGCCGGCCCAGACGGCGCCGTTCGCGGTAAGCTGGTGGGGCGCGGACGCCTGCTCCAGCGTGGTGGCCTATAACGTCCAGTACCGCGTCGGCGCGGGAGGGGTGTGGCAGCCGTGGAAGACGGCCACGGCGAGCACCGGCGACGCCTTTGCCCCGGCGATCCCCCAATACGGCGAGACCTACTATTTCCGCGTGCAGGCCCGCGATGCCGCCGGGAACTGGAGCCTCTGGTCCGATCCCGCCGAGGCCTATACCAAACTGGCCCGGTTCACCGTGGTCGGGCGGGTCTTGAACGGGCGACATCAGCCGGTGGCCGGCGCTGCGGTGAGCCTCAATCCGCCTTCGCTGTGGACCCGGCCGCAGCCGTTGGGCGGGTTCCGCGCCTATGTCGCCGCCAGCGGCGCCTACGATCTGACCGTGTCCCGTCCCGACCGGTTCGGGCCGTTGCCGCCGATGAACGATCTGCCGGTAAACAGCAACGTGACCGGCCTGGAGTTTGTCCTGCCGCCTCAGGACAACGGGGTGACCGACGGGCAGTTCGAGTCCGGCAATCTGAACGCCTGGCAGTTGGGAGGGACGCTGCCGCCGACCCTGACCTCCACCGCCCATACCGGCCAATGGGCCGTCCGCCTGGGGGGTGTGGGAGATGATTCGTCCCTGAGCCAGGCGGTTACCCTGGGACCCGCCCTGACCGATCCCACCCTCTCCTTCCTGGTGCGCCTGGAGACGGGCGGACCGTCCAGCGCCGTTCAGGTGACCCTTGCTGCCGCTGGCGAGTCGCCGGTGGCCTTCACCTGGCCCGTCGAGAGCGACCAGTGGACCCATGCCTGGTTCGACCTGACCGGGCTGGGCAGCGGGCCGTTCACCCTCACCCTTTCGGTGGCGGACGCCCCGCTGGTGCTGGTGGATGAGATCAGTCTGGGGTCCGCCCGACCGGGAAGCTATCCGGCCTATTTGCCGGTGGTATATCGAGTATGGTGAGCGAACGGCTGCCCGATCTGTCCGAGAACGAATCCCCACCGACCGAAGCTGCGACGCCTCTCTATCAGACGGCGACGATGCGGGGCGGCCTGCGCCAGAACCTGGTCCGCTACCGCCATCGGGTCACCGGCGGGGGAGGATGGGGGCGCTTCCTGTGGCAGGGCGCGGTCCTGACGGCGCTCTCTCCCCTGCCGACCGTCCTCTTTTCCGTCGTGCGCGGCTGGGCGTACCGCGCCGTGCTGGGCCAGGTGGGGTCAGGCTGTTTCATCGAGCCGAATGTGCGCTTTCTGGTGCCGCGCCGCATCTTTCTGGGCCGGCGGGTGATGATCGGCGAGGGCTGCTTCCTGGACGCTAACACCCCGGAGGGGCGGATCGAGCTTCAGGATGACGTCTGGTTATCGCGGGGGTGCTATATCGTCGCCGGCCGGGCCGAGGTAGTGATCGGCCCCACCACCTACATCGGCCACCGCTGTCTGCTCTATGGCCACGCCGGCCTGCGCATCGGGCGGGATGTCCTGCTGGCGAACGATGTGCAACTGATCTGCGGCAACCACACCTTTGCCCGTCGCGACATCCCCATCCGCGCCCAACCTCCACAGGGCCAGCCCATTGTCATCGAGGATGATGTCTGGCTGGGGGCGTCCACCATCGTCCTCGGCGGGGTGACCGTCGGCCGGGGGTGTGTCGTCGGGGCTGGCTCGGTGGTCACCCACAGCCTGCCTCCCTACAGCATCGCCTACGGGGTGCCGGCCCGGATCGTGGGCGTGCGCGGGGAGGAATCGGCCGTCTGAAGGGTTCGCATGGCCGATGGGGACCGTTTAGCCTGCCACAGGCAGGGTGATTGCACAGTCCAGCACCGAGTGGGAGTGGAGGCTTCAGCCGGAACGGAATCGCGCAGAAACCAGCTAAAGCTTCCACTCCTGGGCCGTTCCGCAAAGCCGCAGCCGCCTGTCAACCACGCCCACGGGGGTAGGGTGAGGTTAACGATCACTGTCAACGAATGGGCAACGAATAAACGAATGGCACCCGCTTCATTCGTTTATTCGTTTGAGATTCGTTGACACGCTTGTTGGGATTCTGGCAACGAATGGGGGAACGAATCACCGAATGCGGTAGGCGAAGGCAGCGCCCTCGCACCCGGCGGTACCCCGCCGGCGGCGTAGGCGGCGCAGGGGCGCAGCGCCGCTGCGCCCAAAGGGACTGGTCGCCCCTATTGAACCGTCGGGGACGAGAGAAACCGTGACCGGCCCGGATCGCCAACTGGCGCGGGGGACGTTCTACCTGGCGATCGGACAGGCGGCCTTTCTCCTGAGCGGCTTTGCCCTGTACGCCTTCCTGGCGCGGTGGCTGTCCCCTCCTCTCTTTGGCATATTTCGCGTCGCCATGTCCCTGCTGATCTGGGTCGAGATCACGGTCAATAACGGGGTCCCGGCCGCGCTGCAAAGGTACCTGCCCGATCCGTCGCTGGTCGAGCGGTCGGTCCGGCGGGCGGCTGCCCGCTGTCAGGCGGTCCTCAGCGTCGGGGTGTTCGGGCTGTCCTTCCTGGCGGCTCCCTGGGTGGCGGCGCTGTTGCGCGATCCGGACCTGACCGGCTACCTGCGCCTGGCCGTGGTGGACGTCCTGGGGATGGGGGCCTATGCCTACTATCGGGGCATCCTGAACGGCAAACGGGCCTTCCGTCAGTTGGCGGCGACGATCACCCTCTACGCCCTGACGAAACTGGCCGTCAGTAGCCTGTTGGTCTATGCCGGCCTGGGGGTGGAGGGGGCGCTGGTGGGGAATATCGCTTCCTCCCTGGGCGGACTGGCCGTCGCCTGGCTGTGGACCCGCCGCTGGCCTGTTCCGCCGCGTCCAGACACCGGCCAGGGCCTGACCGAGCGGCAGGTCTGGGCCTTTGTCCTGCCGGCCATCGCCTTTACTCTGAGCAGCAACCTGTTGCTCGGCCTGGACCTGATGGGGGTGCAGGCGTTGCTCTCCGGCTCGGCGGAGGTGGGCTACTATGGGGCGGCGGTCGTCCTGGCCGATGCGCCGCGGCTGGTGCTGCTCGCCTTTTCCTTCACCCTGCTCCCCTCTCTGTCCCACGCCATCGCCGCCCAGGACCCGGCGCAAACCCGCGACTACCTGCGGCAGGTGATCCGCCTGCTGGCTCTGGCCATCCTGCCCGTCCTGGCCCTGGTGGCCGGCACGGCGGACGCGCTGGTGACCCTTCTCTTTTCGGCCACCTACCGCCCCACCGCGCCGATCCTCACCGTGTTGATTTTCAGCTATGCCGCCTACAGCGTCTATATCACCCTGGTCACGACGTTGCTGGCCGAGAACCGGCCTGGCCGGGCGCTGGCCATCCCCACTGCCCTGCTGCCCGTGGCCGCGGGGCTGATCTGGTGGGGAGTGAGCCGGCTGGGCGTCATCGGCGCGGCCCTGGCCTCGCTGGTCAGCGTCTCCGCCGCCGCCCTGGTCGTCATCGGCTATATCGTCCGCCGTTACCGGCCCAGAGTGGACCTGGGTTCGCTGGGCCGGATCGCGGTCGCCTCGCTGCTGGTGTGGGGGGCGGCGCGCCTCTGGTCCCCTGCGGGATTGACCTTGATCCTGGCCTACGGGGTGTTGGGCGCGCTCTATCTGGCCCTGCTGCTGCTCCTGGGGGAGGTGCGGCCGCGGGATGTGACCACCGTCATCGCCTGGTTTTCCTATGCCAGGCATCCGGGAGGGGGACAGGATGGAACCGGAGAATCCTAAAGCGATCATCCTCGGCCTGGACGGCGCGACCTTTGACCTGCTGCTGCCCCGGATCGAGCGGGGTCAGATGCCGAACCTGGCCGAGTTGCTGGAACGAGGCGCCTGGGGACCCCTCCAGTCCACCCTGCCGCCCTTTAGCGCCCAGGCATGGGTGTCGCTGGCGACCGGCCAGAACCAGGCCCGGCATGGGGTGGTGGACTTCTGGGAACCGTCCCCCGATCACGTCCGCCGCCGCTTTGTCTCGTCCCGCCACATCCGCAGCGAGACGTTGTGGCAGATCGCCGGCCGCCATGGCCGACGGGTCGGCGTGGTGAATGTGCCGCTCACCTACCCGCCGCCGGAAGTCCACGGCTATCTCGTCTCCGGGTTCCTGACCCCCCACGACCAGACCGATTTCACCTACCCGCCGGAGATCAAGCAGGAGATCGAGGCGCTGGTGCCGGATTATCACCCCGATCCCTTTGATCCGCTGGGCGCTACCCGGCAGCAGATCCTGGAGATCGAGCGCTGGATGCACCGCCACGAGCAGGTGGCCCGCCGCCTGATGGACCACCATCCGGTGGACCTCTTTTTCAACGTCGTCCAGGCGCTGGATCATCTGCAGCACCTCTTCTGGGACGCGGCCAGTCAGAACGCGGGAGGGCCCTATGCGCCCCTGCTCGACCGCTGTTTCCAGTTCATCGATCAGGCGATCGGCCATCGGCTGCAACGGCTCGATGGCCGCACTTTTCTCTTTTTGGTCTCGGATCACGGTTTCGGTCCGGCGCGCAAGCGGTTCCAGGTCAACCGCTGGCTGTGGGAACGGGGCTGGCTGGCGTTGGGGGAGGGCGGGGACGGGGACCGACCCATTTGGGCGCGGTGGGGGGTGACCGCGCAACGGGTGCGGGCGCTGATCCGCCGGCTCGATGTCCTGGGACTGCGGCGGCGGATGGGCCGCATGGCGCGGGTGATGCTCGGCCGGCGTCTGGATGAGGCGCTCACCCCTCCCATTGATTGGAGCCGCACCCAGGCCGTCTCCGGGAGCCCGGCGGTCGAGGGGATTTACGTGAATCTGCGGGGGCGGGAGCCGCAGGGGATCGTCGCACCGGGCGCGGACTATGAAGCATTGCGCGAGCGGCTGATGGCCGAACTGCGGAGCCTGCGCGATCCGGCGACGGGCGAGCCGGTGGTGCGGGCGGTGTACCGGCGGGAGGAGGTCTATCACGGGCCGTTCCTGGAGCTGCTGCCGGATGTGGTGTTGGATATGGGCGACCGCCCCTATCTGATCGGCGATGCCCTGACCGCCTCTCAGGTGCTGGAGCCGCTGTCGCGGGACGACCTTCAGGGCCGGCACGCCCCCGCCGGGGTGTTTGCCGCCGTCGGCCCGCCGATCGTCGCCCGGCCCCGGCTGGAAGGGGCGCGGATCGTGGATGTGGCCCCCACCGTGCTCTATGCGCTGGGGCTGCCCATCCCGGACGACCTGGACGGGCGCCCGCTGCTCGAAATCTTTGACGAGCGGTACCGGTCCGCCCATCCGGTGCAGTACTGCCCGGCCGAGTCGCCCCAGGGGGAGGCGGCGGTCCCGGAGTACAGCGCCGATGAAGCGGCCGAGATGGAGAGACGGTTGCGCGGCCTGGGGTACGTCAGTTGAGCCCATGCCCGTCCGGCCTCATTTGCCGAGAGGCGTGTTCCGTGTATAATGGGGATCAAGAAGCAGGGGCGGTCGACCAGCCACCCATTGGACGTTGGGCATGGCAGCGCTGCGCGCCTGCGGGCTCCCTTCCCCTCCCTGCGTGCGGGGAGGGGAAGGGGCAAGGGGATGGGGTGGGGTATTTTCGTAGGATTGGGGCATGATCTACGGTCCGCATCGACACCAGCGGCGCAGCCTCCGGCTACCGGGATACGATTATTCTCAGGCCGGGGCCTATTTCGTCACCCTGTGCACCCACGATCGGGCATGTGTGTTCGGTGAGGTGGTGGACGGCGAAATGCGGTTGAACGAATGGGGGGAAATCGTGCGCGATGAATGGTTCAAAACCGCCACCGTCCGGCCGTACGTCGTGTTAAACGCCGATGAATTTGTGATCATGCCCAATCACGTGCATGGTATCATTTGGATTGTGAACGACGATATGGTAGGGGCGACCGGCCCGGTCGCCCCCATAGAGGCGACCCGCCGGGTCGCCCCTACGGAACGACCGTGCGGCCCGACGCCGGCATCCATCGGCGCCATTATGGCCCAATTCAAATCCGCCGTCACCAAACGTAGTCACGAATTGCGCGGGACACCCGGCCTGCCGGTCTGGCAACGTAATTATTACGAACATGTCATCCGCAACGAGGAATCCCTGGACCAGATACGGGAATATATTCGGAACAATCCCGTGGAATGGGCATCGGACCGGGAAAATCCTGAGGTTGGCGGCTTCCCGATCAATCTATCACCGACAAGGAGGATGAAAGGATGAGAGCTTCAGACGTTCGCGTGATCCCGGTGGAAACGGAGGAGCAGCGGCGCGCCTTTGTCCGGTTCCCCTGGCGCCTGTATCGCCATGACCCCTACTGGGTGCCGCCCATTTTCGGCGACCGGCTCAAGCTGCTCACTCCGGGCCGCCATCCCTTTTACGAACATGCCCGGCTGCAGCTCTTCCTGGCGATGGCCGGCGCGGAGATCGTAGGCACCATCGGCGCCATTGTCAACCATCGCCACAATGAGGTCCACGGCGATTCGGTGGGCTTTTTCGGGTTCTTTGAGGTGGTTGACGATGATACCGTGGCGCACGCCCTGTTCGACGCCGCCTCGGACTGGCTGCGGGAGCAGGGGATGACCGCCATCCGCGGGCCGGAGAACCCCTCCCAGAATGAGGAATGCGGGTTGCTGGTGGACGGCTTTGACATGCCGCCGGTGGTGATGATGACCTACAACCCCCGCTATTATCAGGGCTTGATCGAGCGGGCCGGTTTCCAGAAGGCCCAGGACCTGTATGCCTGGGATATCCGCACCGATATCTTTGATTACAATGTGCAAAAGCTGCCGGCCAAGTTCCTGCGCGTGGCCGAGCAGGCCCGCCAACGCGAGGGCCTGGTCGTGCGTAAAATTGACCTGAAACAGTTTGACCAGGAGGTCGAGCGGGCCAAGGTCATCTATAACGCGGCCTGGGAGAAGAACTGGGGCTTTGTGCCGATGACCGACCACGAGATCGAGCATTTGGGCCAGGAGCTGAAGATGATCCTGGACCCCGACCTGGTCTATCTGGCGGAGGTGGACGGTCGTCCGGCTGGTATCTCCCTCGGCATCCCGGATGTCAATCAGGCCCTGATCAAGGCCCGACCCCAGCCCAACACCTGGAGCCTGCCCCTCACCCTCCTCAAGTTCCTGTGGTATCGGCGACGCATTGACACCTTCCGACTGATGATCATGGGCGTCGTCCCCGAATACCGGACGATGGGCATAGATGCGGTGTTCTACGTCGAGACGGCGCGGGAGGCGTTTCGCAAGGGGTACAGGCGGTGCGAGATGTCGTGGATTTTGGAATCGAACGAGATGATGAACCGGATCATCGAGCGGCTCGGCGGGCGAATCTACAAGACCTATCGTCTCTACGAAAAACCGCTGTAGCGGCCAGGAGGCAGGCGCCCCGGCCCGCTCGAAATTGGCGCAACGTCGGAGAATTGGGTACAATCCGTTCACCATCAGCATATCCCAGGAGTCTGGTCATGGAGATCAGTAACCGGCCGTGGCACACGATGAGCATCGCCGAAACCGCCGCCGCCCTGGAGACGGACCTGGAGCGGGGACTGACCGAGGCGGAGGCGCGCCGGCGGCAGGAGCAATTTGGCCCGAACGAACTTCGGGAAGCACCCCGGCGCACTTTCTGGCAGATGTTGCTCGATCAGTTCAACCAGTTCTTGATCTTGATCCTGATCGCCGCCGCCATCCTCTCTGCCCTCATCGGCTGGAGGGAATACAACCGGACGGGCGACACGACCGAGTTCATTGATGCCGCGGCCATCATGGCCATTGTCATCCTCAACGCCATCCTGGGGGTGGTGCAGGAGGGGCGGGCCGAAGAGGCGCTGGCCGCCCTCAAAAAGATGGCTGCCCCCAACGCCCACGTCCTGCGCGACGGGCATCTGGTCACCATCCCCTCCCGGGAGCTGGTGCCCGGCGATGTGGTCGTCCTGGAAACCGGAAACTTTGTCCCGGCCGATGTGCGCCTGATTGAGAGTATGAACCTGCGCGTCGAAGAGGCGTCGCTGACCGGCGAGTCGGTGCCGGTGGGGAAGGATGCTCAGGCTCTGGTCCCGGCAGAAGCCACGGTGGGCGACCGCCATAACATGGCCTACATGAGCACGCTGGTCACCTACGGACGGGGTCAGGGCGTGGTGGTCGCCACCGGCATGCAGACCGAGATCGGCAAGATCGCCGAGCTGATCCAGTCCTACGAGGAAGAGCCGACGCCGTTGCAGGTCAAGCTCGATCAGTTGGGCCGGGTGTTGGGCATCGCCGCTCTGGTCGTTTGCGGCCTGGTGGGTCTGATCGGGGTGGTACGGGATACGCCGCTGAATGTTCTGCTGAGCCAGGGGGTGAGGGCCTATTTTGACACGCCCCACACCGTGCCCAAGCTGGTCGAGATGTTCATGGTGGCGGTCAGCCTGGCCATCGCCGCCGTACCGGAGGGCCTGCCGGCGGTGGTCACCATCTGCCTGGCGCTGGGGATGCAGGAGATGGTCAAGCGCCATGCGCTGATCCGCCGCCTGCCGGCCGTCGAAACGCTCGGTTCGGCCACGGCCATCTGTTCCGACAAGACCGGCACGCTGACGCAGAATGAGATGACGGCCGTCCAGATCTATGTGGACCGCACCCTCCTGACCATCACCGGCGAAGGGTACAAACCGGAAGGGCAGTTCCTGAACGATGACGAACCGGTGACGCTGGAGGGGTTCCCAGGGATGAGGCTGTTGCTGCGGGCCGGCTTGCTGTGCAACGACGCCCGTCTGGAAAAGATAGATCACAACGGTTCGTCCAGTTGGCGGATCGCCGGCGACCCCACCGAAGGGGCATTTGTCGTGGCCGCGGCGAAGGCAGGCTATTGGAAGACCGAGCTGAGCCGCGAATACCCGCGCCTGACCGAGATCCCCTTTGACTCGGAACGGAAGCGGATGACCACCTTCCATCCCGACCCGCGCTACGGCGACTATGTGGCCTATATGAAAGGGGCGCCCGACATCGTGTTAGGCCTGTGCAATTGGGTGCTCGAAGACGGCATGATCCGGCCGCTCAGTCATGAACGCCGCCAAAATATCCTGGAGCAAAACGAGGCGCTGGCGGCCAACGCCCTGCGGGTGCTCGGCGTGGCCTTCCGTCCGCTGAAAGAGGTCCCCGCCAATCCCCACCCGGAGGAGGTCGAGCGCGACTTTGTCTTTATCGGCCTGCTGGGGATGATCGACCCTGCCCGTCCCGAGGTCGCCCCGGCGGTGCAAACCGCCCGCAGGGCGGGCATCGAGTCGGTGATGATCACCGGCGATTACCTGAACACGGCGGTGGCCATCGGCAAGGAGATCGGCCTGTTGCGCGAGAACGACCGGGCGCTGACCGGCGCGGAACTGGACCAGATGAGCGACGAGGAATTCCAGGAGATCGTGGACGATGTGGTGGTCTATGCCCGCGTCTCGCCCCAACACAAGGTCCGCATTGTGGAGGCGCTTAAAGCCAGGGGGCATATCGTCGCCATGACCGGCGACGGCGTCAATGACGCGCCGGCCCTGAAGCGGGCCAACATCGGGGTGGCGATGGGCATCACCGGCACCGACGTGACCAAGCAAACGGCGGATATGGTGTTGACCGATGACAACTATGCCAGTATCGTCTCGGCCGTCGAACAGGGGCGGATCATCTACTCCAATATCCGCAAGTTTGTCTATTACCTGCTGTCGTGCAACATGGCCGAGATCATGATCCTCTTCCTGGCGATGATCCTGGGCTGGCCGCTGCCGCTGGTGGCGATCCAACTGCTGGTCCTGAACCTGATCACCGATGGCGCGCCGGCGCTGGCCCTGGGGGTCGAAAAGGGCGATCCGGACATCATGGACCAGCCTCCCCGCCCGGTCGGTGAGCCGATCGTCAACCGGGAGATGATCATCGGCATCGCCGTCCAGACGGTGGCCATCACCACTGCCGTGCTGACGGCATTCCGGGTGGGCCTGTCCGCCGGTGAGGTCCACGCCCGGACGATGGCCTTTGCCACTCTGTCGATCTCGGAACTGTTTCGCGCCTATACGTCCCGTTCGGAGCGGTACTCGCTCTTTGCCCTGGGGGTGTTCACCAACAAGTGGATGCAGTGGGCGGTGTTGACCTCGCTGACGATCCTGCTGGCGATTATCTACGTGCCCTTCCTCGACCCGGTGTTCGAGACGACCTTCCTGACCTTCTCCGACTGGCTGATCATGTTGCCGCTGATCCTGCTCCCGTCGGTGGCGGCGGAAGTGAACAAGTGGGTGCTGCGGCGGCTGGCGGCCCGCCGGGTGGGTCAGGCGCGGCCGGCCGCGCCGTAAAGCCGCCGGATGGCCCAGGCCAGGATCTGATCGTGGTCAAAGGCCAGGGGAGGCAGGTGGTCGAGGTCAAACCACCTCGCCTCCCGCGCGTCGCTGCCCACCTGAAGGGGCCGGGCCTCGCGCTCGCCTTCTTCCAATAGCGCCAGATAGGCGACGCTGATCGTCCAGCCGCGAGGGTCGCGTCCGGGGTCGCCAAAGGTATGCAACTGCTCCAGGTGGGCCGGTTCCAGGCCGGTTTCCTCCCGCAACTCGCGGCGCGCGGCGGCCTCCAGCGGTTCGTTCGGTTCCACAAAGCCGCCCGGCAGCGCCCAACACCCTTCAAAGGGCGGCTTGTGGCGCCGGACCAGCAGCACCTGGAACCTCCCCGCCGAGGGGGCGATCACCACGATATCCACCGTGACCGAGGGTCGCTCGCGCTCTTGGGCATGCGCCATTCAGATCTACCTCGAAAAAAGACTGCTCTTCTCGCGCGGGGAGGCGACCGGCCCAGTCGCCCGCTTCCGCCGGAACGACCACCGCCTAAAGGCTCCACTCCTCTCGTCCGGGAGTCGAGGCTTCAGCCGGGCGGTCCGCTCCACTCAAGAACCATTGGCCTGCGCCGCAGCGTAGCGCAAGCCTATGGCTTGCGCACGCCTGGGCAAACCGGGGGTTTGCCCTACCCCCGGCCCTGCGCCGCATTGTACCATAGCCCTGAGCCAAGGGCAAACCGCTGGCTCGCGGGGCAGTGGATCCATTTCCGTGGTAGGGGCGACCGGCCCGGTCGCCCCTACCCCTCCCCCAGCCCCCTCCCCGCACGCGGGGAGGGGGTATGGGGGTGGGGTCATTGGGCACGCGGGGAGGGGGTAGGGGGGTGGGGTCATTGGGCACGCGGGGAGGGGGTGTGGAGGTGGGGTCATTGGGCACGCGGCGACCGAAACGCCTTCTGCAGGTTCGGAACCTGGGCAAGGCGGGGTGGGTAGGCACAGTCAACCAGTGGGGAACAGATGCACGAATGGGCGTAAGGGCGACCGGCCCGGTCGCCCTACGCCCACCTCCCGTCGAAAATGGACCGCTCGACAACCATCCAGCCCAATGGGGATGGGCAGGGAGATCGACCTCAATTCCGGTTGAAAACGACGGGCACAAAATGGACCCAGTCCATCTCCAGCGGCGTGCCGACGACCGGATTGGAGGTCGCCAGCAGGTTGTTGGCCGCGTCGCGGGCTTCGACGACGATGGTGTAGGCGACCTCGTTGGTCAGACCGGTGAGGGTAAAGCGGGTGTTCAGGCCGGCGTTGATCGGCGCCCCGCACGCCCCTTCGGCTGGCGGACTGGCGCCCGGCCCGCAGGTGACAATGAGGTGGTAGTGGTGCACCTTGCTGAGGATCGTGGAGTTGGCCTCCCACCGGACCTGTAAGCTCTGGCTGGATGGCCTGGGGGTCCGGAGCACCAGGGCGGGCTGGACATACTCATCCGCGCCAATGTCCGGCGTCTCGGAAGTGCGCTCATCGCCGTCAATGTCAACCTCCACCGGGCTGCCCACCGCCTGGTCTTTGGCGGCCGAGCCTTTGTCAATGTGATAGTCATACCTGGGCGGTCCCGGGGAGATAAAGCGGGCCGAACTGGCATAGACCGGGTTGGAATCCTGGATGCTCCCCTCTCCGGCCGTCGCTTTGGCATTCCCGGCCCACAGGGTGCGCTCCAGACGGGCGGTGCATCCCTGTTGGACATACAGGGCCGAGACCCCCACATCGGCCTTGTGATCGGCGATGATATTGTAGCGGAACTGAACCACACTGGGGGCCGGGGTCCCCACCTTCAGCAACAGGATGGCGTGGCCTTGCATCGGTGGTTTGTTCAACTGATTGGCGGCGATGGTAGTATGGGTGATGATGGCATCGTCCGTCCCCTGGAGCCAGAGACCTCCCCCGCCGCCGCCGACCAGGGTGCTGCCGACGTCCCCGAATTCCACCGAATTGTTGGCGATGACCGAGTTAGTGATGCGGACAACGCTGTTGCCGACAAAATCGGCGATGGTTACCCCGCCGCCCCCTGGCGAGCCGGCGTTGCCGGAGGCGTTGTAGGCGTTGCCCCCGCGCGAGGTGTTGGCGATGACCTGCACCCGCTCCAGAAATAGGCTGGAGTTGTGGGCATCGATCCCACCGCCGGAGCTCAGCGCACCGTTTGCGCCGTCTCCGCCGCGCGCCAGGTTGTAACGCACCACCGAATCGAGGACGGTCAGCGTCCCGTTCTCGACATACAGCGCCCCGCCAAAGGCCATGCTGCCGTTCTGGGTCGCATTGCCTCCCAGCGCCTGGTTCCCTTCGGCGAGGACGTGCTGCAAGGTGGCATCGTAGCCGTGGAAGGCAAAGCCCCCGCCCAGCGCATCCCCGCTCTGGCCGTCGGTGTCCCGTCCATTGCCGGAGCAGGGAGCGGACATGGCGACGTTGTTGATGAAGGTCACATGAGAAGCAAAAAGGTGCGAGCGATCGGCGTGGAATCCACCGCCCACGGCGTAGCCGCTCCGCTTGGTGCCGGTCCCGGATTGCGCGCGGTTCCCCTCAAAGACGACATGTTCGAGGGTGAGCTGATAGGCCGAGCGGACGGCCAGTCCTCCGCCCACTCCCGAACCACCGTATGAACGGGACGTGTTCTCGCCGATCGCCTGATTGTTGCGAAAGACCATGTGGCGCAGCACGATCTCGTTGCCCTGGACAGCCTGGCCGCCCAGGTCGGCGAACATCCCTCCGCCGTAGGCAAAGATGGCATCATCCCCCGCCCGGCCCGGGATGCCCCGCCCCAGGCCGTTCTGGATGGTGAACCCTTCCATCTGCAGTTTGGTGGTGCCGACCGTGTTCAGGACAAACACGCCGCGCTGGGCGTTCTGTCCATCAATGATGGTCGGATGCTTGTCGGGTTCGGCGTAGCCCCAATGGTCGGTCGAATAGCCGCCGAGAATGGTCAGCCGCGTGTTCTTGACGCACACCACCGCGTGGGCGCCGACGCTGTTCTGGCAGGTGAAATCGGAGGGATTCCAGGTGTACGTCCCTTCGGCCACCCGGATGGTGTCGTCGGGTTGCGCCTTGTTGACCGCATACTGGATCGTCTGGCAAGGCAACGCTTCCGAGCCGCAGTCGGGCGTATCCTGACCCGAGGGTGCGACCCGGATCACGTTCGCTTCGGGACTGGCCGCAGCCGGCGACACGCCGCTCTGGGCCCCATACCAGCAGATCAAGAACAGGACCGGCAGCGCTCGAACCAACCGCCCGATTCGCGTTGTCAACCTCTCACTCCTCCACGGACCCTTCTGGTTCTGAAGGAGACACCGACCCTGCCATCTTGATTGTACGTTCTCATCCAGGCCAGGTCAATGGGAATCAAGTACCATCCCATGGGATGTCCCTTCAACCACAGTGTATCATGGCGCAGGGCCGGCGTCTATAGAATTTCCGTGGAGTTGTGGTCCAGTTTCGTGCGCAAGTCTCCCCCCACCCCCTGGTCGCAGCGCCACCGCGCTCCTACGCGGCGGCGTACCTTCGGGTCAGCGAGGGCATTGCCCTCGCCGACCCGATTCGTTGATTCTTCGCCCATTTCGTTGACAGGCCCTGATTTTCATCCCTCGTGGCGCCCCGCCGGGCATGGCAACTCCCTTGACAACCGTAATGCGAAATTCATTTCGCACTACCACCTGTGGCCGTGCAACCGTAACGCGAAATGAATTTCGCACTAAGACAATCGGCGTTGGGAATCGGCGCTGGCAAGCATTCGACTGGCCGTCGGCCTGCGCCGCAGCGATAGCGCACGCCCGGGCAAACCGGAGGTGTGCCCTACCCCCGGCCCCGGAGTCGCGCCCTCCGCCGCCGGCTGCTCCACGAGTGGCGTCGGCATTCAGAACCCCAGCTTCGTGCGCCACCGGTGCAGGAAGCGCATGAAGCGGATGAACCGGCCCCGCTCATAGCCCTGCACCAGGGCCTGGAGGCGCTCCATCTCCAGGCGCTGTTGCTCGCGCTCTGCCCGAAGGTCCTCGATCTCCGACCGGAGCTGTTGCTCGGCCGGGCTTTGCCACCAGGTTCCCCCGGCCATCCGGTCGAGTGCGAAACGGGGCCGTTCGCAAAAGCGCGCGATCGGCTCACACGCCCGCTCCCAGGTGAGCAAGGGACGGACCCGCTCGAACCGCTCCCGATAGGTCTGCCGCAGGTCGGGCGTGTCCAGCAGCCGGAGGAGGGCGGCAGCGATCGCCTCCACATCCCCGGGCGGGACCACCTCGCCCAGACCATGTCGCGCGATCAACTCGCTCGTCTCATCGCCGCCACTGACCACCATCGGCAGTCCGGCCCAGATATAGTCCATGATCCGGGTGCGGAAGGCGAACCGCGTTTCCAGAGTATCCAGGTGCAGCGAGGCGCCGATGTCCGCCTCGAGCAAATAGTTCGGCCACAGTTCGTAGGGCACCCAATCGCCGAAAAAGACCACGCTCCCGGTCAATCCGAGCTGGTCGCTCAGAGCCATCGTCTCGCGCACGACCGGCATATCGGGCACGATGGGGTTCGGGTGACGGGTTCCCGGGAAGACCAGGCGGACCTCGGGGCGCCGTTCCGCGACGCGGGCTACGGCCCGGACCATGCTCACCGGGTCCAGCCACTGCCACAGACCGCCTCCCCAGAGCACCACCCGGTCGGTGGGGGAGATGCCGGGCATCCCCCCTTTGAGGACCGGGGTGGCGTGTTTGGGCTGAAGCGACGGCAGGCCAAAGGGGACCACGTCAATCAGCCGATGGAGCGTCGGGTCATCGCGGTAAGTGTCCATGGTGATGCGCCCCATGGCGTCGAGCACCCCGATCCAATAGTCCCGCTGGCGCTGAGTGGCGCAGAAAAAGAAATCGCCGGCCAGGGCCACCTGTCGCATCGTCTCCCGGAGATCGGAAAAGCGCACCGCCTGCTGGTCGCGGGGCAGATCGGAATAAAAGTGCAGGGGCTCGAACAGGTGGGGCGTCTCGATCATCAGCGGTTTGCCGCAGGTGGTCAGCGCCGGAAAGTGCATCACCATGTTGGCCGAAGTCAGCAGTACATCCGCCCAGGAGACGGCGCTGGCCAGGCTCTCCCAGTCACAATAGCGATACGAATGGCAGGCAAATCCCTCGCCGGGCAACGTGGCCCCCGGCGTGGCCAGGGTCACCTCCAGCGTCCGGGCCAGCGTCCGGGCCATCTCCCAATAGCGGATGCCCGGCCCGGCCATTCGGGTATCCACCACGTCGAAACTGATGAGGAGAAGTCGGCTCATGGCCTACCTTTTCAATTGAAGCGGGCATGGCCCGCCCGGCCAATCGCGCCTTGAATCATGAGCCAGGCCAGCGCTCTCGCCCGATTCAGTCCGCCAAGCCCTGCGGGCGGTTTGCCAGCCCCGAACGGGGCTTTGTTGGCAGAGCCCGCCGCTTCGAGCGGCGGGCGAACGTGCCGAAGGTCGAACGGATCGTCGGGCTTGTCCCGATGGTGTCCGCGTTAATTTGTCCATCTGCAACAGCCGCCGACCCCTGGGCATTCTCATCGCTCCGGTTGCCCGGCCGAGCATGGAAACTCGCGGCCATCGGAGTGGTTGGGGGAGGTCAGCGGGGTCAGTCGCCAGTAACTGGGGATATAAAAGAAGCCGTACCGTTCCTTGATGCGGCGGTTGGCGACGACGTAGAAGGTGTAGGCCATGTGGTGATGATCGTAGGCATGTTGGCCCGGGTGATCATAGATCGCCGCCGAAAAGAGATAGGTCCCGGCCAGTAAGGGAAGCTGGGGGATGATATAGTCAATGTAGCCCGGTCCTTCGATAAAGTCGATCGGGTAATCCGAAAAGACGGTATTCGGGCCGTTGATGTGGAATCCGCCGGCATGGTACAGGGCCACCCCAAACATCGGTTGTTCAATGCGCTGATGGGCCATGTAATGCAGGCGGGCGATGAAGGTTTCGCCGGTATGAAAGGTGCGGGTCTCCTCTCCCTCGCCGTTCAGGAACTGGATCGAGACCAGCTCCGCTTCTCGGCTCCCCCACCGCCAAGGGGTGGCTTCTGGTCCGGCGGGCGCGGTCTCCTCCTCTCGACGTTTCCGCGCCTTTTCGGCCGCGCCCTCCTGGCGAGCCGCCTCCTCTTTCTGGAGCGCCTCGGTCTCGACCCGGTGCAGATACGAGGTATACTGTTCCAGGACGCGGTCCACCGGCCCTTCGGCCTGGATCTGGCCCTCGTCCAGCCAGATGGCGCGATGGCACAACTCGCGCACCGTATCCAGGGCGTGGGTCACCAGCACAATGGTCACCCCCTGGCGTTTCATCTCGTGGATCTTGTCCAGACAGCGCCGCTGAAACGCCTGGTCGCCGACGGCCAACACCTCATCCACCAACAGGATGTCCGGTTCGATATGGATGGCGATGGAGAAGGCGAGGCGCATGTACATGCCGGAGGAGTAGTGTTTGACCGGCACATCAATGAACCGCTCGATCTCGGAGAACGCCACCACCTGATCAAAGATGCGGTCCATCTTGGCCTTGCTGAACCCCAGGATTGACCCGTTCAGGTAGACGTTCTCCCGGCCGGTCAGTTCGGGATGAAAGCCGGCTCCCAGTTCCAGGAGGGCGCCGACCTGTCCGTTGACCTGAACCGTGCCGGAGGTGGGTTCGAGAATGCGCGCGATCAGCTTGAGCAGGGTGCTCTTGCCCGCCCCGTTCGGCCCGATGATGCCCACCATCTCCCCCTGCTCGATCTGGAGGCTGACCTCGCGCAAGGCCCAGTACTCCTCTCGGGGCGCAGGGCGCTTCAGGCGGAGCAGGTCGAGGAACAGCTCCTGGTAGGAACGGGGCCGTTCCCGACGGAGGGTGAACCGCTTGGACACCTGATCAAAGATAACGCTCTTCATGCGCCATCGCTGTATTGGGCCGATGGACGGCTAGTATGGGATCCGAATATAGACGGGACTGGCGGTGACGGTCACGGTCACCTTCCCGTCGGCGGATCCGTCATCCGCGTCCCGGACCGTCGTCTTGGCTCCATACTTGTCCACCACCACCGCCTGACTGCCGGCCAGCTTCAGGCGATGCGTGATTTCATCGCTCTTGGTCCAGGCGACCACGATCCGGCTGGAGCCGCTTGGTGCGGCATACTCGTACGCTTCTACATCTGCTGATCCGGTCTCGGCCAGGGGGAGGGTTCGCACGTACCGTGCCGCCGACAGTTGCCGGGTCAGGGTGACGTAGGCCTGATAGGCCGGCTTGGGCTGCATCGCCGGCGTAAACAGCCCCACCTCCCAGTTGTCATAATCGGTCAGCATGAACCAGATGGTCAGGTCCAGGCCGGCCGCCTGGCTGCGGACAAAGAGCTGGGGCACGTAGCGGCTCTGCGTCTCATGGTTGCCCGGAGGTTCCTTCACGGCATTGCTCCAGAAACCGGCTTCGGTACAGATGAACGGTTTGTTCACCCCATAGCTGGCCAGCTTGTTCCGCAAATAGTTTGCCTTGCCGATGATGTCAGGACCATACGCTTCCCAATTGGGACGGAACGTAGGATAATAATGGAAGTTCATGACATCGAACCAGTTGCCGCCCCCCTTGGCCAGGACCTCATCGAGAAAGCCCCGGACGAACGGACCGTTGTCTTCGATAAACCAATCATAGGCCAGGCCGCCCAGCACGATCTGCGCCTGGGGATCGGCCTGTTTGATCGGCTGGTACACCGCCTGGAGCAGGTTCACATACACCTGCGGTTTGTCTCCAAACCAACTGGCTCCCCGTTCAGCATAGAGTATGTTCCCGTTGTCCGGCTCGTTATAGAACTCCCAATGTTTGATGTTGTAGGGCGGTTTACTGTAGCGTTGCACTGCGGCGACAACGAACTCGACCAGTTCGCTGATCGGGACCTTGTCGATCGGTCCGTTGCGGTAGGTGGCAGCCCACGACGGGTTCTCCGAGACGGTCAAAATCACCCTCACATTGCGGGCGGCCAGTTGCGCCAGCCCGGCTTCATAGCCAGCCCGCCACTGGTAATGCTCAGGGGTGGTGTTCTCTGGCTCGATCGAGGACCATATTAATGGGATGCGGACCCATCGCGCTCCCATCTGGGCGATCTGGAGGGCGAGCGACCGGTTGATGCCATAGATCTGCACCCCATAGGGCGCGGAGGGGTAGGCCCACAGGCTCTTGGAGATGAGGGGCAGGTGCTCGACATAAGTGCCCGGCGGGTCTTCCTGGACGGACTCTCCGGACCGAGGGGAAGGATGGGCCAGGAGGCCGGAGAGGAACGCTCCAGCCCCGGTGTGGGGCGCCCGGGCCAGCCACAGCAGGCCCAGGAGCACACCGGCGCCCATCACCAGGACGATGCCATCGTGTATTGTCGGACCGTGGCCCTTCCCGGCCGGCCTGGGTTCTCGTCGAGCCATGTTCGGTTCCTCTCTTACCGGACCACGATGTTGACCAGCCGGCCCGGGACAATAATGATCTGTTCGATCTGTTTGCCTGCGGTGTGGCGCTTCACCCCTTCGGTCGCCAGCGCCAGCGACCGCACCGTCTCCTCATCCACATCCACCGCCACCTGGATCCGATCCCGCACCTTGCCGTTGACCTGGATCGGTAAGGTGAGCGTCTCCTCGGCGGCCACTTCCTCGTCCCAGGAGGGCCAGGCCTGCTGATGGATCGAATAGGGCCGGCCGGTGCGCGTCCACAGCTCTTCGGCGATGTGCGGGCAGGCCGGCGCCAGCATGAGCAGCAGCGCCTCAATCGCTTCGTTCCAGGCCTCGGTGCCGTATACGGGCGTCTCTTTGGCCTTGAGCAGGACGTTGTTCAGCTCCATCAGGTTGGCGATGTAGGTGTTAAAACTGAACGATTCCATGTCACGGGTACCCTTGCGGATGGCCTGATGGACCTGGCGCCGCAGGCTGCGGACCGCCCGTTCGTCGGGCGGGACGTCGCTGACCCGACCCGGCTCCAGGACACAATCCCACACCCGGTTCAGAAAGCGGGCGACCCCTTCGATGCCCTGCGAATCCCACGGCCCTCCCTGGTCCCACCGCCAGCCGAACATCAGGTAGCCGCGCACCGTATCGGCGCCGTACCGTTCGACCAGGTCGTCCGGGGCGATGACGTTCCCTCGGCTCTTGGACATCTTTTCGCCATCTTCGCCGAGGATGATCCCCTGGTTGCGCAGCACGATCATCGGCTCATCCAGCGGGATGATCCCCAGGTCGCGCAGGGCTTTGGTGAAAAAGCGGGTGTAGATCAGGTGCATGGTGGCGTGCTCGATGCCGCCGGTATACACATCCACCGGCAACCAGTAGGCCGCCTCCTCCGGATCGATGGGGGTCGAGTCGGCGTGGGCCGGCTCGCCTTCGCGGTAGTACGGACTGAGGTACGCGTACTGGTACCACGACGAGCACATGAAGGTGTCCATCGTATCGGTCTCGCGGGTGGCCGGGCCGCCGCACTGGGGACAGGTGGTGTGCAGGAACCCTTCATGGAACTTGAGCGCGTTTTCGCCCGAAGGCGGGATCACCGCGTCGGAAGGGAGCAGCACCGGCAGGTCCTCATAGGGCACCGGCACCGTTCCACATCGCTCACAGTAGACGATGGGAATGGGCGCGCCCCAGTAGCGCTGGCGGCTGATCAGCCAGTCGTGGAGGCGGTAGTTGACCCGGAACACCCCCTTGCCCGTCTGCTCCAGCCACTCGGTCACCCGCTGCTTGGCCACCTCGCCCGGCGTGCCGGTGAACTCGTTGGAATTGATCATCGTCCCGAATTCGTCATGGAACAGGACATCGCGGTAGAAGGGCTGCTGCCACAGCATCTCCATCGTCGTCCGGCAGCCGTTGAGCTGGGGATTCAGGGCCTGGCAGCGGGCCAGGATGGCGCGATCGGCCGCTTCGGAGTTGAACTCGACCACGCCGTCGTCAAAGATAAAGAGCCATGAACCGCCCACCACCTCGACCCAGAAGCCGGGCCGCAGGTGCTGCTGGACCAGGCGGGCGTACTGCGGCGCCTGGTCGGCCGTCAGGGTGACGTACAGGCGGCCGTCCTGTTCCTGGAAATCGTAGCCGGCCCGGCTCAGGGCCCCGGCCAGGCCGTCCTTCACCGCGCCGGCCGGCACCACGCTCCTGGCCTGCCGGTCGGGTCGGTCAATGACCGGGATGATGGGCAGGCCGAATTTCAGGGCAAACTCAAAGTCCCGTTCGTCGTGGGCGGGGACGGCCATGATCGCCCCGGTGCCGTAGGTCATCATCACATAGTCGGCGATCCAGATGGGGATGCGGGCGCCGTTGACCGGGTTGATGGCATAGGCGCCGATAAAGACGCCGGTCTTTTCCTTTTCGCGGCTCAGGCGCTCGATCTCGGTCTGGCGAGCTGCCTGGGCGACGTACGCTTCCATCTCGGCGCGACGGTCGGGCGTGGTCAGTTTCTCCACCAGCGGGTGTTCCGGCGCCAGGACCATGAAGGTCGCCCCCCACAGCGTGTCGGGTCGGGTGGTAAAGACCACGATCTCGTCCCCGGCCTCCGACTTGAAGACGACATCGGCCCCCTCGCTGCGGCCGATCCAGTTGGTCTGCATGGCCCTGACCCGTTCCGGCCAGTCGATCTTGGAAAAGTCAAGCAGTTCTTCGGCATAGTTGGTGATGCGGAAGAACCACTGTTCCAGGTTCTTGCGGATCACCGGCGTTCCGCACCGTTCGCAGTGCTTGTCTTCGCCCCACACCTGTTCGCGGGCCAGCGTGGTGTTGCAGTGGGGGCAAAAGTCCACCGGGGCGAAGGCCTTGTAGGCGAGCCCGGCGTCGTAGAATTTGCGGAAGAACCACTGCGTCCAGCGGTAATAGCCGGGCAGGCAGGAGATCGCCTCGCGCGTCCAATCGAACATCGCCCCCATGCTGCGCAGTTGGCGGCGCATCTTTTCGATATTGGACATGGTCCAGGTGTAGGGATGGATGCCCCGTTCGATGGCCGCATTCTCCGCCGGCAGGCCAAAGGCGTCAAAGCCCATGGGGAACAGCACATTGTAGCCGCGCATGCGCATAAAGCGCGCGCGGGCGTCGGATGGGGCCATGGCATACCAGTGGCCGATATGCAGGTCCCCGCTGGGATACGGAAGCATGGTTAAGGCGTAGTGTTTCGGTTTGTCGGGATCGATCACCGCCCGGTACAGACCGTCCGCTTCCCAGCGGGCCTGCCACTTGGGTTCAATCTCTTGCGGGATGTATTTGTCGACCATGCTCTCCTCTCCTGTTATGAGTCCCCATTCTACCTCAGAATGGCGGACGCGTCAACTCTATGCCGGCCAAGCTGAAGCCCGGCGGTTCTCCGGCTGAAGCCTCGACTCCCAAGAGGGTGAAAATACGGTATTGACAAGCGGGGTAGCTCATGGTAAAATAATGCGCGGACCCGTCGGGTCGCTTCAGCCATTACAACTTCATATTCCACGCGCAGCTCCACATCCACGCTACCGCGCACCATCGGCTTCACTCCGGAACAGTGACAATCAGGCCCGTGAGCAGCGGGTAAGGGATCGCTTTTTGTTGGAAAGGCCTGTCAACGAATGGGAAACGAATCAACGAATGGGGTCGGCGAGGGCATTGCCTTTGCCTACCCAAAGAGCCCGCGTGCGGGGAGGGGCGTAGGGGCGCAGCGCTGCTGCGCCCAGGAGGATGGGGTGGGATAAAGGGTGAGCTATTTTCAAAGAAGGGGGGTGAGGCCGATGGGTGTCTAGGCTGGAGGTCGTGTGTAGGCCGGGAACAAGAGGGAACCACAACAGTTCAGTAGGAGCCATGGAACAAATTCAAGGGGGGCAAACGATGGAGAGCTGGAATATTCTGTCTATCTGGGCCACAGGGGCGACGTTTCGCCAGCGCGCCTGGCGGGTGACCTCCTGGCTGTTGTTATTTGTGTTGATCGTGACCCCGGTGGTGGCGGTGTCGGCCCAGCCCCCGTCGGGCGTCGAGCTGGAGGGCGAGGTCGAGGAAGAAGCCCTCGTCGAGTTCCGCCTGCCGAACCTGGAGGCCATCGAGCAGTTGATGGCCCTCGAGGCCGATTTGACCGAGTACCTGCGCATGAACGAGGACGGCAGCGTGATCGTCCATGCCATCGTCACCCCGAGCGAGCGGGCGCTCTACGAATCGCTGGGCTTTGCCGCGGGCATGACGATCGAGGACCAATCCACCTGGGAGGCGGCCAAGGCGGAGCGCGAAGCGGCGATCGAGGCCGAACAGCGGGCCAAAGCCCTCGCCGAAGAAGGGCCGTCGGCCGTCGAGGAACTGGGCCCGCGCCTCTTTGGTTTCGCCCCGACTCCCGAGGTGCTCATCATGCGCGTCGACTATTTCACCAACTATGCCGGCCGGTTCCTGGCCGTGGCCGCCCGGACCTCCCTCGGCACACCGACCGGTGGCCCGACGCTGGCCATGGCCTGGAAGGAAGAGGGCGGGGAGTACGGCGCGGCGACGACCATGTCCAGGTACACCGACGCTGGCGTCTATATGTACCACCGCGTCCTGGTCCGCGTCGGCGCGGCGGGGACGACGACGCCCGTGCCGGCCATGGTCCGCGTCGCCTCCAGCGCAGGAGGCGTGGCGGAGGCGCCGGTGAACGAGTGGGTGGGCGGCGGCCTGCCGCCATTGCCACCCGGCTACATCAAAGGCTTTTTCAGCCACTACATGGACCCGATCGAGATCCACCAGTTCATCAACGAGTTAGCCGCCGACTTTCCCGACCTGGCCGAGATCATCAACCTGCCCTACCAGACCAACGGCTACCAGCGCAAGGCGATGGCCGTCATGGCCGGGACAACCGGGATCGGCTCCCAGCCAGCGAGCGCGCTGCGGCCTGGCTCGGTGATCCTCTTTAGCCGTGCCTGGGGCCATGGAGGAGGCAACGACATCCAGGCCGAGTTCGTCAACCCCGGCGTGGCGAACTCGCCGCTCACCGTCTCGGTAGCCGGCAGCCGGATCACGGTCAGCCTGGCCACCGACTCGACCGGTGCGCTGGTCAGCACCGCAGCGCAGGTGGTGAGCGCGATTAATGCCGATCCGGCGGCCAGCGCCCTGGTGGAGGCCTATGTCTACCCCGGATCCGGCGGAACCGGCATTGTCCAGCCGCGCGCCCTGGTCAACCTCTCCGACTTTTTGAACGCGCCGCCGAGCATCCCTCGCGGTCCCTTCCAGCCCCAGATGATCCGGATCGGCAAACACCGCGATGGCTCCAAGGTCGGCGTTTTCATCTACTGCCAGCAGCACGCCCGCGAATGGGTGACGCCGCTGGTGTGCATCGAAACGGCGGCGCGGCTGCTGTACAACTATGCCATCGATCCGACAACCAAGGAACTGGTGGACAATCTCGACATCTTTATCCTGCCGGTGTCCAACCCGGACGGCTCGCTCTACTCCTTCTACGACTATAGCAGTCAGCGCAAGAACATGACCAACTACTGCTCCCCCACGACGACGAGCGGCATGCCGTGGTCGCGCAACTCCTGGGGCGTGGACCTCAACCGCAACAACACCGTCGGCACCATCTTTGACGGCTATGACGGGGCATCCCTGAGCTGCACGAGCACCAACTACGCCGGGCCGGCGGAAGCGTCGGAGCCGGAGATCAAGAACGAGCTGTGGGTGGTGGACACTTTTGGGAACATCAAGTTTGCGATGAACGTCCACACCTACGGCGGCTACTTTATGTGGTCGCCCGGCGCTTATAAACTACCGGGCCGCATCACTCTCCCCGCGCCAAACATTGGCATCGAGGCCTACTTCTTTGCCGCCGGCGACCGGGTGCTGAACCGGATCAAGGAGGACCGCGGCACGGTCATCCTGCCGGAGCGGACGGGGCCGATCTGCGATGTGCTCTACTCGGCGGCGGGCAACAGCGCCGATGACCAGTGGTACCGCAAGGGGATCATCGCCTATTCGTTCGAGGCCGGCGCCGACCGCTTTGTCTCGACCGAAACAGGCACGGCGCAGACCGCCGTCGGCTTCCAGCCGAACTATGAGGCAGAAGGCCAGTACGAGGCGCTGGAATTCGCCTCCGGCAACTATGGCCTGCTCGAGTCGGCGCTGCAGTACGCCTTTGATACCGAGCCGCCGGTGACGGCCATCGTGCCCACCACCGAGGCGAACGCCGCGCCGGATGGATGGGCCTGGACGGCGCCTATCCAGGGCACCTTCAAGTACGTCACCGAGCCCGGCGTGATCTACTATACCCTCGACGGGACCGATCCCACCCTCGATTCGACCAAGTGGGAGGCGCAAGGGCCGCGGCAGCCGGGTCAGGTGTTCCTGTTTGAGGAGCCACGGACGGAGGTGCGGTGGATCGCCCAGGATATCAAGGGCAACCTCGCGCCGGTACGCTCGGCCGTCTTTTACGTAGACACCGAGCCGCCGTTGATCGCCCTCGTCGAGCCGGCCGAGGCGGCGACGATCGGGGTCGGACAGCCGGGCAACTACCCGCTCGGATCGGTCCAGCTTGCCTCGTACGCGTGCGACGATGGCCCATCCGGTTCGGGCGTGGCTTCCTGCGTCGGGACGGTGGAGAACGGGGCGCCGTTCGATACCGGCGCTGTCGGCTTCCACACCTTTACCGTGGACGCTCAGGACTGGGCCGGGAACTCGGCGTCGGTCGCTCACCAGTACAACGTCGTCTGGGATCAGTACAGCAGCTTCCTGCCGCCGCTGACCGAGGGGGCGTGGAACACCGCCCAGGCCGGGAGCAACCTGCCGCTCAAGTTCCGCCTCGGCGCCAACTATGGTCTGGACATCCTCCAGCCGGGCTATCCGCAGTCGGTCCAGATCGATTGCACCACCGGCGAACCGATCGGCGAGCCGCAGCCGACCAAGTCCACGTCGGGGCTGGTGTGGTCGAAGGACAAGTACCAGTACGACTGGAAGACCGAGAAGGCGTGGAAAGGCACCTGCCGGCAACTGATCCTGGTGCTGCAGGACAACACCGTCCACACCGCCAATATCCGTTTCCAGTAACCGGTTCTGCTGAGGGGGGATGGGCTATCTGGCCCATTCCCCCCACCGGTGAGAGGAAGTGACCGGCAACCCTCCCGCAGGTTCCGAACCTGCGGGAGGTTGCGTATTTTCCGGCGGAAGCCTCGACTCCCGGGGGGAGCCTTTCGGCGGGTTCTCCGGCGGAAGCTTCGACTCCTGCAGGGGAGCTTTTCGGCGGGTTGTCCGGCGGAAGCCTCGACTCCGGGCGAGGGTGAACAGGGTTGTTACATCCTCCATTGACATCGTAGCGGCGAGGCATTCCCAGTGACGGCGCGCCGCTTCAATCGGTGCGGATTGGCCAGAACCACCTGGCCTGAACCGCCGTTCCTGGGAATGCCTCGTCCCAGGCCGGACCTCGCCACAGCTCTACAAAAGCGTCAACGCCGCTTGACAACCTGTCCCGCACTCCATATAATTGGAGCCGGTTGGGGATCAGGGCATCGTCCCCGCCCAGTCGCAAGAATCGTTTGCTCTTTGCTGTTGCCGCCGGCAAGGCGATCGTCGTTCGCTGGCTCTGATTCTCGACCACATTGCAGCGAAGGAGGTGATGCCTGGTTCAAAACAAGTCACGGTTCCGTTGTACCCCTTCATTCTTGATTCCATCTTAGCACATAGAAAGGAGCAAAAGGTATGCGTCAGTTGAGTTGCCGAAAGGCACGCTGGCAGAGGATCGTGCATGGCGGCGTAGTGTTGATCCTGCTACTGGTGTCCATGGCCACCGGGGCCGTCGCCCAGGACGTGCCGCCGGATGGACCGGTCGTGGAGGATCCCTACGACCTGTGGACCGAAGAGATCTTTGATTACATCCCGCCCACCCCTGAACTCCTGGAAATGGCGCAACCCGATGGTTCGACCTTCCAGGCCTACCTGAACCCGATGGAGATCGGCGGGCAACTGGAGACCGTCGACGGCTACACCATCATCCAGAATGACGAGGGATGGTGGACCTATGCCCGCACCGACGCCGAGGGGAACCTGGTTCCGTCGGAGCTGATCGTCGGCCGGGACCTGCCCCAGGGGCTGGAGAAGAGGTTGGGCCGGCTCCCACCCGCTTGGCTGGATGCCGAGGGCAAAGATAAGCGCGACAAGCTCTTTGAGGCCATCCGCAAGGCAAGTTCCCCCAACAACTCGGACCTGGCCGCCGCCAGCGTCGAGACCAAGGTCTACCGCTACGTGGTCTTGCTGGTCGAGTTCCAGGACGTCAAGTTCGAGCCGTACCAGACCCGGGAGTACTTCCAGAACCTGCTCTCGGGACTGCGCACCAGCGGCACCGGCACCGTCACCGATTTCTATTACGAGAACTCGTATGGCCGCTTTATGCCATTGCTGGATGTGTACGGGCCGTTCACCAGTGACTATAACATGGCCACCTATGACATTAACGCTACGGGGGGTCGGAACGTAGGGTGGATGATCACCAACGATATTGGCCCCAAGGTCAAGGACCTGATCAACTGGGACCAGTACGATAACGACCGGGTCGTCTATACGTCGGGTGGGCTGCAATACCGGAGCGTGGACATGGTGGTGGTCATCCACGCCGGGCCCGATCAGGCGGCCACCGGCCAACCGGGCCACATCTGGTCCCACGCCACCACGGCCAACTTCCGCACCGGTCAATACGGTTCGGACGGCCGCGAGCTGCGCATCCGGGCGGTCAACACCTCCCCGGCCATCGGCTGCAACATCGGGGTGGTGGGCCACGAGATGGGCCACTCGATCGGCGAGCCGGACTATTATGCCACCAACTATCTGTCGATGGGAACCGGGGACTGGGACATGATGGCCGGCGGTTCCTGGTTGGGCGATGATCCGGCCGGTTCCAACCCGCCTCACTTTAACCCCTTCAGCAAGCTTAATCAGAAATGGGTGGAGCCGTGGATCGTTGAGGACACCACCACCGGCATCGAGTTGCGGCCGCGCTCGCTCTACCCGGACATCGTCGAGATCCCGCTGGGCGGCAGCGGCTCGGGTTCGACCGGTGCGGAGGAGATGCTCTTTATCGAGTTCATCTCCAACCGGGCGCAGGGCGCCATCTTTGACAAGGCGGCCCTGGGATCGGGCCTGCTGATCTGGCACTATGACCGCGGTGGGTCCCAGAACGCCCTGCCGGGGGCTCGCTACCGGATGCAGGTGCTCGAGTACGACTATCGCGACGGGACCCAGGAGCTGCGGCTGAACCTGAACCGCGGCGAACCCACCGATCCCTGGACCAACACAGCGCTGGGCATGACCCCCTATACCAGCCCGAATACCAACCGCAACACCCCCATGGGCGGCACGGTGCACACCGGCTGGCACATCATGAATATCTCCCCGGTGGGGAACACCATGCGCTTTGACCTGATCCAGTCGGACGACGTGACCAGCCAACTGGGGGTCGATCGCCCCGCTTTTGCCCAGCAGCCGGTGATCGCCGGAACCGGTCCGGCCAGCGTGACGACCAAAGTCTACAACCTGACCGACCACAACCTGGACAACGTGCGGGTCGAGTTCTGGATCACCTTCGGTGAGGAGGAGGTCAAGATCGCCGAGACAACGATCGCGACGTTGCCTCCCGGCCCGCCGACCACGGCGACGGCGGTGTGGGCGGAGCCGCTCCCCGGCAAGTATCCGGTCACCGTTCGGGCGATCAAAGATGATGCCATGGCCACCGAGCAGGGGGTGCTGCGCGTGTTCGCCCGTCCCGCTCCGGTGCTGATCGTGGACGATGACGACGGCTATACCGCCGAGGATGCCTTTGAGGGAGTGCTCACCTCCCTGGGCGTGCCCTACGTGCTGGTGGAGCGCACCGCGTCGCTGGATCTCCTGAGCCAGTACGATCTGGTCATCTGGTCGGCCGGGCAGGCGGGCCGCATGCAGGGCCAGCTCAACAACGACGAACGCGCCGCCCTGAAGGCCTATCTCAACGCCGGCGGCAAACTGTGGATGGCCAGCCCGAGACTGGCCGCGGCTCTGGGCGCGACCGGTTCGGCTCCCGGCGTCGATCCGACCATGCTGCGCGACTATTTCGGCACCTACTACCCCATGTCCAACCAGGCGGGCGGCGGCACCATCTATGGACTCGGCCACCCCATTGGCGGTACCGATTCCTTCGAGTTGCGTCCGTTCCCCGGCCGGGCGATCCAGGACTTTTTGCGGCCGGCGGTGAGCACCATCGGCACCGTTTCGCCGCTCTTTAGCTGGTCGTTCGGCGATTACCTGGGCATGGAGGTCATTGGCGACGAGGCGCACAACGGCTTCCGCGTCGTCTACTTTGGCTTCAACCTCTCCCAGGTGATCTCCGGCGCGGACCGCCTGAAACTGACCCAGCAGGTGCTCGACCGGATGGACATTCCCACCGTCTACTTTGACAAGAATACCTATCTGCTGCAAAAGTCGGTGGAGGTCAAGGTGACCCTCCACGACGTCAAGGCCACCGCGCCGGTGGTGACCATCAGCAGCGACGCCCAGCCGGCCGGCATCCAGGTCGCGCTCAAGAGCACGGACGTACCCGGGACCTTCATCGGGCAGATCAACATCCAGAAGACCGGTTCGAAGGGGAATGCGCTTCAGGTCAATACCACCGATACACTGCGCGTCCGTTATGTGGATGCCCTCGGCCGCACGGTATGGGCCACCGCCGCCGTCCTGACCCGCGTTGACCGGGACCTGCCGGCGACGATCCACCACGACCTGATCTATAACGGCTATGACGCACGTGACCTGCCGGTGATGGCGGTGGTGACCGACGACATCCGCGTCCAGAAGGTGGAGCTGTTCTACCGGGTGGCGGGAAGCGGAGACTTTATCCGCAAACCGATGTCGGCCACCTTCCGCGATGCCTATACCGCCGTCATCCCTGCTGCGGCGGTCACGCCGATGGGGGTGGAATACTATCTGGTGGCCCGTGACTCCAAGGGCACCCTGACCTTCCGCGGCACCCCGGACGAACCGCAGTTCATCGTCGTCCAACCCCGAACCTTGAAACCGTAGGCCATTTTGGTGACTCGACCGGCCCTGGGAGCCCCTCCCAGGGCCGTTTTCTTTCCGGGGTGAGGGGGAGGGGAGCCTTCCGGCGGTTGTCCGGCGGAAGCCTCGACTCCTGGAGCGCAACGGTCTGTCACCGAATGGGAAACGAATCAACGAATCGGGCAGCGGGGCGACCAGGACGGTCGCCCCTACGGCCCCTCCCCCCGGCCCCCTCCCCGCACGCGGGGAGGGGGTGAGGGGGTGGGGTGCAGTGGCCTGTCGCGGGGGGAGGGGAGCTTTCCGGCGGGTTGTCCGAAGCCCCCACTCCCGGAGCGTCCGGCTCAAGCCTCCACTCCAGGGCGAGGAGTGGAACCTTCCGGCGGCTCGTCCGGCTGAAGCCTCGACTGCCGGGACCTACAACGCCCTCTTGCGCTCTGCTTCCATTTGGGATATAATGAAAATGCCCGGGTTCGGAATCGAGAGGGACGGCCGATGCAAGGGGCGAAAGGAGGGACGATGTCGGAGCCGCGAATCATTGGCAAGGTCATTCACTATTGGACCCGTCTCGGTGTGGCCGGGGTGGAGCTGACCGGCACGCTGAAGCTGGATGATTGGATCCAGTTCCGGGGATCTACCACCGACTTTCAACAGCGGGTGACTTCGATGCAGATCAACCGCCGCTACGTGAACCAGGCCGGCCCCGGCCAGCAGGTGGGCATCCTGGTCGCCGACCGGGTGCGGGTAGGGGACACGGTCTACCTGCTGGAGGGCTAGGCGCGCCAGGATCCCCCGACTTGTCGGGGGATCCCCTCCCCCTCATCATCCCCTTTGGCTGGAGTATCCAGGGGCCGGCGACCGGGCGTCCCCCGGCGGCGCAGCGCCCGGTCAACGAATGGACGTAGGGGCGCTGCTGCGCCCAGGGGGATGGGGTGGGGTCAACTACCGGACCTGCACCGCGCCGATCGGGAACGCGGGCCCCAGCGCGTTTCCCTGATCATCCACCCAGGAGAGGTTCTCGCCGCTGGTCAGATCGTACATGCCGACAATGAGCCGATACGCCCCCGGCGGGGCATCCGCGCCGATCGGCAGGTCGTACCGCTCGCCGATCAGGTCGCCGGCCCGCCAGACGGTGGTCGGACACCCCCCCGCGCAGGGCAGACGGTCCACCTGCCCCGCCTTGACCCCCCTGGCATCAATCGCCTGGACAAAGACGGTGTACGACCGGTCCATAGGAGCCAGGGCGCGCCAGTAGAGGCGCACCGCGAGCGCCTCCCCTCGGCGGACGGTCGTCCGCGCGACCTCGACCGCGACCAGTTCGACCGCCTCCCCCAGGCGGGGCTTGCGCTCCAGCCGCAGCGCCGGCAGGCGCGCCGGATCAAACGCGGCGCCGGGCGGCGGGAGGTATGCCAGCCAGACCTCGCCGAGTTGCAAGCGGACCGGCGCCGGCGCCGGCTCCCCCTGGCCGAGGACCCAGGCGCCCTGGCCCGGCACCCTGACCGATTCCCCGGACGGCACCCCCCACACCGGCAATCTCCCATCATAGGCATCCTGAACGGCCTCGGTGAGACCCGGTTCGGTCAGGATGGCGATCTCGCCCGGCCGCTCCATGGCGGCAAGCCAGCGCGCCGCCTCTGCCGCGTCGCCGGCCGGGGCACAGCCGACGAGCGAGACCAGGCCGGCGGCGAGCAAGGCCGCCCCCAGCCCTATGCCACCCCAGGCGGCCAGCCGGCGGCGCACCGCCGCCCGAAGGGCCGTTGCCGAGAGCAGGACCGCCGCCACACCCACCGCTAACGCCGGCCCGCGGACGACGCCCCCCCGCGCCCAGGCCAGGTCCAGGTTCTGCACCTCCAGGTAGCGGAGCTGATGGACCAGAGGGCTGTAGGCCGGATCGAACAGGGTGGCGGGATGGTAAAGCCCCAACCGGTCGTAGACCTCCTCCAGGTAGACGTTATAGTTGACGAGAACCGGCAGGAGCTGGACGCCGATGCTCAGGACGGTCAGCAGGACGATCGCGACGGCCAGCCCGCGCCGCCGCCGCGCCGCCTCCACCGCCGGGGCCAGGGGGAGCGTGGCCAGCGGCAGCACCGTCACCAGAAAGCGCGGTCCCCAGCTATGGCCGGCCCACCACAGATACCAGGGCGCGTAAAAGGCGATGGTGCTGAGCACCAGCGCGCCGGACAGCACGGCCGCCAGCCGCCGACGGCGGAACAAGGCCGGCCAGGCCGCCAGCGCCCCCCACAACAGCGGATTGTACCACAGCAGCCCTTTGCCCGGACTCAGCGTGAGCCCATAAAAGCCCTCCAGGAACGGCGTGCTAAACCGCTCCTCGGGCAGGTAGCCGGTGGTCAGGGGATGCCCAAAGCGGAGCCAGTTATAGGCGCCGCTGATAGCCAGGGCGACCAGGATCGGCGCCAGGAACGCACCGATCGGCGCAAGCCAGGCACGAGGGGCCAGCCGACGGCGCGCCAGGTCGGCCAGCAAGGCCAGGCCGACGATCGGAACGGCGATGGCGTTGTTCAGACGGGCCAGCAACGCCAATCCCAGGCCGGCGCCGCACAGCAGGTAACTGGCCCGGCCCGGTTCCTGCCGGGCGCGGATCAGATAATAGACGCCGGCCATCCACCCCAGCGCGGAGAGCGACTCGCTGAAGAAATACCGGGCGTAGGGCCAGGCCATCGTCCCCAGGCCAAAGGCCAGCGCCGTGGCCAGGGCGACGCCGGTGGGGTAGCGCAGCCGCCGCACGGTGCGGTAGAGCCACGCCCCGGTCAGGGCGGTGACCAGGCAGTTGGTCAGCATCGCCGTCTGGACGTTGCCCAGACGCGCCGACTGCAACGCCAGCCAGTAGAGGGGCAGGGCGACGAGCGTCATCCCGATCCCCTTGCGGGAGTAGAGATGGCCGTCGGGGCCAAACGAGCCCTGCTGTTCCCCCATCCAGCGCAGCCACTCGATATCCCACCCGCCCCGCCGCGCGAGGCTGTCGGTCGCAACCATCATCGCCATCTCGTCGCTGGAGTGATAGACGCCGCTGAAGGTCAGGAGATAGACGCTGAAGAGCAGGGCGGCCAGGGCAAGCGCGATCCACCGATCGGGGGAGCGGCCATGCCCGCTCGAACGCCACCAGGGATGAACATAACCAGGGGCCGGCGCGGACCGACCTCTCCCCATCCCCCCGGCCCCCTTCCCCTCTCCGCCGGCGGAGAGGGGAAGGGGGTGAGGGGGTAGGGGTGAGGTACAGCGATTTCCAGGCCAGCCGTTCATCGGGTGTCCCATCCGGAGAGCGTCCAGCCGTCGAACGGGTACTGACCGAGCGACGGGTACCGCCCGGCCATCCAGGCGTGGAGCGGCGAGTCGGCGGCGGCATAGACCCACACCTGGTCGGCGCGATCGGCCACCCCGGCCAGGCGCGGCTCCCACGGCGGCAGGTAATCGAAGGTCTCGACCAGGGTCAGGGAGAAGCGCCGGCCCACCCAGGGGACCAGTTGCTCATAGAGAAAGAGATCATCGGTGACGACCGAGGCGCCGGGCGCGGCTTCGGTCATCAGCCTCCCCACCGCCGGCCGGTGGGGACTGGCCAAGGTCCGCGACTGGGCGTAGGCCCGCAGGCCGACGACGCCCCCCACCATCCCCAGGACCACGGTGACGGCGACCAGCGCCGCCGCCAGCCGGTTCCAGGCCCGATGGGAGATGCGCCAGCCGTACACCTGGCCGGCATATTCGACGCTGAGTGCGATCAGGAACGCCGTGCGCAGCAGCACCGTCCCGGTCAACAGCCAGGGTTGATCGGGCAGGACCAGGAAATAGATCGGGTACTCGACCAGGTTGATGGCGCTCAGGCCGAGGGCGTAGCCGATCCCTCGCCAGCCGGGGATGAGCAGCAGGATGAAGGGCAGCAGCATCACCAGGAACTGGGGGCTGTAGCCCTTGAAGTAGAGGGTCAGCAGGTTCTGCGTCAGCGCGGTAAAGGCCACCGCCCGACGGGCATCGGCCCAGTCGATCCGCCGGGTGTAGATCACCAGGTAGAACAGGAGAAAGCCCAGGGTGATGAACAGCCACGGCAGCCGGGTGGGGTGCTGGGCGGCCCCGGCCATGGCCGGATCGAACCGGTCCACCCCGCCGGCGACCCCGTACGAATAATAGCCGTCAATCAAGGCCCACACCGTCTCCCAGGTGGAGCGGATGACCGGGCTTTTCAGCGACTGCCACAGGTGCGCCGGGGACAGGATCAGGAACGGCGCGGCGACGATCAACACCGTCAGCCCCAGCCCGGCCAGATAGCGCAGCCGCTGGGCCGGCCGCCTCATCTGTTGCACCGCCGCCGGCGCGGCGACGATCGGCACCAGCTTGGTCATGAACCCCAGGCCGGTGGCGATGCCGCTCAGCGCCGGCCGTTGCTCCAACGTGAACCACACCGCCCCCAACAGGAACAGCAGGGCCAGGCTGTCAAAGCCGATGAACAGGGCCAGGACCGGGATGAGCAGCGCGGCGTATATCCAGGCGGTGCGCACCGCCCGCCCCTCCCCCCACAGCCGCCAGGCGATGGCGTACACCAGGATCAGATTGCCGGTTTCGACGGCGACCAGAAAGAGGCTGAGCAGCAGGTAGAACCAGGCCCCCGGCTCTGTCCAGGCCGGGACCCACAAACTCAGGCGGTAGAGGCCGGTCATGATCCAGGGAAAGATCGGCGGATACTCGACCCAGAAGTGGATCAGCGGGTAGTAGCCCTGGTTGGTGAAGCTCAGCAGGAGGCGATAGTAGCCGAAATCGGACATCTCGCCGAGGTAGCCTCCCGGCCGAAAGACGAGGACGGCCATCAGCCGGAAGCTGACCGCCAAGGTCAGGATGACCAGGAACTCGCCATGCCGCTGTGCGGCAGCGCGCCAGCGGGCGATCACTCGGGCCAGCAGTGCATTCATCGCTTCCATCCCGTCGGTTTCATCGCATCGCCCCCATCCCTAGGGTGATACCCGCATCAGCTCGACATAATCGGCCCCGCTACCGGCCAGGGACAACCGCACGCCGGTGGCCGGGTCGTAGAGGCCGGCGATGAGGCGGTAGGTCTCCGCCCCGGCCGCGGGTCGGGGTAGGGTGACCGCGTCGGCAACCACCTCTCCCGGCAGCCACCACCGCGTCGAGTACCCTCCCTGCTGCGGAGCCGAATCCCATTGGGCCACCACCGTGCCCGAAGGGTCGAGCCATTGGACAAATACCGTATATCCGACCGTGGGGCGCTCCTCGGCCTGCCAGTAGAGGGTGAGCTGCGTCGTGCGCCCATCCGGCCCGAGATCGAACCCCAGGAGGCGGATCGGACCGAAATCGGCGTCGAGGGGATGCTGCGGCGCGGGCAGGGCAAAGCGGCGCCGTTCCTCGACCGGTTTCCCGTCCTCGACATGCAGCAGCCGCGCCCAGGTGTCGCCGTCAAAAAGGCGGATCACCAGTTCCGACGATTCGACGACGATCGGCAGTCGAGACCCGGTCTCTTCCCACTCGCCGCTGCGGCTGATCCCCAGCCCCACGCTGAAATCGGGGCCGATCGTCCACGGCAGGGTGCGGGTCTGCACCACCTCGCCCGGCTTCCAGCGCGACGGCGGATACCACACCGTCTCGATCATCGGCCGCAGCGAGGTGTCTTCGAGGACCTGGCCGGTGGCGTCGTCCAAGAAGAACGGGTGGAGAACGAGCGCTTCGGGCAGACTCTCCAGGGCGCGCCAGTAGAGCGTCAGTGAGTGGGTGCCCAGGCGCCGGTTGGCGTGCAGGTCCAGGCCGAGGCATTCCACCACCGGTTTCCCGTCGAGCAGGAAGCGCAGGCGCATCGGGGTTTCGGGCTGCGGGTCGGGGGCGCGGGCAAAATCGTAAAAGGCGTCGGGCACCGTGCGCTGCGGCGCGCCCTTGCGCAGCAACAGCCAGCCGTCTACCGCCTCCTCCACGCCATAGTCGCCGGCCAGCAGGGTCTCGACGGCGGCTTTCAGATCGTTGGGATGGAGCGGCCAGCTCTGGGTCACATCCAGCCAGACATAATCGGCGTCGTGCAGCGGCGCGGGCCGCCCGTCCTCCACCCGGTCGATCATAGACAGGCGTTGTCGCTGGCTGGCGTGGGGATTGAGATAGGGCAGCGCCGCCAGCGAAGCGTCGGGTGGGATGCGGCCGGCCATCTCCTGGCCGAGGCGATGGTGCGGGGTGACGGTCGGCCACAGGTCGCGGAACCCCGCCGACAGGGGCGTGTAGCCGTGGCGCCAGTGATAGGCCGCGCTGGCGGTGAGGAGCAGGAGGACCAGCAGGGCGGGCAGGGCGCGGCAGCGGAAGCGCCGCAACAGCCACGCCGCGCCATAGGCCGCTGACGCGACGACCACCGGCGCCAGCGGGACGCCGTAGTGAAAGCCTTCCAGTTGGTGCATGAACCCGTCGGTGCTGAGCAGGTTGACCGCCAGGGGAGGCGCGGCCAGGATCAGCACCTGCGGCGCGAGAAGCGAGAGGAAGGCGACCGGCGTCAACAGCCGGGCCAGGTAGCCAAGGGCGTCCGCCTGGCGCAGGTGCTCCAGGACCAGGCCCGGCCGGGTCAGCAGGGTCCGCGCCATCTCGACCGGGCCATCGCCCAGGTAGCGGTACCGGCCGGCCAGGGGCGACACCTCGGAAGTGTCAAAATGGGGCATGACCCAGCCCACCGCCGCCAGGAACCAGGCCAGGGCGACGATCAGCGTCGCCAGCCCCATCCACCGCACCCGACCCCGGCGCGCCGCCAGGGCATAGACGCCCAGCATCGCCACCAGGAGGGGCATATCCTCTTTGCAGCTCATGGTCAGCAGGGCAAAGGCGGCAACCCCGGCCAGGCGTTCGGTCTCCAGGCAGTAGAGGGCGGCGAGGAAAAAGGTGGGCGCCAGCGCCACGGCGTGAAAATCAAAGAGGTTGGCCGATTGCAGCGCCGGAAACAAGAGGTACACGGCGGCAAAGGTAACCGGCAGCAGGCCGCCGGCCAGCCATGAATCGGGCCTCGCCGCCGAAAGGAGGCGCCGCGCCAGCCGGTAGAGGGGCCAGGCGCCCAGCGCCAGGATCACCGTCTGCGCCAGCAACAGCGCCCGTGGGTCGCTCCAGACGAAATAGAGGAGCGCCATGGGCAACAGGATCGGCTCGACATGGGTCCCCAGCCGGTTGGTCAGCCCCTCGATGTTGGTCATCGCCAGGGGGCGGCCGTGGCGGGTGTTCCACACCGCCTGGTCCACATTGCCCAGGTCAAAGGCCGTCGTCTGGAACGCCTGGTGCTTGAGCACCGTCCACGTACCGAAAAAGGCGATGTAGGCCAGGATGAGCGCCGCCACCGCCAGGTCCCACCCGCGGCGGCGCGCCGCCGCAGCGGCTCCCCCGACTGGTCGGGGCGCGCCCCGCCGCCGGCCCTCGGCTCCCCCGCCCCAACCGGGGCTTGGCGGGTTGCGCCCGCTGCTTCCAGCGGCGGGCGAATGGCCGGCGCTTCCCCAGCCCCGGACGGGGCTTTGTTGGTCGAGCCCGCCACTTCCAGTGGCGGGCGAATTGCTTCCAGCGGCGGGCGAATGCGCTCTCATGGCGCCTGCTCCCCCACAACCAGGGTGGTCAGCACCACGGCATCCCCCAGCGGCTGGCCGGCGGCGTCGGCCGCCGGCAACCGTTCCCCGCTCGGCTGGTGGTACACGCCCACCACGAGGCGGTACTCGCCGGGCGGCACGCGCAGCGGATGGGGGTCGGGGACGGTGTCGCCCGGCAACCAGGTCGAGGTCGGAAAGGCGCGGTCCCCCGGCGGCGCATCATGTTGGGTGACCATCTCCCCGGTCGGGTCCAGGACGTGAACAAAGATGGTGTAATCGCGCGCCATCGGCGCCACGGCCTGCCAGAAGAGCCACAGCCGAAAGGCGCCCTCCGCCTCGGCGGTGGTGAGGGTGAACCCCTCCAGGCGGAGCTCCTGGCCAAAGGTGATCGCCAGCGGCGAGGCCAAAGACGGTGCGGCGCTTTCCTCCCCGACGGTCAGGGAAACGAGCGGGAACCGATCGCCGCCGCCCACCGGCAGGGGACGGTCCGCCTGGCCGGGGTAATAGAGACCCAGGTCGAGGCGGTAGCGGCCCGGCGGCAGGTCGGCCGGCAGGCGCAGGCGGTGGCGATCGGGCAGGGTCATCCCCTGGGGCCACAGGTCGGGCTGATAGAGGCCGCGCAGGACCGGCTCGTCCACGCCGGCGATGCCGTGGCCCTGGGCGTCCACCAGATGGACCAGGGCGGTGTAGGCCGGCCCGACCCGGTCGAGCGCCTGCCAGTGGAGCGTCACCTCCAACTCATCGCCGGGGGCGGGATGGGATGACGACAGCCCCACCCCGACCAGCGCCAGTTCGCCGTTGAATTCGGCGCGGCGCTCGATCTCGACCGCCGGTTCGGGCCGTGGGGCGATCCCCTGGCCGCGAAAGACCATCACCCCCCGCTCGTGGTACGCCAGCTCCATCTGCTCCAGGACGGTGAGAATGAAATCGGGCCGGTAGCGGGTCTGGAACCGCCAGCCGTCCACCACGAACCACAGCCGTGGGCTGGTCGCCAAGAGATCGGCAAAGGCGGCGGTGGTGGTCACCACCGGCGTCGCCGTCCACAGGTCCACCGCCGCGCCATCGTCCGGCCGGGCGACCAGATACTCTTCATAGCCCTGTTGGATGGCAAAGGCGTCGTTGCGCCCCAGGTAGAGCATGGCGGCGGTGCTCATTGAGGTCGCGATCCGGTCCCCGGCCGCGGGCTGCCACTGCCCTTGCAGGAAGCGAAAGGCGCGGTCATAGCCCCATTCCTGGGTATAGGCCCGGGGCGCGCCGCTGAACCCCACCCACAGTGCCGCCGCCAGCGCCAGCAGCGCCGGCCGCCAGGCGCGCAGGGAAGCGGGGGTAGGGATGAAGCGCAGCAGCCATTCCAGACCCGCGCCGCCGAGGAGAAAGAGCAACGGCAGCAGGAAAAAGAGATACCGCTCCCGTTCCCAGGTGGCGCCGGCGAGCAAGGTCAGTAGCAGGACGAGGCTGCCGCCCACGACATAGAGGTAGAGAAGGGGAGACTGCCGGTTCCCCGGCCGGACCAGCCCGACCAGGCCGACCGCCGCCAGCAGGGTGAACGGCAGGCGGTGCGGGCTGACGAAAAACGGGGCAAAGGTCTGGGCGCGGAGGAGGTCCCCGGAAAAGTCGAGATAGGAGCGTCCTTCCCGCTCCAGCGTCTCCAGGTGGCCGGGTTGGCCGTACTTGGCGATCCAGAAAAAGGCCAGGGCGCCGGCGGCGGCGAGGGCCAGCGGCGCCAGCGTGTTCCAGCGGACCAGTCGGCGGGGCGGCCAGGCCAACAGCGTGGCCAGGGCCAGCGCCGGGACGAGAAACGCGGCTTCGGCGTGGGTGAAAATGGCGGCGACGACCAGCCCCATGGCCAGGTAGCGGTCGCGGGACCGATCGTGGACCAGGCCCTGCCAGTAGACATAGACAGCGAGGAGGGTCAGCAGTTGGAGCAGGCCGTACATCCGCGCCCGCCCTCCCCAGACGATGGCGTCGGGGTCGAGGGCCAGGGCAGCGGTGGCGATCAGCCCCACCCGGTCCGAGAAGAGGCGGCGGCCCACCCCATAGACGGCCGGCAGCGCCATCATGCCCACCACCAGACCGGGCACGCGGGCCATGATCTCGTGGAACGGGCCTGCCACCCAGGGCAGCTCCAGGTAGGTGAACAGCAGGCCGTGGGGATAGAGGTTGCCGGAGGGGAAGATAGGGAGTCCATGGGCGAGGGTGTTCCGCGCGGCCCAGGCGGTCACAAACTCGTCCACAAAGAGGCTGATCTCCCGCACGTAGCGCCAGCGCAGGGCGAGGGCCACGATCAGCAACACTGCCAGGGCGACCCGCGACGGCCAGGGATCGCCTTCCTGTCGGTCCGTGTCCGTTTGGTCCATCTGGGATGGGATTGTACCTCAAGACGGGGCAGCGTGCAAGCCGCATCGCCGGCGGGTGGGTGTGGGGGCAGGGCAATGGGCGGTCAACGAATGGGAAACGAATCCACGAATGGGGCAGCGGGCGACCAGGGCGGTCGCCCCTACGGCCCCGGTCCCCTCCCCGCATGACCGATGACCCCACCCCCCGGCTCCCTCCCCGCACGCGGGGCGGGGGTGGGGAGGTGGGGTGAACCGGCGAAATGGGCGAACGGCGGTAGGGGCGGGTCGTGTACCCGCCCGGCGGTAGGGGCGGGTCGTGTACCCGCCCGGCGGTAGGGGCGGGTCATGTACCCGCCCAGCCCATGCCGCGAACGGCGGTAGGGGCGGGTCATGTACCCGCCCAGCCCATGCGTGGGGGTGGGTCAACGAATGGGAAACGAATCAACGAATGGGCAGCAGGGCGACCAGGACGGTCGCCCCTACGGCCTCCGGGGGTGCGGAGGTGGGGTCATCTGATAGGCCAGGGAAGGGGAATGACCTATCGCTTCCGATAAATCGTGCTGCGGTGACCGATCATGTGGATCACGATGGTATGTTCCTGGTGAAGGAACTCGTAGATGACACGGTACTCTCCCACCCGCAGCTTATAGAGACCGGCAAGGTCGCCGGTGAGGGGTTGCAGCTTGGCGGCAGTCCAGTTGGCAGCGAGCCAGGCGATCCGCTCCACAATCCGCTGGGCGACGGCTTGGTCCAGCCGCGCCAGGTCACGGGCGGCAGCGTCCAGGATGCGGACCTGGTAAGGAGGCGTCATGCCAGCCCCAGTCTGTGCCGCACATCCTCGAACGGTTCGCCGCGCTCCCCGGCGGCCACCGCCTGCTTCTGCCGCAGGAGCCGATCCCGCACCGACTTGCGGATCGGCAACCCTTCATCAGGGTCCCCCAGCAATTCCAACAACTTGCGCTCGATGGACGTCTCGATCATTTCCCGCAATTCCTCTCTGGTCATCTCTGCCACCGTATCGCTCATCGTCCCCTCCTCGACGCTAGTCACTGACAGAATACCATTCCCTTTGCGCTCTGTCAAGCTGTCGAACGGGTCCTTTCGGCTCCTCGTGTCGAGGCGAGCTGCTGGTGGGGTGGGCGGGGGTGGTTTCCCTCTCCCAGTTCCTCTCCGCTCCCTGCCGGCAGGAAACGGTCTGCGCATGGGAAAGGAATGACCGAATGGGGCAGCGGGCGACCAGGACGGTCGCCCCTACGGCCCCGGTCCCCTCCCCGCACGCCTGATGACCCCACCCCCCCGGCCCCTCCCCGCGCGCGGGGCGGGGGTGGGGAGGGGGGTGAACCGGCGAAATGGGCGAACGGCGGTAGGGGCGGGTCATGTACCCGGCGGTAGGGGCGGGTCATGTACCCGCCCAGCCCATGCCGTGAACGGCCGTCGGGACGGGTCATGTACCCGCCCAGCCCATGCCGCGAACGGCCGTAGGGGCGGGTCATGTACCCGCCCAGCCCATGCGTGGGGGTGGGTCAACGAATGGGAAACGAATCAACGAATGGGCAGCAGGGCGACCAGGACGGTCGCCCCTACGGCCTCCGGGGGTGCGGAGGTGGGGTCATCTGATAGGCCAGGGAAGGGGAATGACCTATCGCTTCCGATAAATCGTGCTGCGGTGACCGATCATGTGGATCACGATGGTATGTTCCTGGTGAAGGAACTCGTAGATGACACGGTACTCTCCCACCCGCAGCTTATAGAGACCGGCAAGGTCGCCGGTGAGGGGTTGCAGCTTGGCGGCAGTCCAGTTGGCAGCGAGCCAGGCGATCCGCTCCACAATCCGCTGGGCGACGGCTTGGTCCAGCCGCGCCAGGTCACGGGCGGCAGCGTCCAGGATGCGGACCTGGTAAGGAGGCGTCATGCCAGCCCCAGTCTGTGCCGCACATCCTCGAACGGTTCGCCGCGCTCCCCGGCGGCCACCGCCTGCTTCTGCCGCAGGAGCCGATCCCGCACCGACTTGCGGATCGGCAACCCTTCATCAGGGTCCCCCAGCAATTCCAACAACTTGCGCTCGATGGACGTCTCGATCATTTCCCGCAATTCCTCTCTGGTCATCTCTGCCACCGTATCGCTCATCGTCCCCTCCTCGACGCTAGTCACTGACAGAATACCATTCCCTTTGCGCTCTGTCAAGCTGTCGAACGGGTCCTTTCGGCTCCTCGTGTCGAGGTGAGCTGCTGGCGGGGTGGGCCGGGGTGGTTTCCCTCTCCCAGTTCCTCTCCGCTCCCTGCCGGCAGGAAACGGTCTGCGCATGGGAAAGGAATGACCGAATGGGGCATCAGGGTGCCCAGGACGGTCGCCCCTACGGCGTCGGCCCCCCCGCACGCGGGGCGGGGGTGGGGAGGGGGGGTGAACCGGCGAAATGGGCGAAAGGCCGTAGGGGCGGGTCATGTACCCGCCCAGCCCATGCCGTGAACGGCCGTCGGGACGGGTCATGTACCCGCCCAGCCCATGCCGCGAACGGCCGTCGGGACGGGTCATGTACCCGCCCAGCCCATGCCACGAACGGCCGTAGGGACGGGTCATGTACCCGCCCAGGCAATGCTTTGTCGTCCGCTGCTGACGGACCGAGGAGACGGCGATCCACAGACCAACGCGCAACCGGCGCTCAGGAGACAGCTCCATAGTCGGCGATGGACTGCAGGATGGCAGCCGCCAGGGATTCGCACTCCTGACGGTCGGGGGAACGCAGCGCGGTGATCCAGCGCGAGCGGGTCTGGAACTGCACTACCCAACGCTCGCCGGAGCCGAGGAAGGACCAGATCAGACCGGTGATGATCAGCAGCCCGGCCCAGGCGGTGCACAGCCCGGCTGGCTCCCTCGTCTGGGCCAGGCTCCAGAACAGGAGAAGGCCCATCAGAAAGAGGACAATGCCGGTACCACGCGCGCTGTAGGTTTGACGGACGCGGACGGCATGGATGGCCGGCAAGGGGTAGGCGGTCAGGCCGACGATCAGGCGCCGGTCGGTGAGAGTGAGTTCACCTTTCTGAAAACGAGTCTGTTCCTGCACTATTCGATGATGCGCGGCTTGCAGCGAGAATCAGCGCGTATCACGAACACGCGGTTCGCCGCGCGCCTCCTCGCGCGCTCTTCGAGCTCTTGTTCTTCTTCTCGGACGAGCTTCTCCCACAGGTCGATCATCCGGTTCGTCAGCTTCGGTAAACTCTGGTAAAAGCGCAAACGTTGGAGCCTCATGAATTGCTGCCTCGTTCATTTCAATGAGCAATAGCATAATGTTGATAATCTTCTCCTGACGGTCCCGAGGCAGGCGGGCAGTGCGCTCCAACAACATCTGGATGCGGGGGGAAGCCTGATCGAAAGAGGAGGGGTAACTATCGCGGTGACCAGCCAGCCACAGGACAAAGTCCTCCGGATAGCCAAAGAGGCGGGCTAAAGCGCGGCAGCGTTTCAGGCCAGGACGCACACCGGACAGGATGGAGCTGATGCCACAATGACCCAACCCAGCACGGAGCGACGCCTGCCGGGCGCTCCAGCCCCGCTCCTCCAACATCTGATTGATCCAGACGATCATCCGTTCCGGCGTGCCTTTTTCGGTCATGACTCTAGATAGCAGATTGCCTGTCCCTTGGGACACAGCATTGTTTCAATGCCGCGAACGGCTTAAGTGGGATTTCTACGAGGTGCGAGCGTTGTTAAATGGCAAAGCGAACCTGGTTTCAATGCCGCGAACGGCTTAAGTGGGATTTCTACTGGTGGGGCACTTCGGGCGAGGCGCTTAACCACGAATCGGGTACGTTTCAATGCCGCGAACGGCTTAAGTGGGATTTCTACAGGGCTGAGCGTCGGTGAAGCCCGCCGCATCTGGCGCGAACACCGCAAGTTTCAATGCCGCGAACGGCTTAAGTGGGATTTCTACGTATTGGACGAACTCCGGCGCTTGCCAGAGGAATACAAGCCCGAGGCGCGCGCCGCCTACAAGGTGGAGCTGAAGCGGGTTTCAATGCCGCGAACGGCTTAAGTGGGATTTCTACTGACTGCGGGCACGACCCAACCAAACATCCCGATAAAGGTTTCAATGCCGCGAACGGCTTAAGTGGGATTTCTACCGTCTGCTACGGCTGTTACATTGATCTAACGAAGGCCCGAGCTGCGTTTCAATGCCGCGAACGGCTTAAGTGGGATTTCTACGGGTGTTTGATTCTGAGCATAAGATGTTGAGTTTCCTAGTTTCAATGCCGCGAACGGCTTAAGTGGGATTTCTACCAGGACCGCTCTGATGTCGCCGCATGTGCAATGCGGCAAGTTGGGTTTCAATGCCGCGAACGGCTTAAGTGGGATTTCTACCGGAAAATCGAACGCCATCGTCTCATAGAACGTGCCGCTGGCATTCATGTTTCAATGCCGCGAACGGCTTAAGTGGGATTTCTACCTGCCAGGTTTGTGGAGAGCCTGGCTTTTCGATATCCAGGCATGTTCCGTTTCAATGCCGCGAACGGCTTAAGTGGGATTTCTACCCGTCTACAAGATGAAATGCCGGCGGTGCGGCGGCACATTCGAGTTTCAATGCCGCGAACGGCTTAAGTGGGATTTCTACAAGATGCGGACGGGCGGGTGTATCCATTGCAGTTTCCGGGACGGGTTTCAATGCCGCGAACGGCTTAAGTGGGATTTCTACTTTCACCCCGATACCGGGGACCACTGGTTGCATCCCATCCGCGTGTACGTTTCAATGCCGCGAACGGCTTAAGTGGGATTTCTACTATGTACGCACTGGGCTCTGCTTTCAGAATAAAGCGACTGGTTTCAATGCCGCGAACGGCTTAAGTGGGATTTCTACTGGTCCTTTCTTGACCTTATACGAAAGAAAGAACCAGTCGCCGACCCATTTTCTAGCATTTTCTCCCACTTTCACCTCGCTTGACTTGACATTATTGGTTATCCGAGCGAGCCAAAATGCTTTCCCAACCGCCTCTCGCTCGGATAATGCGATTTGTCAAGCGGTTTCCGGCCGTTTCCGGCCCGTGTGCGCCCCTTTCCCGCGCCCAAGATGGCCGGAACACGTGCGGAAGCGCCACATCCGGCCCCATCGGCCCTCCCATCCGGCCTGATCGTGCCCCTGTCAGGCCCGGTGGCAGGCTCCGAAGCCTCTTTTTCCGCCGATCGAGGGCCCTTTTTCCCGAGCGAGAAGGCCTTGGAGGCCCGTCCCGCGTCGCTCGGATAACTGGATTGGTAAAGTGCAGGCCCGTTTGCGCTCATTATTCTACCTCAGCTTTGATCGTTTGTCAAATTCAGAATGTCCACGAATGGGGCAGCGGGGCGACCGGACCCCTCCCCCCAGCCCCCTCCCCGCGCGCGGGGAGGGGGTGCGGGGGTGGGGTGATTGGCGTGCGGGGAAGGGGTGCGGGGTCTCCGGCTGAAGCCTCGACTCCAGGCGGGGGAGTGGAGCCTTTAGGCGGTTGACCGGCGCAGGACTTGGCTCCGGCTGGAGGAGGGGCGCGGTCGCCCC
>JAGVRI010000022.1 GCA_018606645.1 Chloroflexota bacterium
GCGTCGAGGCCTCAGCCTCAGAGCGCCTGAAGGCTCCCCTCCCCTCGTGCGGGAGTCGAGGCTTCAGCCGGAGACCGCCTGAAGGCTCCCCTCCCCTCGTCCGGGAGTCGAGGCTTCAGCCGGAGACCGCCTGAAGGCTCCCCTCCCCTCGTCCGGGAGTCAAGGCTTGAGCCGGAGAGCGCCTGAAGGCTCCATTCCCCTCGTCCAGGAGTCGAGGCTTGAGCCGGAGACCGCCTGAAGGCTCCACTCTTCCGAAAACAGAGCTACTTGACCGATCCTGCGACCTGTGCTACACTGCTGGGGCAAACTCGCCGGCAGGAGAAAGAAGATGAATCCAAGATCCCAGGCTCGAGTCGCCGCCCTCATCCTGGCCTGCATCCTGCTCTCCCTGGTCCCCACGTCCGGATGGTCTCAGGAACTGGCGCCGCCCTCTCTCGGCGAAGCCCCCAGGCTCGCGCTCCAGGCAGAAGGGTTCCCGCCCGGCACCGGATTCCGCCCGCCGCCGATGGACCTCTCCCATTTGACCGGCCTGCCCCTGCCCGGCGAGGAAGCGCCCCTCCAACTGCCGGCCGTCTGGGATTGGCGCACCCAGGGCGGGGGACGGGTCACGCCGGTGAAGAACCAGGGAGCGTGCGGTTCGTGCTATGCCTTTGCCGCCGTGGCCAACTTCGAGTCCAAATTGATGATGGACGGCGCCAGCGCCCAGGACTTTTCGGAGAACAACGCCAAGGAGTGCAACTGGCGCGAGCTGAACAATTACCAGTATCCGATCGGCGTCCCCTGGGGGAGCTGCGACGGCGGCAACTACCAGATGCTGGTCACGTTGTTCTCGGCCCGAGGGACGGTGACCGAGGCGTGCGACCCCTATGTCGCCAGCGACGTGGCCTGCAATTCCTCCTGTCCTCCCCAGGCGACATTGCGCGATTGGCGGATCATCTCCGGCAACGCCATGCCGGCCACCAATACGCTGAAGCAGTATATCTACACCTATGGCCCGATCTACACCGCCATGTATGTGGACCCCAACCAGGGGTTCAACAGCAGCTACGACGGCTCCTGGACCTTCAATTATGCCGGACCGGGGACCAGCACCAACCATGCGGTGTTGATCGTCGGTTGGAGCAACGCTCTTCCCCCGGTGCCGGGCGGATCAGGCCCGGCCGATGGCTGGATCGTGAAGAACAGTTGGGGATCAAACTGGGGGGCGAACGGCTATTTCTATATCACCTACGGCGCGGCCAACATCGGCCTTTATTCGTCCTACAGCCATGGCTGGCAGCCGTATGACGCCGGCGGGAATCTGCTCTACTATGACGACGACGGCTGGACCACCAGTTGGGGATGCGCCAGTCCGACCGCCTGGGGCTTGACCAGATTCATCCCGCCCAGCGCCACCTACGCCACCCACATCGAGTTCTGGACGACCGACTCGCAGACCACCGCCGATGTGTATCTCTATGACAATTTTGACGGGCGATCGCCCAGCACGCTGCTGGCGTCAGCGCTGGGGAATGGGTTCCAGGGAGCGGGCTATCATTCGGTCGCCCTGAACCCGCCGGTGCCGCTTACGGCGGGGAACGACGTGGTGGCGGTGGTCAAGTTCACCAATAGCAGCTTCAACTATCCCATCGCCGGCGATGTGAATGGCCCCATTCAATCCGGCGGGTATACCTATATGAGCTGCTCCGGCGCGTCCGGGTCGTGGATTGACATGTCCACCCGAAGCCCCAGGACCGATGTCGCCATCCGGGTGCGCACCTCCAACCTGCCCACCGCCGTGACCCTGTCGCGCTTTGAGGCCATTCCCCAGGCGGACGCCATCCTCCTGGAATGGGAAAGCGCCGCCGAACTGGACACCCTGGGCTACCACCTCTATCGCGCTGAGGAACTGACCGGGCCGCGCCGCCGCCTCAACGACCTTCTCATCCCCGCTCAGGCGCCTGGCACCTCCGGGGGCGCCTCTTATCGCTGGCTGGATCAGGAGGTGCGGCCGGGCGAGACCTACGATTACTGGCTGGAGGAGGTGGATATGGCGGGTCGGTCCTCCCTCCACGGGCCAGTGCCGGCGACGGTTTCCGCTCGTCCCCGGCTGATCCCCATCCGGCGCCGGCCAGCCCCTCAGCCCGAGTGGGCCTTCCGCCGCTGAGCAGAGTCCACCCTCCCACCGGTTCGCAGCCGGCGGGAGGGTGGGTTGCCTTTCGATTCAGGCTCTATCTCTGGAAGTAGCCATCCGAGAGCGTTTTGAGAAAAGCCACGATGTTGTCTACCTGTGGCCGAGGGAACATGGCGAGCGGGGTGCGATTCTGGTCTACTTCTGGGGGTGGGAACATGTCTTGCATGCCGCCGCAGTTGCCCCCCATACCGCCGCCCATACAGCCGTTGTCCATCATGGCGCGCCAATGGTAGAAGAACACGATCTCGTCCAGCGATTTGAAATAGCCATTGTGCCCGTACGCCTTCACCGTGTCGGGGGAAGGACGCAGGTCCACGTTGCGCAGCGTTGGCACCTTGAACTTGCCCAGTTCAGGTTCATAGACTTCCGGCGCATACCCCGCGCTCTTCAGAAAGCCACCCAGCCCATAGTCCAGCCAATTCTGACCGTCCGGGTTCCATTTCTTGGGCATGGTATAGAAGGGGTTGGCCGGATTTTTCGGGATCCCCAGGTTGTCGTAGCCAAAGTCGGTGAAGAGAGGATAACCAGCCGGGCCAGGCTGAAGGGAGTGACACGAGGCGCAGTCTGCGCGGTTCGGATCGTTGAAGACGGCCAGGCCCTGGAGCTCGGCGTCGGTGAGTCCTAAATTGCGGTAGCTCGCCCAACCGTTCGTACCGCCGCCTGGACATCCCATGGCTCCGCCGCCCATGCCACCGCCCATGCCGCCGCCCATGCCGCACTTGATCTTGGTGACATCCTTGCCGGCAGCGGTAGCCCGATCCCAGAACAGGTCGAACTTGGAGCTGAACGGATTGACCTCCGAGCTCCGCTCATAGGCCGCCACCGAGCGGCCGATCCGCTCATAGGTGCCGATCACGTCCTTCGCGCAATCGAGGGAACCAGCGCCCCATACTTCCTCAAAAAGTCCGGCATATTCCGCCTGCTTGACCCTGACGCACAGCACCTCGGGGTTGGCCATGGCCTGCTCCAGCGGATTCAGAAACGGCCCTTGGGCCTGTTCAGCGAGAGGGTCGCCCAGAACGGCTCCAGTCGCCCGACCGTCCCAGAACATACCACCGAACCAGCCACCTTCCGCCTCATCCCAGTGAAGGACAGGGCTATCGCCTGCATACGCCGCCGTGGGCGGCTTCCGGTTCCCGAAGCGGTGGGGAAGGGCGCCTTGGTAGACGGCGCCACCTGCGTTGGTTATGGAATCTGGGCCGGTGAAACCGACGCCGGCCGCGTGACAGGTGGCGCAGGATTGAGTGCGGTTGGCCGATAGATTCTCATCAAAAAAGATCAACTTGCCGAGGGCGACCATGCCTGGAGATTCTGGCGTGGGAACCTCGGCCAGGGTGGATACCTGCCACGTCAGCAGCAGCGCAACGGACGTTAAAGCCAAGATAATGAGGACATACATCCACTTGTTCACCGTAACCTCCTTGTTCGGAAAAAATTCAGAGACGCTCGGGAGTGATTTCTTTTGTTCGGCCTAGACCGATCGTTGGGTGGGGCACGACAGGCGCCGTGCCCCACCCAGGCTGTGCACCTTTATGGGGTGATGATAGGAAACGGTGTGGCATTCACCCACGCGGACGGACCGGCCCCGTTGACCGCCTGAATTCGGAAGTAGTAAGGCGTATTGCGCGCCACGTTGCCGGTGGTGAAGGTGGTCACGTTTGGTCCGACCGTGCTGGTCACCAAGTTGGCCGTGAACGCTGCATTGGTAGCGCGCTGGATGACAAAGCCAGTTTCATTGTTGGCGTTGTCCACCCAGATCAGGGTGACCCTGGCCGCGTTATTACCCTGGATCACGGCTGTGGCCACCACATTCGACGGCGCGGCTGGAGGGGCAGGTAGGGTCACGGTTGCCGTGTTCGAATACCCTGACAAACCGCCCGCATTTGCGGCTGCCACCTGGTAGCTGTATGTGTTGCCTGCTACCACGGCCACGTCGGTGTAACTCACGTTGCCGGTGCCATTTCTCGGCCCGATCGTAATGAGGGCCGCGAAGGCGCCGCCATTCACCGCTCGCTCGATGACAAAGCCAGTCTCATTGTTCGCGTTGTCCCGCCAAGTCAGCAGGACCTGCGGTCCGGCCTGGACCACGGCCGTCAGGTTGGTCGGCGCGGCGGGTGGTGGGGGTGGGGGAGGACCCACCTCGACTGTATTCGAGGCGCTGGTAACGGTCAGGGTGGAGTAGCCGGGCGTGCCCGTATATCCGACCAGGTTGGCCACGATCACGCGATAGTAGAACGTCTGAGTCGTGTTGCCGATCGGATCGGTGTAGGTCGTCGCGTTGGCCGGCAGAGTGGCCAGGTCGGTCCATGGACCGGTTGCCGTGAGGGCCTTCTGGACCACGAAGCTGGTCTCGTTGATGGAGTTATCTGCCCAGGTCAAGACCACTCGGCGGTTGTTGCCGTTGCCCGTAGTCTGCGCGCTGAGAGCGGGTGCCTTGGGCGGCGCGGCTACGGAGATGGGCCGCATCATATCCATCTCCTCATGGCTCAGGATATGGCAGTGCCAGACGTATTCCCAGCCAAAGTTGACCAATTCATTGACGATCGGAGCCGTTGGGTTCGCATTCGCATCCGTGCTGTTGAACATCAACGTCGAGCCGAGTGGCATCATTGGGTTGAGCGGCCGGACGCTGTTGGGCAGGTCGAAAGGAACCACCGGGATGATCGGCCTCAGGGCGACGATGGTATCTTCCAGTGGGCTGATGCGGAGCGTATCCTTCCAGCCGAGTTCGTTCGCGTCGGGGGGGCGGATGATCCCATCCCAGCCGACCCGGTTGACCAGTTGGACATCAAACAGGTGGAAGTGGATCGGATGGGTGTCAACGCCGTTGTGAGTGATCTTCCAGATCTGGGTTCCATCGTTAGCCACGGAGATCGGGGTGACCGCGGTGTCGGCCTTTGGCAGCAAAGTCGCGTCGATCAGCTCGCTGGCCGGGTTGACATACGGGTACAGGATCAAGTTCTGCGCGACGCCTGCCTGCGTCAGTGGCACCTCGAGGCCCAAATTGCCGCTCATCCGCCCGTAGTCCTTATCGAAGGATTCCCCCATCTCGTCCTGGATTGCCTTCGGCTGGAACGGGAAGTTGACCATCTGTACGCCGGAGAGAGTGTTAAAGGTCATGGAAAAGTCGGTGATCCGGGCGAATCCATCCGAGGGGCCGTTGGTAGCAAAGGAGGTGCCGTAGGCCGAGTTATATGCGCCTTGACCGACGATAATCGGGTGCTGCGACTTTTGGAACACGCCCTGTCCGCCCAGACTCTCGGCTTTGAAGGCTGTCTCCAATGCGCTCAGGTTAAAGGCCGGGGCAGGGGGTGCAGCCGCCACTTTGATCTGCATGATGGTGCGGGTGTTCGGCCCGTAGCCCGGCAACGTGGACGGCGCGCCGCCTGTATCCTGCAGGTCTGCGTTGCCGGTGTAATAGTCGTAGCGCGGGTCGCGTGCAGGGAAGGCGGCCGGGGCATCGTTGTACAGGATCAATGTCTTGCCGGCGAACGCCGACAAGTCCACGATCACGTCGGCTCGCTCGGCTGGGCCAAGCAGAAGTGAATGCTGGTCCACGTTGCCCGCGTTGAATACGGTCGGGTCAGTCACCCAGGTGATCGGCTGGGGGGGAATGACCACTGGAGCGGGCAAAAAGCCGCCCTCGGTGCCGATCTGGATCCAGCTCGGACCAGGCGGGGCGACGGGGGTTGGGAAGACCCCTGGCGGGTCGAGGAGCGCGGCCGCCACCTCAGCAGGGTTGAGCGCTACTTCGGTTCCCGATGCGTCGGCCTCGTAGAGCGACAGGTTGAAGAACCGATCGTTGGCCGCGTTCAGGATGCGCAGGCGGTAGGATTTCGGCTGCAATTCAACCGTCGGATATGCTGTGCCGTTGACCACCGGCGTGTCATGGAACGCTTCCATCCCCATCGAGTTGAACGGCGTACCAGGCATCAGCGGCGGCTCACACCACTGGACATCCGGGTTGCAGTTTGGATCGTAGTAGGGGTTCGCGATCGGCCCATGGTCAATATTCAAGGTAGGCGGCCAGAACCACGGCCCGTAGGCCCAGCGGCCGAATTGGTTGACGCCCGAGCTGTCGCCCGGGTTCTGAGCCGGAGAGTAGACATGCGGAAGCCACAGATTGCCCAGGCCGCCCCAGCGGGTCATGTCCCAGGTCTCGTCCTGCATCGCGAGCTGCCAGGTATCCGGGACAAACGTCTTGTCCTGAATGACCAGCGGGATCTGCTCAGCCGGAATGATCCCTTGGCTCACCAGCGACTGTTCGGTCGGATCGGTGATCAGGTATCCCGCTGCCTCGCCGGCATAGACGTTCAGTCGGGTAATGCCCCAGGAGTGGTCGTGGTAGAACATCAGTCGCGCGCTCTGCTGGTTGGTGTAGAAAAAAGTCATCGCCCCGGGGCCCGGATCGGGCATATCGGGCACGTTCTGCACACTGACGCCCTTCGGGTACGAGGTATTCTCCCCGGCTGGCGTGATCCACTGGTGTGGCGTGCCGTCACTGATCCACGGCGAGATGCCGCCGTGCAGGTGGAGCGTGGCCCGGTTCTCGGCAAAACAGTCGGGGTCCTTGGGTACGCGATTACCGTTCATATCATAGCCTGCCCCGCACATCGGATTCTGCGGGTCCATCTCGGCCATCCCACCCATGTTCGGTCCCATCCCTGAGCCCATGACCGTGGTGTCAACCGGGATGAAAAGGTCGCCATTCACGCCCGTAGGCAGCAGATTGCGGAACAGGATGCGCACCGGGCGGTCCTTGGTGGCCGAGATCAGCGGCCCCAGGTAGTGGGGCGCAGTCACGCCAAAGTAGCCGGTTGGGGCCTCCGTTCCATCAGGGAGCGCATTGCTTAGCGGCACGCGATCGCCTGGGACCACGCTCGTTGACAGTTGGACGTAGCCGCGCAGCAGAGTCGGTGGCAGGTCGGAGTGCATCTTCTCCCGGTACTGGATGACCGCGATCTCATAATAGTCGGAGCCAGGGTAGGACGTAGTGTCAGGGATGGCGACCGGGATGTACTGGCCCAGGTTGTTGGCATTGGCCGCACCAAGGCCGGGCAACCCGTCCACGAACTTGCGGATGCCTGGGGTGATATAACCGGCTCCGCCATCGTTGACCGTGACCGCAACGACCGAACCAGAGACCGTCGCCGTCGCCGCAGCACCCGAACCGGTACCTCCCACATCGGTAAAGACAACAGCCGGGGCCGAGGTATAGCCCGCGCCTCCACTGGTGAGGTTGAGGCTGGTCACCGCTAACGTGGCCGTCGCCGCTGCGCCTGCACCCGCACCGGTGTCGGTGATGACCACGGACGGCGCCGACGTGTAGCCGGTGCCCGGGTTGGTCACCGCGATGCTGGTTACCGCGATGGTGGCTGTCGCCACGGCGCCTGCGCCCGTACCAATGGCGTCGGTGATTTCGATAACGGGCGCTGAGCTATAGCCATCGCCCCCATTCACGAGGGTGATGCTGACAATCGTGCCGCTCACATCCACGGTCGCCGTTGCGGTGGCACCCGTCCCACCGCCCCCGACAAAGGTGACGGTCGGCGAGACATAGCCGCTGCCTCCCGCCACGAGAAAGAGGCCGTCCACGGGACCAGCGGTCGACGCCGCTGCGTCAACGCCATCACCGGTGAAGGACACGGTCGGAGCCGTATAGCCGGCCCCCGGGCTCGTCAGCGTGAGAACGTCCAGGCTGCCAGTGGCCGTGGCGGCTGCGCTTGAACCGCCTCCGCCGACCAAGTCCACGGCGATGGGGCCTGTATAGCCGCCGCCACCACTGTCCAGCGTGAGTGAACTCACTGAGCCACCGAGCAGCGCCGTCGCGCTCGCCGGTGAAGAGGGCGTCACTACAGCGGTGGAGATCACGACCTCGGGGGCGGTGGTGTAGCCGTTGCCGCCGTTCGTGACATGGATGGCCGTGATCGCCCCCGTAGCCGGGTCCACCGTTGCTGTGGCGGTTGCCCCTGTCCCATCACCGCCTACCAACTCAATGAGGGCATCGGGCAGCCGCAATGGGCTGTTGGCATAGTTCGGATGGCTGAAGTAGCGCGGTGCCGTGCCGGGCATGGCCATCATCGCGGCCCCCATTTCTGGGAGAGCAAAGCCGGCTGCGGCGGCGCGCTGAGCAGCGGCTTGTCGGTCGGCAGGGGTGATCCGCTTCTTTTTCCTTTCCTTCCATTGGGCCGCCTTCTTTTGGTAATCTGGCCCCTTGCCGTTACCTTGGCCTTGCGCTAGCACCGGCACGCTTCCCAACACAAGGGACGCGAGGATCAAGATCACAAGCAGTCGATCAAATAGCTTCCGTATCAACATATCCCTTTGGTTTCCTTTCTAAAAGAATTGATCATCATTATACTAGAAATACCACATGCATGGCGTACCACTTGTATCCCCCTTTCGTGTCAGTTTCGTGACGGCACGGAGCTTGTCCCTAGGGCTCGTGCCCTGAGATATCCAAGCAGCCTGTCTCAGCGCCAGAACTCGTGTTCATGGCCGGGCGTCAGGTTCCAGATCTCCTCGATGTGCAACAGGATCACCTGGCTGGGTCGGACGCCGCGCCGGCCGGCCCGCGCCAGCGCCGCCGTCAGTTCCCGCGCAGCCTTTTCGAACCACAGCTCCATTGGCTGCGGCCCCTTCGGTGCGCGGGCCAGCAGGTCGCTCACCTCGTCGAACAAGGGCCCCTCGCCCAGCAGTTCTGCCCTCCCCCGAAATTGGTATCCGGTATAGGTCTGAGGATCGACCGCGGCCACCGCCACCCTCGGGTTGGCCTGCAGGTTGGCCCGGGTCTTGAGAGAATACAGATCGGCAAACGCCAACTTGTCATCGTCCACGATCTTGAGGGCTCCCTTGGGAGAGACATTGGGCCGACCCAGGTCATCGCTCGTCGCAACAAAAATGACCGGTTGCTGTTTAATCACCTGCTTCATGTGTTGCGTCAACTTGGGCATCGATCTGACTCCCTCACCACTCAGTGTATCACAGAAAGGGACATCGTGCCGTTTGGCTTTCGTGACAACTGCGTGTCAACTTGGTCCACGCTCGGTCTTTCGTGTGAGCCTGGGATGTTTTTTTGCTCTCTGGCAAAAAAGGTGGTATATTTGGTAATAATTCCGAGCGTTCAGCGGAACCATCGAACCTCTCCGCCCAATCGGCACCTCCGCTCGGGTTTAGAAGTGGGAAAGGCGGGCCAGCATGCCAGAGAATCACGGACACTCCAGGGGTGGGGCGCCGAGGCGAGAGGGCGACGCGATGGACGCAGTCCTCGATCGAGTGAACGCCCTGGTCATGGTCCTCGATCCGGCAGGCCGGATCGTGCGCTTGAATCGAGCCTGCGAACAGGCCACCGGCTACGACCTGACCGAAGCGGCAGGCCAACCATTCTGGCACCTGCTCCTCGCCCCGGAGGAGGCAGAGTCGGTCAAAGGGACCTTTGCCCGGCTTCAGGCCGACCAACTCCCCTCCGAACACCGGAACCGATGGGTGACCAAGGATGGCCGTCAGCGATTGATTGCCTGGTCCACCATGACATTGGCCGGCGAAAGCGGCTTGGTTGACTCTGTCGTCGTCACCGGGACCGACCTCACAGAGTATGACCGGGCCGAGGAGGAACTGCAGCAAGCCCTCAATGAGGCCCGGCAACGGCAGGCAGAGATCTCGGCCCTTCTGGACGGAGCCCGTCAAGTCCTGGAGAAGCATCGCTTCGAGGACGCAGCCCGGTCGATCTTTGATACCTGTAAGGGTCTGATCGGCGCAACGGCGGGATATGTGGCCCTCTCTTCCCAGGATGGGATGCAGAACGAGGTGCTCTTTCTGGATCCTGGTGGGCGCCCGTGCAGCGTGGATCCAGCCCTGCCGATGCCGATCCGCGGACTGCGCGAAGAGGTGTACCGGACCGGTACCGTGGTCTATGAAAACGATTTCCGGTCAAGTCCATGGACCCGGTTTCTGCCCGAGGGGCACGCCAGCATGGACAACGTGTTGTTTGCCCCCCTGGTTATCCAGGGCCAGGTGGTGGGGTTGCTTGGGCTGGCCAACAAACCCGGTGGCTTTACCGAGAATGATGCCCGACTGGCCGCAGCCTTTGGTGAATTGGCAGCCATCGCCCTATCCAACAGCCGGTTGCTGGAATCGTTGGATGCCAGCGAACGGCGCTTCCGCTCGGTGGCCGAAACGGCCAATGCCGCCATCGTGACCACAGACGACCAGGGCCGGATCACCTTCTGGAACCGCATGGCCGAGACGGTCTTTGGCTACACGGCGGAAGAGATGATCGGCGCGCCTCTGACCCGGATCATTCCGGAGCGCTTCTGGACGGCTCATCAGTCTGGGATGGACCGGGTGCTTGCGACGGGAATGACCCGACTGAGTGGAGAAACCGTGGAAACGGTGGGCATCCGCAAGGGGGGTGTCGAGTTTCCCGTGCAGATGTCCCTGGCCACCTGGAAGACCAACGAGGGGGCCTTTTTCACCGCCCTCATGGTTGATATCACCCAACGCCGCCAGTTCGAGGAAGCCCTGCGGGAGGCCAAACAGTCGATCGAACTGCTGATCGAGGCTTCGCCCTTAGCCATCACCGCCATCGACCCCGATCTAAAGATCCGATTGTGGAATCGGGCGGCAGAGCGCATCTTTGGCTGGAGCGAAAGCGAGGTATTGGGCCGACCCTGCCCGTTCGTCCCAGAGGCCAAACAAGAGGAATTCCGGGGACTCCTCACCCAGACGCTGGCTGGGAGCGTGCTGGTGGGAGCAGAAACGGTGGGGTGCACGAAAGACGGGCGCCCGATCGATATCAGCCTGTGGACCGCCCCGCTGCACGATGCCGAAGGGACGGTCCGCACCATCATGGTCATTATGGCTGACATCAGCGAGCGCCAGCAGGCCGAGGCGAGGCTACGCCGCTACGCCTGGGAGCAGGCCGCGCTGTACGCAGTGACTTCGGCCCTGACCAGTACCCTGAACCAGGAGGAACTGCTCCCGGTGATCCTCGATGCGGTGCTGCCCGCACTCCGGGCCGACGTTGGCTGGATCCTCTTGCCCGGCTCCTTGCCCAGCGACCCGCTCCGCGTGGCGGCGGAACGAGCCAGGACCGAGGAACTCTTGATCAATGAAACCATCCTTGCCGAGCAGCATTGTCCGATCTGCCAGGGTTTCTCATCCGCTGACAACACCTTGACGGACCCATACCTGGTGGTGGACTGTCCGAGTCTCCTGACCGCGGGCGCGGGTGATGGCCAACTGCATAGCCTGGTTTGCCTCCCACTGCGGATGGGACAGAATCTGCTGGGTGTCCTGAAAATTGGCTGGGGACAGCCATCTGCTCCTCTGGAGCAGGACCACAATCTACTGGTATCTATTGGCCGACAGGTGAGTGTGGCGCTGTACAACGCACAGCTTTACCAGACGGCGCGGCAGGTGAACCGGCTGCGCATGCTGTCTGATCTAGGTCGGGCGCTGGCCGCCACGCTGGACCCGAGGAAACTGGCCGAGGTGACCTTGCATCAACTGGCGACGCACCTCGAGGCGTCGGCTGCGTCTCTGCTCTTGCTGCCGGCGGTGATTCACCCCCCGTTTATGGGCCAGGTCTTCACCCCGAACCAGGGCTGGACAGAAGTCCGGATCTCAGACCGGGATCCGACTGGCTGGCAGCGCCTGTTGGCCAGAATCGGAGACCAACGGGAGCCGATCTCCTGGGCGGCAGGCGAGAAGGTCGGCCAGGAAGGGGTCCTGGTGCAGCACTGGGGGACTCACGGCCTGGTTGTTCCGATTTGGGGAGAGAATGCCCTGCTGGCGATCCTGGTATTGGGCGGCCGGCAAGCCAACCGGCCCTTTAGCGATGAGGACCGGACGCTGGCTCGGGTAGCAGCCAGCCACGCCGGGCAGGCGATCGAGAATGCACAACGATACCACGAGATCCGACGTCTGCTCCACGAGCAGGAGGAGACGCAGGCCCAGTTGATCCAGATCGCAAAGGTAGGTACGTTGGGTCGGCTGGCCGCTACCGTGGCCCACGAGATCAATAACCCCCTTCAGGCGATTGAGAACTGCCTGACGCTCATCCGCGAGGAGATGGCCGGCGGCCGGCGGCCGGACAAAGTGAACCGGTACCTGGAGGTCGCTGGGGGAGAAGTGCGGCGCATCTCGGCCATCGTGCGCCGCCTGCGCGACTACTATCGGCCCGCGCAGGAGGGACTGCAGCCGACCGATCTCCTGGCCGTGTTGGACAGCGTGTTGGAGCTGAGTGACCGGGAGTTGAGCTACCATCGAATCGCCGTCGAGCGATCGGGTCTTTGCCCAATGCCCCTGATCCAGGCCAACCCCGATCACCTCCGGCAAGTCTTCTTGAACCTGGTGGTCAACGCCATCGAGGCCATGCCGGACGGAGGGATACTCCGCATCCACACAGGTTTCGGCGAGATCCAACCCAATGGTGGTGAACAGCCGCAGCCGGCCGTTCGCATCGAAATCAGCGACACCGGCCATGGCATGCCGCCCGAGGTCCAGGCTCACCTGTTTGAACCGTTTTTCACGACCAAGAAGCAGGGGACGGGCCTGGGGTTATCCATCAGTCGCAGTATCATTGAGGCGCATAATGGGCAGATCGCCGCAACCAGCGAGGAGGGAAACGGGACGACTTTTTGTATTCTGCTGCCCGTTGCCCCTACATGAGCGTGGGTAAGGACTCGTCATGTCTCTGGCAGGGCGCTACAGAAAACATCCAGGAGCCGGCGGCGGAGGGCTCGACTCCGGGTGCGGGAGTGGAGCCTTCAGGCGGTGGACCGGCGAAAGCCTCGACTCCCGGACGAGAGGAGGGGATGGGGCATGGGAGCGACCGGACCCCTCCCCCCGGCCCCCTCCCCGCACGCGGGGAGGGGGTGCGGGGGTGGGGTGAAGTGGTCTGTCGCAGAGGGAGTGGAGCCTTCAGGCGGTGGACCGGCTAGCGCCTCGACTCCCGTGTGCGGGGAGCGGTCGATTTCGAAGGAGGATGGGCGCGCGGGATGGCAGCGCTATTTCCAGCCAAGAGGGATGACCTATGCACAGACGAGCCAGAATCCTGATTGTGGATGATGAAGACGCCGTCCGTTTTTCTCTAGAGGAACTGCTCACACGGGATGGCTACCAGGTCGTGGGTGTCGAGAGCGGCGAGCGTGCGCTGGCCGCTCTGGCGGATCAGCGATTTGACCTGGTCTTGCTCGACCTGAAATTGCAGGGTATGGGGGGACTGGAGGTTCTATCGGCCCTACGCCGGCAAGCGCTCGATACGGCCGTGATCGTTCTCACCGCCCATGGTTCGATGGAGACGGCGATCCAAGCGTTACGTCAGGGTGCTCACGACTATCTGCTGAAGCCATGCGATGCAGCCTCATTGCGCGAGAGCGTGCGCACGGCTCTGCTCCAGCGCGAGCGAGAACAAAGGCAGCAGGCCCTGTTGCTTCAGGTCGAACAGAGCCTCACGGCCAGCCTGGAGGAGATCCGGGCCGCCGTCGTCAAGCCACTCCAGGCCCCTGCCATGGGCGCGCCCACAGCCGCTGGAGAAGGGCCGGGGATCCTGCGTAGAGGAGGGCTGGTGATAGATCCAGCGCAGCACCTCATCACCCTGGATGGACACAAACTCGAACTCAGTCCGATCGACTTTGATTTGTTGGCCTATCTGGCCGAAAAGGCCCCCAGGGTGGTCAGTGCTCAAGAACTGGTCCAGCAGGTGCACGGCTTTGTGTGCAACCGGTTTGAGGCGAGCGACATCATCCGCCATCATATCCACCGCATCCGTCAAACCGCGAAACGGTGCGCGGGCCGCGCTGATCTCATCCGCACGGTTCGCGGCGTGGGGTATGCGCTGAACGAGTCGTAGGCTACCCCCACATCCGTGCGGCAGCGAGTCCCACTGCTCATCGATTGACAGGCGATGACTGGATAGTCGAGCGTTCGACGCCTCCTTTCATTGACGAAGCCCTTGCCCTGTGCTACAATAGAATCATGACCGAGTACCGGTTCGATCCGTTGGCGGAAAAGCTGGATGCGCTGCCGTCCAAGCCGGGCGTCTATCTGATGAAGGACGCCGAAGGACATATTCTCTACGTGGGCAAGGCGGTCAACCTCCGCGCTCGCGTCCGCTCCTACTTTCACGCCTCGGCCGAGTACCACCCCAAGATCCAGCGGCTGGTGGCCAGCGTGGCCGACATTGACTTTATCGTCACCGCCTCCGAGCTGGAAGCCCTGATCCTGGAAAGCAATCTGATCAAGCGCCACTCGCCCAAGTACAACGTCCGTCTTAAGGATGACAAGCGCTACCCATACATCAAGATCACCTGGCAGGAGGACTTTCCCAAAGTGCTGATCGTGCGGCGCATGGAGCGGGATGGAGCGCGGTATTTCGGTCCGTTCACCGCGTCCTGGGCGGTCCAGCAAACCCTTCATACCCTGCGCCGCGTGTTCCCCTACCTGACCTGCAACCGGACCATCACCGGCCAGGACGAGCGGGCGTGCCTCTACCTCGATATCGGTCTCTGCCTGGGTCCGTGCATTGGCGCGGTCAGTCAGGAGGAATACCGGGCAATGATCGATCGCCTCTGCCATTTCCTGGAGGGCAAGTCGGCCGAGATCGTCGCTGAACTGGAAGCCAAGATGAAGGCTGCCGCAGAACAGTGGGAGTTCGAACGGGCAGCCGCCTATCGCGATCAGTTGATGGCCATCCAACGGATCATTGAACGGCAAAAGATCGTCTCGACGGCCATGGCCGATCAGGACGTCATCGCCTTTGCCCGCGCCGATGGCGATGCCTGCGTCCAGGTCTTTTTCATCCGCCAGGGCCGCCTGATCGGGCGCGAGTATTTTGTGCTCGACGGGGCGGCGGAGGAACCGGACCCGGAGATCATTGCCTCCTTTGTCAAGCAGTTCTACGATGGGGCAGCGTATGTCCCGCCCGAGATCCTGTTGCCCCACGAGATCGAAGAAGCGCTGGTCATCGAGGAATGGTTGCGCAGCCGGCGCGGCGACAAGGTGGTCCTTCGCGTGCCTCGCCGGGGTCACAAACGCGGCCTGGTGGAGATGGCGGCCGAGAACGCAGCCGAAACCTTGCGGCACCTGCGCGCGCAGTGGCTGGTGGATGAAGGCAAGCAGGCCGCGGCCCTGGCAGACCTGCAACAGGGCCTGGGGTTGGAACGCCTGCCCAACCGCATCGAATGCTACGATATCTCGACCATCCAGGGAACGGCGACCACCGGCTCGATGGTCGTCTTTGTCAAGGGCGTGCCGCGCAAGAGCGAGTACCGTCGCTTCCAGATCCGCACCGTCGAAGGCGCGGATGACTATGCCAGTATGCGCGAACTGCTGCGTCGTCGGTTTCGACGGGCGGCCGAGCCGGCTCCCGAATGCGTGCCCGGACCTGGCAGCAAGACCTCGCCGTGGGAGCTGTTGCCCGACCTGGTGATCGTGGACGGCGGGCGGGGGCAGCTCAACGTGGCCCTGGCCGTGCTGGAGGAATATGGCCTGCGCGATCAGGTGCCGGCCATCGGCCTGGCCAAAGAGGAGGAAGAGGTCTATCTCCCGGACCGGCCCGAACCGATCCGGCTCCCTCGCAATTCGGAGGGACTGTACCTGATCCAGCGCATCCGCGATGAGGCGCATCGCTTTGCCGTGACCTACCATCGTCACCTCCGCACCCGACAGTCGGTCCTGTCGGAGCTGGATGGCGTGCCGGGCATCGGTCCCAGGCGACGGTCGGCTCTGCTCAAGCACTTTGGCTCGCTGGAAGCCATCCGCGCCGCCAGCGTGGAGGAACTGGCTGCCGTGCCCGGCATGAGCCGTAAAGCGGCGGAGCAACTGAAAGAGAGCCTGTGATCGATCCATTGGTGGATGGATGGGAGAAACGAGGATGCCGAAACGAGTGATTCACCCCCCACGGGGGACCCAACTCACCTGCAAGAACTGGTTGATCGAGGCGGCCTACCGCATGATCCAGCACAACCTGGACCCGGAGGTGGCCGGCGATCCGGACCGGTTGATTGTGTATGGCGGACGGGGGCGGGCTGCCCGGAACTGGGAGTGTTTCGACGCCATTCTGGACAGCCTGCGCAACCTGGAGCCGGATGAGACGTTGCTGGTCCAGAGCGGTAAGCCGGTGGCGGTGTTCAAGACCTACGAAGATGCGCCCCGGGTGGTCATTGCCAATACCAACATTGTGCCCGCCTGGGCCACCCAGGAGAACTTTGACCGCTGGGAGCGCGAAGGGTTGATCATGTACGGTCAGATGACGGCCGGCAGTTGGATCTATATCGGCACCCAGGGCATCCTCCAGGGCACCTACGAGACGCTGGCCGCCGCCGCGCGCACCCACTTTGGACCCGACGCCAGCCTGAAAGGCAAGTTTGTGCTGACCGCCGGCCTGGGCGAGATGGGCGGCGCGCAGCCGCTGGCCATCAAGATGAACGAGGGGGTCGCCCTGGTGGTCGAAATCGACCCATGGCGTGCCCAGCGCCGCCTGGCGCACCGCTATCTGGACGTTGTCGTCAACGATCTGGAAGAGGCAATGACGCTGGTGGAGGAAGCGGTCTCCAGGAAGGAGCCGAAGAGCATCGGCCTGATCGGCAACGCGGCTGATGTCTTGCCGGAGCTGGTGACGCGGGGGGTGACGCCCGACCTGGTCACCGATCAGACCTGCGCCCACGATCCGCTGATGTATGTGCCCAATGGGATGTCGCTGGAAGAGGCCAACGACCTGCGCCAGCGCGATCCGAAAGAGTATCAGAAACGCTCAATGCAGGCCATGGCCGAGCACTGCCAGGCGATGGTCGAGATGCAAAAGCGCGGGGCGATTGTCTTTGACTATGGCAACAACCTGCGGCAACAGGCGTTCAACGCCGGTTACACCGGAGTGAAGGTGGGAGGAATCGCCGAGGGGGAGTGGGTCTATCCCGGCTTTGTGCCGGCCTATATCCGTCCCCTGTTTTGTCAGGGGCAGGGTCCCTTCCGCTGGGTGGCTCTCTCCGGCGACCCCCAGGACATCTACGAGACCGACCAGATCATCATGGACCTCTTTCCGGAAAAGACCCACCTGGTGCGCTGGATCAAGATGGCCCAGCAACAGGTCGTGTTCCAGGGCCTGCCCAGCCGCATCTGCTGGTTGGGCTATGGCGAACGCGACAAGGCCGGTCTGGCGTTCAACGACGCGGTCGCCTCTGGTCGCCTCAAGGCGCCGATCGTGATCGGCCGCGATCACCTGGATTGCGGTTCGGTGGCCAGCCCCAACCGGGAAACGGAGGGGATGCGCGACGGATCGGACGCCATCGCCGACTGGCCCATCCTGAATTTCGCCATGAACACCATCGGCGGCGCGACGTGGGTGAGTTTCCATCACGGCGGCGGGGTGGGGATCGGCTACAGCCTCCATGCCGGACAGGTCATCGTCGCCGATGGGACGCCGGAGGCCGCTCGCCGGTTACAGCGGGTGCTGACCTACGATCCGGGGACGGGGATCGTCCGCCATGCCGACGCCGGATATCCGGAAGCCATCGCCTTTGCCCGGGCCCATCACCTCAAAATCCCCATGCTCCCGTCAGAAAAGGAGGTGGCGGGTGACTGAGAGTATACGAGCCTGTATCGCCTGCCAGGTCGGATTGGTTGGGCCATACGGCCCCTCGACCCGCCTGACCGAGGCTCCGCAGGGAGCGATGACCGTGACCGCCGAGGCATGGATCTGCCCGGCGTGTGGACTGGTTCACTGGTACGCCGACGAGACAGCCCAGCCATCCACGGCCGAAGCCTTGCCGGAGGAGGTTCCAGTTCAGAAGCCGGAATCGGGCTACCGGCGTCGGGCTCAGATGGGGCACATGCTGCGTCGGGTGCGACGAATGTGAGACTTGGAGCGGAGTGATGAACGCACAGGAACGAGTGTGGTTGATGCGCCAACGCCGCCAGCGGCGCACGCAGGCTAAAGGGGGCGCGGGCAAGATCGTGGTGCGCGCGACCGGCGGTCTGGCGTTGCTGGCCCTGTTGGGCAGCCTCTTTACCCTGTTGGTCGGAGTGGTCGCGGCCGCAGGGGTATATGCCTACTATGCCCAGGACCTGCCCAATCCCAACGAGATCGTCACCGCCCAGGAGGATTTTGAAACGACCAAGATCTACGACCGCACCGGTAAGGTCCTGCTCATGGAGGTGATCGATCCGCGGCGCGGCGACCGCACGCTGCTGCCGCTGGAGCAAATCCCGGAGCATCTGCGCAACGCGACCATCGCCCTGGAGGACAAGACCTTTTACGAAAACCCGGGTATTGACCCGGCGGGCATCGCCCGCGCCTTTATCCAGAACCTGCAAGGCGGGCCGATCCAGGGGGGTAGCTCGATCACCGTCCAGTTGATCAAGAACATCCTCATCCCGGAGGAAGAACGGTACCAGAAATCATACGCCCGCAAGATCAAAGAGGCGATTCTGGCCCTGGAGATCTCACGTCTCTACTCCAAGGATCAGATCCTGGAGTGGTACCTGAACAGCAACTACTATGGCAACTGGGCCATCGGCGTCGAGGCAGCCGCCCAGGTCTATTTCGGGAAGCACGCCCAGGAACTGACCCTGGCCGAGTGCGCTATGCTCGCGCCCATCGTCCAATATCCGGCCATGAACCCCATTGATAATCCGGAGGAGGCCAAGAAACGCCAAAAGATCGCGCTGGACCGCATGGTCCAGGAGGGCTATATCACCCAAACGGAAGCGGACGCGGCCTACGCCGAACCGCTGCAGATCCACACCTCGCTGTTGAAGCGGTACGACATTATCGCCCCTCACTTTGCCATGTATGTCCGGAAGCAGTTGGAGGACCGCTTTGGACCGGAGCTGCTCTACCGGGGTGGGCTCCGGGTCTACACCACCGTGGACCTGGACATTCAACGGATCGCCGAAGAAGAGGCGCGGGCTCAGGTGGCGAAGCTGCAGGAAGAGAAAAAGCCGGTCACCAACGCCGCCGTGGTGGTGATGCGCGCCCAGACCGGCGAGATCCTGGCCATGGTGGGAAGCATTGACTACTGGAATGAGAAGATCGACGGCAATGTAAATGTCGCCATTGCTCCTCGCCAGCCTGGCTCATCGTTCAAGCCGTTCAGTTATGTCACGGCGTTCCACCAGGGCCATACCGCTGCCGAAATGGTGATGGACGTGCGGACCTGTTTCGACGATTATCCCAACCCGCCCTATTGTCCGGAGAACTATGACCGCAAGTACCACGGCCCTCAGAGTTTTCGCACCGCGCTGGCCCGTTCCTACAACATCCCGGCGGTCAAGGTCCTCGACATGGTCGGCGTCGGGAACGTAATCCGGACAGCCCATGCGATGGGCATTAATACCCTGAACGAGGACCTGGACTACTACGGGTTGAGCCTGACGTTGGGGGGCGGCGAAGTATGGCTGCTGGACATGGTCTATGCCTATAGCGTCTTTGCCAACGGCGGGGTGATGGCCGGTCAGGAGACCAAGTTGCCCCGTCCCGGCTATCGTCAGTTGGACCCGGTGGCCATCCTGCGGGTGGAGGATTCCAAGGGGCAGATCCTGTGGCAATACACCCAGCCTGAAGTGCGGAAGGTCATCCTGGCCGATGGTCGGGAGCTGACTCCGCAGGAAGCCTACCTGCTCACTCACGTGCTCTCGGATAACAACGCCCGCGCGGCGGCATTCGGCACCAACAGCGCGCTGCGCCTGAGCCGGCCGGCCGCCGCCAAAACCGGCACGACCACCGACTTTCGTGATGTATGGACCATTGGCTATACTCCCCAGATCGTGACCGGAGTGTGGGTGGGCAACAATGACAATACGCCGATGGAAGGCGTGTCCAGCATCCGAGGGGCCGCCCCCATCTGGCACAACGTCATGGAACGGATCTATAACGAAGGACATGCCCAACGGATTCTGGGCGAGGTGGTGGACAATTTTCCACGACCTCCCGGGCTGACCACGGTCGAGGTGTGCGCTGTTTCGGGGTTGCTGCCGACCGAGCACTGCCCCAATCGGGTCAAAGCGCTCTTTATCGAAGGGACTGAACCGACCCAGTACTGCAATGTCCATCGGGTCGAGCGGGTCAACCGTCAGACCGGCAAACTGGCGACGGCCTGCACCCCGCCGGAACTGGTCGAAGAACGGGTCTATGAGGTCTATCCGCCCGAGGCGGCCGATTGGGTGCGCGAACAGAACATTCCCCAACCGCCGACCCAACGGGACGAGATCTATGGTTGCAGCCCGGAAGGGGAGGAGGTCGTGATCCTGAACCCGACCCTGGGCAGCCACGTCCGAGACATCGTGGCCATCCGGGGCAACGCCCGGTCGGGCGATTTCCACTTTTACCGGCTGGAGTTCGGGGAAGGACTCAACCCCTCCGCCTGGAGCCAGATCGGCGGCGACCATTACCAGCCGGTGGACAACAATGTGTTAGAGTTCTGGGATGTGCGAGGCTTGCGGGATGGACTCTATACGCTGCAGTTGACGGTCGTCGATCACAGCCAGAACTTTAGGCGGGCGACCATCTACGTGACCGTGGACAACACCCCCCCGCAGGCCGCGGTGAGCCATCCCTATACCGGAAGGGTCTACCAGCTCGAGACGGACGAATGGGCCAATCTCACGGCGGATGTCAGCGATAACATCCAGATCGACAGGGTCGAGTTCTATCTGGACAATCAACTGCTGGGCTACAGCGTGGTGCCGCCCTATGGCCTGAAATGGGACCTGAAGATGGTGGACAAGAAGCCGAACCCCAACATGCCGCCGGTCTATGAAACGCGGACGATCACCAACCCGGATGGCTCGCTCACGACGGAAAGGGTCATGGTCACCTGGGTAGAGGTGAGCCCCGACGGCAAGACGGTCACGCAGACCTGGGAAAATGGGATGATGATCATTGCCAGCACCGGCGGCTATACCGAATCCCACGTGGTCCATGTCGTGGCCTTTGACGCGGCCGGGAACCGAACCGAGAGCGAAAAGGTGCGCTTCTATGTGATCCACAAACCCAAACCGCCGAAAGAGGAGAAAACGGGAGCGGTCTGGCCGTTCCTCTGGTCGGGGTGGGCAGAGGCGTGGAGAAGGAACGAGGCGGCCATTCTGCCCCCATCGTGGACGAGGATCAGCAGGAGGAATCTTTCGGTCTGGTCGGATGCTCTGGCGGCCAGCCGGTTTGGCTGAGACAGGCGGTCCCCCGGCCACGAGAGACCAGGGGACCGCTTCGTTCAGACTTCCATCACCACGGGCAGGATCATGGGGCGGCGCCCGGTCTGGTCGTAAAAGAACTTGGCCAGCGTGTCTTTGATCTTGGTACTGACTGTCGCTCTTGGCCCCCCGTAGGTCAGCGCTTCCAGCACGTGGTGGGTTGCCTCTTCGATCAGGTCGCCCGCTTCACGGATGTAGACGAACCCGCGGGTGATAATATCCGGCCCTTCGACCACCTCGCCGCTGTCGGCATCTACGGCCACGACGACCACGACAAATCCATCTCGGGAAAGCAGGTGCCGGTCGCGCAACACCACATTGCCCACATCGCCCACGCCCAGGCCGTCCACCAGCACATGCCCCTGGGCGACCTGACCGTTGATCCGTCCCCAGTCCGGTCCGAATTCGAGCACCTGGCCACTCTCGACAATAAAAATGTTCTCGCGGGGCACGCCCACTTCTTTGGCCATCCGGGCGTGGTGCACCAGGTGGCGGTATTCCCCGTGGATGGGCACAAAGAACCGGGGGCGGATCAGGTTGAGCATCAGCTTGTGTTCTTCCCGGCTGGCATGCCCGGAGACATGCACTCGGGCCCGTTCATAATAATAGACGTCCGCCCCTGCCCGGAACAGGTTGTTGACGGTGCGGTTGACCAGTTCCTCATTGCCTGGAATTGGCGTCGAGGACACGACCACGCTATCCCCCGGGCGGATGTTGACCAGGCGATGTTCCCCCAGGGCCATCCGCACCAGGGCCGAGGTCGGCTCCCCCTGACTGCCGGTGCAGACGATGGCCACCTTGTGAGGAGGGAGGCTGTTCATCTGTTGGGGGCTGAGCATCTCGTCAGGGGCCAGGTCCAGATAGCCCAACTCAGCGGCCCGTTTGGCATAGTCGATCATGGAACGCCCGACGATGCCCACCCGTCGCCCATACTTGCGGGCAATGGTCACCACCTGTTGAATGCGAGAGATGTTCGAGGCAAAGGTGGCGACGATGATCCGCCCCTGAGCGCGGGCAAAAATCTGATCCAACACTTCGCCCACCACCCGTTCTGAGGGGGTCTGGCCATCCGTCTCGGCGTTGGTCGAGTCCGAAAGCAGGACGAGAACCCCTCGCCCCCCCAGTTCCGCCAGTTTGGCAAAGTCGGTCAGCCGGCCATCGACCGGGGTCTGGTCGAACTTGAAATCGCCCGAATGGACCACCAAGCCGACCGGGGTCGTGATCCCCAGCCCGACGCCATCGGGGATGGAGTGACAGACGCGGAAGAACTCTACCTTGAAAGGCGACAGGTCCAACACGTCGCCGGGCGAGACGGTATGCAACTCGACTCCGTTCAGCAGATGGAATTCCTTGAGCCGGACCTCCACCAGCCCCCGCGTCAGCCGGGTGGCATAGATCGGCGCCTTGACGCGCTGGATCAAATAAGGCAGGCCGCCGATATGGTCTTCATGGCCATGGGTGATGATGATGGCCCGCACGCGGTCCGGTCGCTCAAACACGTAGCTCATGTCTGGGATGACGATGTCAATGCCGAGCATGTCGCTTTCGGGGAACATCAGACCACAATCAATGATCAGCAACTGCTGATCATACTCCAGGACCATCATGTTCTTGCCAATCTGACCGACGCCACCGAGAGGAATGATTCGGAGTAAATCGTGAGACAAGAAGCTTCCCTCGCCAAGATTCATTGATTGCTTGGGCCGGAGATCATCCCGTCCAGCCCAATCCACCGAACCCACCCTGCTAGAACAGGCTTAACTGCTGGGCCTGGGGCCATTCCGGTTCGCCTTCCTCCACCTCGTCCAGTTTCGCCAGCAACTCTGGAATCTTTTGAAAGTCCGCCTCCAGCGTCTCCCGCCAGCGGGGTTGGTGGAGCGCCGCGGCCGGATGGAAGATGGGGTAATAGATGACATTCCCGACTCGCTTGGGCTGACCGTGGATGCGGGTGATCGAGGCCCCGGGGAAGTAGCGTTGCATGGAAAAACGCCCCAGGGTAACGATCAACTTGGGGCGGATCAGCGCGATCTGTCGGTCCAGGTAAGGTTGGCATGTTTCGATCTCCACCGGCTGGGGGTCGCGGTTGGCCGGAGGGCGGCACTTGATGACGTTGGTGATATAGACCTCTTCCCGTTTGAGACCAATGCGGTCCAGCAGTTCATTGAGGTAACTGCCGGCTGCCCCGACAAAGGGCCGCCCCTGACGGTCTTCGTGAAAGCCCGGCGCCTCGCCGATGAACATGATCGCCGCATCATCCGGCCCTTCGCCCGGTACAGCATGGCTCCGACTCTGGCCGAGAACACATTTCTGACAACCCTGGATTTCCCGATAGAGTTCAGCAAGTTCCGACAACACAGGACTCCTTTCCTACGCTACTCTGAAGGGTCGTGGACTGTATTCTAGCCGATTCCAGAGATTTTGTCTAGCCCTCGGCGGGATCGGAACGGCTCGCCGGGTCCGGCCCAGGGGTCTTGAGCCGCTCATATAGCTCTCTACGGCGCCGACGCAGATGGTCCTGATACCAGGGGTTGTCAAAGGGCGGCGTAGCCATGATGTAGGCATCTTCGTTGTTATCGGCATAATAATGCTTTTGCCGGGAGATGATCTCAAAGCCGTACTTGAAATAGAGTTGTTGGGCGGCCTGGTTCGAAACCCGAACTTCCAGGGTCGCCCGGCGGGCTCCCCGTTCTGCCCCTCGATCCAGGAGCGACAGGAGAAGTAGTTCCCCCAACCCGCGCCGCCGCCACTGGGGATGAACGGCAATGGTCGCGATATGAGCATCGTCCCCCAGCAGCCAGAAGCCGGCATAGCCCAGCACCGGGCCGCGTCCGGCGAACTGCCTCCATAAGGAACCCAGCCAGCCCTCGGACCGGGGCGCTGGACGAACGACCACCATGGTGCTATGACGGTTCTCAGTGATCTCATACCGGTAGGCCCGAGCCGACCAGGGGGCGGAGAAGGCCACCCGCTCAATGGCCATCACCTCCTCGACGTCGGATAGGCTCATCGGTTCGACGACAAACAGCAAACCCTCAGAAGGCAATGGTTGGCTCTCGCAAGTAGATGGGGGACAAGGTGGTGACATCATCTGACTCTCCTCGCGCCAGGCGCTCCCACCCCAACTCGGCCAGGTAGGCAGCTCGGCGCAACGCAGCGGCCGGAGAGGCAATGACCCCATCCTCGCCCAGTTGGCGGCGGATCACCTCGACATCCGCCGCTAGAAGTTCGCCACAGAACAAGGCCGGCCCCTGGTTCTCTTCACAGAGTTTCTCCAGCGAGGTGAGCCGATAGTCTCCCTGACGGCGCCACCGTTCCCGGCTGCGAACATAGTACCCGGCGCAGATCCGCCCCCGCCCGGCCTGCAAGATGGCCCAGATGGGCAGGGGCGAGGACCGGTGCGCCTGCACCACGACATCCAACGTAGGAATGCCGACCAGCGGGATCTTGACAGCCAGAGCGACCCCTTTGGCCACCCCTAACCCGATGCGCAGGCCAGTGAACGATCCAGGGCCAAGGCTGACCACCAGACCGCTCAGGTCGGCCGGCGCCACCCGCTGTTGCTCCGTCAAACGCACCAGCCGGGGCATCAGTTCAGCAGTGTGGTTGTCGGTGGAATACCAGGTCTCCTCCCCCAGGACCCGTCCTTGAATGGGATCGTACAGCGCCAGGCTGGCAAAGCGGGTCGCCGTATCAATCGCGATCAGCATCCTCTATCCCGTTCCTTCAAACCCCAAAGGCGCTCCGTTTGAACTGGCGGAGCAGTTCGTCATAGCGTGGACCCGTGGCCCTCATCAGGATACCCCGTTTGCTGGTGTCCACGTGGCGGAGCGTGATCCATAACCGCTCGGCAGGCAAGACCGGGCGAATCCGATCCGCCCACTCGATAACACATACCCCGTCGCCCCACCAATAGTCCTCCAACCCCACGGCCAGGGCCTCATCAACCGGCTTCTCCAGACGGTACAGGTCAATGTGGTAGAGGGTTGGGGTAGGAGGGGGAAGGCGATATTCAGCAACCAGGGTGAAGGTGGGACTGGTGATCGGCCTGGTGACCCCCATCCCCTGGCCAATGCCCTGGATCAAACAAGTTTTTCCCGTGCCCAGTTCGCCTTCCAGGCAGATCAGGTCACCAGCCTGAAGCAACACCCCCAACCGGATGCCGACACGGCGAGTTTGGGCCGGACTGTGGCTGATAAAATCCAGGGTATGTTCATCCAGGATTGGCATCTTCCCTTGCCCTTCAACCCACGATTATACACCGATTGCGCGCAGAGGACAAGCATTTGACCGGAACTGGATGGGTGTGATATGATAGATTGTCATCTTATACCAGAGACAGAACGATGCGTTACCTGGTGCTCTCTGATATCCATAGCAACCTGGAAGCCTTTGAGACGGTGCTTGAAGACGCCGGAGCGGTGGAGCAGGTCTGGTGTCTGGGCGATGTGGTCGGGTACGGTCCCGATCCCAACGGTTGCGTCGAACTGCTGCGTTCCCTGCCCCATCTGTGCATCGCCGGGAACCATGACTGGGCCACCCTGGGCAAACTGGACCTGGATGACTTTAATCCGGATGCCCGCATCGCCAATCTATGGAACCGTGAGCAACTGACTGCGGATAACCTGACCTATCTGGAAACACGTCCGGAGAAGCTGGCCGTCGGGCCGTTTTCTATGGCACACGGGAGTCCACGGTACCCGATCTGGGAGTATATCACCTACCCCTCCATTGCCCAGGCGAACTTTGGCTATTTTGATACCCCCTTTTGTCTGGTGGGCCACACCCATGTCCCGGTCATCTTCCATCTGCGAGATCTGGACGGGCAGGAGGTTTGTCAGACGATCAACCCTCCGGTGGGTCAGGAGCTGAAGCTCAAGACCGGGCGGTATATCATCAACCCAGGAAGCGTGGGGCAACCCCGCGACGGTGACCCCCGGGCCAGCTACCTGCTTTTGGACCTGGATGCGCTGACCATCGAGTACCGGCGGATCGCCTACCCTTTTGAAAAGACGCAGGCCAAAATGATGGAACATGACCTGCCCCTGCGTCTTGTTCTGCGCCTGGGCTACGGTTGGTAGGCAAGGCGGCCAGAGAACGGCGAAATTAGATGGAACGGACATCTGAAATGGCGGAGGACAAGGCGATCACCCTTGGTCATCCCAGCTACGTGTGGGGCTATGGCCAGGAACGGCGGCTGGAACTGCTCCGCCGCTTTGTGCCGCTGGAAGATCGAACCATCCTGGATGCCGGCTGTGGGCTGGGCATGTATCTACAGGCCTTTCGCCGCTTCAGCGAGCAGGTCTATGGCATTGACATTGACGAAGACAAGATCAGAGAGGCGGTCCACCTCGCGCCCAATGTCCTGGTGGCCTCGGTGGAGAGGCTGCCCTTTGCGGACGGCACCTTTGATCTGGTTTTCTCCCACGAGGTGATCGAACACCTGCCTGACGATCGGGCTGCCATTGCCGAAGCGGTGCGGGTCCTTCGCCCTGCCCAAGGGGACCAGCCAGGTGGACGGCTGGTGATCTTTGCCCCGAACCGCCTATATCCGTTCGAAACCCACGGCGCGTATTGGCGAGGTCGGTACCGCTTTGGCAACATCCCCTTGATCAACTATTTGCCGGATCGTTGGCGAGCCCGTTTCTGCCCCCATGTGCGAGCTTATACCCGACGCAGCCTGCGGTCTCTGTTGGGCGGACTGCCGGTGCGGATCGTGGTCCATACCCAGGTGTTCGCCGGTTATGACAAGATCGTCCGTCGCTGGCCGCGTCTCGGTCAATGGGTCCGCCGCATCTCCTACGGATTGGAAAAGACCCCGCTCCGCATCCTGGGGCTATCCCACCTGTTGGTGGTCGAAAGGACGCACCGCTGAGGCCCCCTAGCCGGGGCGATTTCCAGACCAGCCGGGCAAACTGGGTGACACCCGGCTCGCCTGGAGAACCCGATCGGTTCCCTACCCCGTCGCACCAGCCTGGGGATGTCCGGGCGATGGCATGCAGATCATCTCCAGAAAGCGCAGGTCAAAGAAGGTTTGCGCGTTGGTTGGCTTGAGGAGCACCGCTGTGTCGGCGCCCCGTCCGGTGCCGGCCACGGCGATCACCGGTTCGTCGGTGCGGATCAACCCGGCATCGGCCGCCATCAGGCTGATTTCGGCGGCAACCTTGACCCCTTCGCCAAAAGTGCGCAACGTGTAGGCGATGATCTCTTCCAGCTCATAGGTCCCCAGTTTCTTGCGCACCGCTCGCCCTACGCCGCCAAAGGCGTGTTGACAGGTCAGGATCGTCGCGCCGGCGGCCTCAATCGCGGCCCGGTTGGCATCGGTCAATTCCTGAGTGTTAGGCTGTTGAAACCCGGCGGAGTGGGTCACGACGATCACCTCCAGCCCCTGAAGGATGCGAACCGCCTGGACGCCGGTCGCCCCGCTGGTGGTGGCGACCAGGACCTTGCGGATGCCCAACGCCTCGGCCCGAGCTCGGGCCAGTTCCAGCGTGCGCACCGTATTGGCCGGTCCGGGGCGGGTAAAATAGACACAGGGAACAACGACCTCGGCCATGTCTCCCTCTCCTTTCGCGCCATCGTGATCTAATTGCTGACGCCGCCATGATACCAGACAAGCAGCCAGGCGTCAAACCATCCATGAATGTGACTTGACCGGGATCAGGGATGGTCGGCGTGCACAAAGGTGGACTTTTTGGGCTCGCAAATTGACAAAGCGGGTTCCTTCTGCTACAATTTTGTTGCATGAACCAGAGTGTGCCATGCGGTTCATGCTTTTCTTTTGGCTCAAGCTGGCAGAGAGAATCTTGGCAAGGAGAGCACTCATGACCAGAGTAGTGGGAAGCATTGCGCCACACGGTGGCCAGTTGGTCAACCGGGTGCTGCGCGGCACTTTGCGCGAAGCGGCCCTGGAACGAGCGCAGAGCCTGCCCAAAGTCCAATTGACTCCGATGGCCGTTTCGGACCTGGAAATGATCGCCGTCGGCGCGTTCAGTCCCCTCACCGGTTTTATGACCCGGGAAGATTATGAGAGTGTGATTGACACCATGCGCCTGAGCAATGGCCTGCCCTGGACAATCCCGATCACCCTACCGGTGGATGACGAGACGGCAGCGAGCCTGAAAGAAGGGCAGGAGGTTACTCTTATGGATGGCGATCATGTCATGGGCATCATGACTATCGCCGACCGTTTCCCTGCCGATAAGAAGCGAGAAGCCAAGGAGGTATATCGGACCACAGATGAGGCCCATCCGGGAGTGGCTCGACTGTATCAGCAGGGCAACTGGCTGCTGGGCGGTGAGGTGTTTATGGTGAACGGCCCCAAAGTAGTCGAGTTTCCGGAACTCAGACATGAACCGGCCCAGACGCGGCGCATGTTCGCCTCGCGGGGCTGGCGGCGGATTGTGGCCTTTCAGACGCGCAACCCCATCCACCGCGCCCATGAGTATATTCAGAAAACCGCTCTGGAGATCGTAGACGGGCTGTTCCTGCATCCGTTGGTGGGCGAAACCAAAGCGGACGACATCCCGGCCGATGTGCGTATCGAAAGCTATCGGGCCATCCTCCGGGATTACTATCCGGCCGACCGGGTGCTGCTCGGCGTTTTCCCGGCGGCCATGCGCTATGCCGGCCCAAGGGAAGCGATCTTTCACGCCATTGCCCGGAAGAATTACGGGTGTACCCACTTTATCGTCGGTCGCGATCATGCCGGCGTGGGCAATTACTATGGCACCTATGACGCCCATTATATCTTTGACGAGTTCGAGCCAGGAGAATTGGGAATTACGCCTTTATTCTTCGATTATACCTTCTATTGTCGGAAATGTGGGGCCGTGGTCAGCGCCAAAACCTGTCCCCATGGCAAGGAGAACTGGGTCTATCTGAGCGGTACCCAGGTACGAGAGATGTTAGAGCGAGGGGAAATGCTCCCGGAGGAATTCACCCGCCCCGAAGTGTCCAGGGTGCTGATGGAAGGCATTCGGGCCAAAAAGGAGAAGAAAGAAGAGTAACCCTTTTCCCCTTGTCAAGAAAGGATCGACATGAGAAAAGTCTTTGTCATTGGCCTGGATTGCGCCGAACCGACGCTGGTCTTTGATCAGTGGCGGGCGCATTTGCCCAACCTCAGCCGGTTGATGGCGGGAGGCACCTACGGCGAGTTGACCAGCACCATCCCGGCCATCACCGTACCAGCCTGGGCCTCCATGCTCAGCAGCCGAGACCCTGGTCAACTCGGTTGTTATGGCTTTCGGAACCGGGCCGACTATACGTATGAGAATATGACCATTGCCACCGCGCGGATGATCAAGGTCGATCGGGTGTGGGATATCCTGTCCCGACTTGGCAAAAGAGTAATCGTCGCCGCCGTGCCCCAGACCTATCCGGTCCGGCCAGTGAATGGCTACATGATCTCCTGCTTCTTGACGCCAAGTACCCAGAGTCAGTATACCTATCCGGCCGAACTCAAAGGGGAGATCGAAGCCTTGATCCCAGGCGAGTATATGGTGGATGTGCCCCAGTTCCGCACGGACAACAAGGAACATCTGCTCCAACAGATTTATGAGATGGCGGACCAGCAGCACCAGGTGGTCAAGTATCTGCTGAGCACCAAGCCGTGGGATTTCTTTATGCATGTGGATATGGGGGTAGACCGCATCCATCACGGCTTCTGGAAGTTCTTTGACCCGCGCCACCCTCTCTATGAACCCGGCAATCCCTACGAGAACGCGATCCGGGACTATTATATCTACCTGGACGGTCAGATCGGCGAATGGCTGCAGTGGCTGGACGATGATACGGTGGTGTTGGTAGTGTCGGATCATGGAGCCAAGCCGATGATGGGCGGCATTGCCTTCAACGAGTGGCTGAAGCAGGAGGGGTATCTCCACCTGGAATATCAGCCGGAGGGGATTGTTCCTCTGGAAAAATGTGAAGTGGACTGGGATCGGACTCTGGCCTGGGGATCGGGAGGGTATTACGCCCGGCTCTTTCTCAACGTCAAGGGCCGGGAACCGAACGGCATTATTGACCCGGCCGATTATGAACGGGTCCGCGATGAGTTGAGGGACAAAATCGCGGCCATCACCGATCCGCAAGGAGTCAACCTCGGTTCGGTGGCCTTCAAGCCGGAGGAGATCTACCAGGAGGTGAACGGCATCGCCCCCGACCTGATCGTATACTTTGGTAACTTGAGCTGGCGGTCGGTCGGCAGCCTGGGCCTGAACCGAATCCACACCTTTGAGAACGACACCGGCCCCGATGATGCCAACCATGCCCAGGAGGGGTTGTACATTCTGTTCGACCCGAAAGCGCACGGGCAGGGACCGGGTCCCAGGCGGCATGTGACCGATATCGCTCCCACCATCCTGGAACTGATGGGGGTCCCGATCCCATCGGGCATGCAGGGGCAACCGTTTGGCCCATAGACTTCCGGTGGGAGGCCAGCTAGGATCCCGTTTCCCATAGAAACACAACAGGAGGCAATCTCGTGGAACAGAAAGGATTTACCGTCTGGTTCACCGGACTGTCTGGGTCAGGCAAGACGGCCCTGGCCTTGCGGCTGGAAGAGGAGCTTCGCCGGCGGGGGCTGAAGGTGGAGCGCCTCGACGGCGACATTGTGCGACAGGGGCTCACCCGCGACCTTGGTTTTTCGAAAGAAGACCGAGACAAGAATATCGAACGGGTGACCTTTGTGGCCAAACTGCTCACCCGGAATGGGGTGGCGGTGCTTTGCTCGTTCATCTCGCCTTACCGCGACGTGCGGGCCCGATCGCGCCAGGAGATCGGGAATTTTGTGGAGGTGTACTGCTACGCTCCCCTGGAAACGCTCATCGAACGAGATGTGAAAGGGTTGTACAAGAAAGCGATCGCCGGGGAGATTCCGAACTTTACCGGCATTTCCGACCCGTACGAGCCGCCGGAGAACCCGGAGGTGATGATCGATTCCAGCCAGGAAACGGAGGAGGAAAGCCTGGCCAAGATCGTGCGCAAGCTGGAGGAACTCGGCTACCTCTCTCCGACAGAGTCAGAAAAAGCCTACACTGAGGAGGAAGAAGCGTTGATCGAGGCCCGGCTGGCGGCATTGGGGTACCTGTAGTCGGGACATTGGCATTGAAGCGCTGAGGAAGATCGCCGGTGGGGTTCCTGGATCGAGGGCGCAGCAAGAAGAAGGGACGTCGGGTGGTCCTGGTGGGCCTGGACGGCACCCCGTACACCTTTGTCCGGCGCCTGATCGCCGAAGGACGGGCGCCGAACATCGCCCGGTTGGCGGAGCAGGGGAGCCTGCTGCGTATGAATTCGACCTGGCCCTGGGTGTCGTCGGTGGCCTGGAGCACGATGATGACCGGCGTTAACCCCGGCAAACACAACATCTTTGGCTTTGTTGACCGCGACCCATCCAGCTATAAACAGTTCATCCCCACTTCGCGCACGATGAAGGCCAAGACCTTGTGGGAGATGCTCAGCGAGGCCGGCAAGCGGGTGATCGTGGTCAACGTGCCGGTCACCTATCCGCCGCGTCCGGTGAACGGCATCCTGGTCGGCTGTTTCCTGAGCCCCAGCCTGGAAAAGGCAGTCTATCCCGAATCGTACGTGCCCACCCTCAAGTCGTTGGGGTATATCATCGATGCCGATCCATGGAAAGCCCGCGAATCGAAAGAACTGGCGCTCCAGGAGGTGAACGCTGCCCTCGATGCCCGCATCCGCACCCTGTTCTACCTCTTCGAACGTGAAAAGTGGGACTATTTGCAGGTTCACATTATGGAGACGGACCGACTCCATCACTTCCTCTGGCAGCCGATGGAGGAAGGAGACCCCGTCTACGCCCCGGCTTTTTACGAGTTCTACCGTCGAATTGACGAGATGCTGGGCCGCCTGGCGGCCAAACTGGATGAACACACGACTCTGTTGTGGATGTCGGACCACGGCTTTTGCACGATCAAACAAGAGGTATATGTCAACCGCTGGCTAATGGATATGGGGTGGCTCAAGCTACGCCATATCCCCCCCGATCCACAGAAAGGATTGGAGGAGGTCGCCCCCGATTCGATTGCCTACAGCCTGGACCCCGGTCGGGTGTACCTTCGGGTGCGAGGCCGGGAGAAGGAAGGGTGTGTGGCTCCCGGCGCGGAGTACGAGCAGTATCGAGACGAGATCGCGGCGGCGGCGTTACGGTTACGGGATCCCAGGGACGGATCGCCGATCTTCCGCGCTGCCTTTCGCCGCGAGGAACTCTATCACGGCCCGTACCTGGAACAGGCGGCGGACCTGATCCTGGCTCCCTACGATGGCTACGACCCCAAAGGGGCGCTCTATAAAGAGACTCTCACCTACAAAGGGGACGAACTGGTGGGGATGCACACCTATGACGATGCCATGTTCTACCTGGGCGGGGCCACGATCCCTCAGACCGAGTTCTCGGTGGTGGATATTGCGCCGACCATCCTCCAGTTGATGGGCGTACCGCCATCGCCTGGCCTGGACGGTCGATCATTGGTGTAGGGTCTTTTGCAGCAAACTGGTGGCCTTCTCGGTCAACCCCCAGAGGTGATCCCCTTCGCTCACCAGGCAATGGCCCTTGGCGCAGAGGGCACATGAGGTCCCGCATTGGTTGTGGATCGGGCGCAGGTAACCCAGCCGGACCAGCTCTTCGACCATAGCCTCCACCATCGCTCGCGATACGGCCAGACGCTCCATCAAGTCCTCATACCGATATAGACCCCCTTCTGCCAGAAGCTGCAACAACTTTTCCAGCATGTTACACAATCCTCATCACCTGATAGACGCCGATCCCGGCGGCCACCGACACCGTTCCCAACAGCCCGATACTGAACGCGGTCCATTTCCAGCTCCTCGTCTCTTGCCGAATGGCGGCAACGGTCGCCACGCAAGGAATGAACAGCGTCTGCACCACCAGAAACGCCAGCGCTGCAGCCGGCGTTAATATCTGGGTCAGCGCCTCCTGCAAACCAACCGCGCCCTGACCCGCGCCCAGAAGAATGCCCATGGTCGCGATCGAGTTCTCCTTGGCCACGAAGCTGGTCAATAGGGCCACCACCAGCCTCCAATCCAGGCCCATGAGCGCCCCCACCGGCGCCAGGGCCTTGCCTACCTGAGCCAGATAGCTGGTCTCCATCTCACCGTGGGGCAAGGTGGACAGAACCCAGATCACCACCGACATGGCCAGGATCAGCGAGCCGGCCTTCTTGAGGAATTCCAGACTATTCTGCCAGACCTGAAGGAAGATGGTCCGTCGGTTGGGGCGGTGATAGAGCGGCAGCTCCATAATGAATGCTACCCGCTCACCGCCGAGAACCCAGCGGTTGATCAGCACTCCAAGAACGGCCAGAAGCAACAATGTAGTGGTGACGATCCCCCAGGCCACCAGGGTAGCCATGCGGCCGAAAAACAAGGGGGTGATGAAGGCGACGACCGTCATTCGGCCGGCGCAGGGCACCAGCGGCGCGAGCAAGATGGTCAGCAGTCGCGCTCGCTGGGAATCGATGATGCGGGTGCCGATCACCGCCGGTACGTTGCACCCGAAGCCCAGGAAGAGAGGCAGGAAACTCTTGCCGTGCAGACCCACCAGGTGCATGAAGCGGTCCATTACATACGCGGCGCGGGCCATATATCCGATATCCTCGAGCAAAGCCAGCATGGCAAAGAAGATCATCAGGATCGGCAGGAAGGTAATCACCGTGCCCGCGCCCCCGATTACGCCATTGACGACCAGCCCCTGCAGCCAGGCCGGTCCATTGGTCAGCCAGCGGGAGGCGAGCTGGGCCAGGCCGCCGACGACATACTGCTCCAACCACCCTTGCAACGGCGCGCCCACGGTGAAGGTCAGCCAATAGACAATCCCCAGTATCGCAGCCAGCAGGCCCAACCCCCATAGAGGATGAGTGGCCCACCGGTCCAGCCGCTCGGTGAAGGTGATCTGCCCTGCTCGCGGTCGGCGCACTGCGGCGCGGACCATCCGTTCTACCCACGCATACCGACCGCTGGCCACGGCCAGAACGGCGTCCTCGTGGGCCTTCAGGATATCGTGGACCTGATCCCAGCGCCCAGCCAGTGCGAGCCGTTCATGCATCATGGCGGTGATCTCGGGGTCACCTTCCAACAACTTGAGGGCTACCCAGTCGCTGGGGTAAGGCTCTGGCACCATATCCGCAATCAGCGCGCGGATCTCGGCCAACACCCGGCGGTGATCGTCCCGGATCTGGGGCACGTTGGGGCGGTATGGGAGTTCGTTTCTGGCCAGGCGACATGCGGTCTCGATCAAGGTCCGCACCCCCTGGTTCTTGGTCGCAACCATCGGCACGACCGGCACCCCCAGCGCTGCCTCCAGGACCTGAGGTTCGACCGCCATTCCCTCTTCAGCGGCAACGTCCACCATGTTCAACCCAACCACCACCCGACTGGGCAGTGAGAGAAGCTCGGCCACCAGGTAGAGGTTGCGCTCCAACGAGGCAGCATTGACAATGACGACCACCACGTCGGGGCGCTCCTGAATAATGTAATCGCGGGCGATGATCTCCTCCAGCGAGTTTGCCGTCAGGCTGTATGTGCCCGGCAGGTCCACCAGATGGATCACCGCGCCGTCACAATGACAAAAGCCGGTCTTTTGCTCGATCGTCTTACCCGGCCAGTTGCCGACGTGCTGATTCAGCCCGGTCAACCAGTTGAACACGGTGGACTTGCCCACGTTCGGTTGACCAGCCAGCGCCACCCGTAGCGTGACCTGACCGTTCAGCACCGATTCTGCCTGGCTGAGCATGGCCGACCTCGCAGAGTGGCTAGCCATTCTGCTCTCCCGTCACCTCCTCGACCCAGATCTTGTCCGCCTCGCCGCGCCCCAATGCAACCCGTGTGTCTCTCACATGGACGATCAGCGGCCCATGCCCAAAGTTTCGAATGACTCGGAGCGGCGTGCCTGGGGTGAACCCCAGAGAAGCGAGACGGCTCACAAAAGTATGACCCCCTTCCAGTTTTTGGATTCGAACGGTTTCACTGGGCGGCACGCTGCTGAGCCGCACTCCATTTTGGGTGATCTTGGCTGATTCCATCTCTACCTCCTGTGTGATTGATCTCCGATCGAGTTTCAACGAATGAGCGGATTATTGTTCCTGCGGCCAGTCAAGCATCAAACCAGATCGCCCCAAAATCGGTTCGAACTGGGTCAATCTGTCATCTCTTGTTTGCGGCGACAGTCGGCGCAATAGCCGGTCAACTCCACGTGGGCGCTGGCGATCCTAAAATCGTAGAGTTGACCGATAGTTTCTGCTGCCTCTGCAAAGGCGGTGCTGTCCACCTCGATCACTCGACCGCATGAGAGACAAATCAGATGGGAATGCTTGTCTTGATGATCCAGTTCGTAGTGATGGTGCTCATCGTCCAGATGCAACTCGCGCACCACTCCGGCTTCCTTCAGGATGTTCAGGGTGCGATATACCGTGGCCAGACTCAGACGCGCATCCTGCCGTCGGCCCCGTTCATAGATATCGGTGGCATCCAGGTGGCCTTCCGCCTGGGAGAGGATGTCCACCACCAACCGGCGTTGAGGCGTCATGCGCCGACCCATCGTCTTCAGATACCGTTCACTCAAAGGAACCTGATCCTCCATGGCCTTTCAGCTCCGAAAAGATGCAAATGCGAACTATTCTCAAATACATCATACCACCATCGTCGAAGAATGTCAACTCACGATCCCGCGGTAGACGGCCAGCCCGCCGAGGGTGCTACCTGTACGGCAAGTCTGCTGCGGCTTGGCGGAACGGGCCAGGAGTGGAAGCTTTCGCTGGGTTCCGCGTGATTCCATTCGGGCTGAAGCCTTCACCCTCACTGGGTGCCGGACTTTTCCGCCCTAGTGTCACCTGAAGGTCTGCTTGCCTGCCGCTTGCTTTTCGGGTATAATTCAGTCGCCAGGATCGGCGGGTTGATATCACCGACATGACCGACTACCTTGGCTAGCATCAAGGGTGAGAAGGGGGCCAGGCCCCCGGTATTTTTGCCGAAAGCAGAAACGATGGTATGGCTGACACGCGAGTTTTCAGAACTCTCCTGATCGCGATATTGATCACCGGCTTGGTCATCGCGGCCTTTGGGGCCGGCGTTGGCACGGCCTGGCTGCTGATGCGGGGCCAAACGGCCAATGCGGAAGAAGCAGCCCAATTCCGCGTTTTCTGGGAAGCCTGGCATCTGGTCGAACAGAATTTCCTGGGTGAACTGCCTCCGATGCAGCGCGTGGCCTGGGGTGCGATCCGGGGTGCGCTCACCACCTTGAACGACCCCCACACCACCTTCCTGGAGCCGCAGCCCCGGCAACGGGAAAAAGAGGAGCTGAGCGGGCGTTTTGGCGGCATTGGTGCGTACGTCACCCAGGCCGAAGACGGAAGCATGGTTCTGGAGCCGATGCCTGATCTGCCCGCCGAGCAGGCCGGGGTGCGGAAAGGGGACGTTCTGCTCAAGGTGGATGAGACCGAGATCACCCCAGACATGACCGTGGATCAGGTGATCGGCCTGATCCGGGGTGAGGTAGGGACCCTGGTCCATCTCACGCTGCGGCGGGAGGGTCAGGCCGAGCCGATCGTGGTCGAGATCGAACGGCAGGAGATCCCCAGCCCGTCGGTGGAGTGGCGCATGTTGGAAGAAGCCCCCGGCATCGGCTACATTCGCATTATCCTGTTCAGCAGCCGGACGGTGAAAGAACTGGAAGAAGCGGTTCAGGAACTGAAAGGGCAGGGGATGTCCCGTCTGGTCGTCGACCTGCGGGGCAACGGCGGCGGGCTGTTTGATGCGGCGATTGATGTGGCCAGCGAGTTCCTGCCCGATGGGGTGGTCCTGTACCAGGTCGAAAAAGGGGAAAAGGAACGAACATTTACGGTCAAAAAGAGGGGCCCGTATACAGATATTCCTCTGGTCCTGTTGGTGGACAGTGGCACGGCCAGCGCCTCCGAGATTGTGGCCGGGGCCCTGCAGGACCGGGGTCGGGCGGTGCTGATCGGGCAAAAGACATACGGCAAAGGGTCGGTGCAGTCTGTGTTCGACCTGAGCGATGGTTCTTCTGTGCACATTACTTCTGCCCAGTGGTTGACCCCGAACCGCCGCCAGATCACCGGGCAGGGACTCACCCCTGACGTGGAAGTGGCGCTCTCTGAAGACGATCGCCGCCAGGGACGTGACCCCCAACTGGAGCGAGCGATCCAATACCTGCAGGCTGGACAATAAGAGATCGATGGGAGCGGATGATATGTCGCGTGCAAATGGCTGTAAAGTTGCCCTGTTTGTGATTCTGGTCGCCCTGATTTTTGGCAGTCTGGGCTTTGTCGCCGGGTTTATGACCCATACCATCCTGATCGCATCGGAGGATATCGGAGCGGCGACGTCCGCGCCGGCGCTCACCACGCCTGGGCCTCCGGCAACCGAATCGCTTGCCTCTCCTCCGTCCGAATCCACTGCGACTCCCGGCCCCACCGTGACAGGCACACCGGCGTTAGGCAAGACTTTTGACCTCTTTTGGGAAGTATGGGCCCTGGTGGAGGAAGATTATTACGGAGAGATTCCCCCCGCCGATGAGGTCACGTACGGGGCAATCCGCGGGGCGCTGAACACGTTAGGCGATCCGTTCACCGGGTTCATCGAGCCAGAAGTGGCCGCCATCCAGCGGGAGGATGACTCGGGGGCCTTCGAAGGCATCGGCGCCTATGTCACCATGCGCGAAGGCCGGCTGATCATTGTCAGCACTTTCAAGGGGCAGCCGGCCGAAAAGGCCGGGTTGCGGCGGGGCGATATCGTCCTCAAGGTGGACGACACCCCGATCGAGAATATGAGCATCTACGAAGCCATCTCCCTGATCCGTGGGCCGCAGGGCACGACGGTGCGCCTGACGATCTTGCGCGAAGGAGAGGAGCCGTTTGAAGTCGAGATTGTCCGCGCCCGGATTGAGATCCAGGTGGTCGAATCGCAGATGCGGGAGGATGGGATCGGGTACGTAAGGCTGTTGGAGTTTAGCGCGGATGCCAGCGCCAAACTGGCCGGAGCCATCCGAACGCTCCTCGCCCAGAATCCCAAGGGCCTGATCCTGGACCTGCGAGGGAACCCCGGGGGGTACTTTCAAGAGGCGGTGCTGACCGCCGGATTGTTCCTGCCTAAAGGGCAGGTCGTGGTCATTGAGCGCTATAAAGATGCCCCATCCGAGGTAGTCCGGACGCCTAACGAGCCGCTGGCTCCTGATATCCCTCTGGTGGTGCTGGTGGACGGGGGGTCAGCCAGCGCTTCGGAGATTGTGGCCGGGGCGTTGCAGGACCTGGGCCGGGCCACGATCATCGGCGAACAGACCTTTGGCAAGGGGGCCGTGCAACTGCGCTATCAGTTGAGCAATGGCTCCGAGTTGTTGGTGACGGTGGCCCGCTGGTTCACCCCGAACGACCGGGCGATCCATGGGGAAGGGCTTGCTCCCGATATTCCGGTCGAGGTGACCGCAGAGGATATAGAGGCGGGGCGAGACCCTCAATTGGAGCGGGCGGCGGAATATCTGCTGAAGGGGCAGTAGCGACCTGTGTCGATCAAAGTGATTGCCACGAATCGCAAGGCCTATCACGAGTATCAGTTCTACGACACCTACGAAGCGGGACTGGTGCTGGTCGGTAGCGAGATCAAATCGATCCGCGCCGGACGGGTGAGCCTTCAGGATGGCTTTGTACTTCTGGAGGGTGGGGAGGCGTGGCTGATGAATGTCCATATCGCTCCCTATGAACCGGCCAGCCGACAGAACCACGATCCGAAGCGGCGCCGTAAACTTCTCCTACACCGGCGGGAGATCGAACGGCTGCACAGCCGTGTTCAGGAAAAGGGCTACACCATCGTCCCGATCCGACTCTACTTGAAAGACAGCCGGGCCAAAGTGGAGATCGCCCTCGCCCGGGGCAAAAAGTTGTACGACAAGCGGGAGGCAATCGCCAAACGGGATGTCAAGCGTCAGGTCGAACGTGCACTGAAGGAGCGCTATGAGTGAAGGAGGGGAAGGCCCGTCCGATCGGTTCATGGTGGATGGAGTGAAACTGTTTTCCCTCCGTCAGGTGAACGAACTGCCCGAGCCGATCAAGGAGGGGATTTATCGTTCGCTGTTGCCGACCGAGTTGCTGATGCAATATGGCATTGACCCGGAGACCCTGTGTGATGCCCAGGGGAACCGTCTGGTGACCTTTCGCTGTCCCGCCGGCACCGGCATCGTGGAGATTGACGTCCGCCCCGCGGTGAATTTTCCCGATCCGTTGCTCTATTTGGAACTGAGCGATACCCGGATCAACCAGATCGAGGTGTTGTTGTTCATTGTCAACGACCCCAACTCCGAACGGTTCCAGACGGACCGGGATTGGCGAGGCCAGCGGACCAAGTTTGGCACCGTGCAGCGGAACATCCCGGAAGAGGTGCGGGCCATGCAGGCCGGCCTGGCGCCCGGTCAGGTGCGGCGCGGGTTGGGCCTGAGCCGGGTTCTGGTCCCGCTCTTTGAGGACTTTGTGAGGAGGATGGGCCACGACTATTATCTGCTGGAACCGCTGGCCTACCACAACGCCATTCTCTTTGAGCGGTTGGGGTGCAACTATGTGCAGGGCTTGCGCAAGATGCAGTGGATCCATCAGGAATTCCAGCCCGGTGGGTCGCTTTATCAGGCGCTGGATGGCTCCACTCCATTCCGCCACGCCGATGCCTGGCGCACCGTCCGGGGTCGCAGTTGGGCCATTCATGATGGGATTCTGGGAGAGCCCTGGCATGGCATCCGGATGTACAAGCAGGTGGGACAACACGCCGGAATCAACACCTTTCCTGATGGTCCGTGGTAGATTGAGCGCGAACCGGCTCGCCGTTTGGATACGTGATTCCTCAGGGTTGAGATGGCTGTGGTCTGGGCTGGTCCTGGTGGGCTGGCTTTTGTTGGCCAGTTGCAGGGCGGATCCAACGACTCCTGGACCGACGGCCGGCCCAACCATCACCCCGTCGGTAGCGAGCGGGAGGGTGACCTTAACCGCGCCTGCCCCCACCTTCACCGCCCGGCCCACGGATACTCCCACCCCCACGGCGACGTCCACTCCTCTTCCGGACAGCGAGTGGATCGCCTTTGCCTCCAATCGCGATGGCAATTGGGAACTCTATCTCCTGAACACCGAGTCGGGTCAAGAGATCAATCTGACGCGCCACCCTGCTGAGGATCGAGCCCCTGCCTGGAGCCCCAGAGGAGACGCGCTGGCCTTTGAATCGAATCGGGATGGCAACTGGGAGATCTATCTCCTTGACCTTCTCAGCGGGGCGCTCACCCGGTTGACCGACCACCCGGCGTACGACGGGGCTCCTGCCTGGAGCCCGGATGGCTCCGCTCTGGCTTTCGAGAGCTACCGCGATGGCAATCTCGAAATCTATCTCCTCACGCTGGACAATGGAACGCTCCGCCGCCTGACCCAGGATCCGGCCGGCGATTATGGCCCTGCCTGGAGCCCTGACGGCCAGAGCATCGCCTTCACTTCATGGCGCGACGGAAATCAAGAGGTCTATCTCGTTTCGGCCCAAGGGGGAGAAGCCCACAACCTGACGCATCATCCAGCGGATGACCAGGACCCGGTCTGGATGCCTGACGGGTCCGGGTTCGTTTTTGTCTCCTGGCGGGAGGCAGATGCCCAGACTGGGAATCGAAACGCCGAGATCTATCGGTTGACCATGAGCGATGGAACGGTCCAGCGCCTGACCGACAACCCCTGGCCCGATCTGGACCCGGCGTGGGACCGGTCCGGTCGGTTGTTGTGGTCGGCGTACGATCCCGGCCCGCCCTTTGAGACCTACGATCCGTACCGTCCCGGTGACTATCACCTCTACCGTTCCGGTCCGCAGGGCCCTGAACGCCTGACCGAGACCGATTGGGATGACCGTCAGCCGGCTCCTGCCCCTTCCGTGTGTTGTTCCTTGCATGACCTGGAGGAACGCCTCCCACCCCCTCTCCCTCCCCGGGAGCCTGCGCCTGGGCTGCCTTCGGGCGTCCTTGCCCAGGTGGTGGAGGTGCCCAGCATCACCGTCTCAGGCCAGCCGATCTTGGTGAACGAACTGGTGTCTCCCTCCCTGGTGGCCTGGCAGCAGGCGGTGCTGGAGGCCAGCGGGTGGGATTTCCTGCGCCAGACCCTTGGCTCCTGGCGGAACATTGACTCGGTGCGCAAGAAAAAGATGTATCGCTATGACTATGGCTTTCTCAGTTGGCACAAAGCTGGCCGGGCTTTGGACCTGGCCCTGGAGTTCAAGGTGGACGGAGCCGATCAGATGGTGGTGGTCCGCGAGGATCTGGCGGACCAGGTCTACTGGCGGCTCTATTTGAAAGCGGCTCGCCAAGATGGCAGTCAGGGGGAACCTCTGAAGGACAATCCCTGGCGATTCTGGTGGCATATTAAGCCGGAAGAGGACCCCAAAGCGTATGACGCCGGGGGCAGGCGACTGCCCATCCCCGACGGCTATTATGTGGACATCACCGCTCTGGCCAAACGGTTTGGCTGGGAACGGATCGCCAGCTATGCCATCGCCGGAGACTACCATTGGCAGACCGACAGCAACGGGACCGAGTACTGGCACTATGAGCGAACGGATGGGTTACGGTGGTGGGAGGCGATGCTCCAACTGTACCCGCAGGAGACGCTGGAACAGTATGTGGGGTGGGAGGCCGGACTCCGACACGCTCAGAGTGAAGAGATGATGCGCAGCAAGGGCATTCCCACCCCGGTACCCTGAATGCCCCCTGCTTCTAGCCGGCGGTTGACGATCCGGTGAGACCCCGCATCTGAGCGCGCTGCATCATCCATTCCCGATAATCGGCCGGAGGCGGTGGAACCTCGCCGGCGGGTCGCCGCTCGAGGTGGAGCGCACCGGTTGGGCAGGCGATAGCGCACAGACCGCAGCCCACACAGCGGCCTTCATCAACGACGCATCGGCTGTCCTTCATCTCCAAAGCCCCGAATTGGCATCGTTCCAGGCAGTCTCCGCAGCCGACGCACAACGATTCCTCCACCCGGTTGACAAAATCGGCTCTGGCGATGGCGGTGGGGATGCTGAATTCGGCTACGCTGCGCAACACTGCACAACAGCAGGTACAACAGTTGCAGATGTAATAGTGCCCGTCGCGATAGTTTCCCGGTGAATGAACCAGTCCGGCCTCCTCGGCCTCGCGCAGGATGCGCAGCGCCTCTTCTTTCGAGATAGCGCGGGTCACCTCGTCATGGTCAAAGGCCCCTTCCACCGGCGCAAAGATCAGGCAGGTCTCTACCGGTCGGTCGCAGCCTTTGCCCACCAGCTTCTGCTGGACCCGACAGATGCACGCTCGCACCCCCCATGCCTTGGCGTTCTCCAGCAACTCCGTCGCCTGCTCATAGGGGTAGATCTCCACTCCGGTCGGGATCGCCTCTTCGACGGGGATGACGCGATGCATCGGCGGCGCATAGTGGGTGATGGCGCCCTGGGCCTCGTGGTAATACTGCTCAAAGAGCTCGGCAAGTTCCCGATCCATGCGGGGTAACTGCTCTTCGTAGAAGCCGACGGCAAAGGGCATCAGCCCAAACACCATCTGCCCTTCTTTGCGCCCGGCGCGGATCTGGCCTTTGCGGGCCATGGCTTTCAGAGTGCGGTAGGCGGTGTCCGGGTCCATACCGACCCGGGCGGCAATGGCGCTGGCCGGTTCCCGATTCAGCCGCATCACCGAGGCCAGCAGGGCCTCTTCCGGCGTAAAGATCTTGGCCAACAACCGCAACTCCACTCCGCTGGAGGTGGCCGGAAACCCCTGAGGCAGGGCATCCAGTGTCTGGGCCAGTTTACGATAGACCGCTTCGGTCATGGGATTCCTCGAACCTTTCTGGCGGCTCCGCCCTACTTCCACCTGGGATTAGCAAGATGGCTGGAGTCTCACATTTTGATGCAGCCGAGGATGCGGCCGGTGGTTGCGACCTCGACGGCGACATCGAGGAGAGGCACCGGGCGCTCGGACCAGTTCTCTGCCACTTGGCACGCCACCTCATCCCGCTCGGGACACAGGCGGCATTGTTCGTGAACCCACAGCACCGCCCGGCTCAACCTCGAATAGGCCAGGTCCAGTTCCTCTTTGGTGAGCTCTTTGCCGTCCGCCATGCCCTCCACCACCCCCATCTCGGCCAGGATGTGGGCGAGCTGGCCCTGAGCAAAGAGCGCCTCCGCCCCGCCAGCCCCTTCCTCAGAGACAGGACTATTGGGCAAGGCTTCCCATTGTTCGAGAAGTTCCCGGTACGCATCGGCATTCCGCGGGGTCACAGGCAGCGGGAGGTCCTCCGCCCGTTCGGGCCAGCGCATGATGGTGAGCGAGATCAACATCCCGAAACCAACCACCGACGGTGGCAAGCCCAGGTCCGAAAGAAGGTCAGTCCAGTCCCCAGGCTCCTCATACTGGAACAATCCGGCCTGTTGGCGATGGACATCGGCCCAGGCTCGAACGGCAGCCTGAGCCGTCTCGGGGAACAGCCGCATCAACTGATTGACTGCCTTGCCGATCTTGGCCAGGCGTCGTTTGTCCACACGCCGCCTGCTCGGATCGACCGGGAGGTGGCCCTCCCAGACATGATCCATGAAGGTCAACGGCTCTTCGAGCAACTGGGTCGGCAGGCCCGGAAAGCGCAACAGTTCATCCAGCTCCTCTACCGACTCAAAAAACGAAGGCAAGTGCACCAACTCGTTAAGCTGGATCACCAGCGGCCACCAGTCCCGGGCATCCAGGTAGCCCAGTTGATAATCATCCCCACTGTCCGGCAGGTAGCGGTTATCGCTCAGGAAAAAGCGGTCGGCCAGCTCTTCGGTCCACTCATACAAGGATGCGTCATCGTCTGCATCTTCCCACCACTCCTCCAGGTCCCACTCATCCATTCGAAACCTCCTCACTTCTGAATCCGGAACCGAACAAGCCGGCCCATCCACCATTGTACACTAGATAAGAGGAGAAGGCAATTTCGTGCCGGAGGCTCAATCCCTTATCCCTTCGGTTCGTCTGTCTACTTGTATCTCAGAAGATTGAACCGGACAGGGTCCGCCCGGCCAGTTGCGCTTTGAATCATGAGCCAGGCCATACGCTCCCACCCGATAGTAAAACCATCGGGCTCAGTCGGCCAAGCCCTGCGGGCTGTTTCCCAGCCCCGAACAGGGCTTTGCTGGCGGAGTCCGCCGCTTCGAGCGGCGGGCGAACGTGCCGGAGGGCGGGCCGACCCCCCGGCTTGTCCTGAGCACGTCCATATGATTTGTTAATCTACAACAAGACAGGTCACCGGTAGCTGGGCGCAAAGTGTTTGATCACCAGGGGCAGATATCTCCATGCCATCTGACCGACGGTGTTATAGACAGAGTTGGTCGCAATCGGCGCGTTGACGTCAAAGACGATAGTCGCCTGATTGGTGATGACCGTCCCCGCCGGCAGGTCGGCACGAGGTCGGATGGTAAAGACGAGCCATCCCTCTCCCCGGCCGTGGGCATCGTTGGGAGGCAGAAACCCGGCCAGGGGGTCTTCGGGGAGTTGGCCGGTTTCTGGATCCAGAGTACGGAGTGCCCATTGGAGTCGGCCGGAGGTGAGGTTCAGGGAGGTGTGCACATCCACCCACCAGGTTTTGGTGATCTCGGGCCGATAGTCCTCCACCGCCTGGCGGGCCACATAGTCCGGATGACCATCTGGCGGGATCAGGTGTTCGTCTCCCCAGGCGATTTCAGTCAGACGGAGCGTGGTCCAGTCCAGGTGGGGGTCCAGATAATCGGTCACCACCACTTCCTGCGCTGGGGCCGAGGCGCTCGGCACGTTCTCAAAATAGATGACATAGGTCAGTTCCTGATCGGCGCCGATCAGGTGCTGCTCGCCCACGCCGACTGGGCCATCCTTCTCGTTGGGATCGCTGGGCGTGATCGTTTCGGTGCCCCCACTGCCGATGGGTGTAGAAGGCGCCACCCGCGTGGGTGCCTTCACAGTGCGCGGCGTAAACAACCAGATGCCAAAATCGTAGGTCCACCGGTCCCAGAGGCCAACGAATGTCCCGGGCAAGATGAACGGTTTGAGCCAGGGAGGGGCAATCATCTGCAGGTAGGTCAAGAGTCCTTTCAATCCATACATTCCAAGGGCGTGAAACCTCTCCGGCCAGTTACGAGCCCGGTAATACTCGTTGAGAAAAGTGCCCGAATCCCAAATGGCATCCCAGGTGCCTTTGATCTGCTCAAAACCGGGATATTTTCCGAAAACCTTGGTCAATCCGATATCAACCAACAAATCTCGGGCGATCTGGTCGTAGGTGGTTACTTCGTAGAACCCCACCGGATCCATCCAGCGCATAGGGTTGTTAAGCACATACTGGTACAGGTTAGACCCGATAACGTAGCCGATCGGGTCGGGCGATATGAACCGTCCCAGTTCTGGGCTGTAATAGCGATTTCGCATGAACAACAGCCGATGACCGTCATCGAGAATACCAAGTTGCCCCACATATTTGAACGGATTGGGCACGCTTTCACTGACCTGGAGAGGGAGGCCAAAGGGATCATAGTCATAGCGGTTGACGACCGAGCCTGAAGGTCCGGTGAGCTGGCGCGTGTTTCCGGTTGCGTCAAAGGCATAGTACGCGGCAGTTCCGGCAGGGTCCAGACGCGCGACCAGGCCCAGGCCCTGCACGTAGCGGGCCTGCAACGCCCCGTCCGCGCCGTACTCGGCGGCGACCTCTTCCCAGCCGATCGGGTCGTAGAGGTACTCGGTCACGATCCCGTTGTGCCGCACGGCGGTGCGCTGGCCCAGGGCGTTGTAGGAGTATTCCCAGGTCTCGCCGCCGGGCGCGTTCACCCGCACCAGGCGGTTCTCATAATCATACTGGTAGGTGGTCGTGCCGCTGGCGTCGGTGCGGGAGATGAGGTTGCCGTTAAGGTCATAGCCAAAGGTGGCATTCCCCGCCTGAGTGTACTGATTCAGAGGATTGGTTGTGTAGCGCTCGATTGCGCCATTCTCGGTGACCCACTGGCGGTTCCCGGCAGCATCGTAAGCATAGGTTGCCCGCCGGCCGTCGGGGTAGGCGACGCTGGTGAGCTGGTTGGCCGCGTCGTAGCCGTAGGTGGTGGAGCCCTGCAGAGTGGTCATCGAGGTGCGGTTGCCGTTGGCGTCGTAGGTATAATCGAAGCGGGATTGGATGGTGCCATCTGGTGCATGGTTCACCAGGCTGGTGAGCTGCCCGGCCGCGTCGTAACTGTAGGTGGTGTAGGTGCCATTGCCGTGGTTCTCCCGGCTCAAGCGGCCGACGGCATCATAGAGATACTCGACCAGTACTGTCCCACCGCCGTCGGTCAGGCGGGCCAACCGCCCGGCGGGATCGTACTCGTAGTTGAGCGTGTAGCCGTCGTCGCCGAGGCGTTGGGTGCGCCGTCCGGCTGCGTCATAAGCAAAGGTAAAGAAATGGCCTGAAGGGTAGGTGATCTTGATCAATCGATCGGTCTGGGGGTCATACTCCAGCGTGACCGTGCCGTCAGGATCGGAGGCAGAGGCCAGGTTGCCACCCGCGTCGTAGGTGTACGCCGCCCAGGAACCATCCGGGTAGTCCTTTCGGACCAGCCGCCCGGCCGCGTCGTAAGTGTACACGATCTCGTCTCCACTACGCCGGATGAAATGAGTCGGGTTCCCGTCCTCGTTGTAAACCAGGTTCTCGTGGCTGCCGTCCGGGTAGACGATCGCCACCAGATTGCCCTGCTCATCGTACTGGAAGCCGGTCTGGTTACGGTTCGGGTCCTGCAGATAGGTCAACCGATGGAAGCGAGGATCGTACCCCATGGAGGTAATTCCGCCAAGCGGGTTCGATGCCGAGAGCATATTTCCCCACACATCGTATTGGTATTGATAGGGCCGACCGGCGGCATCTTTCCAGACGGTCAGTTGGTTGTTGGTGTCATATTGTTGGGTGAAGCGGTGGCCCAGGGGGTTTCTCAACAGAGTGGGACGTCCGTTTTCATCAGGATAGACTGTGTGGGTCTTGGAGTTTTGGTCTACGATGCGGAATTCGCCATCGAAGCCATAGAAATAGCGGATGCGCTCTGCATCTCCGTCCAGTTTCTCCTCTTTGAGTCGCCCCAGGTTGTCGTAGGCGTAATAGACATGCCGCCCATCGGGAGCGGTGATGGTCGTCAGGGCATGGTCGCCCAAGTGACTGGTTGAGGGGTAATAGGTATACGATGTCACCCGGCCACCGGGGGCAGTGACCGAAAGGAGATGCTGCCCACCGGCGTCATACCCGTAGGTGGTCACCCGTCCAGCCTGATCGGTCAGGCTGGCGATGCGCCCATGGGCGTTATAGGTAATGGTGAACGCGGCTCCCCCGGAATGGTGCAGTTCCACCAGTTGGCCTGCGCCATTGTAGACCGCCCAGATCCGATTCCCGTTGGGGTCCTGGATGGCATCCCATCGGTGATCCGATCGGAACGTGGTCACGGTGCCGTCTTTTTCGGTGAGGACGAAATGGTCGCCGCTCCAGGCCAGGCGGCCCGTGTCACCCGGCGCGGCTTGATAGGTGCCGTCCTCGGTCCGGTAGAACTGGCGGGTGAAGGCGCCGGGCCAGTGGAGGAGCAGGTCGCCCGTCGAGAGGACCCGGATAAAGATGTCGTAGGCATGGCTCCAGCCATACCCCAGCGGCCCCAGGTAAAAGCGCGCCTCGGTGCTGCCCGGAAACACACGAGAAAACTCTAACGCCATGCCCGGCCCGTCGGCGTGGGCATCCACACTGCCTGCCAGTAGAGGGTGCGGGGTAACGCCCAACAGCTTGCGCGCCTCGAACTGGAACAGGGCGCGGGTGTCGTGGGCCGGGCGGCCCAAAGCGGCCAGGTAGCGGGCGTTGGCGTCCAACCGGTACTGGTACATCTCCAAGGTGTTGCCCAGCCGCGAGATAAAGGCGGGCCAGAACGCATTCCACAGTTCGGGGTTGACATCGGGCGGGCGGATTTGGCTTTCCCACTGACTCCAATCGATTGGGTGGGAGGGCCGCGGAGTGATCCAGAGACATCGAAAATTGAGCCATGTGTGGGCCGGGAGACCTGCCGGCACCTGGAAATAGACCGGCACCTGCCCCGATCCGGCCAATGGCAGTGTGCCGGCGTCTCCGAGGGGACTGGTGCCCATGATCTGCAACGTGCCGGTGGTGAATTCGGTCTGCCCTGCCAACCGCATCGGCACCCCCTGGGTGTTGCTGATGGACAGCAGCGGCGCAGCCATGTCTGTATCCCCGACGTTGGTGTACTCGAGCTGCATCACGTAGGTGCGGCCCGGGCGGACCTTATCAGGCAACCCCACGCGGGCCTGGACCTGCGGTCCGATCCCTTCGCTGAGGGTGAACGCGTTCGACAATATCGCTTCCCCGTGGTCAGGCCAGATAGCCGCCACGTCATACACCCCGGTGGGTGCGCCTTGCAGGTTGAAGGTGGTCCAAAGAGAGGAGGAACTGACCACCGTGACGGTCAGCGGCGTGAGGACGGTGCTTGCCTGGCGAAGCTCCACATCCATCTCTCCGGCAAAGGGCAGACCGGTGAGCCACAGCGTAGCCTGCCCGCCATTCCCGGCGCGGCGCGGGGAGAGATCCACCAGCTTGTGTTCCACCGGCTCCACCTCGATCTGAAAGTTATCGCTGCCGGCCGGTATCCGGTACCCATACACGCTCAGGTAAAGCGTACCGTCCCGAGTCACGACCATCGGTAACTCATAGGACCCATTCAGCGATTTCTGCCGAGCCTGCTGGTCATACTGGGTCCAGTTGGGCAGGTCCCCCTGGCGGCCGAACACCCACAACGAACTGTCATCATTCTGCGGGGTGACCCGCGCCACCAGCGCCATCCCCCGACGCACGCCAAGCTGAAAATCGGTAAAACGTGGTGCGACTGCCTGGGCGGCCGTCGGCTCACCCAGGGTGATCTGGGTGGGATGCCGGGCGCCGGGAGCGGCCAGCCATGGGACGTACGCCACGTTTGCGCCTACGGCGTCGCCCAGGCCGGACGGGTTGGCTACCGGATCGTATGGACCGGAGGGGTGGCCCCACCAGTTGTCCTCAGCATGCAAGACGGGACCCGAGGGATCGTTCTCTGCCCCGGACTGGGTATTGCTATAGATGTTGCTGCTGGCGACCGTGACATGACTCTGCCCGACGGCGATTCCCACCCCGTTATGGGTCAGATAGGATTCACGGATCGAGACGGTGGCACCTTCGAGGGCGGTTGCCCCAAGAAAGCGGTTGTGGGCAAGCTCGCAACGCTGGACGGTCGCATGGCCCTGGGCCAGATAGAGGCCGCTCGTGTCGCTGTAGAGCACCTCGCAATCGCGCAACTCGACCTCGGCGTGTGCCGAGTTAAGCCAGACCTGCCCGCGAGGAGGATTCCAGGGGTAGTAGTAACCGCCATAGTGCAACAGGGCATGATCGAGCACGGCCGATCCGGAGCCGGAGACCTGGATAAAGCCCCAGTCGCCGGGAGCAGGCTGGCTGGCCGTGCCGTCGCTGTTGGTGTCGCCGCCCCAACGGTCATCGGCGAGGGAGGTGAACACAACCGGGTTGCCCGCCTGTCCGATGGCCACCAGTCGGCCCTGGACGCCGAGATTGCCGGTGACTTTGGCGATCACCCCCGGATCGAGGCGCAACTCGACACCGGCCGGGACGTTCAGATCGGCCGGCTGGTACACCACCCCCGGCTGGGCGGGCAAGGTCAGGTCGAGGCCGAGGCCACCGGTCAGTCGCACTCCGTTGACGCCATTGCCGCTGAAGGTCGTGCCGGTGATATCCGGCAGGCCCGATCCACCGTTTCCGGGATCGTAGCTGAGCCGGATCGCGGCGGCGCCGTTATCCTGGATGGTGTTGCCGGTCAGCGTGGGCGTTACCAGCCCGTTCAGCATGGCGACGGCCACTCCGTCTCCCTCATTGGATGCGATCAGGTTGTCGGTCACAGCCAGCGACGGGCCGGTAGGCTCGGCGCTGAAGGTCACGCCGGCCAGTCGGTTCTGGAGAAACGCACTGTGCATCACCGACCCGCCGACGTGCGATTCGGCCAGCCCGTTCTCGTCGCAACGCTGCACCATGGCTCGCACGATCCTTACCTGTCCCTGATCCAGGTACAGGCCGTTGGTCCCGCTATCACTCACCACCGTATCGCTCATGACCAGCGAGGCGTCCGGTGACGCCAAGTAGACAATCCCGTAGGGTGGGTTCCACGGGATGGGATACCCGCCGTAGTGCAGGATGACATGCTCCAACACCGCCTGACCGGACCCGAGGATCTGGACAAAGCGCCACTGTCCTGCATCGGGTAGAATGGCCGACCCATCGCCGTTGGTATCGCCCCCCGCTTCGTCATCAAAGATCGAGGTAAAATAGATCGGGTCGGCCGGGGTACCGCGCGCTTCCAGACGGCCAGTGACAGCCAGGCTGGCCTCGGTCCCGACGAATTTGAGGATCATGCCCGGCTGGACCGTCAGGCGAGCAGGAGGCTTGACATGGAGGTTCCAAATGATGACCACGGGACCGTCCGCAGGCGCCAGAGTCTGGCTGTAGATGAGGTCCCCCTCCAGAGTCAGGGCATTCCCGAATCCTGGATCGCCCCAACCGTTGCCGGTGAAGGTGTTGCGGCTCATCTCCACCAACCCACCTCCGCCGGGACCCAGCATATACTGCATATATACCGGGAATCGGGCGTTGTTTGCGATGGTGTTGGAGTAGACCGGCGCCTCGAACCGGACCCCTGACACAGAGATGTGAATGCCGTTGCCCAGGTTGTCCGCGATGAGGTTCAGCGTCACGGTAGGAGGAGGTTCGCCAGGCCACGCTTCCAGGAGAATGCCGTGGGATTGGTTACGGAGGAGATGGTTGCCGCGCAAGAGGGCCCTCGCCTGGTGCTCGTGGATGCCATCTCCGTTCGCCCCCTGGACCGTATTGGAGATCACTGCGGCAAAGCCAGAGGCCAGGTAGATGCCGCTGGAATTGCTGGCCGTGATCAGCGTCGAGGTGACCCACAGGCTACTCTCCGGCGAATTGGTGAAGAGCGCCCCGTAGCCCTGGTCGTAGGCATCTCGCCGGCCGGCGTACCGGACTTCTGCATGTTCCAGGATCGTGTGCCCGCCCTCAACGCCGACAATATAGTACCAATCGCCCGGCGCCGGGGCCGTGGCAGAGCCGTCGCCATTGCTATCGCCTCCCGCGCTATCATCCTGGAGAGAGGTAAAGATGACAGGCTGGGTGACGGTACCCCGCGCGTCAAGTTGACCGTGGATGACCAGACTGCCCCCCGTAGACACCTTGACGATCACACCGGGTTCCACGGTCAAGCACGCTCCAGGATTGACGAGTAGACGATGCCAGTCGTCGCCGACGATGATATAGGGACTGCCGCTGATCGTCCAGGTGGTATTGATGTCAATCGGGCCGGTGATGACCGTCCCGTCGCCTGACGTGCCATCCTCGGGAGCCGTCACCGCCGGCTCTGCGGACGGGCTGACCTCTTGGGCGCTGCAGAACTGCGCAGTGATCCAGACGAAAGAGAGAACGAGGAACAAACCGGATAGGACCCAACCCCAGAACGAACCACACCGTTTCATAGGCTCCTCCCCTGGAATTGGCGCTGGACAAAAACAGACAACCCATGCTACCACCTGGTTCAGGTTCTGTCAAGTTTACCATTCCGGCGGGTGGTTCACCGGCTAAAGCCTTCACTCCCGGAGTGGAGCCTTCAGGCGGGTTTTCCGGCTAAAGCCTCGACTCCCCGAGTAGAGCGTTCGGCAATTCACCGGCTGAAGCCTCGACTCCCGGAGTGGAGCCTTTAGGCGGGTTTTCCGGCTAAAGCCTCGACTCCCCGAGTAGAGCGTTCGGCAACTCACCGGCTAAAGCCTTCACTCCCGGAGTGGAGCCTTCAGGCGGGTTTTCCGGCTAAGGCCCTGACCCCCGGCGTGGAGCCTTGAGGCGGTTCGCCGGCTAAAGCCTCGACTCCCGGAGTGAGGCCTGGCGGCGATCCTCAGAACTGGCCGCTCCACGACCGCTCTCTCCTTTCGGATTCATCCGGATCGCGATGACAATTGTTGAAAATCACATCTTACTCATCTTTTCGTCAGGTTTTCTCACTTGCATTTTCGCTCTTTTTGAGTAAAATTGAGATCGGGCAACCGGCCCGGATCCGATAGGATGCTGGTCGAGTCAAGGCTAGGAGCCGGCTATCATCCCGAACAATCTGGCATGGGGAGCGGGAAATGACGAATCCGATCAACCCAATTATCGTTCAATTGGGGCCGTTCCAGGTACGCTGGTATGGCGTGTTGATTATGATTGGAGTCGCTTTAGGAGCCTGGTTCGCTTCCCGACTGGCTCAGAAGCGCGGCCTGAACCCGGATCATGTCTGGGGAGGGTTGATCGTTGCCGTGCTTCTGGGCATCCTGGGAGCGCGGTTGTATCATGTCTTTTCGACGCCGGCCGGATGTCCGCCAGACGCCACATTCCCCTGTGGCTGGCCGTACTATCGCAAACATTTTCTCGAGGCCTTCGCCTTCTGGAAAAGCGGCGGCTTTCAGGGGTTGGGCATCTACGGGGCGGTGATCGGAGGCGCTCTGGGGGTGTTCCTCTATGCCTGGTGGAACAAACTTCGGGCGCTGGAATGGTTGGACCTGGGTGCCCCAGGTCTGGCATTCGGCCAGTTCATCGGCCGTTGGGGCAACTTTATCAACCAGGAACTCTATGGCCCTCCCACCGGTTCCAGTTGGTTCGGGATCAGGATTAACCCGAACCTGCCCCACCAACCTCCACCAGATGGCCGCTATGACCTGCTCTATCACCCCACCTTCCTGTATGAATCGGTCTGGTGCCTGGTGACCTTTCTGATTCTCTATCATCTCCACTCCCGGCTCCCTCACAAATTGCGGGAAGGGGACATATTTCTGGGCTATGTCATCCTCTACCCGCTGGGACGCTTCTTTGTCGAGTTCTTCCGACCGGATGCCTGGACCATCGGTCGCCTGGCGACGGCGCAATGGATTGCCCTTGTTTGCATGGGCGGTGGGGGACTCACTCTGATCATGCGCCATATTTTCTGGAAGCGAGGAGAGTCGTGATCCTGCATGAGTCGTGTCGGGAAAGGAGGGAGAGATGGCGTTGCATCGAATCAAGGTCGGGCTGAATGCCCGCCATGCGGTGCACTTTACTGAGGCCGACTATGAACTGATCCGCCGAGCGCGGATCGAAACCTTGCGCATCCTATCGCTGACCGATCTGAGCGTCTACCGGCGCCTCCGCCAGGAGAACCCTGACCTGGAATTCATCGTTCGCCTGTACGACGATCGGATTGCCCGCGACTCCCGACCTAGTCCGAGCGCCTTTGTGGCCAGGATGGTGCCGGTGATCGAACAACTGAGGCCGTATGCCACCAAGTTCGAGATCCACAACGAACCCAATTATCGAGACGGCCTGGAAGGATGGGGGTCGAGCGACGAGAGCGCCCGGGCGTTCCTGGCCTGGTATATGCCGGTGCTGCGCACTCTCAAGCAACTCTGTCCGTGGGCCGAGTTCGGCTTTCCTGGACTAGCCCCCCGCCATCGGGACCTGTTCTGGCTAGAGATCTGCCAGGAGGCGGTGCACGCCTCCGACTGGTTGGGGTGCCACTGTTACTGGCAATATGACTCGATGAAGAGTGAACAGTGGGGAATGCGTTTCACCCTGTATCATGAACGCTTCCCCGACAAGCGGATTGAGATCACCGAGTTTGCGAATGCCACTCCGTCTGGGGAAATCTCGGCGGAACGGATCGCCGTGCAATATGTGAGCTACTACCAGGAACTGAGCCAATATCCGTATCTCGGTTCTGCCTGTGCCTTTATCGCCTCTTCGCCAGAGCCGCAGTGGGAGCAGTTTGTCTGGATGGAAGAGAATGGACGGATGCGGCCGGTGGTCGAGTATGTGGGCGACATGGACCGTAAAGCGGTCGAGGTGTCCCCGCTGCCCAGCCCTTCGTCCAGGCCGACGTTTACGTCCGGTGAGCGCTTTTTCCCTCAAACCGGCAAGACGGTGCGCGGCAACTTTTTAAAGTTCTTTGAAAACTACGGACTTGAGATCTGTGGCTATCCGATCAGCGATCAGTTCGATGATCATGGGATACCCACCCAGTACTTTCAGCGGCTCGCGTTGGAAGAGCTTCCCTCCGGCCGGGTGCGACTCAAGATGATCGGCACCGAAGCCTGGGAGTTGCGGCAGAGGGGATCGGGGGGAGCGACTCGTGAAGAGCTGGATTCGGGACCGATTGACGACGGTTCTCTCCGGCCGTTGATCATCGATCTGACCGACTCGCTCCCCCGTCACGCAACCAAGAGCTATCCGCAGCGCGCATTGAGCGAGATCACGCAGATCGTGATCCACCATACGGCCACCAGCCCGGCGGTCACCCCGCAGCGCCTGGCCGAACATTGCGTGCGGAGATTAGGGCGGGCGGGGATCATCTACCACTTTATTGTGGCGGCCAATGGGACGATCTATCAGACCAACCGATTGGAAACGGTGTCCGACCACGCCTTTGAGCGCAACGTAGAAAGTGTAGGCATCTGCTTTCCGGGCAACTTTACCCGTGCCATTCCCACCGAGGCTCAACTCAAGGCAGGAGCGCGTCTGTGCGCCTGGTTGCTTCAGTCCCTTCATCTGCCGCTGAATCGCATTGTCGGGGTAGGTGAGTTTGGGAAGACGCAATCGCCCGGCAAGCAATGGCTATCCGGTCAGCGGTGGAAAGACAAACTCCTCCACGAAATCCAGGCGGTCCTCCGCAGCTCAGGTCAGGTGACCGCCCCCGTCATTGAGGATCTGACGTCCAAGCTCCTCAGGCACCCAACCAAGCAGTATGAAAGCCGATCTCTGAGCGAGATCACCACTCTGGTCATCCACCACAGCGCGACCGGCCCGACTGTCCGCCCAGAGCGGATTGCCGAGTATCACGTCAAGCGAATGGACTGGCCGGGGATCGGCTACCACTTTCTGGTTTCCGCCGAGGGAGCCCTGTATCAGACCAATGCCCTGGAAACGATCTCCTACCATGCGACCCGGGCCAACCCTTACAGCCTGGGCATCTGCTTCCTGGGCAACTTTACCGAGCAGATCCCGACCCCACCACAACTCCAGGCTGGAGCGCACCTCGTGGCCTGGCTGATGCAAGAACTGAACATCCCTCTAGAGAATGTGGATGGCCACATGCGATTCACCACGACCGCCTGTCCGGGCTATCAATGGCTTAATGGCAAGAAGTGGAAAGAACTGCTATACCAGGAGATCCGGCAGGTTCAGGGATCGTAATGGAAGTGGGGCATGCGTCCGAACCACTTGTCCGATTACCAGGTAGCACTGCCTGTCTTTGAAGGTCCGCTGGACCTGCTGTTGCATCTGATCGAACGAGAAGAGCTCGAAATTACCGAGGTTTCGCTGGCCCAGATCGCAGGCCAGTACCTGGCCTATCTGAGCCAACTGGAGGACCGCGATCCGGAGAACCTGGCCGAGTTTCTGGTGATCGCGGCCAAGCTTCTTCTCATCAAATCCCGGGCCCTCCTCCCCCAGCCGCCGAGTCCTGCCCCGCCTGACAAGGAGGAAATTGATATTGGCGAGGATCTGGTCCAACGGCTGATCGAGTACCGGAAATTCAAGGAAGCCGCCCGCTGGCTCCAAGAACTCGGAAACCAGGGGTTGTGTTCGTTTGTCCGTCTGTCTGGAACGTTTTCCTCGGAGCGCAGTCTCGATCTGGGAGGTGTCACCCTTGAGGATCTGATCGCTGCCGTCCGGGAGGTGTTGACCCTCAAACCACCCGCCCCGTCGGTGGACGAAGCCGTTCCGCCTCTGACCATCACCGTTGAGGAGCAAATCGAATTCATTGACCAGCAGACCGCACCGGGGCGCCCGGTCAGTTTTCGCGCGCTGATCGGCCAGGCGGCCAGCCGCCTGGAGATCATTGTCACGTTCCTTGCTCTGTTGGAGATGGTGAAACAACGGCGGGTGATCATCCGCCAAGACCGTCCCTTCGGGGATATCCTGATTGTCAGAAGGGAATCGTGCTGACCGAGGGAGTAGTCATGCCCGGCCGGGCGCCACGATGGATGAAGAGACCCAGGGAGCCGGCGGGGACCAATCTCATCTCATCCTGCGGCCCCTTTCGGCGAGTGTCGACGGAGACTATTGCCGATTGACGTTTCGAGCAGGGTGGGGTATAATGTTGAGCAACGGGGCTGGGGGATCAGAGGATCGGGTCATAGGTTGGGGCCAGTGTAGGGGTGGTCAGGTAGGGTGCGGCCCTGCCGCGATGTGTGCGAGGAACACAAACCATGGGATCGAAAACCGATTTCAACCCCTATCTCGTGAAGCTCACCCAGGTTTGCCTTGCTGGCGATGCCCGCGAGGAGAGTTTCTACCCCGCGCTCAAGGACCTGCTTCAGGAATTTGCGCAGGCCACCGGGCGTGCCGGGATGCACGTGACCGTGTTGCCCCGCCCGACGGAGGCGGGCAATCCTGACTTTCGCGTCTGGGATGGACACAGTCGCATTGTGGGGTACATCGAAGCCAAAACGCCTTCTACAGACCTGGTCAGGGTCGAGTTCACAGAGCAACTGGAACGCTACCGGACGACCTTCCCCAACCTGATCCTGACCAATTTCTTGGAGTTCTGGCTGTACCGCGATGGGCAACGAATCGCTACGGCGCGACTGGCGCGCCCGTTCATTCTGACCCAGGTTCGTGCCCAACCCCCTCTCGAGGATGCCGAGGGGGTATGGGCGCTGTTGGAGCAGTTCTTCCAGTTCTCGCTGCCCCAGCCCCTGACCGCACAGTCGCTGGCGGTCGAACTGGCCAAACGGACGCGCTTTCTGCGCGATGTTGTGCGTCAGCAGTTGTCTACCGAACAGATAGAGGGCAAGGGCCACCTCTCCGGCTTTTACGAAGCCTTCCAGAAGTTCCTCATCGGCGGCCTGACGCCCGAAGAGTTTGCCGACCTGTACGCGCAAACGGTCACCTACGGACTGTTTAGCGCCCGCACCCGGGCCGCGGACGGCTTCACCCGCCGCGCCGCGTTCGATTACATTCCTCACACTGTCGGCGTCTTGCGCGACCTCTTTCGCTACATCTCGCTGGGCGAGCTCCCAGCAGAGCTGGAATGGATCGTGGACGACATCGCTGCGGTGCTGGACGTAACGGATGTCGGAGACATGCTGGACCGCTATTACCACGAGGGAAAAGACAGCGACCCCATCGTGCACTTTTACGAGACCTTCCTGGCCCATTACGATCCCGAAGAGCGTGAACGTCGCGGCGTCTACTACACTCCAGGTCCGGTGGTCTCGTACATTGTCCGCTCCCTCCATGCGGTGCTGAAACAGAAATTCGGCAAGAGCGATGGCCTGGCTTCGACCGATGTCACACTGCTTGACCCGGCGGCGGGTACCATGACCTTTGTCACCCACGCCGCCGAGACGGCAACCCGCGAGTTTACCGACAAATATGGGTCCGGGGGACGGGAAGCCTTCCTTCGGAGCCACATCCTGAAAAACTTCTACGCCTTTGAACTCATGATGGCCCCGTATGCGGTGGGTCATCTCAAGATGGCGTTCTGTCTGGAGGAACTGGGCCACCGCCTGCAACCGGAGGAACGCATCCCCTTCTACCTGACCAACACCCTGGATATGAGCGAACTGGAAGCGAGCAAGCTGCCCGGGCTCTCCTCCCTGGCCGAGGAATCGCACCTGGCGGGTCGCGTCAAGCGGGAACAGCCCATCCTGGTCATCCTGGGCAACCCGCCCTACTCCGGCCACTCGGCCAACAAAGGCCGATGGATCCGGGATCAGATCGAGACCTACAAGCGAGTGGACGGCCGGCCGTTGGGCGAAAAGAACCCGAAATGGCTCCAGGATGACTATGTCAAGTTTCTGCGTTTTGCCCAGTGGAAGATTGAACAGGCCGGCCGGGGCGTGGTAGGGATGATCACCAACCACTCCTACCTGGACAACCCCACCTTTCGCGGTATGCGCCGCAGTCTGATGGGAACCTTTGACGAAATCTATGTCCTCGACCTGCACGGCAGCTCTCTGAAGCGAGAGACCTGCCCCGACGGAAGCCCCGACGAGAATGTCTTTGACATTCGCCAGGGGGTGGCCATCGCCTTCTTCATCAAGTACGGTCCCCGCGCCTCCTCCCCGCCGGCCAGTTTACCCCACCCCCACACCCCCTCCCCGCCTGTTACTTCACCCCACCCCCACTCCCCCTCCCCGCAGACCAGTTTACCCCACCCCCACACCCCCTCCCCGCCTGTTACTTCACCCCACCCCCACATCCCCTCCCCGCCTGTCACTTCACCCCACCCCCACACCCCCTCCCCGCCTGTCACTTCACCCCAC
>JAGVRI010000023.1 GCA_018606645.1 Chloroflexota bacterium
GTGGGGGGGTGGGGTGATCGGGCGCGCGGGGAGTCGAGCCTTTCGGCGGGTGGTCCGGCTAAAGCCTCGACTCCGGGAGGGGAGCCTTCCGGCGGTGTCGTTCCGGCTAAAGCCTCGACTCCCGGCGAGGGGGGGAGCCTTCCGGCGGTGTCGTTCCGGCTAAAGCCTCGACTCCCGGCGAGGGGGGGAGCCTTCAGGCAGGTGGTCCGGCGGAAGCCTCGACTCCGGGTGGGGGAGCACATTCGCCCGCCGCTGGAAGCGGCGGGCTCAGGCAGCAAAGCCCCTTCGGGGCTGGGAAACAGCCGGCGGAAGCCTACACTCCGGGTGGGGGAGGAAGACCCCTCCCCCCCACCCCCTCCCCGCACGCGGGGAGGAGGTGGGGTGATCGGGCGCGCGGGGAGGGGAGCGCATTGTGAGAAATTTCACAATATTTTGAGCACAAAATCCGCGAAAAATGGGGTCCAGACCTGATTTGCAACCGCCGCCAAGTGCGCTATAATAGGATGCCAGGTGACGACCTTCCGGTTCCTTACCGTTTGTTCTGCAAGCGACTCATGCGCAGAAATCGAAGCAAGGACCGCGCAAGTCCTGGAATATCAAGAAAGGGGGGATGCCCTGAGGAGTGATTCTGGTTCGTTGACCCGGCTGGGTTCCGTCATGCGCCGGGAAGCAAACGGATCGCCAGCTCTTATGAGCGGATGTAGCCAAGATTTGCGACGAGGAGGCAATAGGGAAGCAATGGAGCTATCGCGAAGAGATTTTCTGAAACTGTCCGGGGTGACCACCGGCGGTCTCTTCCTGCCGGCGAGCTTTGTCGCCAATGCGATGGCGGGCTCCGTGGCTCTGTTCCCGCTGCACAAGCCAATCGGGGAACGAGCGACGATCTGCCCCTACTGTTCGTGCGGCTGCGGATTGCTGATCGCCACCGGTCCCGACGGACACATTATCAACGCCGAGGGCGACCCGGATAACCCGACCAACCGGGGCGCGCTCGACCCGAAATCGATCTCGGTGCGGTCCATGTCCCAGAGCCCGCGCCGCCTGAAAAAGCCCCTGTATCGGGCGCCGGGCAGCGACAAATTCGAGGAGGTGGAATGGGACTGGGCCATCGCCGAGGTGGCGAAGCGGATCAAGCAGACCCGCGACGCGACGTTCGAGAAGACGAATGACAAGGGGGTGACGGTCAACCGCACCCAGGCCATCGCCTTCCTGGGTGGGGCGGCGAACAACGACGAAGAATGCTATCTCGCCAGCAAGCTGGCCCGCGCCCTGGGCATCGTCTATCTCGAACACCAGGCCCGGATATGACACTCGGCCACGGTGGCCGGTCTCGGCCCCACGTATGGACGAGGTGTCATGACCAATCACTGGGTGGATATCAAGAACGCCGACGTGATCATGCTCAATGGTTCCAACGCGGCGGAGAACCACCCGGCCTCGATGTACTGGATCCACAAAGCGCGCGAGGAGCGCAAGGCCCAACTGCTGGTGGTGGATCCTCGCCTGACCCGCAGCGCGGCCAAAGCCGACCTGTACGTCCCCATCCGCAGCGGCACCGATATCGCCTTCTACGGCGGCATGATCAAGTACATCCTGGACAACGAGCTGTACCACAAAGAGTATGTCCTCCACTATACCAACGCCGCCAACCTGATCCACCCCGATTTCAAGGGTCCGGAAGACCTGGACGGGCTGTTCTCCGGCTTTGCCGACGACGATGGCGATGGCTTTGGCACCTACAAGGATCGGTCCACCTGGAGCTATCAGACCGACGCCGAAGGCAAGGCGCTGCGCGACGAGACGCTCCAGGACCCGCAGTGCGTCTTCCAGATCATGAAGCGGCACTATGCCCGCTACGACCTGGACACGGTGTCGGCCATCACCGGCTGTCCCAAGGACAAGCTGGAAGCGGCCTACAAGCTGTACGCCAGCACCGGCGCGCCGGACAAGGTAGGCACCATCCTCTACGCCATGGGCCAGACGCAACACACTGTCGGCTCGCAGAACGTGCGCATCCTGGCCATGATCCAGCTCTTGCTGGGCAACATCGGCCGGCCCGGCGGCGGGGTGAACGCCCTGCGCGGCGAGAGCAATGTGCAGGGTTCGACCGACCAAGGTCTGTTGGCCCATCTGCTGCCTGGCTACCTGCCGGTGCCGACCTCCGCCGATCCGGACCTGCAGACCTACATTGACAACAAGACGAAACCGGGCGGCCCCTGGTCGGGCGGCTACTGGACCAACGGCCCCAAGTTCATCACCAGCCTGCTCAAAGCGTGGTGGGGAGAGCATGCCACGGCCGACAACGGCTTTGCCTACGAGTACCTGCCCAAGGTCGAGAGCGCAGCCAACCACTACTGGATCGCCCTCTTTGAGGCGATGTACGCCGGCAAGATCAAAGGCGCCTGGATCATGGGGCAGAACCCGGCCGTCGCCGGCCCCAACGCGCGCCTGGAGCGCAAGGCGTTGCAGCAGTTGGACTGGCTGGTCATCCAGGAACTGTTCCAGACCGAGACGGTGGCCTTCTGGCGAGCGCCGGGGGTCAACCCGGCCGAGGTCAAGACCGAGGTCTTTGTCCTGCCCGCGGCCGACGCCATGGAAAAAGAGGGCAGCGTCGTGACCAGCGGTCGGTTGATCCAGTGGCGGCCCAAGGTGGCCGAGGCGCCCGGCGAGGCGCTGCCCGACCACGACATTCTGGATCGGATCTGCCGCAAGCTGAAGGAGCTGTACCAGGCTGATGCGGGTCCCTTTGCCGATCCGATCCTGCGTCTGACCTGGGATTACGGCGGCGGCCCAACCCACCCCGTCGTCGGCGAGCTGGTGGACATCACCAAGGTCGCCCGCGAGATGAACGGCTACGCCCTCGAGGACCTGGTGGACGACAAGGGGACCGTCCTGGCCAAGAAGGGCGATCTGCTCAGCGGCTTTGCCCGGCTGACCGCCGATGGCAAGACGGCCTGCGGGTGCTGGGTATTCAGCGGCTATTACTACCCGATGCCCGACGGCGAGGGCAACACCCTGCCGGCGGCCAAACGGCGCGGCCAAAAAGACCCCAGTGGCCTGGGGCTCTTCCCCTATTGGGGCTTTTCCTGGCCGGCCAACCGGCGCATCGTCTACAACCGCTGCTCGGCCGATCCCAGCGGCAAGCCGTGGCCCGATGGTCGGGACCTGATCTGGTGGGACCCCAACGCCGATTCGGGCACGAAAGATGCCGAAGGCAAGCCGATCCTGGGCAAATGGGTCGGCTATGACGTGCCCGACTTTGTGGTCACCAAAGCGCCCGACGCCCCCGGCGGCAAAGACCCGTTCATCATGCGCACCGACGGCAAGGGCGGGCTGTTTGCGGCGATGAACGAAGGACCGCTGCCGACCCACTATGAGCCGGTCGAATCGCCCGTCGGCAACCTGCTCTACCCCAACCGGCCGGTCAACCCGGTCATCAAGATATGGAAGACCGACGAAGGCCAGGAGGTGGGGAACAACTGGGGCGCGCCTGACAAATTCCCCATCGTCGCCACCACCTACCGCGTGGTGGAGCACTGGCAGGCGGGCGGCATGTCCCGCTGGCTGGAGTGGCTGGCCGAGGCGCAGCCCGACATGTTCGTCGAGATGAGCGAAGAGCTGGCCAAAGAGAAGGGGATCCAGAACGGCGAGATGGTCAAGGTGAGTTCGGCGCGGGGGACCATCAAGGCGGTGGCCATCGTCACCAAGCGGTTCAAGCCGTTCCAGGTGAACGGCAAGACGGTCCACCAGGTGGGCATGCCCTGGCACTTTGGCTGGGGCGGCGGCGAGGGCGAAGAGTACGAAGCCCTGGCCAAGGGCGACGCCGCCAACGACCTCACCCCGCACGTGGGCGATGCGAACACCATGATCCCGGAATACAAGGCGTTCCTGGTCAATGTGGAGAAGGCGTAGGGGGTGCGAGATGACTGAACGACTGGCAATGTACATTGATACGTCCAAGTGTATGGCCTGTCGGGGCTGTCAGGTGGCCTGCAAGCAGTGGAACGACCGCCAGGGGTACGTCCCCGGCGTGCGGGAGACGCACAATGTCGGCACCTATGAGAACCCCCTCAAGCTGGACCCCCAGACCTGGACGCGGATCAAGTTCATCGAGTATGACGATGGCGAGCGGTTCCAGTGGCTGTTCATGAAAGAAGGCTGCATGCACTGCACCAATGCCGCCTGTGCCGACGTCTGCCCCACCGGAGCGCTCAAGTATGGGCCGTATGGCATCATCACCTTCGAGCGGGAACTGTGCAACGGCTGTGGCTATTGCAGCCAGTTCTGTCCGTTCCACATTCCGCAACTGGAGGTGATCAACCGCCTGACCGGCGAAGCCAAGAGCTCCAAGTGCGTCTTTTGTCAGGATCGGACAACCAACGGCCTGAAGCCGGCGTGCGTCAAGACCTGCCCGGCCGGGGCGTTGGACTGGGGCGACCGGGACGAGATGATCGCCAAGGCCGAAGCCCGCGTCGAGGTCCTCAAGAATGAGCGGGGGTTCCCCAAGGCGAACGTCTATGGCAAAACCCAGCTTGGCGGTCTGGGGCGCATCTATGTCCTGACCGCGCCGCCCGAGGTCTACGGTCTGCCGGCCGACCCCAAGTACCCGGCCATCTCGACTCTCTGGCAAAAGATCGTTCAGCCGGTGGGTCAGGCGGTGTTCGGGGCCACCATCCTTGGCCTCGTCGCTGCCTTTTTCGTCGCCCGGCGTAACGTCCATATGGAGGAGGTAGAATGAGCGTCCGGCTAAAAGGTACCGATTCGGCGATCATGATCCGCTGGATCCCCAAATACACCACGGTGGAGCGCTTTCTGCACTGGGTCCACACCGCCTCCTTTATCCCGCTGGCGCTGACCGGATTCGTGCTGTTTGCGCCCTGGTTGGAGCCGTTGGCGCAGGGCGCGGCCGGCGTGACCATCCGGCTGATCCACCGCATCGCGGCCGTGTTTTTTGGGGGCGTGCCGATCATCTATGCCATTCTGCAGCCGCGGCGGATGGTCTTGAACCTGAAAGAGTTCCTGACCTTTAGCCAGTATGACCTGCTGTGGCTGAAGGGTGCGTTTCCGTATTACGTGTTGGGCCGGCATGAGGAGATGCCGCCGCAACCGCGGTTCAACACGGGGGAACGGCTGACGGCGATTGTGCTGGTGTTGGGCACGCTCATCTTTGGTCTGACGGGGTTGCCGATGTGGTTTTTGAAGGGGGTGATGCCGGTGTGGCTGTTCCAGTTGGCGGTGATCATCCACGACCTGATGTTCATCATCACCTTTGCCATGTTCATGGTGCACTTTTACCTGGCGGTGGTGCATCCGATGATGTGGCAAAGCCTGGTGAGCATGCGGTATGGGGTGGTGTCGGAATCGTACGCCCGCGCCCACCATGCGATGTGGTACTATGGGGAGAAACGGGCGAAGGAGATGTGGGAGCAACACCGGAGGGAAGCGGGGCATTAGCCGCTCGCCGCAACTGATTCGATGCCCGTCACCTCGAAGGTGACGGGCATCTTTTTCATGGCTCACCATCGTACCCGGCCGACTTGCCAGCCTGCGTTCGGCCCACCACCAGGGCGTCAAAGGCGAGGGTGCGGCCCGGAGCAACGGTGAGATAGCCCCAAGGGACGCGTTCCGTCGGCGCAGGCCGACGGCCAGCCGAAGGCTCTGCAGGGGCGATTTCAATCGGCGTCTATGATCGAGGTAGCCTTTCGGCGGTCTTCCGGCTAAAGCCTCGACTCCCGGAACATTCGCCCGCCGCTGGAAGCGGCGGGCTCAGGCAGCAAAGCCCCTTCGGGGCTGGGAAACAGCCGCCGGAGGCCTCGACTGCGGGTGGGGGGAGTAGAGCGTATTGTGAGAAAATTCGCAAGATTTTGGGCACAAAAGCCAGGAAAAATGAGGTCTAGACCTGATTTGCAATCACTCTTACTCATAGTATAATAATTGGCGTGGAGGCGGATGGCCTGCGCTTTACAGGTAGTTCGCCTATTACTGTTTTCATACGCACTCTTACGTCTTGGCGAGGACAGAGTCCGGTCCTCCCATAGAGAAAGGAGGGATGCTGACCAGCGAGTCTGCGTTTCGGAGATGGAGGCCTCCATACCGGATTGGAGATGGCGCGTGGCGCCATTGCGATTGACTGCACAAAAGGAGGAACGACCTATATGGACGAAAATGGTCAAGGCAATCTGAGGGACCTGCTCACGCAGAGAGGGATCTCGCGGCGGGATTTCATGCGCTTCTGCGCGCTGATGGCCGGGACGCTCGCTCTTCCGGCCAGCGCGATCCCCAAGATTTCCTATGCATTGGAGACGGTCAAGCGACCGCCCCTTATCTGGCTGGAGTTCCAGGATTGTGCTGGCTGCACGGAATCCCTGCTCCGGGCCAACCGACCTACCGTGGCCGAACTGGTTCTCGACATCCTGTCGTTGAACTATCACGAGACGATCATGACCCCTTCCGGCAAACGGGCTGAGCAATCTCTGAAGGAGACCATGGAAGCCGGCGGCTATCTCACGGTCGTCGAAGGCTCGATCCCCACTGGTGAGAATAGCTTCTATTGCTGCATCGCCGGGCGGTCGGCGGAGGAGATCTTGAAAGAGGCAGCCGCTCATACGGCGGCGATTATCGCCGTGGGCGCCTGCGCCTTTTACGGCGGTTGGCCGGCCACATCCCCCAACCCCACCGGGGCCAAAGGTGTCAAGGATGTTGTCTCGGGAGTGCCGATCATCAATCTCTCCGGTTGCCCCTATAATGTGGATAACCTCACCGCGACGGTGGTCCACTACCTGACCTTTGGCAGCCTGCCGGCGGTCGATGACCTGGGACGACCCCTCTTTGCCTATGGCCGTCGGATCCACGACAACTGTGAGCGGCGCGGTCACTTTGACGCCAACGAGTTTGTCCGCGAATGGGGGGATGAAGGCCACCGCAAGGGGTGGTGCCTGTACCAGATGGGCTGCAAAGGACCGGTAGCCTTCCAGAACTGTCCGACACTCCGCTGGAACGGGGGGCTCAGTTGGCCGGTCGGAGCCGGCCACGGCTGCATTGCCTGCGCCGCTCCCGATTTTTGGGAGCGTGAGCCCTACGAAACGGTTCCGATCGTCGGGCCGACTCCGCCTACGACCTATCCTCCGGTGGAGGAAGAGACCAAGGGCCTGTCCCCAGCCGCGGCCGGGGTCATCGGCGGCCTGGCCGGTCTGGCCGTGGGGGTGGCCGGTGCGGTCGCCGCCCGGGAGCTTGGCAAAGAGCGTTCATAGCAGGAATAGGCTGCACGGTCCGGTCGGAGAGGAACTTCTTCCCCCCGGACGGCGGCCGTGAGGTATCAATCTGCAAGCTCAGAAAAGGGAGAGAGTAAAGTGGCAGAGAGACTGGTTATCGATCCGATCACCCGTATTGAGGGACACCTTCGGCTCGAAGTGCAGGTGGAGGGCGGCCAGGTGGCCGACGCCTGGAGTTCCAGTACCATGTTTCGCGGGCTGGAGATCATCCTGCCCGGGCGGGACCCGCGCGGCGCCTGGTTGATGGCCCAACGCATATGAGGCGTCTGAACAACGGTTCACGCCGTCAGCTCCGTGCGAGCTGTAGAAGATGCTCTGAAGATTCAGATCCCCAACAACGCGCGGATCATCCGCAATCTGATTGAGGGGATCCAGTATGTCCAAGACCATGTGATCCACTTTTATCACCTCCACGCCCTGGATTGGGTGGATGTCACCAGCGCTCTCCAGGCCGATCCGGCGGAAACGTCCAAACTGGCGCAATCGATTTCCGACTGGCCGGTCTCCAGCGCCGATTATTTCCAGACGGTGAAGGACAAACTGGCTGCCTTTGTCCAGAGCGGCCAGTTGGGGCCCTTTGCCAACGGCTACTGGGGCCACCCGGCCTACAAGCTCCCGCCCGAGGCGAATTTGATGGCGGTGGCTCACTACTTGCAGGCGCTGGACTGGCAGCGCGATGTCATCCGCGTCCACGCCATTTTGGGCGGGAAGAACCCGCACCTCCAGAGCTATCTGGTCGGCGGGATGTCGATCACGCTCGATCCGGATAGCGAATCGGCCCTCAATGCCGACAAGCTGGCCCTCATCCGCGGTCTCTTCTCCAAAGCCAAGGCGTTCGTGGAGCAGGTCTACATCCCGGACCTCCTGGCGGTGGCCTCTTTCTACAAGGAATGGGCCGGTTATGGCGAGGGACTGGGCAATTTCCTGGTGTACGGTGAGTTCCCGGATGCGGCGGGGACAATGCTCTTCCCGGCGGGGCTCATCGTGAACCGCGATCTGAGCCAGGTGGTTCCGCTGGATCAGACCAAGGTCATGGAGTATGTTACCCATTCCTGGTACGAGTACCAAGGCGGCGATCAGACCGCGCTCCATCCCTGGCAGGGCGAGACCAAGCCGCGCTATACCGGCCCCCAACCCCCCTACGATTACCTGGACGTCGACGGCAAGTACAGTTGGCTCAAGGCGCCGCGCTACGATGGCCTGGCGGTGGAAGTCGGGCCGCTGGCCCGAGTGCTCGTCGCCTACGCCGCCGGCCGGCCGCGGGTGAAGGAACTGGTCGACGGGGTGCTCAAGCAGTTGGGGGTAGGGCCGGAAGCGCTGTTTTCGACCCTGGGCCGCACGGCGGCGCGGGGGATCGAGACGTTGGTGGTCGCCGAACAACTGATTCCGTGGCTCGATGAGCTGGCAGCCCAGATGGGCCGTGGCGATCTCAAGGTCCACGACGGCTCCAAGTGGGATCCGGCGACCTGGCCGCAAGAGGCCCAGGGCTGTGGCCTGATGGAGGCGCCGCGCGGCGCGCTGGGTCACTGGATTCGGATCGCCAACGGCAAGATTGCCAATTATCAGGCGGTCGTGCCCTCTACCTGGAACGCCTCGCCGCGCGATGCCAAGGGGCAGCGAGGGGCCTACGAGGCCGCGCTGATCGGCACACCCGTCGCCGACCCGGAGCAACCGATTGAAATCCTGCGCACCATCCACTCCTTCGATCCCTGCATGGCCTGTGCCGTCCACGTGGTTGACCCGTCCGGCCGGGAACTGACCCGCGTGGAACTGGAAGGGTCCATGTAGGGCCTGTGCTCAGCGAGGGCAAAGTGACCCCCACCCTGGTTTTGGGTCTGGGCAACATCCTGCTCGCCGATGAGGGGATCGGCGTGCGGGTGATCGAGCGGCTGCAGGAACAGTACGAGTTCCCCCCGTACGTTCAGGTCATGGACGGGGGGACCCTCGGACTGGACCTCCTGCCCTATGTGGAGCAGGTGGACCGCCTGCTGGTGGTGGATGCCCTGAATGCAGGGGCAGAGCCGGGGACGATCGTGCGACTGGAAGGGGAAGAAATCCCTGCCTTTTTCGCCCCCAAAATCTCCTCCCACCAGATGGGCCTGGTCGATCTGTTGGCCGCTGCCCGCCTGGCCGGATGCCAGCCCCGGGATCTGGTCCTATGGGGGATTCAACCGCAGACTCTTGGGGTTGGATTGGAGCTTTCCCCGGTGGTGAACGATCAGGTAGAGAAACTGATAGGCCATGTCCTCGCTGAGCTAAGCCGATGGGGGATCTATCCCACCCGTCGCGTACCACAGGAGGAACCAAAATGATTATGGAACGCAGGAGATTCCTCAAACTCTCGGCGGCCAGTATGGGCTGTCTGCTGTTCGATCCAGCCCTCAGCCTGGCCGCTCCGGCCGAAACCAAGCGGCTGGCCATGCTCTATGACAATGCCAAGTGCGTCGGGTGTCGCGCCTGCCAGATGGCCTGCAAACAGTGGAACAAGCTGTCGCCGGTCAGCACCGACCCCCAGGGCATCTACGAAAGCCCGCGCCGCCTTGACCCCAACTCGTGGACCCAGATCCGTCTGGCCCGGTATCCGGTGAGCGCCGAGCGTGACTATCTGTTCATGAAGGTTGGCTGCATGCATTGCGGCGAACCGGCTTGCGTGGCCGTCTGCCCGACCAGCGCCCTGAAGAAGCAGCCCAACGGTCTGGTGACTTTTGAACGCGATCTGTGCAATGGCTGCGGTTATTGCACCCAGTTCTGTCCGTTCCACATTCCGCAACTGGAGGTGATCAACCGCCTGACCGGCGAGGCCAAAAGCTCCAAATGTACCTTCTGCCAGGATCGGGTGGCCGAGGGCCTGCGACCCTACTGCATCCAGTCGTGCCCGGCTGGAGCCCTCGATTGGGGCGAGCGTGATGCGATGCTGGAAAAGGCGAGAGAGCGGGTGGCCGCGCTGAAGGCTGGTGAATTTCCCCAGGCCAACCTGTACGGTGAGACCCAGCTTGGCGGTCTAGGACGGTTGTACGTGCTCCTTGCCCCGCCCGAGGTCTACGGTCTGCCGGCCGACCCCAAGTATCCGGCCATCTCGACTCTCTGGCAAAAGATCGTCCAGCCGGTGGGTCAGGCGGTGTTCGGGGCCACCATCCTTGGCCTCGTCGCTGCCTTTTTCGCCGCCCGGCGTAACGTCCATATGGAGGAGGTAGAATGAGCGTCCGGCTAAAAGGTACCGATTCGGCGATCATGATCCGCTGGATCCCCAAATACACCACGGTGGAGCGCTTTCTGCACTGGGTCCACACCGCCTCCTTTATCCCCCTGGCGCTGACGGGCTTTGTGCTGTTTGCGCCCTGGTTGGAGCCGTTGGCGCAGGGTGCGGCTGGCGTGACCATCCGGCTGATCCACCGCATCGCCGCCGTGTTCTTTGGGGGCGTGCCGATCGTCTATGCCATTCTCCAGCCCCGGCGGATGGTTCTGAACCTGAAAGAGTTCCTGACCTTTAGCCGATATGACCTGCTGTGGCTGAAGGGGGCGTTTCCGTATTACGTGTTGGGCCGGCACGAGGAGATGCCGCCGCAACCGCGGTTCAATACCGGCGAGCGGCTGACGGCGATCGTGCTGGTGTTGGGCACGCTCATCTTTGGTCTGACGGGGTTGCCGATGTGGTTTTTGAAGGGGGTGATGCCGGTGTGGCTGTTCCAGTTGGCGGTGATCATCCATGACCTGATGTTCATCATCACCTTTGCCATGTTCATGGTGCACTTTTACCTGGCGGTGGTGCATCCGATGATGTGGCAGAGCCTGGTGAGCATGCGGTATGGGGTGGTGTCGGAATCGTATGCCCGCGCCCACCATGCGATGTGGTACTATGGGGAGAAACGGGCAAAGGAGATGTGGGAGCAACACCGGAGGGAAGTGGGACATTAGCCGCTGGCCGCAACTGACGGTGCCCGTCACCTTCGAGGTGACGGGCACTTTTTCTATGAGCGCAGAACCTCTCCGACAGGGTTGGGTCCTGCGGGAGGCTTTTGTCGGGGGTTGGGGTCGGCGCGCGCCGGCCTCAGCCCCCGGCATTTCTACCGGATTTGGCTCTGCTGGTGCACCGGGGCAAGGGACCCCCCAGCGGTGATTATCTCTTTGCGGGTCGGCGCCAGCCGTGATTACCTTGTTTGACAGAATTCGGTGACGGTTCTATAATGTGGTTGCTCTGTCCGACAGGTTGAAGTAGCCCGGTTCGGCCTATTATAGAAGCTCTCCGTGAAAGCCGCTTTCGGAGCTAGACCGAATCGGTCTGAAATCCTGAAGCGATGCTCAGGGTGGGTTCTGGATACTCGATAGTCAGGTCGGACGCTTTGCTTGCGTCCTCATGGGCGGAGAGAGCACGCGACTGCGCAGAAAGCATTGGGGTGGAATGGTCACTCGGAGTTGACACATGGAGACAAAGATACAACAGACCCAAGCCGAATTGGTAAAAGCGATTGCCGACATCGCTACGACCATGCCGTTGGCACGCACAGTGCAACTGTATCAGTTTGCACTGTTCCTCAAGACGCATCCATTGCCCACCGAAGAAACATTTGAGGAAATTGCGGCCGATGAAGCCTTGTGGGACACGCAATTCATGGCAACTGACGATGAGAAGTTGGCCGCGCTGGTAGCAGCGGTCGAAGCCGAAATCAGTGAAGGTCAAACGCTGCCGATGTTCGATGAACACGGCGAATTCATCGAACATCAATGAAATCGCAAACGACCCGGTCATTCTGGAAACACTATTGGGCTTTGCCTCCAGAAATCCGCCGACGTGCGCGCCAGGTCTACAAGTTATGGCGAGATAACCCGGCGCATCCCAGTCTCTTCTTCAAGCGTGTAAAAGAAAGCCAGCCCCTCTATTCAATTCGCATTGGCGTGGGATATCGAGCACTCGGATTGCTCCAAGGAGATACCCTGACATGGTTTTGGATTGGCACTCATGATGAGTATGACCGTCTTCTGAAGTGAGTAATGGCCTTAACGATCCGTTCAAGAGGGGGGTAGCTTAGGGAAGCAGCGGAAGGTTGAACGAAGAGGCTTGAGTCGTGCGCCTGGAGGCCGTCATTCATGGTTGCCGGCGAAGAATCCGAGGAGATGCTCCTTCAGTTTCGTGCTGAGTGGCACAGGAGGAATCTATGACTTACCTCGAGGCCGCGTATGTCATTCTTCAGGCCAGCGGTCAGCCGCTGCACTATGAAGAGATCACCCGGCGCGCCCTGGAGCAGAACCTGATTGCACCGCAGGGGTTGACGCCGGCCGCCACGATGGGCTCGCGCCTGTACACCGACACCAAGCAGGAAGGTTCCCGTTTCGTACGGGCAGGGCAGGGGCTTTTCGGACTGGCCCAATGGCAGCCCAAAGGTATCGAGGCGCAGGCTCAGGCGATCAACCAGGCCACCCGCGCTCAACTGGCGCAGCTTCTGCAGACCATGCCTCCCGAACGTTTCGAGGCGCTGATCGCCGAATTGCTGATCCGTATGGGCTTTGAGGAAAGCAGCGTCACCGTCACCAGGCGGAGCGGCGATGGCGGCATTGATGTCCTTGGCACGTACCGCGCGGCTGGGCTGACGGAGGTCAGCGCAGCGGTGCAGGTCAAGAGGTGGAAGGGAAATGTCCAGGCGCCGACCGTGACCCAGTTGCGGGGCTCTCTGCAAGTGCACCAGCAAGGGATCATCATCACTACCGGTGGCTTTTCGGCCGGGGCGCGCAAGGAAGCGAGCGCGCCCAACAAGGCCCACATCGGCCTCATCGACGGCGAGGAGTTGCTCGATCTCCTCATCCAGCACAGGGTGGGCGTGGTGGAACGGACGCTCACCGTCATCGGACTGGACGACGAGTTCTGGGGTGAGCTGGCCGGAGAAACGGGCATGGAAGAGGCAGAGACTCCAGAATCGGCAACCGGGCAGACAGGCGTCCTATCCCCCGAGCCAGAACCAGGATCCAGGAAACCGACCGGCTTTACCTTGTTCGGTCAGTCGTATCGTGCAGACTCCTGGCGGGGCGTGCTGTTGGGAGTATGTGAAGCCCTGGCCCAACGGCATGGTGCGACGTTTGCGCCGACTGTGTTCGCGGTCAGGGGCAAGAAGCGGCAATATATCGCACCGAGTCCCGAAGGGATGATCGGCCCGGCGCAGATCCCCGGCACCGATCTATGGGTGGAGGCCAACCAGAGTGCCAAGTCGGTGCAAAAGCTGGTGGGGCGGCTGCTGGCGGCGTTGGGGCACGAGCCGGGTGAGTTTGCGGTGGTCGTGGAGAAATAAAGTTCTGGCCGATGGGTCATGCATATGATCCTGCCATGCCGTGCGCAGCGGAGGGCAACGAAAGGGGGAAACTATGGCAGCGCTACACATCCCAAGCCGCGATGAATTCGTCCGAGGATGTCAGCAGTATGAAGCACATGAAAAGCGAGATGCCATGTACAAGGTGGCAACCTTCCTGGTATCGCACTTTTGGGGAGCACCGGCTGATATGGCAGACGGGCTGGGCGTACTCCTGCTGACCTGGAATAACGCCTTCTACAGATATGGCCTTTTTGATTTTGATGAACTCGAACGGGCCATAGCGAACAATATGAACACGCTGGGCGCTCTTCGCCACAGGGACATACGTTCTTTTTCGGGCGCCGATGAAGGGACAGTAGAGGGGTTGTTCCCGACATTTCTTCAAGCCCTTCAGATCCTTGATGGCAAGGCGAAGGGCAGAAAGAGTCCTGTGGGAGCATCAAAGGCTCTCCATCTCCTGGCCCCTGCCTTTTTCCCACTCTGGGATGCCAAGATTGCGGATGCGTACGGATGCGCTTACTACCACGATCCCGTGAAGCAGTACATCCGGTTCTGCAGGATCACCAGGCAGATTGCAGAAGCTGTCCAAGATTACATGCCTATCGAGGGCAAGACCCTGGTCAGACTGATCGATGAATATAACTACTCCAAGTACACCCAGGGGTGGATCTAGCGCGCTATCCGACAAATCGTCGGAATCTGGCGAATGACGATATTTGAGTATGATGCCTGGGACCTGTACCCAAAAGTTGCCCCGGCTCTTGCGAAGCAGGATGACAGGCTGCTGCGGCTTGGCGGAGCGGCGCAGGAGAGGAAGCTTTCGCTCGGTTCTGTGCGATTCGGTTCCGGCTGAAGCCTTCACTCCCATTGGGTGCCGGACTTTCGGGCGGCTCTGGGGCAGTGGCTGGTTTGCTTGACAAGCCGGCTCCTGTGGGATATAATGATGGCGCCCTGGGGAGAATTGTTGGTCAGGGTTCGGCCATACGTCGTGGCTGTCCGGAAGCGAAGTGTATGCCCGGCTGGAGGCTCAAGCGCGGATACGCGGCCTTATGCCTGAAACGTTGATTCACCTGGGGTTGCTGGAGCGATTCCAGGCATCGGGAAAAGTTAGTGGAACGGGGCAGAACAAGACAACTGGGAGGGGGTGCAATGACCATTAGCGAGAGAATTCAGCAGCATGTTCAGAAGTTGCCCGCCTCTTTTCAAGCGGAGGTGCTAGACTTTGTCGAATATCTCTTAGCCAAGGTAAGGGAGCGGGAAGAAGGAGATTGGTCCGATTTGTCTCTGGCCCTTGCGATGCGCGGCATGGAAGATGAAGACACGCCCCTATATACCACTGCGGACTTGAAGGTCGTGTTTCGATGAAGCAAGCCGGACAAGTGGTGTTGTTTCGGTTTCCTCAGACCGACCTGACCGAGGGGAAACTGCGACCTGCGCTCTTGCTGGGCAAGCTGCCCGGCGAATACGATGATTGGCTGATCTGCATGATTTCCTCGCAGATGCGCCATGCCATTCCAGAGTTTGATGAGATTATCGGCGAAGATGATCCCGACTTTGCGGAAAGTGGTTTGAAAGCAGCGAGTGTGATTCGGGTAGGGCGTCTGGCGGTTGTACAAGGGGAGATCCTTCTTGGTGCGGTGGGTCAAATCGCCCCCGAGAGACTTCAGCGTATCAAACGGCGCTTGGCCGAGTGGCTTGTTGAATCGTAAGGCAGGAGCGACAATCTAAAGGGGCGGATCACAGATGTGCTGCGATAACCACGCCCTATGCTAAGCATGCAAGGGTGCCGGGTTCGGAGGCATGGACCGGAAAGCGGAAGGAAAGGCGTGTCGGTGAGACACCCAGGGGTCGGGTGCCGGCAGATGGCGCGCGGGATCGGGGAGGGGGAAGGAAGCCCCCCTTTCGTTGCCGCGATGGCCTTCGATCGCATGTCACAGCGGTGATGTCCGTATCCGTTCCGTGTTGTGGTGATAGGGGAACGGGGCGATCATTGGTCGGAGCATGACAGAAATGAAATTCATCACCAACTATCGCCTCACCGACCACGCACGTGAGGAGATGACCCGCCGTCAAATCACCGAGGAAGACGTGGCCAGGGTTCCGGCGGCCCCGGAGCAGACGGAAACGGTGCGTGAAGGCCGTCAAGTCTATCAGTCTCGGCTGGGCTTGGGCGAACCGCCAAGGCTGTATCTGCTTCGTGTATTTGTGGACATTGACCGTGTTCCTGCGGAGGTGGTGACCGTGTACAGGACCGGCAAGGTGGCCAAGTATTGGAGGGCAAGGGGATGAAAGTGATCTACGATCGCGAGACCGATACGCTCACGATTATCTTTGCCGAGGTGCCGGTGGCGGAAAGCGACGAGGATAAGCCGGGGGTGATCCTGGACTATGATGCTTCTGGCAATCTTGTATCCCTGGAGATTCTCGACGCTTCCCGTCGCGTTGCCTTGCCGAACCGGATTGAGTATCAAGTGACCCCCGTGTCGGGGTGAGGAGTCGGCTAGCGGCGGGCCGTCATGTGGGCGGAAGGTCTGGAGCTGGAGAGCGGCGCCCAACCCGCGGCTGGTGCGACCGGTTTCTCCGAAAGCGCGAGAGTGGCGATAGGTCCCAACGGAAGGGATGCCGGCGAATCGTGCGATTTGAAGGTCCATGGAGGTGCCCCCCTGACCTCCTGGCTGGGCGAGGGACCCGGGGCTGGCGCGCGTGGGTCGGGTGTCAGGGAGTCGGTCAAAACCTTGCGGCAATTCGATAAAATGTGATACAATATTTGAGAGCGATATCGATTTGTCGGTGGTCATGAGCGCCACTGGCTCTCCGATCGAACGCGTGGTCGAGGTGAAGCAGGCCTGCCGGCCGCGGTTCGTGTCAATGGATATGCTGGTCAGGACGTCGGGGAAAGTGGCGGCCTGGCTTTGACGGAGTTTCTTCCTGCGCCTGGTCCTGGAGCAGGGGAGCGTGCTCGATGTGAGTGCTGAGGCGCTTGCAGGCCTCGGTATCTCTTGTGAGCTTATCGGGCGTGTATCACGTTCTGTGTTATCTATCAGGAGGACGAAGGTATGGCACCAGGGCAAGAGGGCAACTCCTCACCCCCTGCGCAGTATTCCCAATGGTTTATCCTTGTTACTGCCATTTTTATCACTTGCCTGATTACGGCCAACATCACGGCAGTCAAACTGGTCAGCGTGTTTGGGTTGATCGTACCAGCAGCCATTATCATTTTCCCTATCAGTTATATCTCTGGCGATGTACTGACGGAGGTTTATGGGTACTGCCGGGCACGCCGGGTGATCTGGCTCGGATTCTTGTGCAATCTCGTTGCTGTCGGAGCCATCTGGATCGGGCAAGTGATGCCCGCTGCATCGTTTTGGGATGGGCAGAACGCTTATGAACGAATTCTAGGTTACACCCCGCGATTGTTAACTGCATCATTCCTGGCCTATCTGGTGGGCGAGTTCGCGAATTCTTTCGTGTTGGCCAAGATGAAGGTTGCCACCCATGGGCGGTGGCTTTGGACTCGCACTATTGGCTCAACCTTGGTGGGGCAGGGCTTGGATTCGCTGGTATTCATCACCTTAGCTTTTGCGGGAACCATCACGCTGACCGCCTTGGCTTCAGCAATCGTGACTCAATGGTTAATGAAATCGGCATATGAGGCAGTGGCGACGCCGCTGACATATGCGGTAGTGAACTTTCTGAAACGGCGTGAGGGGTTGGATGTGTATGACCATCATACACGATTCAATCCCTTGCGGTTCACAGTTTGATTTGAGACAGAAAAACAATCATGGATCTCAGACCTGCTACTCTGTACCAACTGGAGAAGAAGGATACTTCGGCTCGTGCTCGCATTGGCACGCTTAGAGTCGGGGATCGTGAAATATCAACACCGCTCTTGTGGTTAGGACATCGGGTAGGAGGTACCCCCAGACCTTGGCAAGCTTTTCGCCTACCAGGCGTGTTGATGAATGCGTGGGATATTCTTTCAGCGAGCATGGTATGTCAGAAAATTCGGGAATATGGCATAGACCAATACTTGGGTCTAGACCAGTCTTGTCCCATTCTATTAGACTCCGGGGGGTACTTGTATCTGAAGAGGAACGACATAGAGGCGGACCCTTGCAAGGTTCTTAAACTGTACGAAGAATTGAACCCAACTATCGGTGCGGTATTGGATTACCCGCTGGACCCCTTCTTGGCAGAGCAAGCAAATGAGAAGCGCTGGCAGAAGACATTAGCGAACACTCGTTTCATGTTCGAGAAAAACGGCTATCTAACCCTAATGCCGATCATACATGCCCATTCTGCAGCCCAAGCCCAACGGGCGTGTGCTGACGTGCGTGAGATTGTGGGGGAACCGTCTGTTGTCGGTATTGGAAGTCTGGTGCCGCTGATGCGCACGCACCATGACGGACGTTTATTGGTAAGGGAATCTCAGACCTCTCAGCATCATCAGAGCAGTCGACACGTGGCCCTAGAAGTAATCAAAGCGGTGCGAGTCGAGTTCCCAAAGAGTTTCTTGCACGTGTTTGGCGTAGGTGGAACCACGACCATGCACCTCATGTTTGCCTTAGGAGTCGATTCACTAGATTCCATCGGCTGGAGATTGAAAGCCGGGTATGGGGCTGTGCAGTTGCCCGGACTGGGTGACCGATTCACCGGCATTCGGTGCAGGAAGAATCGAACGTTACTCATGGATGACGAAGTAGCGAAAGCAGCTCTCCTCGAGTGTCAATGTCCTGTTTGTCTGGAACATGACTCTCTGGAGGGACGATTGACGGCGCTTGATAGATCTTTCGATAACCGCGCTTTGCATAACGCCTGGGTATTTGTTCAAGAGGCGAATGCATGTCAGGAGGCTATTAGAACAGACTCAATTGAGTCGTTTGTAGTTCAGCGGCTCCGGCATAGCCCATTAAGGAGTCTGTTGTCCGTTGTATTTGATTAGTCAGGACAGGTCGCTTGCTGGTTTGCCGTGAGAGGTCTGAATGTCTCAGAGTATCTATGAAATTCTACGGCGCTACGAATTCAACAGGACAGAACCGGAGACTCTTGTCGGGTTGGTAGAAGAGGCCTTGGAGAAGGGCCAGTCTGCTAGAGAAGAACAAGAACGGCTGAGGAAAGCTTCTGCTGACCTTCTCACTCTGCTCCAAGAAGTGGGATTGATTTTAGATACGGATCTGAAAGGACTGGAAGACACTCTCATAAGGTGCGTTGCAGGAGTGGATGGAAGCCATCAACCGGTGGGCGGTGTGGGCGGGAAATGGTATGTCCCATTGAGTTGTGCTTTGGTGACCTTTGAGCAAGGAATCCAAGGGATCCCTGAGATTAAAGTTGAATCCCATATTGAGGTGATTCAGGAGGAAGAGTTTAGAAGCATAAGGACCTTAGCTTCAGAACGGATGCTCCGAGTGGAGACAAAAGCGATCAGGCGCTGGGCTATGAGAGGCAAGCCATCGGTGCTATTCATAGATGGTCCGATAGTTGATCCCCCACTGTGTAGAGACCCAGACTACATACGTGATCGCTGCTCCGCGATACAGGAGTGCTTGAAGCGTGACATCAAGGTCATCGGTTGTGCTAAACGTGTCAGAGACGTCCATTTCAAAAAATACCTAATGTCTCAAATAATCCAGAATGAAGCAAAGAAGACGAAACTGAATATGTTCCCCAGCGACCTCCAGCTCATTGCCTTCGTGTTCGCCCATCATTGGCGTCAGAGTGGAGGATCTGATAAGGGAATCTATACTCGTCCTATTGATGTTAGCGGGGCGACCGAAGTATATAAGCTGTATCGCGAAAACGGGTTGCGGATATTCTCTACGTTCATCCAGAAGAGTTTAGGGCAATATATTCTGCGATTGGACGTACCGTTTCTAGACAGTGAGCTGCCAGACGAGAGCGAGTTGCTTGAGCAAGTTACGCAGGCGATCCGAGCGACATTCGCCTGGACTTATCCTGACCAGGACATACCACTGCCCATCTTCATTGCGGATGCCAAATGTGAAATAAGGAAGGGATGTGCGGAAGTTTTATATGAAGAAATCATGACTAGAACTCGGACTACAGAGCCCATTGACCAGATCGCAGCTCTTCAATTGGAGGCGCGATTATGAAACAGCAGCAAGAAAAAGTCGGGATGATTCTGAGCCAATCTACTACCCGCGAAGCCGCGTGTCAGCTTCTTGAAGAAGCTGAACGTGGTGGCATTCGTGAAGGGATGTTGTTGGTCATAGAGGCCAGTCCCAACAAGAGGCGGCTCCTCGCTAGAGTTTCTGAAATAGTGCCCTATAATGCTTTTTTCACTGAAGGAGACCCCTGGAGCGAGGCAAGGCGAAAAAACCTACCACTGCCTGAACAAGTAGCGAGACGCTACGAGATTTGCAGACTAGAGCTACTCGTAGAACTGCCTGGTACCAACGAGATCACGATACCACCGCACCCAGGTGACTATGTCTGTCGCATAGATCCCAAGACAGCACGTGAGGAAATCTTTGGGGTACGTGAGGGCGAGAGTGGCATTATCTGGTTTGGCACGCAAGCCGGATACAGAGGAAGCCCTGTGCCTTTGGATGTAGAAGCGATACCGATGCACACGGCAATCTTTGGTGTGACGGGTAGTGGAAAATCCTTTGATACCGGAGCCTTAATTGAGAAGTTGGTCTCCATCCCAGTCGCAGCCAATCGTGCTGTATCTTTTCCTATGCTTGTTATTGATGCCCACGGTGATTACTTGGAATACGCTAGATATCGTGCAAAGGGCAATGATTTAGGCGCTGTAGATACCGTAATCCGCTATGTCTTCCCCGATGCCTGGCGCCGGCTGCGAGCAACCGGCCCGGTTGAAAAACTGGAGCCCATTGGAATAAACCTGGATGATTTAGAGCCGCGTGACTTAGCGGAGCTGGTTGTTCAATACTATGGTGGCGCTGGCTCAGAGTTGCAGATTCATGGCCTTGAACGCACTTTTGTAGAGATGCTCGATGCAGGCTGGACTCTCTCAGCTCTCCTTACATCAGGGTATGAGCAGTTGACGACGCAGATCAAGAAAAAGGCCGCTAGCGAGATACACGACGCCGCCAAGAGCGCGATACTTAGAGCGCTTTCTAAGTTCAAAGAGGCTGAGGACAAGCATCAACTCTTTTCGCAAAATTCACCTTTGCAGGACAAGAAGTGGGTTGACGAGCTTACCAGACAGGGGAATTTGGCGATTGTTGATTTCTCTGCGGAGGGAGCCCCTGGTGTTGAATTGCCGATGAAGCAGCTCGTGATGACCTATCTGGCTGCCGTGCTATTCGCTTCCTTTACGCGCTACAAGGTTCAAGGGGAAGATCGCTATCTGCTGTTTGTAATCGAGGAAGCCCAGAACTTCTGCCCCGATCCTTCATATCCCGTTGGTGCCACCTTGGCCAAGACAAAATTGTCTGCTATCGCTACGCAAGGACGGAAGTTTGGCTTGGGCCTCTGTCTGATTTCTCAGAGACCGTCATTTGTGGATGGAATCGTACTGTCAATGTGCAACACCTTCTTTATCCACAGGGTCTCACCCGAGGATGTCCCTTTTGTCAGAACTGTGACAGGAGGGCTACCGTCTGGGTTACTGGCCCGGCTCACGAAGCTTGGTAAAGGAGAGATTATCATTACCGGTCAGATGTCCAAAGTTCCCTTCCCCTTAGTAGTGAGGGTTGAAAAAGAAGACCGTAAGATCCCTCATCCGACTGGAACCACCGAAGTGGTCAGGAACCTCGCTAGATTAAGGGAGGTGGAGTATGGAAACCACCAGGAAGTTTGAAAGACTGCCACCTTTAGCCGGCGTTCATTTTGCCGGCTTCCAGGATGTTAAGATTGAGAGCCGCCAGTCGGTGGTCAGGCAGCTTCGCGACTTTATAAGGTACTGTCTCAAGGAGGCAACTGCACCTGCAGTTCAAGTAATACTTGGCGAGTGGGGCGAAGGCAAGACAGAGGCGTACCAGCGTTATATTCGACCAGAAATCAAGGTGCCAAACCATGCATATCTTGTCTCTGCCTCCACAGTGGCTAATAGCCTGCCCAAAGTCCAGGCTGAAAGCCCTCTTGCCAGCCTCAATTTCCTTGCGGCTGTCTTTTACGCCATTCAACACGAGGCAAAGACAGATCTGGTTGCTCCCCCTGAGCGGTTCATAAACACAGAGCAATGGTTGGAGGCTACTTTTCGGGCCCACGCTAAAGGCAAAATATTGGTCTTCATTGATGAATTCGAAGAGCTAATCCTGGATCCACCGGCTCTCAGGGCTATTCTCTCCGGCCTGAAGGAGTTAATCAACAAGCAGTACCGATTGGTTACGGAGGATGGCAAGTATCCGGGGATTATATCGTTCTTCCTCTCGTGCACGCCAGATGCCTATGCGCGTATGCAACGTGATCCGGAGATTGCAGAGGTATTTGGTTCCTGGGAACGAAGGACCAGCAAAATCCAACTCGTGGGGGTGACGAAGCGAGAGGGAGTCAAATTCCTGTGCGATCTCATGCGCTATGCTTACAATGATCAGCTCCCCGTACCCTTGCCAATAAGAGATCTGGGAGTATTCTATACTTTGCAGGTTATTGGCCGTGGCAACCTTGGGGCGTTGGTAACGCTCTTTGCCAAGGTCTTTAACAGCGCGACAATTGACGATCAGACTATGCACGTTATAGACGGCACTAAACTACTGAATTTTCTTGCGGGAGAGACGATCTCAGTGTACGGAGGAACCGCTAAGTGCATTGAGCATCATCTTCTTGAGAGCCTCACGGAGGGCCTTAGCGAACAGGAAGCCAGCCTGTTCAGTCTCTTGGTTGGCGAACTAAGGCCGTTTTCCATACCAGATCTAATGGAACGCCTGTCTATTCCTAGCGAAACCGACGTATCTGCTCTAATCACGCGCATCAATCAAAAGATGACTGGCAAGGCCAATGTTGCGATAGCGTCATTTGCTCCACTTCGCGAGGGCCTCACTTTTCAGGATGTTCAGAAGGCACTCCAGGCAGAAACAAGGGAAAACGAGATACAGGTTGATGGCTTTACCCAACGCCTGGATGAATTGGAAGATGATCTTACATTTCTTGAGCTCCACGAGGGACAGCTTGTTTCACAGATATTTTTCCCTTGGGACCACCGAATGATCGGCGCCGCGTTTGAGGGCATAACGCCTGACTCTGCGCACCGGCTTGAGAAGCGCGTTGAAAAGATCGTTGATCCAAATAGGTTGCACTATCGTTTATCGAGTGAGTTGGTCTTCCAATTCTTCCCCACGCCAATCTCAGTAGGCTTGGAGTTCATCAAGGATCGAAACCTCAGGCTGAAGATGTGGCGGGATGTAACGGCGCGCTTTCCACAGCTCTTTCGCGATGACATGATTAGAGCCTTCCTCAGCCTCATCCAGTATGTTGAGACGTTTGACATCGAAGCAGATGATCTGCGAGTTCTGAGGTACGGCTTCGCGGCAATTATGAAGGATTCTGCCCAGAACGCTACCATCAGGTGCTACTGCTACGCGCACTACGGAGACCTTGGAGCTGGGGCTGTTCGGCAAATCGAGGAGGGCTCGCGAGAGGCAGCTAATGCCCATCTTGTCTTACTGATTCACGTTGGTGAAGTGACTCAGGAGGGGCAGGAGGAGATACGCGCCAGGGAAATGGAAAACTATCTCTTACCGATCCCGCTGCACACCAACCTGGCAAAGCGTATCTTGGTTACCTTTCAATCAAAGACTTTGCATCCACAGAACGTAGACGATAGGTTATTCGTTGACTGCGTAACACGGCTGTTCAAATCTGAGATAGAGTTGAGCAGAAGGATCAAGGAATGGCTTGAACGGGGAGTAGGAGCAGGAATCGTCCTCAGGGATCTTTATAAAGCCACCGCGAAAGGCGAGCGTGATTTGGCGGATTCCCTCAAGTTCTACATTAACAGGCTCGGCGACCCAGATACACCCGAGAACATTTTCCAAGCTAATCAGCGGCTCATGGGATTTGTACCATTTGGCAGACAAGTTGGTTTCATTCCTGATATCGAGAGTGCCGCCCGTTTAAGGAAATATACCGAAGACCTTGCAAAGAATGGCTTTGTTCGTTGCGACATTGATGGCATAGTGCATGTCACCCACACACCTCCAGAAAAGAGGTTACTTCGCATTCTAGAGAAAACCGAACCTGTAGCCAAGTCAGACGTGGGGAGTCATTTTATCAATTGTGCACAGGCGAGGAACATTCTGGAGGAGGTGTACTTGAATGTTCTCAAGCACAAAGGAATGATTGAGGAATCCAAAGGCCTGCTGTATCGGCTTGGGCGGGAGAAGGCCTTGCAACAAGCGCGAAGCGTGAGAACTAGATATTATGACTTGCTTGCGCCCCGCGAAGAGCAGGAAGAATGGCCAGCATTTGCGCACATCTTTGTAACCAAGCAGAGAGATTCTCGTTTCATTGCTATCCCTGAACTGAAAGCGTACCTAGATGAGCTTTATGAGGGTGTGCAAGAAGCTGCACAACAGGACCGGGAGGAGGTGGTTTTGCAGAGAACGGCTCTATTGACTCATCTCGCCGAGCACCTTCAAGATACATTGATGCCCAAAGTCAACAGCGCAATCTCTGAAGCTTTGCGTATTAGCGAGAACATCTTGAACCGGATTGATTCGATTCTGGAAGATATCGAGGATGCCGTGAACCAGTACAACAGGTGGTTGAAACAGAATATTACTCCAGGAGACGTGAAAGAGGCCAGAGACTTAAGTGAAAGCAAAGATCGCATAAGGCTTATATGCACAACGCGTATCACTGCAACTGATCTCAGCCGAGCAGAGAAAGAGGACGACGCTTTCGCACATCAAGGTTGGACCAAGCAGGAACAGCTCTTCAACGTTGCCCTTAGACGCCTGCAAAAGTCTACTGAGTTACTTCAGCGCCAAGTCGAGAACAACGAGAAAGTATTGCACAATGTGCGCCGAGCCTTAGAGGCCTTGGAAGGGGTGGGTGTAGATATACGTAGCCGGCTTCTGACACTCCAAGTGCCAGAGGAATACAAATTGTCCAAAATCGTCCACACGCGGTTAAGTGAATTCCTGAGGACCATGTCGGCAGCCGACTCGGCACTTATTCCGGAGTCGACAGATGCAATGGCACCAGCTTTTACATTGAGCAAGATGCTTGAGGACTTACAGGAACTGCATCGACCGTTGGACGATCGGTACAGAAAGGCGGACAGGGCGACTACGGAATTAGAAGAATTGGTACAGACCGAGCGCAAATTCCACCAGGTAATCCGGAGTTGCTCAGCAGTCCTTGGGACATGGGCCCAAAAGGCCGACATTGAACCATTTCGAGCCGATGTCCAAGAGCTTGGTCGCAAGCTAGCGAAGATACGCGAAGCGTACGATAGCCAGAGTTCCAGGCTGGAGGGATCTGACGTTGAGGAAACGATAGAATTCATGAAGATTCGTCAGTTGAGGGAGGCAACCGCACAACTGGTTAAGGACATAGAGGAAGTAACCGCAGAACTGGAGCGGATCTGGGAGAGGTATGTCAAGGAGTGCGAGCATTTTGCCGACTCGATCTTTGAACTAGTCCGCCTCGCTAAGAGACAGAATGCTCACCTACACACAAAGGCGGTTGAGGCAAGAAGCAGGCAGTTGCTAGAGGCGATCCAAGATCAGGAGGGGCCGGGAAGGCCCATGAGTGACTATGAAGCTGAAAAGATCGAAATCCGCAAAGCGATACTAGACCTCCTAAGAGACACGTTGGATGAGGCTGAGGGCAATGTTCTCATGGCTGTGATCGAGAGGCGGGATCAATCTAGAAGTGGATGGTTCAGCTTGACTCAAATCGTCCACGCGATCGCCGACGAGGCAGATATGTCTGGTTCCGAGCTGGAGGAGCTCATTCGTTCCCTTGTGCGCAAAGGTTATCTTGTCGAGGGCGTCGCAATTCCCGTATAGTGGGAGGGCATTATGTTGCTTACCTCTAACTGGCGAATTGAGATTCAAGAACGGTGGGGTACGCAGCTCCTTGGTCATCTGGATCGACCCATCCGCGATGTATTATGGATCACCCGCTGCTCAAAGACCAAGAATGGGGTATGTTGTGGAATGCCTAAAGAGCTTTATGTCTCCGCAGTAAATAAGCATTTCTACCGGTTCGTGGAAGAGCGCGGAGTGCGGTACGGAGTGCTGTCTGACAAATACGGTCTTCATCTCGATGATGAAAGGCTACCATATTATGATGTGCATCCCAGCCAGTTAACCAAACAAGATAGGCAACGGCTAGGCAGACTTGTGCGACACAAAGTTCTGGGCCAAGGATTTGATCAAGTTGTGTTCTACAGCCCCTCTCCTTTGATGAGCATACCATATTTCGAGATTCTCCACTATTCGGGCCTGAGAACCTTTTATACGACGAATTTGACGTTCTCCGAAAGGTGTGAAGCACTCAGTTGTCATCTTTGAGGGCGGTGTTGCGACACGAAAGACTCGAATACTGATATGCACCAGTTGAAACTGACCCCCGGCGCTGCGCGTTTGACAATTCCGCCGCGCCGTGTATAATACGCCTCAGTACAGTACAAAAGGCGATGACGGAGAAGAGTAGGCGGGAGGACGCCCTCAGGGAGGCCGGGTCGTGGACTGGAAGCCCGGCCGGAAACGACCCCGCTGAAGTTCGCTCCTGAGCCGACGGGGGAACGCGGCGCACCCGGACCCACCGGGCGCGCAGCCAGTAGTCCGCTCCGGATGCCCACCGTTATCGGGGCCGCCGATCGCAAGCGGAGGCGCTGCTGTCGGTAACGAGAGGGCCGACGCGTCGGCCAATCAGGGTGGTACCACGGGAGAAATGCGCTCTCGTCCCTGAGGGGCGGGAGCGTTTGATTTTGATTCGCAGGAGGTGCCATGCTGGAACCGTTGAACCAACTGGAAGAGGAGGCGCGGGCCGCGCTCGAAGCGGCCGCCGACCCCGGCGCATTGGCCGCCTGGCGGACCACCTACCTGGGCCGCCGGGGCAAGGTCACCGAGGCGGTCAAGGCCCTGGCGACTCTGCCCGCAGCGGAACGACCGGCCTATGGCCGCCGGGTCAACGAGATCAAAGAGGCGCTGGAAGCGGCCTACGAGGCCAGAGCCGAGGCGCTGCGCCAGGCCTCCCTGGCTCAGGCGTGGGTCGCCGACCAGGTGGATGTCACCCTGCCCGGCCGCCCCATCCGGCCCGGCCGGCTCCATCCCAGCACCCAGACCTTGCGCGAGATCTATCGCATCTTTGCCGAGATGGGCTTCCAGGTCTACCGCAGCCGGGACGTGGAGACGGACGAGATGAACTTTACCCTGCTCAACATGCCGCCGCACCATCCGGCGCGGGATATGTGGGATACCTTCTATACCACCCGGCCCGGGGTGATCCTGCGCACCCATACCTCGCCGGGCCAGATCCGGGCGATGCGCGATTACTGCCCAGAGCCGATCCGGGTCATCCTGCCCGGCATGTGCTATCGCTACGAACAGATCACCGCCCGCTCCGAGATCATGTTCAACCAGGTGGAGGGCCTGGCCGTGGGCCGGAATATCACCATGGCGAACCTGAAGGGGACCATTGTGGATTTCGCGCGGCGGATGTTCGGCGAAGGACGGCGGGTCCGCTTCCGCGCCAGCCACTTTCCCTTCACCGAACCCAGCGCCGAAGTGGACATGGATTGTATCCTGTGCGGCGGCAAGGGCTGCCGGGTGTGCAAGTACACCGGCTGGCTGGAGATCATGGGCTCCGGAATGGTCCACCCGGTGGTGCTCAAGAATGGCGGCTACGATCCCGATGTCTATTCCGGCTTTGCCTTCGGGATGGGGCCGGAACGGATCGCCATGCTCAAGCACGGCATCGAGGATATTCGCTACTTCTGGGCCAACGACCTGCGCTTCCTGCAGCAGTTTGGATAATCGGCCGAGGACCGCGAGGATAGAGCCATGAAAGTACCGATCAGTTGGTTAAAAGAGTATGTCGAGATTCCCATCCCCCTGGAACCGTTGGCCGAGCGGCTGACGATGGCCGGGCTGGAGGTGGCGGCCATCGAACGGATCGGCGATTGGTGGGACCGGGATCGGATCGTCGTCGGCGAGGTGGTGGAGGTGCGGCCCCATCCCAATGCCGACCGCCTGGTGCTGGCCCGCGTCGCCTACGGGGGGCCTGAGGTGGAAGAGTGCGTCACCGGCGCGCCGAACCTCTTTCCCTACAAGGGGCGGGGCCGGGTGAGCCTGAAGGTGGCCTTTGCCATGGAAGGGGCCGAGCTGTACGACGGCCATCAGGAGGGGTTTGTCAAGACCCGCCTCAAGCCGACCAAAATCCGGGGGGTGCCCTCCCGGGCGATGGTCTGCTCAGAGAAGGAACTGGGCCTGTCGGAGGACCACGAGGGCATCCTCATCCTGCCCGACGACGCGCCGGTGGGCGTGCCCCTGGCCGATTACCTGGGCGACGCCGTCCTCGACCTCGACCTGACGCCCAATCTGGCGCGCTGCCTGAGCGTCATCGGCGTGGCCCGTGAGGTGGCGGCGCTCACCGGAGGGAGGCTGCGCTATCCCGATACGAGCTGGCGGACCGAGGGGCCGCCGGCTGCCGATCTGGCCCGCGTTCAGATCGCCGACCCGGAACTGTGCGCTCGCTATATCGCCACCCTCATCCGTGGCGTGCAGATCGGCCCTTCTCCCTACTGGATGCAATCCCGCTTGCGCAAGGCCGGGATGCGACCGATCAACAACGTGGTGGATATCACCAACTATGTCATGCTGGAATGGGGCCAGCCGCTCCACGCCTTTGACTATGACAAGCTCGTCGCCCGCGCCGGGGGCGATATCCCGACGATCATTGTCCGCCGCGCCAGGCCGGGCGAGACGATGACCACCCTCGATGGCATCGCCCGGACCTTTACCGAGGACACGCTGCTGATCTGCGATACGGCCGGCCCGATCGCCGTGGCCGGCGTCATGGGCGGACTGGAGACCGAGATTGACGACGGGACGCGGAACATCCTGCTCGAAGCGGCCAACTTTGATTTCATCAGCATCCGGCGCACGACGCAGGCGCTGAAATTGCCCAGCGAGGCCAGTCTGCGGTTTGGCAAAGGCATCCACCCGGCGCTGGCCGAGCCGGCGGCGCGGCGGGCCAGTGAGCTGATGCGCGTCCTGGCCCAGGGGACGCTCGCCCAGGGGATGGTGGACGCCTATCCCCGCCCGGCGGCGCCGGTGGTCATCTCCCTGACCACCTCGGAGGTGGAACGCAATCTGGGCCTGTCGTTCAGTCTGGCCGAGATCGCCGGCTTTTTGGAGCCGCTGGAGTTTCGATGTGAACCGGTGGCGGCGGACACGCTCCGTGTCACCGTCCCCGACCACCGGTTGGATTGTCAGTACCCGGCCGATCTGATCGAAGAGATCGCCCGCGTCTATGGCTATGACCGCATTCCGGTCATCGAGCTGGCCGATCGGCTGCCGCCGCAGCGGGCGAACCGCGCCCTGGAGCTGGAGGAGAAGGTGCGAGACGTGCTGGTGGGCTGCGGCCTGCAGGAGGTGATCACCTACTCGCTGACCCATCCGGCGCGGGAGGCCGCCCTGATCCCCGGTCAGGGTGGGGAGGCTCAGCCCCCGGCCTATGTCACCATCGCCAACCCGATCAGTCCCGAGCGGGTGGTCATGCGGCGCAGCCTGCTGGCCAGTGTACTGGAAGCGGCGGCGGCGAACCTGCGCTTCCAACCGCGGGTGACCATCTTTGAGGTCGGCAAGGTCTTTATCCCGGCGCCCGATGCGGAGTTGCCCGACGAACCACGCCGCCTGGCGATCGTCATGACCGGCCCTCGCCAGGATCGCCATTGGCTGGCGAGCGCGGAGCCGGACCTGGATTTCTTTGATCTGAAGGGGGTGGTCGAGGCGTTGCTGGAGCGGCTGCATGTGACCGGGGCCTGCTATGAACCGGCGGATCATCCGAGCTTCCAGCCGGGGCGCACGGCCCGTCTGCGCCTTGGGGAGACCGAGATCGGATTCCTGGGCGAGGTCCATCCCAGGGTCCGCGAAGCGTTTGACCTGCCCGAACGGCGCGTCGCCGCAGCCGACCTGGACCTGGAGGCGTTGCTCAGCCGGGTGCCTCCCGGCTGGCGGGTTGAGCCGATCTCGGTCTATCCGGCCGTGCTGCAGGACCTGGCGGTGGTGGTGGCGGAGGAGGTGCCGGCGGCGAGGGTCCGCGATCTGATCCTCGAAGCCGGCGGCTTCCTGCTCAAGGAGGCGCGGCTCTTTGATGTCTACCGGGGCGAGCCGGTCCCGCCGGGGAAAAAGAGCCTGGCCTATGCCCTCACCTTCCAGGCGCCGGACAAGACGCTGCACGAGGCGATTGTCGCCCGGCAGGTGCAGCGGATTGTGCAGCGGCTGCGGCAGGAGGTGGGGGCCGAGTTGCGCGGGTAGCGAGGGAGTTCCCATGCCCGGCGGGGCGCCATGAGGGATGAAAATATCGAGGCCGGCGGCGGAAGCCTCGACTCCTCGTGGGGGAGTGGAGCCTTCAGGCGGTCTTCCGGCGGAAGCCTTGACTCCGGGTAGGGGAGTGGAGCCTTCAGGCGGTTTTCCGGCTAAAGCCTCGACTCCCGGAGTGGAGCCTTCAGGCGGTCTTCCGGCGGAAGCCTCGACTCCTGGTGGGGGAATGGAGCCTTCAGGCGGTGGTCCGGCTAAAGCCTCGACTCCTGGTGGGGGAGTGGAGCCTTCAGGCGGTGGACCGGCGGAGGCCTCGACTCCTGGTAGGGGAGTGGAGCCTTCAGGCGGTCGACCGGCTAAAGCCTCGACTCCTGGTGGGGGAATGGAGCCTTCAGGCGGTGGACCGGCGGAAGCCTCGACTCCCGGGTGCGGGGAGCGGTCTATTTTCAAGGGAGTTGCCATGCCCGGCAGGGCGCCACGAGGGATGAAAATATCGAGTCAACGAATGGGAAACGAATAAACGAATGGGCACTCCGTCGGCGTAGGCCGGCGGCCAGCCGAAGGCTCTTGAGGGGCGATTTCAATCGCGGTGTATTCGAAGGGATGACCGAACCTGGGTATCTGGCGCTGTTCCGTACCGGAGAGCTGGCGCGCCGCATCGAGGCGGCGTGGGCCATGCTGTCGCCGTGCGAGCTGTGTCCCCACCGCTGCCGGGTGGACCGACTCGGCGGGGAGCGGGGCGTGTGTCGCATGGGCGACCAGGTGGTGGTGTCGAGCTGGAACCTCCATCAGTGGGAAGAGCCGCCCATCAGCGGGACGCGGGGATCGGGCACGATCTTTTTTTCGGGTTGCACGGGGCGGTGCCGGTTCTGCCAGAACTATCCGATCAGCCAACTGGGGTACGGGCAACCGTTTCCCATCGAGCGCCTGGCGGAGATGATGCTGGAACTGCAGAGGAAGGGGGCGCACAACATCAATTTTGTGACGCCGACCCATTTCATGCCCCACATTCTGGCCGCCCTGCCCCATGCGATTGAGGGCGGGCTGCGGCTGCCGCTGGTGTACAACACCAGCGGCTACGAGCGGGTCGAGGCGCTGCGGTTGCTCGAGGGGGTGGTGGACCTCTGGCTGCCGGATAGCAAGTATGCCGACAATGCGGTCGCGCGGCGGCTGTCCGGCTTTCGCAACTATGTGGAGCACAACCGCGCGGCGCTGCGTGAGATCTATCGCCAGGTGGGGGAGGAGCTGGTATTGGATGAGAACGGCATCGCCCGGCGCGGGCTGATCATCCGCCACATGGTCCTGCCCGATGGGCTGGCCGGGACGCGGGAGGTCCTGCGCTGGATCGCCGACGAACTCTGTCCCCGCGTTCACGTTAGCGTGATGGACCAGTATTTTCCGGCCTATCAGGCGGTGGGGGACCCGGTCCTGGGGCGCAAGATCACCTGGGAGGAGTACCAGGAGGCCCTGGCGGCGCTGGAGGCCGCCGGCCTGGACAACGGTTGGGTTCAGACCACCCTCGAAGACGAGTTGGTGGAGGCAGGTTTCATTTAGCAAAGAAAGGAGATCCGACCATGCTGCAGGACTTTAAAAATTTCATCATGCGCGGGAACGTGCTCGATCTGGCGGTGGCGGTGATCATCGGCGGCGCCTTTGGCAAGATCGTCAGTTCCCTGGTGAACGACATTCTGATGCCGCCCATCGGGCTGCTGCTGGGCAAGGTGGATTTCGCCAACCTGTTCATTAACCTTTCGGGCACCCATTACGCCAGCCTGGCCGAAGCGCAACAGGCGGGAGCGGCGACGATCAATTACGGCCTGTTCCTGAACACGATCATCGAGTTCCTGTTTGTGGCGGCGGCTGTCTTTTTGCTGGTGCGGACGGTCAGCCGGTTGCAGCGCCCGGCGCCGGCGGCCGAGCCGACGACCAAGGAGTGCCCCTATTGCCTGTCCACCATTCCGCTCAAGGCGACGCGCTGCGCCTATTGCACTGCGGAACTGAAGGAGTAGCCAGGCCCAGCGGGGGAGTCGAGCCTTCAGGCGGGTTGACCGGCGGAAGTCTCGACTCCGGGTGAGGGAGGAAGGCCCCTCCGGCCAGCCCCCTCCCCGCACGCGGGGAGGGGGTGAGGGGGTGGGGTGATCGGGCGCGCGGGGAGTGGAGCCTTCAGGCGGGTTGGCCGGCGGAAGTCTCGGCCCCCGCGCGTGGCGAGCGGTCTATTTTGGAAGGGAGCGATAGCGACGGCTTATGATCAGGATCGTGCCACTGCCCTATGGCCAGGGGACGCTGCCGGCGCGCCTGCCGGAGGCAAACCTGGAAGCCATCCTGCTGCCGCGCCAGGAGGAGGAAGCCGGAGATGAGGCCACCCTGCTGCGGGAAGCGATGGCGCGACCGATCGGCGCGCCCCCGCTCCGCGAACTGGTCCGACCCCACCAGCGGGTGGCGATCGTCACCAGCGATCTGACCCGCCCGTGCCCCTCTGAGCGGCTGCTGCCGTTGATCCTGGAGGAGTTGGCCGCGGCGGGAGTGCCGGACTCGCAGGTGACGGTGGTCCTGGCGCTGGGGCTCCATCGGCCCATGACCGAGGGGGAAATCCGGGCGGCGGTGGGGGAGGCTGTCGTTCGGCGGGTGCGGGTCATCAACCACGACCCGCAGGATACCGTCCGGCTGGGCGTCACCTCGGCCGGGACGCCAGTGGAGGTCTTTCGACCGGTGGTCGAGGCTGAGGTGCGCATCTGCCTGGGGAACCTGGAACTGCACTACTTTGCCGGCTATTCCGGCGGGGCGAAGGCGATCCTGCCCGGCTGCGCCTCCAAGGCGGCGATCCGCGCCAACCACGCGATGATGGTCCGGCGGGAGGCATCGGCCGGCCGGCTGGAGGGCAATCCGGTCCGCGCCGACATCGAGGAGGGCGCGGCCATGGTCGGCGTGGATTTCATCCTCAACGTGGTGGTTGATGGCCATCACCGCATCGTCGGGGCGGTGGCCGGCGACGGACGGCTGGCCTATCGGCAGGGGTGTGACATGGTAGCCCGCCGGGCCATGGTCCCGATCGAGCGACGGGCGGACATTGTCCTGGTCAGCGCCGGCGGCTATCCGAAAGATGTGAACCTGTACCAGGCGCAGAAGGCCCTCGACAATGCGGCCTATGCGGTCCGAGAGGGCGGGATTGTGATCCTGGTCGCCGAGTGCCGGGAGGGGATGGGGAATCAGACCTTTGAAAGCTGGATGACGACCGCCACGTCGCCCGGCGAGCTGCTGGGTCGGATCCAGCAGGAGTTTGTCCTGGGAGGGCACAAGGCGGCGGCGATCGCCTCGGTGCTCCAGCGGGCCAGCGTCTATCTCGTGTCGGCGCTGCCGGAAGAGCTGGTGCGACGCTGCGGCCTGGTGCCGTTTGCCGATCCAGATGCAGCGCTGCAAACGGCCCTGGGGGAACGGGGGGCCGATGCCCGTATCCTGGTGATGCCCGAAGGCAGTTCGATCCTGCCCACCTGCTGACCTTTGGCTGAGGGGCGATTTGCTGGTTGAGCCCGCCGCTTCGAGCGGCGGGCGAACGTGCTCCGCCCCCCTCTGGGAGTCGAGGCTTCAGCCGGAGGGCCGCCTGAACGCTCCCCTCCCCGCGTGCCCGATTACCCCACCCCCACACCCCCTCCCCGCGTGCGGGGAGGGGGCCGAGGGGAGGGGTTTTTCCCGCAACCATCGGTCTGGAATTTGACTGAATCGGGATCTTGGGCTATGCTATTTATATACCCATGTGGGGTATCATATTACGGCGATCGGGTGAGTTCGGAGGTGGGCGGATGCCGATCTATGAATACACATGCCAGGACTGTGGTACGCAATTTGAAAAGTTCGTGCGTTCTCTCACGGCGCCGGTGGAGGTAACCTGCCCCGAGTGTGGAGGGACGCATGTCAAAAAGGGCTGGTCGGTCTTTGGCACGGGCAAACGCGACAGCGCGGGAGGGTTCAGCGCTTCGAGCGCCTCATGTGGCCCGACCAGCACCTGAAGCCTGACCCGATAAGAGCCGGGGGCTCTGAGGTCCAGGTGGCGAAGGGCGGTATCGCGCAGATATCGCCTTTTGTTGTTCATCAAGCTGTCCAAAAAGATGACCGTTCAAAATTGACAAAGATGCCGGAACCGATTATACTTATGTTTGGTGAACACGTCATTGCGGGGTTTGCGAATTCAAGAACCTGACAAGGGGGAGCCGATCGTGAAGTACGAGATACGTCCGGTGTATACCATTGGAACGGCAGCCGAGATCCTGGGCATTCATCCCCGCACTCTGCGCCTGTATGAGGAGGGAGGATTGCTCCGTCCCGCTCGCAAGAAGAACCGCCGTTTCTATTCGGCGAGCGATCTGGAATGGATCAGTTGCATTCGGTATCTCATCCACGAGAAAGGGTTGAACCAGGAGGGGTTGCGGCGTCTGCTGGCCCTGATCCCGTGCTGGGAGATCAAGGGATGCACCGCGAGTGAACGGAACCAGTGCCTGATCAAGGCGGATCGCAACCGGCCCTGCTGGGATCGGGCGCGAGAAAGCGAGACCGACTCCAGAGACTGTCACGCCTGCGAGGTCTATCTGACGGCTTGGCAGCGGGTGTTGAGCGAAGAAGAACACCAGGAGGCCATCCGCTACGGGCTGGCCGGTTAGGTGGAGCGATTTCTGGCGGCCAGGAGACCCCGGCTCCTGGCCGTTTTCTTTTCTCAGTGTTTTCCCTGGTTAGCTCCGATAGCCTGGCGGCGCTCCCGGCGGAGGATAGCTGGCCTGGCGGGCCGAGACCTGCTGCTGGAAAAAGTAGGCGGTCCGTCGGGTGTTTTCCTCAATCGCCAGCAAGAGGTACACCGCTTCGCCGGCGGCGTAATAGAACAAAAAGGCGATGATGGCCGAGACCAGGACTGCGAAGAACATGGCCAGGCCGCCCAGCAGACCCCCGACGCGACCCAGCCCCGGTAGCTCCTGTTGACCACCCAGGCCCAGTCCGGCCAGGAGCATGAGGATCCCTCCGATCACGCCCAAGACGAGGACGACCCAGGCCAACACCTTCAACACCGTGCCGATGATGCGCAGGGCGGTAAACCGTTTCTCCATGATGGCTTCCTCCTTTCTCCCAACTAATGAGATTATAGCACACTGGAGGGAGATTGGCAAATGGCGGAACGTTCTCCCGGACCAACCTCTCCTCATCCCCCCGGCCCCCTTCCCCTCTCCGCCAGCGGAGAGGGGAAGGGGGTGAAGGGGGTAGGGGTGAGGTAACGCCACTATCTCAATCGTGCTCCATTCTCGAGGGATTCTGATAGCGGGTCCGGTCGCGGTGCCAGACCTTGTCCAGCACTTTCTGCAACGCCGGCTCCAGCTCGATCCCCTGCGAGTTGGCCAGGCAGATCAGGACGAACAGGATGTCGGCGATCTCCTCGCTCAAGGTCTGGTCAGGTTCCTCTGGCTTCTTGGGTTTCGGGCCGTAGAGATGGTTGATCAGGCGGGCCAGTTCGCCCACTTCCTCCGCCAGGCGGGCCAGGTTGGCGTGTGGAGACCAATACCCGCCGCCGACGGTCTGGATCCAACGGTCTACGTCGGTCTGCCATTCAGCCAGGGATTTCGCCATGGTGTCCCTCCCCCTTATGCAGGACGCAGGATGTCATTTTGCAGTGTCCACAGGCGTTGATAGAAGCCTCCTTGTTGGATCAGATCGGCGTGCCGTCCCCGTTCGATGATCCGTCCCGCGTTGAGCACCAGGACCTCGTCGGCGCTTTCGAGGCTGTTCAGGCGATGGGTGATATTGACAACGGTGCGGCCTTGCATCAATGCCTGGAGCGCGTGGACGATCTGGACCTCGGTCAGGGGGTCGAGATGGACGGTGGGTTCGTCGAGGAGGAGGATCGGAGCGCCTTTGAGAAAGGCGCGAGCGATGGCGATCTGTTGGCGCTGCCCGGCGCTGAGGCGCACTCCGAGTTCGCCGACCGGCGTTTCGTAGGCCTGGGGAAGCGACTGGACCCAGTCGTGGATCTGGGCCTGCCGGGCGGCCTCGATCATCTCTGCCTCGATGGCTTCCGGGCGGGCGAGGAGGAGGTTCTCGCGGATCGTGGCGTTAAACAGATGAGTGCGTTGCGAAACGACGGCCATGTGGCGGCGCACCTCTTCCTGGCGGTACGCCGACAGTTCCTTTCCGTTCAAGAGAATGCTCCCCTCGTATTCCCAGAAGCGGAGGAGGAGATGAATGAGGGTCGTCTTGCCAGCGCCGCTGGGCCCGACGATGCCCAGATGTTTGCCGGCCGGCAGGTCGAAACGGATGTCATCCAACACCAGCGGCCCGTCGGGGGTGTAGGCAAAGCGCAGGCCCTCCACCCGCAGATGCGGCGTGGAGACCAGATGGGCCGGCTGCTCGGGGTCGAGGACCGCCGGCCGCTCGTCCACCAGTTGAAAGAGCCGCCGCGCCGATTCCAGGCTATTCTCCAGCCATTGCAGGGCCTGGGGGAGCGGCAGGACCGCCTCGAAAGAAGAAAGGACGATGGTGGCGATCATCGCCAGATAGAGGCCATCCATGCGACGGGCCGAGACGAGGGGGATGGCCAGGGACAGGACCGCCCAGACGGCCAGGCTCATCAACAGTCCCATCAAGGCGCCGTGAAGGCCGCTGAGGCGGGCCATGGACCGCTGCAGATGCTCCCAGCGCTGACTGGTGTGGCGCACCTGGGCCAGGTAGTGGGGTTCATAGCCAAAGGCCAGCAGGTCGGCGATCCCCTGGATGCCGTCTAGCACGCGGCTGTTCAGTTCGGCGCGGACGGCGACCATTTGAGCGCCGACGGACCGGCTCAAGGCCCGGATGAGGAGGGGCAGGCCCAGGCCGGCGGCGGCCAGGAGGCTCAGCAGGACGAAGGCGAGGCGCGAGTCAAACCGGCCCAGTAGAAGGGCAGCCAGGGCGCTGACCAGGAGGGCCACCAGCGGCGGGGCCAGGACCCGCAGGTAAATGTTTTCCAGCGTTTCGATGTCGGCCACGATGCGGGCCAACAGGTCCCCGCTGCGACGTTGGATGAGACGGGCCGGGGCCAGGGGCTCCAGCGCCTGGTAGAACCAGACCCGCAATCGGGCCAGCAGACGGAAGGTGACCTCGTGCGACACGTATCGCTCCGCGTAGCGAAAGAGGCCGCGGGCGATGCCGAAAAAGCGGACGCCGACGATGGCCACCTGAAGGTCGGCGATCGAGGGGTGCAGCGCCGCTCGGGCGATCAGATAGGCGGAGGTGGCCATCAGGCCGATGCCGCTGGCGATGGTGGCCACGCCCAGCAGGGCGGCCAGGATCATCCCATGGAGCAACGGCGCCGTCCGTCTCAGCAACTGGCGGAATGGGTCGTTCATGGCGCGCTGCTCCGCAGGTAAGCGCCCACCAGGCGGGCATACCAGCCGCCCTGCTCGACCAGAACCGGGTGGGACCCTTCTTCCACGACCTGACCCCGGTGGATGACCAGGATGCGATCGACCCGGGAGACGGTCCGCAGGCGGTGGGCGATGATCACCGCCGTCCGCCCCTGGATGAGGCGCTCAATGCTGAGCTGGATCAGGTCCTCGGTCTCTGGATCGAGGTGGGCGGTGGCTTCGTCGAGGATCACCAGCGGCGCATCTTTGAGAAAGGCGCGGGCCAGGGCCAGGCGTTGCGCCTCTCCGCCGCTCAGCCGCATCCCTCGCTCGCCGATGATGGTGTCGTAGCCCTGCGGGAGGGCCTCAATGAAGGGATGGGCATGGGCCTGGCGCGCTGCCCAGGCGATCTCGTCCAGCGTCGCCTCTGGGCGGGCGAGCCGGATGTTATCCGCCACGGACCCGTAGAACAGGTAGGGGGTCTGGGGAACCCAGCTCACCTGGGCGCGCCACACCTCGGGTGGGTAGTCGCTCAGCGCCCGGCCATCCACCGTGATCATGCCCGCATCCGGCTCGATAAAGCGCAACAGCAGGGAGGCGATGGTGCTCTTGCCCGCGCCGCTAGGTCCGACGAGGGCCACTGTTTCGCCCACTTTGATCTCGAAAGAGAGGCCGTGCACAGCCGGGTGGCGCCCCGCCTCGTAGGTGTAGGACACCTGCTGAAAGGCCAGGGTGGAGGTCAGGATCGGACCGCAACGGGACGGAGCCGGCGGTGGGCGGGTGGGGAGGGGCGGCGGCGCCTCGGCCGTCGGACCCAACACCTCAAAGATGCGCTGGGCGGCGGCGACCCCGGCCACCCCGGCATGAAAGCGCGCGCCCAGGGTCCGCAACGGCAGGTAGAACTCTGGAGCCAGGAGCAAGACCAGGAACGATTCGGTGAACGACAGCCGCCCGTACAACAGGCGGAGGCCGATCTGCACCGCGACAAGGGCAGTGCCGATGGTCGAGACCATTTCCAGGACAAGCGCCGAGAGAAAGGTCACCCGCAGCACGCCCATCGTGCTCCGGCGGAACCGATCGCTGATCTCGGCAATGGTGCGCACCTGTTCGCGGCTGCGCCCCAGCAGTTTTAGGGTGGTCAACCCCTGGAGGACGTCCAGAAAGTGGGCGCTCATCAGGCTGAGAGAAGCCCACTGGCGCCGGGTCACGGTCTGGGCCAGGTGGCCAATGAGGATCATAAAGATAGGGAGAAGGGGCGCGGTAAGGAGCAGGACCAGGCCGGAGAGCCAGTCCTGGGGGAACACCACGGCGAGGATGAGGAGGGGCACCAGGGCTGCCAGCGCCAGTTGGGGCAGGTAGTGGCGGAAATAGGCGTCGAGGGCCTCGATCCCTTCCACGGTGGTGTTCACCAGCTCGCCGCTGCGCTCGCCGTGGACATAGGCGGGACCCAGGGCCAGCAGGCGGGCGAAGAGGCGCTCGCGCAGTTCGTGCTTGACCCGGCCGGCGGCCCGTTGGGCGGTCTGCTCGCTGCCCCAGACCAGGAGGGCGCGGACCAGGGCCAGGACGACCACGGCCAGCAACCAGGGTCGCACCTGGCGGAGGGTGGCTCCGCCCAGAAACACCTGGCCGATCGTTTGACTCAGAAAGTAGGCCTGACCAACCAGCAACGCCCCGGCCAGCAGGCCCAATCCTACGGTAAGTCCCACTTCCAGGCGCACCGCGCGCGCCTGGCGCAGCAGCCGTCTATCGAGTTGCACTCGCCTTCCCCGCCTGGCATCCTGCCGAACCTCAAGCCAGGTCATTATACGGACAATCGGCAGAATGTCAATCGGTTGTTTGCCGCTTTTTGGTTTTTGCAATATAATGCGTGTATCTTGCCGTTGTCGCCGGCGGCCCGGCGAGGGGGATCGGGCCGCGCGGGACGAGGGCGCGGTTCAGGTGGGTAATGAAGTGGGATCATGGTAAAAGATGGCGATGGGGAGGGTGTCTGCTCGTGCTGCTGGGAGGTCTGGGATGGCTGGCCGGGTCATCCGTCCAGGCCGGCGCTCATAATCCATGTCAGCAACCGGGCAATGTGACCTACAACTGCGGGTTTGATCTCTTTGTGGACCGCACCTGGAACGGGAAGCGGTTGCAGGTCCCTGACGGCTGGTGGTATTTTATATTGAGCGGAGATCTGGAATATCGGCCGGCGGATGACACCTACTGGGGAGCGCCTTCGCTCTGGCTGCTTTCGGATGGCGTGCCGTTCGTGGCCGGCATCTACCAGCAGGTGAAGGTCACCCCTGGGGTGGTGTATCAGACCGATATCGGCTGGGCAGCGGCCACCAAGCCGGACTTTGAGCGGAAGCTGGGCCTGGACCCGACCGGGGGGACCGATCCGCTGGCCCCGACGGTGATCTGGTCGCGGTCGGAGTGGGGGATGGACAAATGGCCCGATCTGACCGTTTCGGCGCGGGCGGCCGGCCCGACCATGACCGTGTTTGTGTGGGTCGCCCATCCGACCACGCACGGCAATGACTGGATCTTTCTCGATGCGGTGGGTCTGTGGCCGGACCCCAACCAGCCGACGGCCACGGCGACGCCGCTGCCATCGGCCACGCCGAGGCCCACCGTTCCGCCAGCCCGACGCGCCACCCGGACCCCGACCGCCGTTCCGCCCTCCCCGACCCCGACCGCAACCGAGACGTCGACGGCGCAGCCGACCGAGACGGCCACGGCCAGCCCTTCCCCGACCTGGGCGGTCACGCCCTCGCCCTTGCCGCCGACGCACACCCCGACTCCCACCTGGACGGCTACGCCGACCCCGGTGCCGGTCGCCCGACTGGCGCATCCGGCCACGGCGCGCCCCGATGCGCCGCCGCAGGTGGAGCGCGCCCGCAGGTCGAAACGGGCCATGCTCCCGCTCTATTTGGCGATCGGAGCATGGGGGGCAGGTCTGGGGGTGGCCGGCATCGCCCTGGCGGTGTGGCGGACCATGCGCCGGGGTCAGACGACGGAGAAGGAGTCGCCATGCCCGGATGGGCGCCACGAGGAATGACAATTTCGGGGGCTGTCAACGAATGGGAAACGAATCAACGAATGGGCGCAGCCGGCGGCTGAAGCCGCGACTCCGGGTGGGGGAGGACGACCCCTCCCCCTGGCCCCCTCCCCGCGTGCGGGGAGGGGGTGCGGGGGTGGGGTGATCGGGCACGCGGGGAGTGGAGCCTTCAGGCGGTGGACTGGAGGCCTCGACTCCCGGATGAGAGGAGGGGATGGGGCATATGGGAGCGACCGGCCCCCTCCCCTTGGCCCCCTCCCCGCGTGCGGGGAGGGGGTGCGGGGGTGGGGTGATCGGACACGCGGGGAGTGGAGCCTTCAGGCGGTTTTCCGGCTAAAGCCTCGACTCCGGGTGGGGGAGCAGTCTATTTTCTAAGGAATGAGGCCATGGGCAAGACAAGGATACGATACGGCCTGATCTGGGGGATGGTGATCTGGTGGACGGTGAGCCTGGCGGTCGGTTGTGGAACGCCCGAACCACGCCGTTCCACTTTCACGCCGGAGGTCGCGCCTGTGTCGCCGTTGCCGACGCCGACTTCGGCGGCCAACCGGGAGCCGACGCCGGCCGCCACGCCGACGCCCGGGGTGACCTCGGAGCCGCAGAGGGAGGCGATCCGGTTGGTGGTGTTGCACACCAACGACAACTGGGGGGAAACCGTCCCGTGCGGTTGAGGCAGCAGCGCCACCGGCGGGTTCCGCCGGCGAGCGACGTTCGTGTCGCAACAGCGACAGGAAGCGGAGTACGTCCTGCTGCTGGATACTGGGGATGCCCTGGTGGGCGGTGGGCTGTTGGGAGATCGGACCCAGGGCCAGGCGGTGGTGGCGGCCATGAGCCTGATCGGCTATGATGCGATGGCGCTAGGGCCCAAGGAACTGTCGCTGGGCCCGGACCTGTTGCGGCAGCGGATGCAGGAAGCCGGGTTCCCGATGCTCTCGGCCAATGTGGTGCTGAGGGGCACGGAGGAGCTGTTTGCCCCACCCACGGTGGTTCTGGAGCGGGGCGGGTATCGGTTCGGGATCGTGGGATTGACGCGGCCGGCGGATGGATCGGCGAGCGGTTTTGAGGTCCGCGATCCGGTTCAGGCGGCGATGCGCTATGTGTCGGAGCTGGCGAAACAGGTCGAGATCGTGATCGTGTTGACCAATCTCGAATACCAGGCCGCCTTCGAGCTGGCGGATCGGATTCCGGATATCGATCTGGTGATTGCGGCGTTGCCCAAGGCCATCCCGCAGCAGGCGCTCCAGGCGCCCCAGAGCGGGGCGCTGGTGGTCACCGCCGATCAACCGTCGCCCGGGCATACCGGTCGGCGGGTGGGGCGGCTGGTGGTGACCGTGGAAGGCGATGGGAGGATGCGCCTGGAGGCATGGCAGTCGGTGGCGATGGACGGAACGATCGCCGACGATCCGCAGATGGACGAGTTGCTGGACCGATTTCGCCCATAGGTCCTGGGCTCAGGAGGGGGTCGCCATGCCCGGCGGGGCGCCACGAGGGATGAAAATATCGGGGCCTGTCAACGAATGGGAAACGAATCAACGAATGGGCGCAGCCGGCGGCGGAAGCCGCGCCGGTGGGGCCGGAGGCCGTGCGTTCCCCTACGGGGACGCGTTCCGTCGGCGCAGGCCGACGGCCAGCCGAAGGCTCTGCAGGGGCGATTTCAATCGCGGTCTAGTTTGGGGTACGATTCGGGCCTGGGCCTGTCTGGTCTGGATGGCGCTTGGCCTCGTGATCCCTCTTGGCCAGCCGGCCGTGGGGAACGCGCAGACGCCAACCCCGGATCGAGCCGTTGCGGCCGATCCGGATGCGTGGCTGGATGAAATGCTGGCCGGGATGAGCACCGCCGACAAGGTGGGTCAGCTCTTCCTGGTGACCTTTGAGGGAGATGAGGTCGGCGCTGGATCGCAGATCGCGCATCTGATCCAAGTCCTGCGGGTCGGAGGGGTGATCGTCTCCGCCGAAAACGGGAACTGGCGCAACGAGCTATCGGCGCCCCGGCAGGTTCTTTCGTTGACCCATGGCCTGCAAGAGCTGGCGTTCACTCCGTCGTCATTGACCATCACCGGGACGGTGCCGGTGACGGTGACGCCTGTCCTGAGCGGTTCCGGCTCGTTGCCGACGGCCGAACCGATCACCATCACCACCCGATTGACGGTAACGCAGGTGGTCACCGTTCCGGCGCAGGGCATTCCGCTGTTGATCGCGGTCTCTCAGGAAGGGGACGGGTATCCCTTCACCTCGCTGCGCGGCGGCTTTACCGGCGTGCCGAGTCAAATGGCGATCGGGGCGACCTGGCGGGACAGCCATGCTCAGACGGTGGGGCAGATTGTGGGGCAGGAGCTGGCTGCGGTGGGGATCAATCTGCTCCTGGGGCCTTCGCTGGATATCGTCAACAATCCCCGTTCCGGTCAGCCGGGCGACCTGGGCACGCGCGTCTTTGGCGGGGATCCCTACTGGGTAGGCCGGATGGGGAGGGCGTATGTCCGTGGCGTGCATCTGGGGAGCCAGGGGCGGGTAGCGACCGTGGCCAAGCACCTGCCGGGCCTGGGAGCCTCGGACCGGAGTCTGGAAGAAGAGGTGGCCACGGTGGACCGCTCGCTGACCGATCTGCGGATCATTGAGCTGCCTCCGTTCTTTGCCGTGACCCACGCGGTGCCGATGACCGACACGACCGACGCGTTAATGACCGCCCACATCCGCTATCGAGGGTTTCAGGGAAACATCCGCTCGGTGACGCCGCCCATCAGTTTCCATGCGCAGGGGTTGCAACAGATCATGTCCCAGCCCGAACTGGCGGCGTGGCGGGAAGGGGGCGGTTTGCTGGTGAGCGATTCTCTGGGGGTGCCGGCCGTTCGTCGCTATTACTCTCCCAATCTGAGCTCGTTTCCTCACCGGCAGATTGCGCTCGATGCCTTTCTGGCGGGGAATGATCTGTTGAACCTGTCTCGCTTCTCGGCGACGGATTCCTGGGATGAGCAGATGCGCAACATCGAGGATACGATCCTGTTTTTCCGGACCCGCTACGAGGCAGACAGCAACTTCCGGGCCCGGGTGGACCAGTCGGTGCGGCGCATTCTGGCGCTGAAGCGGCGGCTCTGTCCCGAATTCACCCTGGAAGCGTGCACCCCAGACGAAGCAGGGCTGGCCGACGTGGGAAAAGGTCAGGGGGCGGTGGCCCAGGTCGCTCAGGACGCCCTGACTTTGCTCTATCCCTCGGCCGAGGAGTTGACCGCCCGCCTGCCGCGTCCGCCGCGCCCCGATGAAGATATCGTCATCTTTACCGAGGCCCGCGAGGCGCGCGACTGCGCCACCTGTTCGCCCTTTTATCTCCTGGCTCCTCAAGCGCTGGAACAGACGATCTTGCGTCTGTACGGACCGGAGGCGACCCGGCAGGTGGACCCGGAGCGAATCCGCTCATTCACGTTCGCCGAGTTGAGCAGTTTCTTGCAGTCTGGTTCTCCGGACCTGAGCGAGGCCATTCGGGGCGCCGAGTGGATCCTGTTTGCCATGCTGGACTATGCGCCGGCCTCCTATCCAGACTCTGCGGCGCTGAAGCAGTTTCTCCGCGAGTGGACCACGGCGCAGCCCGCCCAGAACATTGTCGTTCTGGCGTACGAATCGCCGTACTATCTGGATACGACCGAGGTGAGCAAACTGACCGCCTACTTGGGGGTCTATAGCAAAATGGAGCCCTTTATCGAGGCCTCGATCCGGGCTCTGTTTCTCGAGTTCACCCCCGCCGGGCGGTCTCCGGTCTCGATCCAGGGCGTGGGCTATGATCTGACCAAACAGTTGTCGCCCGATCCAGGTCAGGTGATTGAGGTAGCCTGGGTGGATGCGCCCGAGCCGGCCCAGGGGACTCCCCAGCCGGTGGAGATGGCGGTGGGCGATCCGCTGCGGGTTCGGACCAACGTGATCCTGGACCATAATGGGAATCCGGTCCCCGATGGCACGCCGGTCACGTTCCACTCGTTCTATCTGGCCGAGCAGTTGGAACGGCGGATCGAGGCGGTGACGGTGGGGGGAGTGGCCGAGGCGACGATCATCCTGGAGTTAGCCGGGGAGATCGAGATCCGGGCGACGAGTGACCCGGCCGTCCATTCCCGGCCGCTGCTGGTGAGGTTGACCGGCGAGACGGCGGTGATTCTGACGCCGACCCCAACGCTGACGCCGACCCCGACCTCCACTCCGACGGTGACGCCGACGCTGTTGCCGACGGCGACGCCGAGGCCGACCTCGACGCCCACGCCGACCCCGGTGGCGGTCTCTCCCGCGTTTCCGGAGCCGGAGCCCCGCGTTCGGTGGGTGGACCTGCTCCTGGCCGTGGTGGGTCTGGTGATGGCCGGTGGGGTGGTGGGCGCTGTCGGGCAGCGCCTGCATCTTCAGACCCCGGTCGTGACTCCGTTCGGGCGCGCCATCCTGTGGAGCAGCATCAGCGGCCTGACGGGGTATCTGTTCTACGGACTGGGTCTGCCCGGCAGTCAGCTCCTGGAAGGGATACTGCCTGGGTTGCGGGGGCTGGTGGTTGGCTTTGGCTGGGGGCTGTTGCCTCTGCTGCCGATCTATTGGTGGTATCGTCGAGAAAAGCAGGAACGGGCCTGACGAACCGGGGCGTCGGTTGGGCTGGCGCCCGCGCCGGGCTTGCCGTTATGGAACCAGCCCGGTAGGCACCGACGTCACGCCAGAGGTGATGTCGGGGAGGAACGGAGGCGGGGCCGAGAGCGCGGGCGGCCGGGCGGTGATCAGGATGGCGGCCAGCAGCAGCGCGGCGACCAGCGCCAGCAGCCAGCGGTTGGCGCGGACGAACTGGACGAACGGCCCTTCCTGGTCCAGCAGATGGGCGACGGTGCGGACCACCGGACCGGGAGCCAGGAGGGCCGCCCGGAGTTCGGCGATGGTGGCCGGCCGATCGTCCGGATGCATTTGCAGGCACCAGAGGATGGCTTGCTCGGTCTGGGCGGAGATGGCGGGATTCAGGCTGCGGGGCGAAGGCAGGGCCTGCGGTTTCAGGAACCGTTGCTTGGCGTCGAGGGGCGGTTGTCCGGTCAGCAGGTGATAGAGTGTGGCTCCCAGGGAATAGATATCGGAACGGGCATCGGTGTGGCCGGTGTCGCCGCCGTATTGCTCCAGCGGGATATATTGAACCGTGCCCCGCCCTTGCACGACGGTAATGGTCCGTTGGTTGTCAGCGGACAGCACTTTGACCAGGCCGAAATCCACCAGCTTGACCGTGCCGGCGGGGGTGATCTTGATGTTGCTCGGCTTGATGTCGCGATGGAGCACCGGCGGGTCCTGGGTGTGGAGATATTCCAGCGCATCACACAGTTGTCGGGCCCAGGCCAGGACCTGGGATTCGGGGAGCAGACGGCCCTCATGGAGGGTGTTGGTCAGAACCTCGCGGAGGTCCTGACCCGGCACAAAATCCATGACCAGGTAATCGCGGTCGTCCTCGGAGAAATAGTCAGAGACCTTGGGCAGGTTAGGATGGTCCAGGCGGGCGAGGGTGCTGGCTTCCTGGTAGAACTGCTCGCGGCTCTGTCGCAGTTCTTCGGGGGTGGCATCCGGGTCGGGGATGGCTTCCTTGACCGCGCAGAAACGGCCCTGCAGCCGCAGGTCCTCGGCGCGGTAGGTAGCGCCCATGCCGCCGCGACCGACCAGTTCGATGATCTTGTACCGTTCGCGCAAGATCGTGCCCGGTGCCAGTGTTCGCGTCAATGCCTGTCTCCGCACTTTTGGGGCTGCGGAAGCCACGCTTCCGCAATCCACAGGTCATACTGTGGAAAGTTAGCTTAATGCAGAATTGGCATCTTGTCAAGAAAGTGGTAATCTTTGCGAGGGCCAAGGGCTGGCGGCTGAAGCCGCGCCTCCGGGTGAGGGAGTGGAGCCTTCAGGCGGTGGATCGGCTAAAGCCTCGACTCCCTGACAAGAGGAGGGGATGGGGCATGGGAGCGAGCGGACCCCTCCCCCCGGCCCCCTCCCCGCACGCGGGGAGGGGGTGCGGGGGTGGGGTGATCGGGCACGCGGGGAGTGGAGCCTTCAGATCGTGGTAGTGCGAAATTTATTTC
>JAGVRI010000024.1:0-42910 GCA_018606645.1 Chloroflexota bacterium
GTCCTCGCGGTCCGAATTCCCGGTCATCGGGGATGATGACCCTCCCATGGTCGCCGGGGACGGCGACCCTCCCGCGTTGGGAGGGACCGCGTCCTCGCGGTCCGAATTCCTGGTCATCGGGGACGATGACCCTCCCATGGTCGCCGGGGACGGCGACCCTCCCGCGTTGGGAGGGACCGCGGCCTCGCGGTCCGAATTCCCGGTCATCGGGGACGATGACCCTCCCGGTTTCATTTCATCCATCATGCGGCAAACATCCTCTCTTTGGTCTCACGCAGGATTTTCGCGGGTTCCCCCAAGCACTTGAGCGCGGTCAAGCCGCCGGCGCGGCGCACGTCGGGCAGGTCAAAGATGTGCGGGTTTTCCAGCCCCTCGGTGCCGGAAGCGGCAAACTGCGCGGCCATGGCCTTGAGCGTGGCGGCGGCCGCCGGCGGCAGTCCTTTCAACCAGTCTTGATGTTTGTAGGCAAACGCCTCGGCGCGGTCGGCGCGGGTGCGCGGCGCCAGGCCGTAGCCCAATTCCGCCAGCACATCGTAGAGGTCGTACTCGTCCATGCCCTCGAGTTTCTGCACCAAAACGGCCGAACGTCCGGCGTCGGGCAGGCGGCCCAGCAGGTCGCGGCGGCGGGGCGGCTCGATCCAGCGGTTTCGGAAATCTTCCAGCGTCGGCGCTTCGGCCACCAGCCGTGCGGCCAGCCGCTCTTTATACTCCTCCACGGTCACCGGCATGGCCTTACCGTCCACCTCGGAGACGATATAGCGGCCGGCGTCGGTCACGCGCACCTCAAAGCCTTCGACCTGAATGGTGGGTTCGGGCGGCTCGGGCGGCTCCGGCGGGCCTTCGCGGCGCGGTCGCGGCTGCCACCGGCTTTTGAATTCCTCGCCGAAGAGCCGCGTGGCGTTGGTAAAATCATAGACGCGGAACATGAGTTTGCCGCTGGGCGGGTGCAGGCGCGTGCCGCGGCCGATCATCTGATAGAAGGCAATGGGCGATCGGACGTATTTGAAAAAGACGATGTTTTGCACAATCGGCACATCCACGCCGGTGGTGAGCAGGTCCACCGTGGCGGCGATAAAGTGCGAGCGGGTGGCGCCGCGCAGGTCGGCCAGATACTGGGCGCCGCCTACGCTGGCGGTGCACTTGAAGGCATAGGGATCGAGTCGGGGGCGGTTCTGGCCGGTGCACCAGTCGGCGTAGAGATTGTTCATCTGCGCGGCCACGGCGTCGGCGTGGCGGTCGCGGGCCAAAAGATGATGGTCTTTTGCTCGGGTCCGCCGGTGTCGCACAGACGGCGGAAGAGTTCCCGGCACATGGCGGCCACACGTTCGGGCAACAGCAGTTTGTCCTCCAGGTCGGTCGCCGCATATCGCTCACGCGCTTCGGTGACCAAGAGCCTCTCCCCCGTATTGGCGTCGGTCAGCAACTTGCCGGCCAAATCCTCGCGTTCGATGCCTTCTGTCTCCGGCTTGTCGTCCAGGAACAGGTCCACGCGATAGATTTCGCACGCGGCCAGATACCCATCCTCGATGCCCTGCGCCATGTCGTATTCATACACCGGTTCGCCAAAGTGCTTGAGATTGTCGGCGGTGATCTGCTGGTCCGCTTCGGCCTCTTTGGACCTTTCCGTGATCTCCAAGGTTCGCGGCGTGGCCGTGAGGCCGATCTGCACTGCGTTGGGATTGCGGGTCAGGACCTGCGACCACTTGCCCCAGGCAGAGCGGTGGCACTCGTCAATGATAATGTGGCTGAAATAATCGGGCGGATAGTGTGTGGTGAGGAAATTGGCGGTGCCGTCTTCGTTGTCCACGTCGAGGGTCTGGTAGGTGGCGATGTGGATGCGGGCATTGCGGGCGTGGTTCTTGCCGTCGGGCTCTTCGTACACCTCGGCGGCGTCAGCGCCGAAGACATTCTGAAAGGCGCCCAGCCCTTGACTGCGCAGTTCGTCGCGGTCGCACACAAAGAGGGCGCGACGAAGCTGTCCGGCATCGGCGATCTTTTTCAAAAGTTGAACGGCGATGAAGGTTTTGCCCGCGCCAGTTGCGAGCGAGAGCAGGGCACGTTTTTCGCCGCGGGCGAGCTTTTCGAGCACGGCGCGGATGGCGGCATCCTGATAATAGCGCCGGGTGGCTTCCCCGCCGGGATAACGAACGAGCAGCGGCCTTGCCGCCGGGTCGTCGAGCCGGAAGCCTCTGGCCTGCTCATATCGCTTCCGCAATTCGTCTGGCGTGGGAAACTCGGCTAGTGGTTTGGGATGACTCGTCTTGCCGGTCGTGGCGTCATATTCGACAAAGAGATGCCCGTTACTCGAAAACACAAACGGCACGTTGAACCGTTTGCACGAGGCGTAGAGCTTGGCCTGCTCCAGGCCGTGATCCGGTGGCAGCGTTTCGGCCTTGGCTTCGATGAGCGCCACGGCCACCGGCTGGCTTTCGGCGTTTACGGCAACGCGCAACAGGTAATCCACGCGGCCGCGGGCACGTTTGCGCGGCTTGCCGTCCACGATCTCGATAGCGCCGGCGGTTTCTTCGCGGCGGATAAGGTTTTCCGTCCAACCGCGTGCATGTAAGGCTGGGTCAATCAGTTTGGCTCGGGTGTCGGATTCGCTTAAACTCATGGTATGGTCACGCTACACGCATAACGGCTTGCGGTTCGGCCGCGCTGCGGAGCGAGGGAGAGAAGCGACCGAGCGGAGCGGCGTCAGGCGAAGCGCTGGTTAGCTGGCTCTCTCCCCAAGTCGCATTAGTAGATATTCCTGCAACGCGGCTGCTTGGTTGTACTTGCTCTCACGAGCCGAGAACAGAAGCGTCAAGGGCCCCTTGCTCGCCTCATTGAGCAGTAGTTCAACTGCTTTTGCGTGATTCTCAAGCTCGGCAAAATAACGCCTCTTGAATTCTTCCCACTTTGACGGGTCATGACCGAACCATCTACGAAGGACTGTGCTTGGCGCAACATCCTTCAGCCACAGGTCAGCTTTCACCTGTTCCCTTTTCATCCCACGGGGCCACACACGATCTACCAAGACGCGGAAGCCATCGTCAGGAGAGCTCTGTTCATAAACCCGCTTTGTCCTAATGTCTGCCATACTTCAATGCGCCAGCTAACGATTCAGTATACAGAATCCACCTTTACCTCGGCGCCAGGGATTTCGAACGATCCGGCTTCGCTCGCTGTAAGTCGCTTTGGCGCACAACCTCCGTCGAACGTCTCGGATGCGGCGACCCCACTGCGTGTTTGACCCGAACCTCGATGAGTTCATTGTAGAACGAAACCCGAACGCTGTCAAACGAAAGGAAATCCGCCAGGAACCCACCGAAAAACTACTCGACTCGCTGCGCGATGCCCTGCGCCCCAACGACGATTCCGACCGGACCCGGCCGGCCTGCAAGTGCCGTTTCTTCGGCCGCCTGGCCGATTCAGCCCGTCTGCTCCGCTTTCCATGTCTCCCACAGGGCCGGCAATTCGGCCGGGTAAGGATCAATCCCACCCGTCCGGCTGCTGCCCACAGCTTTTTGTCAAAAACAGCCATCGTGACCTGTTCGCCCATCCCCTCCTGCCGGATCGACGCAGCGGCCAGGTGGACAGCGTCGTACCCAACTGATAGTGCGGCTCCTCGTCGGGTGAATTGATGATGAGACCATCGATGGTGGCACGTGGCATCAGGCATTTTCTCCAAGAGCGGCTTTGAGAACGGCAATTAACGGCGGCAGCCCATCCTGTATAGTTTTCCAGAGGATGTCTAGGTCGATGTCGAAATAGGCATGTACCAGCCGATGCCGCATCCCCGTGATTTTCTCCCATGGAATTTGCGGCAATTGCCCCCTGGTTTCTGCGCGAACCTGATAGGCTGCCTCACCGATAATCTCTATCGCTTTGACCAGCGCCCAAACCAGTTGCAGGTCATGATCTAGATCGTCTCTGCATTTGTTCTGGATGAATGCCTGCGCCTGCTCGGCCGCATCCAGCATGTGTTGGAGGCGGATACGGTCATCCGGCTGCATATTGCACCTCCGCTTCTTCCATCACCCGCCGGCGAAAATAGCGACTCAGATCGCCGGGAGTGCGCAAATCCACCTTTCTGCCGCCCAGCAGGGCGGAGAGTTCTTGCTCCATGCCGGCAAGATCGAAGAGCGTTGGAATGCGATCCGGCTCGAACTCAACCAGCATATCCACATCGCTATCGGGATGAAAATCCTCTCGCAGCGCCGATCCGAAAATCGCCAGTCGTCGAATGCCGTGTTTTCGGCAAAAATCCGCAATTTTTTCACGCGGGATAGACAGTTTCGGATTCATGCTTCCACCTCCACCACCTTCATGCTCCCAATACCGCGATCGTCCACAATCTCTTTGATCGTCCGGATGAGCCGCTCGCCATAGCCGTTCTGCCACACCTGACCCATCTCGGCCATGCTAATTTCGGCGCCGACGGCTCGCAGCTTCTCGATATACCGGATGTCCTGGTCCGAGTGGTGAATCTCCCCATGATCGGTCAGCGCCCGGTCCAGGGCGATCAGCGTCAACGTCTGGTCCAGGCTGCGCCCCAGGTGCCAGCCCCGAATGCTGCGCGCGAACACATCCATGATCATCGCCAGGTACGCAAACCCATCGGGCAAGCGGAGGCTTTTTTGCCGCCTCCAGCTCCATGGTCAGCCGCCCGACCATGCGCTCCAGCTCGGCGATGCGCTGTGGCTCGTCGCCTCGGCCCGGTTGCGTGGCCAAGATCTCGGGCGCCCGTTTGAGGAACTCGGCTTTCCAACGACAGAAGACGGGTGCGCTCAATTGGTGCTCCCGGCAAATCTCCGCTACCGTCTTGACCCCGGTGAGTTCTTCGATCACGAGCCGGGCTTTGAACTCCGGTTTGAAGTTTCGCCGCTTGGCCATTGGGTTTTCCCCCTTCCTGGACTCATTGTACATTCACTATCGCACCTGTCCAGTTTTTGGGGTCAGTACACCTCACCCACGGTTCCGACCGGACCCGGCCGGCCTGTAAGTGCGCTTCTTCAGCTGCCTGGCCAATTCAGCCCTTCTGCTCAGCTTTCCATGTCTCCCACAGGGCCGGCAATTCAGCCGGGTAGGGCACCAATCCCACCCGTCCGGCTGCTGCCCACAGCTTCTTGTCAAAAACAGCCATCGTGACCTGTTCGCCCATCGCCTCCTGCCAGATCGACGCAGCGGCCAGGTGGACAGCGTCGTACCCGCGTAGTCCGTGCTCCCAGGCCAGGATGTCGGCGCGGGCCACCATCATCTCTGTCACTTGCAGCCGGACCAGGTCCGGCCATTCGTTTCGGAACACCTGAAGGACGGCTCGCGCTTCTTCTGGCGTCAGCACGTTCATCCGCATGGCCCTGGCCAGAGCGGCCGCTACCTCCGCCCGACTGATGAGCGCCGTACCGATCATGTCTGCGTTGGCGATGGCGGCACTGACTTCGGCCGAACCTGGTTCCGCTACGTAGCGTTTGATCAGCGCGCTCGCATCCAGGTAGAGGATCATTCCCGGTACTCCAGGAGCAACTCGGCCACCGTCCCCTCGCCCCGCGTCTGGGCCACCGGGGTGAGAGGACCCAGCTTGCGTCCGCTCCAGGCCACTACCCCAGCCTGGATCAACGCCAGCAGCCGGGTCTCCGGCGAAGGGTTAAACGGGACGATGCGCCCGATCGGTTTCCCCCGTTCGGTAATGACCAGGGTTGCCCCAGCCTTGACCTGCCGCAGGTAGCGGCTGAGCTGGGTTTTCAGGTCTCGAATCCCAATCATCCGTTCCGTCATGGATATTTCCTCCCCGCATGTTGTAGTTACATTTTACCAAAAGAGACCACAAACGACAACTCAGACGCCGGCCGCAGTCCCCCCGACCGAAGGAGGCCGTCCTATCGGTTCGGCGACGGCCCGGCTAATCCTTATTCGCCGCAGGTGATTCGACTTCCACGATGGCCTTCAGCGGCGGCTCGCGCACAAACCACGCCATCCACTGCGCGTATGACACACCGGCTTGCTTCTCATCGGACCAGATCCCATGCGGCAGATTGTGCTGATCCCACCACCTTCTTTTTACAAAACAGAGGATGCCAGACCAGAGGATGCTTCCGTCCTCGGAGAAAATGGTGAGGCGCTGGCCGCTCTCGAGGAAGAAGGGACGGTCAAGACCGGCGATGGCGAGGGCATACAGGACTTTTCCCTCCCAGCCATGTTCCCAGTAAGCGAACAGATGGCCCTCGTACTTCCTGACCGTTCCGCCGCCTGTACCCTGGCGAAATGCCTTGCGCTTCTGAACAAAACAGGCGAGCCGCTCCCGGATCGGGCCATGTTGGGTCAACCCCAACACGATCAGGCATACGATCAGGATGACCCCGCGCAGAGTTTCATCCAGGTCTTTGTCGGTGGCAATGAGCAGGGCAGACGCTAGGATGAGTAAGAGAATGATCCGAAATAGAGCGCTCAGGCTGCCTCTGCGTTTTTCGGCGTTCATGGATTTCAGCGGTTCTCCGTTAGGTGTTCCAGTGACCGAGACCCATGTTACCGCCCAACGTTTGCGCATCACCCGCCGCGACCGAGCGAAGCGGGTCGGATTGATGCGCGTGTTAGCCGGCGCCAACTGATTGAAACGAAACAGGCTTATGGCTTCTTGCCGCGAACATAGATATAAAAAATCGCCTCACCCAATCTAAAGTTCGGGTCATCCAGAAGGTATGGAAAGCCTTCAGGTTCTTTGGAAACGCTGTGGCGTCTCTTCTCCCACACTGGACGCACAACAGGGGTCAAGTCCACGAATTCGACCTCTGTTACCCCCGCTTCTTCCATCCAATGAAGAAAATCATCCTGCATGGCTTCGCACAGATACTCCAGACCAATTTCCCGCAACTCGGTGCGTACATCCTGGGGAAGAGACTTGACCACAATGACGTCCGTCAGTGCCATCATGCCACCCGCCTTGAGCACGCGCGCCATTTCCGGTTGTCCAATTTCGGTCGGAGAGGGGGTAGGAAAGACGATAAATTCGCTCACCAAAGCGTCAAAAGTGTTATCAGGAAACGGGATGCGTGTCTTCTCGGCTTGGTGAAACTCGACAACACGCTCTATCTCTTGCTCCTGCGCCTTTTGGCGAGCACGTTCCAGCAGTTGAGTATCGAGTTCTATACCAGTGACTTTGCCTTGCTTCATTCTTTTCGCCAGCCAAAACGCCACATCGCCGCCAGCGCTGCATAAAACGAGGATGTTTTTCCCGTCTAGCGGCTTCAAATCTACCTCGAACTGCTCCAGCACAGGCGCTAACAAGGCGATTTCATCTTCTGTCCATTTCATTTTGCACTCCCTGCACGGGGTGCGATTACAAGGCGCAGGCTAACGGCTGGCCCCTCAGCCGCGCCGCCGCAGGCGGCGTCGGCTGGAGCGGCGGGTTGGGCTGGCACACATTGCTGCGATAAGGATACCTCAAATGTAAACCGCGACAGGAACTATTTCCAGTGCTGGCCCATTGATCTCGGGTTTGACTTGAGGAAAGTTCATTTGCTCCATTTGGTTAAGCGCATTCCGCAACTGCTCAAGAGATTCTCTTCCTACGCCACCTAATGCAGTGCCTCGTAAAAGATCAATGGTTTCGTCAGAATCTTGCTCCACTTTGCGCACAACTTTACCAAGCAACCGATATTCCTTGTGGGCAATCTCTGCCATTGTTTGGTCACGAAGGTAGTCCGCGAACAAGAGAACCACAGCCTGAAATTGATTTGGCCCAGCTACATCAACCACAAAAACCCGTGTATTCTTTGCCTCAATATCCGTCAAAACGTGTTGAACGAATTGACGGAATAGTTTCATTTGCTTCTTGTCATCTTGCGTCCCCTTCTTACTTGGCGGTTGAGCGGAAACCTGGGGCGTAAAACCCGAAAGTACTTCGAAAAGTCCAAGAAGGCGATCAATGCGTTGCAGTGAGTCTACCAATGGGTTTGGCCGGAATAGCCCGTGAATCTCAACAAAGTTCGATGGTACTATTGCTCTCCAATCCTCGGCACTTTCGTATGGACGTCTTATGAGCCCTTCATCATCCAAAAAGGCACGAAGACGATACAACAGAGAGCCGTAAGTATGATAACGTTCGGTTTCCTTTTCCTCTCCGGTTTCCTGCTGTTTCTTCGAACTTAAGGAGCCACCAAGTTTAACCTTGAGCAGGTTAAGTACATTTGGAACTCCGAATTCTGTACCAGCCTCGCCCAAGGCTGATTTCTCCGAACCGGCACTGGATATCCTGTGAGTTGTTACCTTCTCAACAATACTGAATCCGTTCTCAATAGAGGCGAGCAGATCGAGAAGTGCATTTGTATCAATATAGATTGGCACAATAAGGTCTGGTTTCGTCATTCGTGCTTTATCCTTATTCGCAAGGCAACCGAACGATTTGCGGATAAGCCGCACGCGGAGCGAGTGAAGCGAGCGGAGCGTCTCGGCTTGATGCGCGTGTTAGTCGCCGGTGCCAGTTTAGATTTGACTTCCACCCCGTAACTGCTCAATCACCCTTTTCCTCACATCAGGATCTTCTATCTCTGCCAATACCCTCGCAAGTTGGCTGGCCAGGCGCTCCGCCTTCTTTATGCGATTTCGCCGCCTTTCATATTCCAAATTGTCAAGATTTCTCTGAATCGCTCTAGGATCAGGTACTGTGAAAGTTACCTGTTCAGGATTCTGGAGCACTTGTTCAATTTCCTTGAAAAGGCGTTCTGCTTTCTCCCCCAATCCTGTCAAAACACACCAACCTCGGGTGCGCGTCATAGCGGTAAAAGCCTGGTTGCGCTCTTGGACAACTAAATGGGGATTGCTATCAACCTGCTCAAAAGCAATAACATACACAACAGACGCCTCATTGCCTTTGGCAGGAAAGATGCCTGCCAATGTAACACAACCCTTTTTCTGAAACACACTCTTCTGAGTATCTTCGCCAGGCCTGATTGACTCTATCCCCATCTCCATCAACATTTGACGCAATTTCACAAAATCAGAGAACATGTTCTTCCAGTCAAGAGAGATAACCAGTACTTCCTCTGGCTTGAGTTCCTCCTGTCTTATATCTTTCTCAATTTGCCGGGCAACCCAACTCAATTCTTCTTCTCTGGTTGCAAAGGATTTGTATTGAACAAGATTCTGGTAACCAGCCAATCTCTCCAGAATGTGAGGAGAATTGGTCTCTGGTCTTCGTATCGTAACCGATCTGCCAGGCACAAAATCGCCTTCCACTATCTCATAACCTATATCTTCCCAGCCTCCTGCTGTGGGAATGAATTGAACGGCGCCATTTTGTCTGAGCAATCCCATCCCGAAAATATGAGCTGCAACCAATATCGGGCGCGGTGTACGGTAACAGCGGTAAAGAATCATGTCCTTCTCAACTTCGCCATCTGGATAAGTGCCATCGAGTTCGACCACAGGCGAACCGTCGGGATTGGTTCCAAATATGTCAATGGTAGTTGGGATTGAAAGCGATTCTAGGCTCTGGACTTCATCATATGCCCAAATCAGTCTCTTTGGATCCCGCAATACTTGGTAGCATAGTCTGTAGAAGTCGAAATGGAAGTCCTGAGCTTCATCAATCAAAACGGCGTCGAATAATTGTGGTACTTCGCCACTATCTAGAAGCTCTCGACAGCAACTTCCCAGTAGTTCGTTATACTTGTTATGAGCAAAAATGTTCTTTGCCTCTGTGTAAGTACGGGCACTCTGCTTCATTGCGCTAGCAACTGTGCGGTACATACCAGGGGCGTCCTTGGCCCCCCACCCATGGAGTATCTGAACCTTTTCCCAGTCGGGGTCTTGATCTGCCCAGTAACGATAGAATCTCGAAATCAACCCCTTTATCATTCCTTGTAGACTGCGGGTGTAAAACGTGTAAGCGATATCCCAACTTGGGAACCTCAGATGCATCCAAGCAGCTTTCATGCACATTACAACAGTCTTGCCGGATCCAGCCAGTCCTCTAATCCGCTGCGGTCCGCTTGGTATCTGAACTGCCACTTTGTGTTGTTCTCGGTCTATACTGAGCATCTGCTGCTCAACTTGTCTAAGCATGAACGCTTTGGTATTGGACTTGCTTGGTTCAGGTCGTGGCTCACGGCGTAGAACTGGCGCTCCTTGTAAGACCGCCAGTGCCAATTCCCACTGTTCATCTGTAATTGCTCCCTGTTTCTCTTCAGCCGGGATTTCCTGCAATCGTGCTCTAAGCGAAGTTGGTTCTAGGTCATCTGCAAAAATGATCGGAGGTGATGCAGGCGATAGGTGAAGCCCCTTTTCCCTCCATTCGCTTCTTGTGATAAATGGGAGAGCAATAAAGACGTGTCCTTGGATCAGGTCATGCCTACCCTTTCTCAAACTGCTTTCGCCACGAAACTTGCCGAGCACAGCCCACAGCTGATCCTCTGCTTGTGTGTAAGGGGTTTCTTGGCTTGAATGCCAATCCCTCATTCTCCAAACCGGCCCATCTATGCTGTCGATGTTTTGAATCCTGCACCCCTTGCATTCGATGACATAGAGCCCCCAATCACGATGGAGGATGAGAATGTCCGGTTCGCGCCGTGATCTATCAGCGGAGAAGATGGGATAGCGATGGTAGCATATTCCCTCATCATTTGCGAGGGCAATCTTCAGAGCCTTCCAGGTCTCTATCTCGCCATAGTTGGTATCACCCGATTCAGACCACACAAATTCCATTTCTCTGCTCCTTGCAGTTTTCGATCAAGGCGGCTAATGAGGCGGCGGATGGGGACACCCGCCGCCCCATTAGGTCGGACGCAAGCGGGGCGAAGCGTCCGAGCTAACGATTCAGTATACGGAATCCACCTTTACCTCGCCGCCAGGCATTTCGAGCCATTCGGCTCAGCTCGCTTTCAGAGTTGCGTTTGCGCAGAACCTCCGTAGAATATGCCTGATCCGGCGACTCCACTACATGTTTGACCCGAACGCCAACCATTACATTCTAGAACGAAACTCGAATTCTGTCAAAGGCAAGAAAATGGCCCCGAGACAGGTTATACACGGGAAACAGAGGTGCTCACCGATCCAGAACTGATGGCCTTGCACGTCCAGGCGTTGTTCAGCCACGATGCCCGGGCGCGCCTGTGGTATGTCAACGAGCCCGGCGGTGCGGCGCCCGCGCCGCGTTTCTTCCTGGGTCGAACGCGGGCGGGGAATCTGTGGCGGTTTCGGGCCGATCTGCCCGAGCGCCTCGTCGAGGCATTGGAGGCGCTGTGCGCCGACGAACCGGTGGATACGGAACTCCACCGGCCACCGCGCTATATGGCGGCGTACGTGCGGCTCCTCGACATGCACGGGCCGGTCCAAGAACTGTGGATGGGACCGGCCTATCACTTCACCGCCATCCCGGAGCCATCGAGGCCGCTGCTGGCCGTCACCGCCGAGAACGCCGAGATATTACGGGGTAGCTTTGACGCGCTGATCGCCGATCTGCCCGCCTGGCAACCCTTTGTCGCCCTCGTCGAGGAGGGGCGAGCGGTGTCGATCTGTCGCAGCGTGCGCATCACTGCGGCGGCGCACGAGGCCGGCGTCGAGACGCTGCCCGAGTTCCGGGGTCGGGGATACGCGCCAGAGGTGGTGGCGGGGTGGGCGCAGCTCGTCCGGTCTCAAGGCGCCATTCCCCTCTACAGCACCTCGTGGGAGAATACGGCTTCGCAAGCGGTGGCGAACAAGTTGCACCTGGTCATGTACGGCGCCGATTTGGAAATCCGATGAACCCCCAGGGGACTCCCCTCAGCGGAAATGGGACTCGCCGTCAGGGCCGCTCGATCTCGGCCAGAACCAGGGCATCGCGGCCATCGGCCAGGCGCAACCGTTCGCCTGTGGCCGGATCGTACAGACCGACCCGCACGGCGTACCGGCCCGGCGGCAGGTCGGCCGGCAGGGGCACGCGGTGGAGGTCATCCACCGCCCGGCCCGGCAGCCACAGCGAGGTCGGCCATCGGCCATCCAGGGGCGGGCCGTCGTCCTGCGCCACGATCCGGGCCGGATCGTCGGCCACCCCCAGATGGACAAAGACGGTGTAATCGGCGTCCAGATACCGCTCCGTGGACCAGCGAAGGAGCACCTCCACAGCGTCTGGCCCGATCCGCAGTGAGTATCCCTCCAGGGTAATGAGGTCGCCAAAGCCAAGGCCCAGCGGGGTCAGGTCCGGTGCGTCCCTCTCTTCCCCGGCCACCGGCACGACGGCGACGCGAACGGCGGTGCTGCCATCCACCGGCAGCCGCTCTCCGCTGACCGGATCGTACCAGCCGACCTGGACGTCATACAGGCCGGGCGGCGCATCGGGCGGGACGGTGAGCGTAAAGCGGTCGCGGACCATCTCGCCCGCGCCCCAGGCTGAGGTGGGGTAGAGGCCCTGGTACGGGGCGTGGTCGTCGCCCGCCCAGCCGCGTCCCTCCCCGTCCACCAGATGGGCAAAGGCGGTGTAATCCACGTCCATGTCATGCCGGGCCTGCCAGACCACGGTCAGGGTGAACGAGTCGCCCGGCCTGATTTCCGAAGGAAGGGGAAGGCTCCAACCGACCAGCGCCAGTGGATCGCCGAATTCGGCCCGGCGCTCGCGCCGGAGGGGATCGGGCCGGTAGAGTTCGTACTTGCCGACCGTGGCGGTGTGGGCATAGTTCCGGTCCAGTTCGGAGAGCAGCTCCCGGGTGAACCGCTGGAAGCGGTCTACGTCCAGCCGCGTCCCCTTTTCCAGGATGACCAGGGAGAACTCCCGGTTCCGCAGCCGGGCCAGTTCCCACGATTGGTCCCAGCGGCCAGCGCGGGCGAGCTGGCTATACTGGAAGGAATAGTACTCCAGGGCCTTGCCGTGGGTGACCAGCAGCCCCATATCTTCGGAGAGGATGGGATCGGGCGCGGCGTCCACCATGGGAGCAATGGCCTCGTTCGACTGGCGGGTCCACCGCAGGTAGCGCATCGCCTCGGCCGGCGTGTGCCACATCAAGGCGACCTGGATCAGGATCAGCGCCGGGGCGAGGGCCAGCCTCACCCCATCCCCCCGGCCCGGCGTAGGGGCGCAGCGCCGCTGCGCCCAGAGGGACGCGCTATTTTCGGGGTAGCGCGCCACCAGCCGGGCCAGTCCCAGCCCGGCGCCGATGGCGAACGCGGCCAGCGCCTCAAAGAAATAGTTCTCCCAGGCCCCCGCTTTGCCGGCCAGACCGAGGCTGGCCAGCGAGGTCAACAGATAGAGGTCGAGGGGACGGACCCGGTCGCGCCGGGGAGTCGCCCGCTCTCGCAGGTACTTGTCCACCCCGTACCAGGCGGTCAGCCCGATCAGGACGGCGAAGGTGCAGCCAAAGTCGCCCAGTTGCTTCCAGAATTCGGGCCAGAGGAAGCGGTTGACGTTGCTGACCACCAGCCCCTCCCAGAACCCGCCGTGGGTGAGCCGGTTGCACCCCAGAAAGAGCCCCCCACCCAGCAGGATTATCTCCCCGGCCAACAGGACCGCCCGCCGCCGGCTCCCAAAGAAAAAGAGATAGATCAGCGCCGCCGCCGGGGCGAAAAAGAACGATTGCTTGGCATAGAGCGCGGCGACGAACAGCATCCCCGCTCCCCAGAGGAGGCGGGAACGGCCCGGCTCCTGACTCCGCCCGACCAGATAGAGTCCACCCAGCGTCAGCGCCAGCCCCACCAGGTCCACGCGGAAGAGCGGCGCCCAGTGATAGATGTAGGGCGACCCGACAAAGGCCAGCGCTGCCGCCCAGGCCGGCAGCCGACGCCCCCCGGCGCGGCGCACCCACGCCCCGATCAGCAACGCCGAAGCGGCGATGGCCAGCGCCGTCCAGAGGCGACCGGCCGTGTAAGTCATCCCCAGCAGCGGCGTCAAGGCCAGGGCCAGGAGGATGGTCAGCGGCGGATAGTTAGCCGTGACCAGAGGAGGGCTGCCCAACGGGCGGTAGATGGGCCGGCCGGCGGCCCATTCCCGGACAAAATGGAGCATCACCCCTTCGCCATAGTCCAGTTGGTAGGGGAAGGCCAGACCGGCGATGGCCAACCAGACGGTCAACCCGGTCAGGTAGAGCAGCCCGCCCACCGCTGCCGCCCACAGCGCCCAGGAGAGCCACGGAAGCCCATTCGTTCTCGACAATGTCCCGGAGTTGCTCGTCTCGTTCATCGGAATCAGCCCGGGGCGCGCGCGCCCGTCGTCACGGCTCGAGGCGCACCGTGCCCAGCCGCCAGCGGTCCACCAGTTGGCCCTGCCCATCGAAGGTCAGGCAGCGCGTCAGGTCCTCGGCGCGGTAGACCCCCACCTCAACCGCATAGTCCCCCGGCGGAATGTCGGCGGGGAGGGTGATAGTCACCCGGTCCTCGATCGTCTCGCCCGGCACCCAGAGCAGGGTCGGGGCATTGCCATCCTGCGGCTGACCATCCCAGCCGGCCAGCACACGGCCGGCGCCATCGAGGAGCTTGACATATTCGCTGTAGTAGGCGTCGATCTTGCCCAGCGCCTGCCACGTCAACCCCACCTCCACCGATCCGCCGCGATGGGCCACGGCGGGGATGCGCCATGCCGCCAGCGTGATCGGCACCGGCAGCGCGGCTTCGCCCGGCTCGCCGACCTGCACCTCGCCGCCCCAGGTCCAGTCCCCCAGCGCCCCTCCCTGCGCCTCCAGGGTCAGGCGGTAGAGGCCGGGGTCTGGCGGGGCGGTCATGGGCAATGGGATCACCGAGACGCCGTCCGGCGAGGTGACCAGCGGCACCTCGCCCGCCGCCGGCATCACCACACGCCCGGCCGGGCCGTCCCAGATGGCGATGGCCGGGAGGGAGTCGGTGGGCCGCACGGCGTAGCTGCGCTCACCACGGTTGAGGACCAGGGCATAGCCGGTATACGGCTGGCCGGCCGCCGCCCGGGGCGGGAGGTAGCCGCGCACCTCCAGTTCCCCTGGGTCGAACGAACGGGGGTGCACCCGATAGACCCGATCCGCGCCCAAGGTCTCGACCCGGGTCAGGTCGGCGACCTGGGCCAGCGCCTCCTCCATGGCGCGCCAGCGGTCCGCCGGATAGCGGTCGGTGTGGATGATGACATAGCCGACCCCCAGCGCCTGCAAGAGGCTCACACTCCGTTCCCAGGGAAAGCGCGCCATCTCGTAGACGATCTGGCCGTGCCTGGGCGGGATAAAGCCGCTGTAGCCATCGGGAGTGGTCTGCCAGTGGTAGGTCGAGAAATATTGGTACTCCAGTTGCGGTCCGCCGGGGGTAAAGGCCATGGGCAATTCCAGGACCGGCGTCGGGGGCTGCGCCGCCAGCCAGCGGTAGACGGCCGGGACCTGATCCCCCACCGGCACCGGCGCCGCCTGAGCCGCCGGCCAGACCCACGACTCGGCGACCACCAGCACCAGGACGCTGCCGACGGCCAGCCGGCGCTTTATGCGCCGCGGCTGGGGAGCCGGGCCCGGGCCTCCTGTCCCAACCCGCGCCTCCTGGCCCAGGGCCGCCACCCCGTAGCCGGCCAACACTGCCAGCGACAGCGTCACCAGCAGGTCAAAGCGCACCGGGGCGCGGAGCGCCTTGAACCCCGGCAGCAGCGCATACAGCCAGGCGTAGGGCAATGGAACCTCCAGACCGGCCGGCCGGCCCGGCGCCAGGTAGAGGCGGGGACCGAGCGATAGCAGGAAGGCTCCGATCAGGCACGCCAGGAAGAACCACCGGGCGCGTCCCCGGCCCCGGACCATGCCCCACAGGGAGAGCAGCAGAGCGACCAGCCCGGGGAAGAGGGCGTCGGGCGGATACCCACCCGGCAGCGGCGTCTCGCCGGCGGGCAGCCAGCGTCCATGGATGACGCTGTGGGGCGGCACCATCGCGTACTGGGAGAGGCTGGCCGAAAACGGCTCGCTGTCGGCCAGCGTCCGCTCAAAGCCAAGTTCCCGTTGCACCTGGAAATAGGGCAGGGCAAAGGGCAGGATACAGAGCACGCTCGCCGCCACAGCCCCCAGACCGTACCAGGCCGATGCTCGAAGGTTGGGCAGGACCACCGGCTCGCCGGGAGAGGCCCGCCGCCGATCTTTCGGCGCGGCCAGCCGCTCCGCCAGGACCAAGAGGCCGAACCCGACCACGGTCAGCGCCCACAGCAGGCCATAGTAGAACGAGGACAGGGCCTGCAGGCAGGAAAAGAGGACAAAGGCGGCGGCGTGGCGCGGGCGGGGACGATGGGCCAGGTGGAAGGCCGAGAGCAACGCCAGGGGCAACCACTGCGTCGTCAGAAGCTGAGCCTGCGCCAGGTTGGTCAGGCGATAGGAGGAAAAGGCATAGAGGACCCCGGCCACCAGCCCGGCGCCAGAAGAGCGGGTCAGCCACACCACCAGGAGATAAGCCCCCAGACCGGACAGGACGAACGAAAGGAGCAGGGCGATGTTATAGCCCAAGACCGGGTTGCCGCTGACGACGGTGACCGGCAGGGCGAGGAGCGCGTTCCCCAGGAGCAGTTCCGAATAGGCCAGGGTGCGGCGATAGGGGTGAAAGATATTGGCGTCAAAGAGATGCGCCGGATCGCGCAGCAGTTGATGGCCGTCCCAGGCCATGATCCAGACGTTGAGCAGCGCATCCTGCCGGTCCTCTACCGCCTCGGCCAGGCGGCAGGGCAGGGGATAGGTGAGCGCCAGGCTCAACCCCAGGAACGCCAGCAGGGCCAGTAACGGCGTGTGCCTCCGTTTCAGTCGCTTCGCTTCAGCCAAGAGGTTTCATCCACCGGTGGACTCGGACATCGGTTCCGCTTCCCTCCGGCCATTATACCCCGGTCAGCGTCCCGCAGCAAATCGGCCTGCGCCTCCCCACCGATGACCGACATCGGTTGGAAACCGACGCCGCTCCTCACCCCCGCCAAACCCTAAAGCTCAGAGGGCTTTAGCGTCTGAGCAAAATTTGACAATTTTGGTCCACTATGTTATAGTGACCATCCCCCCAATGCCGAGGGGATAAATCCAGATGACGGACCAGCCATGCCCCGCCGGGCGCGGCGAGCGCGGGAGATGGCCCGGCGGCTAAAGCCTCGACTCCGGGTGCGGGAGTGGAGCCTTCAGGCGGTTGACCGGCTAAAGCCTCGACTCCGGGTGCGGGAGTGGAGCCTTCAGGCGGTTGACCGGCTAAAGCCTCGACTCCTGGAGAGGGAGTAGAGCCTTCAGGCGGTGGACCGGCTGACGCCTCGACTCCCGAGCGCGGGGAGCAGTCTATTTTCGAAGGGAGATTTCAGATGAAGACGGTTACGTTGAACATTCCCAATATCAGTTGTCACCATTGCCTGATGACCATCCAGCGGGAAAGCCGCGGGGTGCCGGGCGTCCAGTTTATCCAGGGCGACGTGGCCCAAAGGACGGCGACCTTTGAGGTGGCCGACGATGAGGCGCTGTCCCGGCTCAAGACCATCCTGGCCGAAGTGGGGTATCCGGTCGCCGGATAACCCCCACCCGGTGCGGGGGAGGCAGTTCGAACGATGACGACTCAACAGGTAACATTGCCGGTGACCGGCATGACCTGCGCCAACTGTTCCCTGACCATTGAGCGCAATCTGAAGCGGATGGAGGGGGTGCAGGAGGCAACGGTCAACCTGGCCACCGAAAAGGCGACGGTGGTCTATGATCCGACGCTGGTCAGGAACACCGACTTTCTTGCATTGATCCGCGACCTGGGCTATGATGTGGCGACGGCAAAGGTCGAGTTGCCGATCCAGGGCATGACCTGCGCCAATTGCGCCCTGACGATCGAACGTACCTTAAAACGGATGGAGGGGGTCGTTTCGGTCCACGTCAATCTGGCCACGGAACGCGCTCACGTCGAGTATCTGCCCGGCGTGGTCAGCCTGGCCGCCATCCAGCAGGCCATCCGCGAGGTGGGCTATGAGGTCCTGGTCGCCGGCGAGGGAGAGGTGGCCGAAGATGTCGAGCGGGCGGCCCGCGAGGCCGAGATCCGTACCCAGACGCGCAAGTTCTGGGTGGGGCTGGCCCTGGCGGTGCCCCTCTTTGTGCTGAGCATGGGCCGCGACCTGGGGCTGTGGGGGATGTGGGCCCACGGCGCCGGCCTGAACTGGCTCTTTTTCGCCCTGGCCACTCCGGTACAGTTCTACGTCGGCTGGGATTACTATGTCGGCGGGTTCAAGAGCCTGCGCGCCCGGTCGGCCAACATGGACGTCCTGATCGCCATGGGGTCGTCAGCCGCCTACCTGTACAGCGTGGCGGTGTTGCTCTTCCCGGCCATCGGCGACCATACCTACTTTGAGACCTCGGCGCTGATCATCACCCTCATCAAGCTGGGCAAGATGCTGGAAGCGCGGGCCAAAGGCCGCACCTCCGAGGCGATCAAAAAGCTGATGGGCCTGCGGCCCAAGATGGCCCATGTCGTCCGCAACGGCGTCGAGGTCGAGGTCCCGGTGGAGGCGGTGCAGCTCGGCGACCTGGTCGTCGTCCGCCCCGGCGAGCGGGTGCCGGTGGACGGGGTGGTGATCGAAGGCCGCTCGGCGGTGGACGAATCAATGCTCACCGGCGAGAGCCTGCCGGTGGACAAAAAGCCGGGCGATGAGATCGTCGGCGGGACAATGAACCGCCAGGGGGTGCTCAAGTTCGAAGCGACGCGGGTGGGCGCCGAGACGGCGCTGGCCCAGATCATCCGCCTGGTGGAGGAGGCCCAGGGGTCCAAAGCGCCGATCCAGCGCCTGGCCGACCGGGTTTCGGCGGTCTTTGTCCCGACGGTCATCGCCATCGCCCTGGTGACCTTTTTGGGCTGGTTGCTGATCGGGCAGGTGGGCTTTACCCAGAGCATGGTCTATATGGTCGCCGTGCTGGTCATCGCCTGCCCCTGCGCCCTGGGCCTGGCCACCCCGACGGCGATCATGGTCGGCACCGGCAAGGGGACCGAGTATGGCATCCTGTTCAAGAACAGCGAGGCCCTGGAGCGGGCCCATGAGCTGACGACCATCGTCCTCGACAAGACGGGGACGATCACCCGCGGCGAGCCATCGGTCACCGATGTCGTACCTCTGACCGACGGGACGGAGGACCGGGTGGCGGCCCGCGCCTGGCTGCTGGAGCTGGCCGCTTCGGCCGAGCGCGGCTCCGAACATCCGCTGGGCCAGGCCATCGTCCGCGCCGCCCAGGAGCAGGGCCTGATCCTGAGCGACCCGCAGGAGTTTGAGGCGGTGGCCGGCCAGGGCATCATCGCCCAGGTGGACGGGCGGCGGGTCCTGGTCGGCAGCCGGCGGCTCCTGGAGGTCCAGGGCGTGGCGCTGGACCACGGGCAGGAGTTGCTCACCCGGTTGGAGGACGAGGGCAAGACGGCGATGTGGGTCGCCATGGACGGGGCGGCGGTCGGGGTGGTGGCCGTGGCCGACACCCTCCAGGAGGGCTCCGCCGAGGCGGTCCGCCAGATGAAGGCACTGGGGCTGGAGGTGGTGATGATCACCGGCGATAACCGCCGCACCGCCGAGGCGGTGGGCCGTCAGGTGGGGATCGAGCGCATCATGGCCGAGGTGTTGCCCGCCGAAAAGGTGGCCCGCTTGCAGGAGCTTCAGGCACAGGGTCGCCGGGTGGGTATGGTCGGCGACGGCATCAACGATGCGCCGGCGCTGGCCCAGGCCGATGTCGGGATCGCCATCGGCACCGGCACCGACGTGGCCATGTCCGCCGCCGATGTGACCCTGATCCAGGCCGACCTGCGCGGGGTGCCGCGCGCCATCGCCCTCAGCCGGGCGACGATGCGCACCATCCGCCAGAACCTGTTCTGGGCGTTCTTTTACAACGTCCTGCTCATCCCGCTGGCCGCCGGGGCCTTTTATCCCTGGCTGGGCCTCCGCCTCCATCCGGTGTTGGCCGCGGGGGCCATGGCGTTGAGCAGTGTGTTCGTGGTCTCGAACTCGCTGCGGTTGCGACGAGCCAGACTCTAAGGTCTGAAGAGGACCTCACCCCTTCTTCACCCCTCTCCGTCCACAGAGAGGGGAGAGAGGGTGGGGAGTGGGGAGAGGTCGAGATGATGGAAAGGAGAAGGATATGAATCGAACCTACCCGTGGGTGACGGCCCTCATGGCGCTGATGCTGGTCATCGCCGCCTGCGGGCCGCAGATGGCCACGCCGACGCCGCGCGCCTCCCCGTCGGCCCCGGAGACGGCAGCCGCGCCGGCTCCCACGCAAACCGGGCCAAGCGCCGTCGGACCGTCGTTCTATGCCGATCTGCCGGTCGATCCGAACGACTGGCATGTGCTCGGCTCGGCCGACGCGACGGTGACCATCGTCGAGTACTCGGACTTTCAGTGACCGTTCTGCGCTCGATACGTCCGTGAGACGTTCCCGCAGATCGTAGAAACCTACGTCAAGACCGGCAAAGCCCGCTATATTTTCAAGAACTTTCCGATCTACACCCTCCATCCCCAGGCGCAAAAAGCGGCCGAGGCAGCCGAATGCGCCGGCGAACAGGGACAGTACTGGCCGATGCACGACCTGCTCTTTGGCAGCCAGGACCAATGGTCCGGCCAGGCGAACGCGGTCGAGACCTTCAAGAAGCTGGCCGGCGATCTGGACCTGGACCAGGCGCGGTTCAACGCCTGTCTGGATGGCGGCGCCTATGCCCAGCGGATCGCCACCGACCTCCAGGAAGGCAACGCCGACGGCGTGTCGGGCACGCCGGCCTTCCGCATCAACGGCATGCCGGTGTCGGGCGCCCGACCGTTCGCCACCTTCCAGCGGACGATTGACTATTTCCTGGCCGGCGGCAAGCCGCCCACCCTGGAAGTCGCCGCCGATAGCTTTCGCAGTCGGGGGCGGGCCGATGCGCCGGTGGTGATCACCGAGTTCTCGGACTTTCAGTGACCGGCCTGCGCCTACGTCGCCCGTGAGGTGATACCCCAGTTGCTCGAGCGCTATGTAGACACCGGCAAGGTCCGCTTTGTCTATCGCGAGTTCCCGTTAGAGTCCCTCCATCCCCTGGCCCAGAAGGCATCCGAAGCGGCAGTGTGCGCCGGAGCCCAGGACAAATACTGGGAGATGAACGAGCGCCTCTTTGCCAAGCAGGAGGAATGGACCGCCGAAGGCGTCACGCCCACCGATCTCTTTAAGCAGTATGCGCAGGAATTGGGCCTGGATGTGGGCGCCTTCAACCGCTGTCTCGATTCCGGCCAGGCGGCCATGACCGTTCAGGAGGACCAGATGGCCGGGCAGATGGCCGGCGTCCAGGCGACGCCCACCTTCTTTGTCAACGACCTGCCCATCGAGGGCGGCCTGCCGATCGAGAGCTTTGGTCTGGTGATTGACTATGTGGCCGCTGGCGGACCCCGGCCCGAGATCATTCCCGAACCAGGCGACCCGCATCTGCGGGGCAACCCTCAGTCGGCGCGGGCGATTGCCGTCGCTTTTGTGGACTATGCGAGCGCTGACTCGGCTCAACACGCGCGGGAGGTGCTGCCCGAGCTGGTCAAGACCTACATTGACACCGGCCAACTGATCTATATCCTCCATCCTTGGTCGGAAGGGGCCGATAGTCTCAGCGCCCAGGCGGCGGCAGCGGCCGAGTGCGCCGGCCAGCAGGGCAAGTTCTGGGAGATGCACGACCAGCTCTTTGCCCAGCAGGATGCGTGGCTCAAGGCAGCCAACCCCCAGGATTCCTTTGCCGACTATGCCGCCTCGTTGCAGCTCGACGCGGATCAGTTCAAGGAGTGCCTGGGTTCGGATTGGGCCCGGTTGCGGGTGCAGGCGGGGCGGGTGGTCGGCGCCCTGTATGGGGTGCCCGGCGCGCCGGCGTTCCTCTTTAACAACGGTCAGGGGCAGGAAGGCAGCCCCACCTTCGATGAGTTCAAGGCGGTGATCGATTCGATCTTGAACCAGTGATCCGGACCTGCGGGAGGTGATGAGCGGTCTATTTTGGAAGGGAAGCGGGAGTGGAGCCTTTAGGCGGTTTGTCCGGCTGACGCCTCGACTCCCGGAGTGGGGCCTTCAGGCGGTTTGTCCGGCTGAAGCCTCGACTCCTGATAGGGGAGGGGAGCTTTCAGGCGGTTTGTCCGGCTGACGCCTCGACTCCTGGCGAAGGGGAGTGGCGTATTTTCAAAGGGCAGGCGACGGCATCGCCGTCGCCTGCCCGGTGTGGAGGAGGCGATGTCTTCGACGAAGCGATTCTGGATCGGCGGCCTGGTGATCGTGGCCGTCGTCGGTGCGCTGATCGCCACCAGCTTTTCCGGCTCGGGCAGCGACTACCGGACTATCGCCGAGGTGAAGGCGATGGGCGCGGACGCAGTGCGGGACGTGCGCGTGGCAGGCAAGATCGTGCCCGACTCGATTTCGTGGAACACCCGCGAGTCGCACCTGACCTTCGAGATCGAGGACGAGTCGGGCCGGTTGACCATTTCCTACCACGGCCCACAACCCGACATGCTGGTGGATGCCGTCGAGGCGGTGGCGGTGGGCCGCTACGACCCGGTGCAGCAGGTGTTCGAGGCCCAGGACCTGCTGATGAAGTGTCCGTCCAAATATGAGGAAAAGCGGTAGGGCAAATCCCCGGTTTGCGTCTTGCAAGCCAGAGGCTTGCCTGCTTGACAGGGGGAGCGATTGATTCTGGCCGATCTGGGATATGGCGTTCTGAACCTGATCCTGGCCACGGCGCTCTGGTCGGCCGTGGCCTCGGTGGTGGGAGCGCGGCGGCAGCGTCCGGAGATGCTGACCAGCGCCCGAAACGGGTTGCTGGTCACCGCCGGGCTGTCCACCCTGGCCGCGGCCCTGCTGCTGATCTTGCTGCTGACCCGCAACTTTCAGGTCCGCTATGTCTATGACCATGTGAGCACTTACCTGAAACCGGCCTACGTGCTCGCCGCTTTCTGGGCCGGACTTCAGGGTTCGCAACTGCTGTGGCTGTGGATGCTGGCGGTGGCCACGGCGCTGCTGGTGGCGCGGCGGCCGACGTGGGACACCGAGCTGCGGCCGGTGGTGATGGCCTTCCTGGCCGGGGTCCAGGCCTTTTTTGCCCTGCTCCTGATCTGGATGACCAACCCCTTTGAACTCTTGCCGGCGGCCCCGACGGAGGGGGCGAGTCTGAACCCCCTGCTCCAGAATTTCTGGATGATCATCCACCCGCCCATTGTCTTTGCCGCCTATGCGCTGTGGACCGTGCCGGCGGCCTATGCCCTGGCGGCCCTGGTCAGTGGTCGCCTGGATGCGGCCTGGCTGTCGGGCGTGAGGCGCTGGACCCTGGCCGCCTGGGTGTCGTTGGGCATCGGCATCCTGGTGGGGGCGTGGTGGGCCTACCTGGAGCTGGGCTGGGGCGGCTATTGGGGCTGGGACCCGGTCGAAAACTCGTCGCTCATCCCCTGGCTGGTGGGCACCGCCTTTGTCCACTCGGCCCTGATCCAGGAGCGGCGAGACCTCTTTCGCGCCTGGAATGTCCTGCTGGCCGTCCTGACCTTCCTCTTGACCGTGTTCGCTACCTTTGTCACCCGCTCCGGCTTGATCCAGTCGGTCCACGCCTTTGCCAAATCGCCCATCGGCTATGCCTACCTGGCCTTTATTCTGGTGACGTTGGCCGTCACGGTGGCGCTGATGGTGGCCCGCTCCCGGGCGCTCCGGGGCAACGGCGAATTGGGCGACCTTCTTTCCCGGGAGTTTGCCTTCCTGGTGACCCAGCTCCTGTTGCTGGGCGCGGCGGCGGCGGTCTGGCTGGGGACGCTGTGGCCGACCGTCACCGAGGCCCTGCGCGGAACGGCGCGGGCGCTGGGACCGGAGAATTATAACCGGCTGTTCGGGCCGCTGGGGCTGCTGGTGATCGTCGTGCTGGGGCTATGCCCCTGGATCGAGTGGCGCCGGATGAGTGCCGCGCGGTTGGTGAAGAAGTTGGGGGTGCAGGCCGCGATCGCCATCGTCGTCGCCGTGTTGGGCATCGTCCTGGGCGTGGACGAAGGATGGGTGGTGATCACCGTGGCCGTCATCGCCTTTGCGGCGATGACCCTCGTCCGACAGATGGCCCAGGGGATTCTCGCCCGGCTGCGGACGACGAGCGGCTGGCCGCTGCGGACCGTCGTCGAGGTCGTCCGCGGCAACCGGCGGCGCTACGGGGGGCAGATCATCCATTTCGGCATCCTGTTGATCGTCGCCGGCGTAACCGGTTCGCAGGCGTATCAGTCCGAAGTGCAGGTGAACCTGGAGGTGGGCGAGTCGGTGGAGGTGCAGGGCTACGTCCTGCGCTACCAGGACTATGCCTACGAACAGATTGAAGAAGGGGGGAACAAGGTCCGCAACCAGGCGGTCGTCGAGGTGTACCGGGGCGACCGCAAGCTGGCGACCCTGGCCCCGGAGCGCAACTGGCATCGCAATGCGCAGGGGGCGGTGTCGGAGGTGGCCCTGCGCTCCACGCTGCGCGAGGACCTGTACCTGGTGCTGGCCGGTCTGGAGCCGGATGGCTACGCCGCCTTTCAGGTCCTGATCACGCCGATGGTGCTCTGGCTGTGGATCGGCGGCGCGGTGCTGTTGCTGGGGGCGGTGGTGGCAATGACCCCAATCGCCTGGCGCGATGATCGGCAACCCGCCACCGAGCAGCGGTAGGCCGAAATTATGAATGTTAAGAATTTAATCCGGCAACTCAGGCAGGCTGTACTGGTGCCGCTCTCGACGCGACGCCATCCGTTGAAACGGACGGCTGGCCAGGCACAAACCCGCTGCGCGGGTTTCTGCTCCCCCAGGCGTCGGATTTATCCGATGCCGCTCTTAATTTTTTAATGTTCATCATTTCGGCTTACGGGAGGCAGGGCGGCCGTTGAGCGGCGGTAGGCCGAAATAAATTTCGGCTTACGAGTGGTGAGGCATGAACGATGACCGGGATTCTCATTTTCCTTCTTGTCCTGTGGGTGGCGATCATCGTCGGCTATCCGCTGTGGCCGACCCGTGTCGCCGCGCCGCCGATGCGGGCGCCGACCGATGAGGAGATCGCCCGGGCGGTCCGCCGACGCCGGCAGGTTTCCTTTTGCCCGTCGTGCGGGGCTGAGGTCCGCAGCGGCGCCCGCTTTTGCGTGGTGTGCGGTCGGGCCCTGTCGCATCCGCAACCGGCCGCTTCGGGGACGACCTGCGCCGCCTGCGGGGCCTTGATCCGCGAAGGGGACCGGTTCTGCGCCCACTGTGGGTCTCCGGTGGTGGAAGAAGGAGCCATTCCCGGCGGGATGCCGTGATGGATGAAAATACCGAGGGACGATCAGGTCCCGACCTCACCTCATCCCCCCGGCCCCCTTCCCCTCTCCGCCAGCGGAGAGGGGAAGGGGGTGCAGGGGGTAGGGGTGAGGTATTTTCGATGGAGCGACCATGAGGATACATCGGTGGATCGGGATCGTGATCCTGGCGGTGGGGCTGGGTCTGGCTGCGGCGAACGGCGCCCTGGCCCAGGGGACGGCCGTCCTGGAAGGCCAGGTGGTGAACGGCACGGCCGGCGGCGCCGAGATCGGGGCCGGCCTGCCGGTGATCGTCCACGTCCGACAGGATGGGGCGGAGATACAGGCCCTGGAGACCGCCACCGAGGCCGGCGGGCGGTTCCGCCTGAGCGGACTGGACCGCAGCGCCGGGATCGAGTACTGGCCGGAGGTCGTCTACCAGGGCGTTTCCTTCTTCAGCCCCGACCCGTATCAGTTCGGCGACGGCCAGACCACCCTGGCGGTGACGGTCACCGTCTATGAGACGACGGACGATGATAGCGCGGTCCGGTTCGACTCGGCGCACTGGATCGTCGAGGCGTTCGACTCGATGCTGCGCATCACCGAGGTCTACCTGGTGGGCAATTCGGGCGACCGGGCCTACGTCGGGCGGGATGGGCAGACGGTGGTCATCTCCCTGCCCGGCGAAGCGGTCGGCCTGGCCTATGAGGAAGGAACGCCCGGGGACCGCTTCCGCCAGGTGGAGGGGGGCGTGGCCGACACCTGGCCGGTGACGCCCGGCGCGGGGACGACATGGATTGTCTTTTCCTACCACCTGCCGGTCGAGCAGGTTGTCCCGATGCAGCGCTCCTTCGCCTATCCGGTGACCCGGCTGGAGGTGCTGGTCTCCCGGCCCGGCTGGACGCTGCGCAGCGACCAGTTGCAGGCCCAGGGTCCGATGGCGTTTCAGGGGCAGGAGTTCGATGTCTATGAGGCCCAGGGGCTGGCGGCCAACGCCCCGGTGCGCCTGGAGTTGGTGCGCGGGACGACGGCCGAAAGCGGGCCGCCATCGGGCATGTCCGGTTCCGCATCCGGAGGCGGCGCGGTTGGCGGCGGGCAACGGTTCCTGCGCTGGCTCGGGGTAATCCTGGCCGGATTGGCGGTGGCGGCGGCGCTGGCCTACCCCTCCCTGGCGCCGGGCGGCAAAGCAACGGTGGACGGGTCCGCTCGCCAGGCCCAGCGTCTGCTGGACGATCTGGCCGCCCTGGAGGAGGCAAGGGAGGCAGGGGAGATCGACCAGGAGACCTACGAGCGGCGCCGGACCGAACTCCATCGGGCGATCCGGGGCCAGAAGGCCCGGCGATAAGGACAGACGGCGGTGAGCGGAGAGACCCCGGCGGTAGAAATCCGCGCCCTGAGCAAAACCTTTGGGGCGCAGATCGCCCTGCGCGACCTGCACCTGAGCCTGGGGCAAGGCGAGTTCCTGGCCCTGCTGGGTCCGAACGGAGCGGGCAAGACGACCCTTATCCGCATCATCGCCTCGCTGACGCGGCCCACCTCGGGCACGGTCCGGCTGTGGGGGCGGGACCTGAGCCGCGAAGCGACTGCGTTGCGCCGCCACATCGGCTATATCTCCCATCTCCCCCTGCTCTACGGCGACCTGACCCCCGAGGAGAACCTGCGCTTCTTTGCCCGGATGTACGACCTGCCCGACGCCCGGTCTCATATTGACCAGGCGCTGGACCGGGTGGGGTTGCTCGCCCGGCGCCATGACCCGGTGCGCACCCTGTCGCGGGGGATGGTGCAACGCCTGGCCATCGCCCGCGCCACGCTGTGCGTCCACGATCCGGCGATCATGCTCCTTGATGAGCCGTACACCGGCCTGGACCTCCAGGCAGCGGACATGTTCAGCCGGGTGTTGCAGGAACTGGCCCTATCGCAACGCACCGTCGTCCTGACCACCCATCTCCTGGATCAGGCGCTGGAGATGGGGGACCGGATCGCCATCCTCTGCCGGGGGCGGATCGCCTGGGAGGGGAAACGGGCCGGGCTCCAGGCGGCGGAACTGCGCGAGATCTATCGGGAGGTCACCGGCGGAGCCGGCTGGACGCAACCATGAGCTATCTGCGCAAGGTCGTGGCCATCCTCTGGAAAGACCTGGTGGCGGAACTCCGCACCAAAGAGATGTTCAGCGCCATGTTCGTCTTTGCCGTGCTGGTGGTGGTGACCTTTACCTTTGCCTTTGACCTGCGGGTGACGGGGGAGCGGGTGCGCCAGGTCGCTCCCGGCGCGCTCTGGGTGGCCTTTGCCTTCGCCGGGGTGTTGGGACTGAACCGCGCCTTTATCCTGGAGCGGGACCGGGGCTGCCTGGAGGGATTGTTGTTGGCGCCGGTGGACCACACTGCCATCTTTTTCGGCAAGATGGCCTCGACGCTGGTCTTGATGTTCGTCGTCGAGGCGCTGGTCCTGCCGGTGTTCACTGCCTTCCTGGGGATCGATCTGTTCAACGGCTGGCTGTTGTTGGTCGTGGCGCTGGGGACGGTCGGCTTTGCCGGGGTGGGGACGATCCTGTCGGCGATGACTGCGCAGACACGCGCGCGGGAGGTGCTGTTGCCGATCCTGCTCTTGCCGGTGGCCGCGCCGGTGCTGATCGCGGCGGTCAAAGCCACGGCCGGCATCCTCGATGGTCTGGCGGTGGCCGAGATCGGGCGCTGGCTGCGGTTGCTGATCGCCTACGACCTGATCTTCCCCGTCGTGGCGGTCATGACCTTCGACTATATCGTGCGCGAATAACTACAGCCGTCGCCACCGACCGGTGGGGGTGATCTCCCAGAAGACGCGCTCAGGCCGGCGACGGAAGCGGCGCAGCCAGCGCAAAAGCTCCCGCCGCGCCTCGGCCGGCAGGCTACGGACCAGCCCCAGCCATGCCTCCTCGCCGACCGGCTCAGGCTGCGGCATCCTGGTCCGAGGCGATCGGTTCATCCTTCTCCTCCTCTTCGTCGCCGATAATGCGCCACGGCGGCCGTCGGGCCAGCCGGGCAAAGAGAGCCACCTGGGCAAGGACCTCCCGCTTCCAGGCGTCGGGCACCTGGCGGAACTCCTGGACCAACTCGCGGATGAGGGCCTCCTCTTCGGCCTCGGCCTCGTCGGGGGCGGGCGGCTCCTCGGCGGCCAGGCGCAGGACTTCGCCCCGCGGCGTGTCAAAGAAATCGGCCAGGCGGAACAGCGTCTCGACCTTGGGGATATGCCCCCGCCGCAGGATATCGCTCAAGGTGCCCACCCCGACGCCGGCCTGAGCCGCCGCCGCCATCTGCGAGAGCTGTCGGATTTCGAGTTGTCGCTGGAGCCATCGGCCCAGCGCCGTCTGGACCATCGTCTCTCCTCAGATTAAAAAATTGTGCACCGGCCTCCAGTGTAGCGCAAAACCGTTCCGCTGTCAACTTTTTGTGGTATACTGTTTTCTGATGGTAATATTCCGATTTCTGAAGACACCGGCCCAGAAGAGAAGGGCCGGCGGCTGAAGCTGCGCCGATGGGGACCAACCTCTCCTCATCCCCCGGCCCCCTTCCCCTCTCCGCCGGCGGAGAGGGGAAGGGGGTGAAGGGGGTAGGGGTGAGGTAATTTTAAGCCGAGGTCTGAAATGATGAGCGTTGCACACCCCCTGGACCGCCTGGTCGAACAGGACACGTTTGAGGAGATCATTGCCTTGCTGGAACCGGAAGAGCTGGTGGTGGCGGCTCTGCGGCTGGAGGGTCTGTCGGATGGGCAGATCGGGGCGCTGTTGGGCATCACCCGCGAGGCGGTGGGCCTGCGCTTGCGTCGCGCCTGCCAGCGGATCATCCAGCACAAGCCAGAGCTGGCGCCGCTGTTGCGGGGTCGCCGTCAATCGCGCCTCCAACCGTTGGCCGACAGCGGCCGTCCTCTGGAGCGGGGGTGGCTGTGTCGGGAGGGGTTGGATGGGGAGGAGCCGCTGCCCGAGCCGGACGGGGGTCAGACGGTGCAGGAGGTGGCCCGTCGCTATGGGGTCACGCCGCAGACGGTGCGGCGTTGGATCCGGGCCGGGCGGTTCGCCTGCGTCTATCGGGTGGGGCATGGGCCGGGCGAGTACCGCATCGTGGACGGGGAACGAAGCTAAGCTTGCCCTGGCGGAGGCTTTTCGGGGAGTCGAGGCTTCAGCCGGAACGACACCGCCTAAAGGCTCCACTCCAGGAGTCGAGGCTTGAGCCGGAGGCCCGCCTGAAGGCTCCACTCCCCCTCCCCACGGAGTCGAGGCCTTAGCCGGAACGACACCGCCTAAAGGCTCCACTCCGGGAGTCAAGGCTTGAGCCGGAGACCCGCCTAAAGGCTCCACTGCGGGAGTCGAGGCTTCAGCCGGAGACACTCCGGGAGTCGAGGCTTCAGCCGGAACGACACCGCCTAAAGGCTCCACTCCAGGAGTCGAGGCTTGAGCCCGAGAACCCGCCTAAAGGCTCCACTCCGGGAGTCGAGGCTTCAGCCCCAGGCCGCCGGGGTGAACATGGCCGGCCCATCCGTGCCCTTCCCTTTGCTGCCCATGCCCCGCACTTAAGGTCTCGGGTGAACGGGTAGCACCCAGCCGCCGTTGGACGGCACCTACCTCTTTTTCTCACGTTGCTGAAGCCATCGCTTGAATGATTCGGGGCTTACCGTTGACCGTTTCCCTAACAACAGACCTTCAATCCCGATGTCTTCATCAAGCTCTGGCCAATGGATGCCATACCCTGCACCGCTAATTTGGAAATGGGCATGGTCCGTCGCCGAAGGCGGCGTCGGCTCAAGGCGCCGGTTGGGCGGGCTTCAGACGGGCTTGCTCAATTTCACTCACCATTTGCTCCAGGGTCTTTTCGGCAAACAATATGTCACGCTCTTGGGTATAATCTCCTAAACCGGAAGTAAACTGCTTCAAGAAACGAACCGCGTCCACGATCCCTAATTCCCGATAAAGCAAAGGAATGGCCCGCCGATTAATCTCTACTAATGGCCTGACTTCGATACTCATTTCTCAATCTCCTGAATCAGCTCAATCGGAGAAACAACCTTGACACCTAAATCTCCTATGCCCTGCGCCTGTCGCTTCAGCCGGTCATCACAAGTGCAGAAATAATCGACGTCGCCCGCTTCCGCCAGAGCCAGGCGCAACGCATCCAGAGGCTTGCTGCCGTGCTGCAGAAACTGGCCGGCCCGCTCTTTCACTCTCGGGGTCACGCCGATCGTCTCTTTGGCTCGTGCAAGTACAGCATGTCCATATTCCCGCCGAATCGGCGAGGGGTTTTGCTCATTCTCGTAGACCAGTGCCTCTGATGAAATTAGCTCCATCACTCCTGTCTCACAAAATGACAGCAACCCCAAAACAGCTTCGGCTTCCAGCAGGATACGCACCTGACTCGGTGTATCCAGCGGACGCTGGATGGCACACATATCCAGATAGACTCTCACTCCACCCCTGCTTTAGCGCAATTTCCCAACTACGACAAAAGCCTGCCCAACGATTGCGTGTACGGAATCCCCCTTCTTGCCAATCCAGCGCCTGGGCGGAATCGGTTACCCTCTCCGGGAGTCGCTCGAAGGGAGAACCCCGATACGCTTTGCTTCGATGGGAACCTCAGTGATTCAATTATAGGACAAAACCGGAAATCTGTCAACCAGAGGCTGGCGGGCGCGGGTGGGTGGAGCGGGCCAGCGTCCAGTGAGAGTCGAGGCTGGAGCCGGAGAACCCGCCGGAAGGCGCCACTCCTGGGAGTCGAGGCTTCCGCCGGAGACCCGCCGGGGTGATCATAGCCGGCCCACCTTGGGTGAACAGGGTGGGCTAGCGTGACCGCCTCCTGATAATTTGTCGCACCAAGAGCTGGCGCCTAAGCCGACTTTGCGGCGCAGCTCAGGCGGCGCTCCAGCCTTGGTGCAAAACGTCGCGCAATCTATGGTAGAGACGCCCGAAAATTGTCGAACCGAACATCCACGGGCGCGTCCCAATAACTGTACGCCCGAAGGCCAGCATCGCGTCCCGATCCTGTAAAACTGCTATCGGTGATGTTGGCGACCATCGCGCCGTTGATGTAAATACGAATGGCCGTACCAATCCGATCGACTCGAATATGGTTCGTCCCATAGTTCTGATTGATGGCCGAGGAGTAGGTCCAGTCCTGGATGAGCGTCCAGGAACCATCCAAGGTGCGCTTGTTGACCAGGAACTCCCCATCCGTGGGCCAGATAATCACCTGATAGGTTTCCCAAGAATCAGTCGTCCAACGGGTCCCGAAAATCAACCCATAGGAGCACACACCAGGCGAAACCTTTCGGGCGTCTACTTCGATTCGGTAATCACTGGGGAGAGCCAAGTCTGGCGTGAGTCCGAAAACCCCGTCTACCGTCTTGAAATAGAATTGATACTCCCCATCAAGATATCGATAGATGACACTCGCATTCTCCCCGCTGCCCCATCCGCTATCCGGGTTGCTGAAATCATCAAAGAATCCAGCCCAAAAACTTCTCAGCGCCAGCGGGAGAAACGCATAGTGTTCGCCCGTTGGTTCACTCAATGCCACATCGTCGACAAAATAATTGCTATTCAGTGAACCATCCGTTTGGACACGAATTTGCAGAGAGACCGTTTGTCCGGCGTAGGCGCTCAGATTCACGGTTCGCCGGACCCAGCCCCCCGTATTATTGTTCGCACAAAGGTTGATGGTCTCTACGTTGGTCTCGTTGATCCTCACCCACGCCAAGTCGTAACCGCACACATCTGCGGAAGCGACCCACTCCCACAAGCTGAGTGTCGGGTTGCCGCTGGGAAGAGTCACCATTTGCGAGATACGGGCATCCTCGTTATCATCTCCCCCCAGCCAAGCGGCCCAACTGCCGCTGTGAGGGCTGACCGGCAAATCGTCTTGATGAAGGATGATAGGCCATCCCTGAAGGGAATGCTCGGTCCAGCCCGTAGGTCCGCTCTCGAAATCCCCGTTCACTATACCGGTCACAGTGGACGGCAGAGAACCGGCTTCCGAGCGAGGTCGCAGCAGGCGTTCCGTTTTGACGGGTACGTCAGGGAGATCACGAGGGGTTTGGTCTTTTCTGGGTATAGGAGTGGTATTGAGGTCAGGATCCGCTCGAACCCGACCGGATGGGGAGCCCAGGGTGAAGGTTGCCAACACGACGGTGAACCAAAAGGCAAGAATCGTGAAGAACTGCTTTGTTTTCATCTCACCTCCTGATGACTTGCCCACCATTGTGCAACGACGCCGGCTAACCAATGATACGATAAAACCTGAAATTCGTCAACGCCGAGTGGGAGCCGAGGCTTCCGCACCCCTTCCCCGCACGCGGGGAGGGGGCCGGGGGAGGGCGAAGTTTCCTTCTGCATCTCCAATTTGGCCCTGCTGACAAGTGATGGTATAATGGTTATGTCAGGCATGGATCCGGGCGTGCACGCCAGGCCGCAGAAGGCAGAAGGAGAAGTGCAATGAGGGAGCAAGTTCAGCAGTTCCTGGACTACCTGTCAAAAGACAGAGGGTACTCGAACAACACAGTCATTGCCTATCAAAACGATCTGGGACAATTCATGGCCTATCTGGAGCCGCGTATTTCCCGATGGGATCAGGTGACCCGCCAGCTCATTATGGACTATGTCGATCACATGCGCTCGGTGCAGGAGTACAGCTCCGCGACCGTCGCCCGCAAGGTGGCCGCCATCAAGTCCTTCTTCCACTACCTCCTGGAGCGGGAGTTGCTGCCGGACGATCCCACCGCCACCGTAGATTCGCCCAAGGTGGGCAAACGGACGCCGGAGACGCTTCCCCCGGATGAGCTGGAACGCCTCCTCGGCGAACCAGCGCGGGGGCAGACGGCCAAGGCGATCCGCGACCGAGCTCTGCTCGAAATCCTGTATGCCACCGGGCTGCGGGTGACGGAGGTGGTCTCGCTCAATGTCGAAGACGTGAACCTGGCGGCGGCCAGCCTGCGGGTGGTGCGCCCCCGGGACCGGCGCGAACGGATCGTGCCGATCCACCAGCGCGCCCTGGAACCGCTGCAGGAGTACCTGGAGCGGGGCCGCATCCAGTTGCTCCGCGACCCGGATGAACCGGCCCTTTTCTTGAACCAGCGCGGCGAACGGCTGACCCGCCAGGGCCTGTGGCTAATCGTCAAGCAATATGTCCGCGAGGCCGGCATCCGCGAAGAGGTCACGCCCCATACCCTGCGCCATACGCTGGCCAGCCACCTGATCGACAAGAAAGCGAACCTGGAATATGTGCAGGAGATCCTGGGACACGCCAACATCACCACCACCCAGGTCTACACCCAGAAGGGCAAAGGCAAGAGGGTCCAGATCGACTAACGGGCGACGGCGCCGGTGACTGAGGAGAGAGGAAGATGGGCTATATCGAAAAGGTGTTGGGGGAGAACGAACAGATCGTCTATCGGACACATCTGCATTTCCTGGTCCTGGTGCAGCGCATCCTGGGCTCGCTCTTTGCCTTTGTCGTCTTCCTGGGCGTGGGCCTGACGGTCCTGCTCGCGCCGGCCGATCGGACCGGCGACCAGATCCGGTTCATCATCGGCGTCATTGCCCTGTGCAGCCTGGTCCTGCCGCTCTATCTCATCATCCGCACCTGGGTACGAGGTCAGCGTGGGCGCGAGTTCCTGCGCACCGCCTGGCGCTGGATCCTGGTCGCGCTCCTCATCCTGGCCGTCTCGCTGGTGATGATGTTCAACCCCGGCTGGACCCTGATCGGCTGGCTGGCGATTGCCATTGCCGTGGTCCCCTTTGCCGAGCTGGTGCGCATCTTCCTCGACTGGCTGAACGAAAAGTACCTGATCACCAACCGACGGGTGATGGAGGTCAAGGGCATCATCAACAAGCATGTGCGCGATTCGGCCCTGGAAAAGGTCAACGATGTGGACCTGACCCAATCGCTGGTCGGGCGGATCCTGGGCTACGGGACGGTGCAGATCATCACCGGTTCCGATATCGGGGTCAATATGTTCCGCCGCATCTCCAATCCGGTGCGCTTCAAGCGGGAGATGTTGAACGCCAAGGAGCAATTGCACGTGACCATGCCCTCGACCCGGTCAGACGATCTCCGGGCTCCGGCCGGTCCGCCGGCTGAATCCGAGATCCCGGGCCTGATCGCCGAGCTGGATGCCTTGCGCCAGAAAGGGATCCTGTCCGAAGAAGAGTTCCAGGCCAAGAAGAAGGAACTGCTGGAGCGGCTCTAACCAGCCCCGAGCGGACCCTGGGCAGCCAGGCGTCCACCTCCGGAGGCGGATGCGATCGAACCATGTCCCACTGGTATACCCGTCGAGATTACGAGGCAGCGGCCGAATATATTGCCGGTCGCATCCCGCTGCGGCCGCAGGTGGGGGTGATCCTTGGCTCCGGACTGAATCCCCTGGCCGAGGCGGTCGAATCGGCTCACGCCCTGGCCTATACCGACATCCCCGGTTTTCCGACGCCCACGGTGGATGGGCACGAGGGACGGCTGATCGGGGGCCTGTTGGAAGGGGTTCCGGTGTGGGTGATGCAGGGCCGGGTCCATTATTATGAAGGCTATACCATGCAACAGGTGGCCTTTCCCGTCCGCGTCATGCAGGTCATGGGCATTCAGGCGCTGCTGGTCACCAACGCCGCCGGCGGGCTCAATCCCGCCTTTCGCGTCGGCGATCTGATGCTCATCCGCGACCATATCAACCTGATGGGGATGGCCGGATTGAGTCCGTTGCGCGGACCCAACGATCCGACGTTGGGGCCGCGTTTCCCTGACATGTCGCAGGCCTACGATCCGCGGTTGCGCCGGCTGGCCCGGGAGGTGGCCGAGGAGCATCAGATCCCCATCCATGAGGGGGTCTATGTCGGTCTGGCCGGCCCTTCGTTCGAGACGCCGGCCGATCTGCGTTTCTTGCGGCTGATCGGCGCCGATGCGGTGGGCATGTCTACCGTGCCGGAAGTGACCGTCGCCCGTCACGGCGGTATGCGGGTGTTGGGCGTGTCGGGGATCAGCAACGTGGCGCGGATGGAGGCCGAACCGGCCGGCGAGACCAGCCATGAAGAGGTGTTGGCCGCCGGCCAGCAGATCGTGCCCCGGTTGACGACGCTGATCCGCGGCATCCTGGCCCGGTGGGGGGCCGGATGAGGCGCCCGGAAACCGGTGGGCAGATGAGGGAACGCCGGGCCGTTCCCTCTTTTTGGGCAGTGGTGGCTCCTGGGGAGGAATGAGCGATCATGTCGGCGATCGTCCGCATCCTGACGGACTACCAGTGGGTGATCTATGGCGTCCTGGGGTTGCTCCTGCTCTATTACCTGCGCCGCGCCCTCCTCGCCCGCCGCGAAAGCGTGCGCTCGATCTTTAAGCTGGAAAAGGAACAGGCGCACGCCCGCTACCGCCGCAGCGTCTGGACGCTCGCCTTTCTCATCCTGCTGATGGCCGGCGTCTTTGTGCTGACCAATCCGCTCTCGCCGCCCACGGTCGAGACGCCGGAGCCGACGCCGACGGTCACCCGTGGGCCGCTGGCCGCCGCCACCCTGACCCCGACCCCGCCCCGGCCGACGGCCACCCCAACCCCATCGCCCACCCCGGTCCGACCGACCCGTCCGGTCGCCCCTTCGCCCACCGCGCCGGCCCCGGTCACCCCCACCCCGATCGTCCGGCCGCCGGCCTGTCCCGATCCCAACGTGCGCATCACCTCGCCCGGCGTGAACCAGGTGGTCCGCGGCAACGTCCCCATCCGGGGCACCGCCACCCATGAGCGGTTTCAATACTACAAGATCGAAATCGCTCCCGGTCCGAATCCCGGCGACCATGAGTGGACCGTGGTCGGGCAGTTGCACGATAAGCCGGTGGTGGGCGGGGTGCTGGAGACGCTGAACAGCGCCGCCTATCCGCCGGGTACGTATACCTTACGGCTGGTGGTGGTCGATCAAACCGGGAATTTCCCCGAGCCCTGCCGGGTGGTGGTCATTGTCCAGCATTAGCCGGGGTTCCGGGCGCGGTGGCTGAACCCTCCCCTCCTTCGACCAGGACCGAAGCGTTTGGCCTGGCCCAGGCGGCCGGATTGGTCGCCGCCGGGAACGTCGCCAGTCGGGTGTTGGGCCTTTTCCGCGAACAGATGATCGCCTTTCTCTTTGGGGCCAGCGGCCTGGTGAGCGCCTACGGCATCGCGGCCAAGGTCCCCAAGATGATCTATGAACTGCTGATCGGCGGGATGCTCAGCGCCGCGCTGGTGCCGGTCTTTAGTCAGGTGCAGGAACAGGAGGGGAAATCGGCCCTGTGGGCCGTCTTCAGCCGCGTGGTCAGCCTGGCGGCGGTCCTGCTGGCCTTGTTGGTGGTGGGCCTCGAAATCCTGGCCGCGCCGCTGGCCCGGCTGTTGGGCGGGGGGTTTGAGCCTGAACTCCAGGCGGCGCTGGCGCGGATGATCCGGCTCATTGCCCCGGCGGTGCTCCTGTTGGGCCTGTCGGGGGTGGTCACCGGGCTGCTCTATGCCCTGAAGCGTTTCACCTACCCCGCCTTTGGGGCGGCGGTCTTTAACCTGGGGATCCTGATCGCCGCGCCCCTGCTGGCGGGGCGGTTCGATGCTTTCAGCCTGGCGATCGGGGTGTTGGTGGGGTCGCTCTTCCAGTTGCTGCTCCAGACGCCCGATCTGCGCGACGTCCGCTTCTCCTTCCGGCTGGACCTGACCCATCCGGCGTTGCGGCGCATCCTGGTCCTCTACCTGCCGATCGCGGCCGGGCTGGTCATCAGCAACATCCAGGTGGCGATTGACCAGCGGCTGGCCTCTTCCACCGGCGAAAGCAGCATCGCCTGGATGGACCGGGCCACGACCCTGGTCCAGCTCCCCCATGGACTGGTGGCGGTGGCCATTTCGCTGGCGGTGTTGCCGACCCTCTCCCGTCTGAGCGCGGTGGGCGACCGGGAGGGGTTTCGCCAGATGCTCGGCCTCGGCCTGCGGCTGGTGTGGGTGCTGATCGTACCGGCTACCCTGGCGCTGCTTGTCCTGGCCGAACCGACGGTGGCGCTGCTCTTTCAGCATGGTCGGTTCACCGCCAACGATACCTTCTGGACGGCGTGGGCGCTGCGCCTTTATCTGGTCGGGCTGGTCTTTGCCGCCATTGACTGGCCTCTCAACTATGCCTTCTATGCCCGCCAGAACACCCTGACCCCCGCCCTGGTGGGGGTGCTGAGCGTCGGCGTCTACCTGGCGGTGGCCCTGGCCCTCCTCCGGCCGTGGGGCATGTTGGGGTTGGTGCTGGCCGATTCGGCCAAGCACTGCAGCCATGCGCTGACGATGTTGGCCCTCAGCCAGCGGCAGAGCCGCGTCCTGGACCGCCGGCTGGGGGTGACCGCGGTCAAGGCGACGCTGGCCGCCGGGGTCATGGCCGGGGTCATGGCCGGGGCGCTGGCGCTGTGCCGGAGCTGGCTGGGGAGCAGCGGCCTGGGCGAGCGATTGATCCAGGTCGCCGCGCCGGGCGGACTGGGCCTGCTGGCTTATCTGGGGCTGGCTGTGCTTCTCCGGGTGGACGAGATCGAGCTGCTCGGCGCCCTCCTCCGCCGGCGGCCTCCCTCCCCCTCGCGGGAGTCGACGCGTTAGCGGGGAGACCGCCTGAAGGCTCGACTCCAGGGAGTGGAGGCTTCAGCCGGAACGACACCGCCTAAAGGCTCGACTCCCCTCGGCGGGAGTGGAGGCTTCAGCCGGAACGACACCGCCTGAAGGCTCGACTCCGGGAGTGGAGGCTTCAGCCGGAACGACACCGCCTAAAGGCTCGACTCCAGGGAGTGGAGGCTTCAGCCGGGAAACTGTAGCTAATCGGAGGTAATTCATGGCGGCTCATCACCCACCTCACATCTTTGTTGATGACACCTGGTACTGTGTCAGCGCTTCCACGCTGCGACGTGCGCGCTTGCTGGTCTCGGTCCGTGCCAAGAGCCTGGTGCGCGATCAGCTCAAAGCGTTGATTGCGGAATTCGGCATCGTCCTGCGGGCCTGGGTCATTCTCGATGATCACTACCATCTCCTGCTCAAAGCACGGGCGGGTAAGGACCTTCCACGTTTCTTTGGGCGCCTGCATGGAGCCACATCCCACCAACTCAACCTATGGGACGACACGCCGGGTCGCCAGGTATGGCACAACTACTGGGACACCTGCATCCGCACCGAGGCCAGCCTGTGGACGCATTTTAACTACATTCACAACAATCCTGTCAAACACGGTTACGTGGCGCACCCGAGGGATTGGGAGTTCTCCAGCTATCGTTATTACCTGAGCGAGGAAGGCGAAGACTGGCTGGCCGATTGCTGGAAGCGGTATCCGGTGATCGATTACATTGAGGGCGATGATTTCGGTGGCCCCGCCTAAAGGCTCGACTCCGGGGGTGGAGGCTTCAGCCGGAACGACACCGCCTAAAGGCTCGACTCCGGGAGTGGAGGCTTGAGCCGGACAAACCGCCTAAAGGCTCGACTCCGGGAGTGGAGGCTTCAGCCGGGAAACCGCCTAAAGGCTCGACTCCGGGAGTGGAGGCTTTAGCCGGGAAACCGCCTGAAGGCTCGACTCCTCTCGCCTGGCAACGACGATCTTGACTAAAATTATGGGACGCAGTATAATTTGATCAGTTTATCGAAAAAATGAGTGCGGAACCTCGAGATCGGGGGTAAGGGAAGAAGGTGCCGGACCGGCGGACGGTGGACGAACTGACCATTGAGGAGCTGGAGCAGCTCCTCATCATCAAACGGCGCGAGGCCCGCGCCGAGCGGATGCGGCGCTTGCGCGAGATCGGGCGTCTGCCGGCCGACAGCGGCCTGCCGCACGAAGACCTGGCGGCGGTCGAGGCGGGGAACGGCGCCGGCTACACCGTGTTGGAGGCCCGCCCCACGCCCCCGCCGGCGCTGGAGGTGCAGCCCCTGCGCGCCAGGCGGCGACAGGCCCGTTCCTCCGCCCCGGCGAGTCGGTTGGGGCGTCTCCGTGACCGGCTGCTCCTCGTCCTGGAGATCGGGGCGCTGCTCGGACTGGTGGCGGTGGTCATCCTGTCGGTGCTCAACCTGCAGGCCCTCAACGCCGAATACGCGGAGGCCAGTCTGCTGGCCGCCTCGCCGACGCCCAGTCCGACGCCGCTGGGTGGGGGCATCCTACCTGGCGGTCATGCGCCACCGGAAGAGCCCGGCACGGTGCCGCTCCACCTGCGGAGCCTGGTCGAGGGACAGGTGCCTCCGCCGGTGACGATCCCGACGCCGGGGCCGGAAGCGCCGACGCGGATCGTCATCCCGGCCATCGAGGTGGATGCGCTGATCGTCGAAGGCGATTCGTGGGAGCAGCTCAAGCTGGGAGTGGGGCACCACCCGAACACGGCCAATCCGGGGCAACGGGGCAACATGGTGCTTTCGGCCCACAACGACATCTATGGCGAGATCTTTCGCCACCTGGACAAGCTGGAGCTGGGGGATGAAGTGATCGTCTATGCCGGAGAGCAACCCTACCGCTACATCGTCAAGGCGAAACAGATCGTCGAACCGACGGATGTCGAGGTCATGGCCCCGACGACCCGGCCGGTGGTGACCTTGATCTCGTGTTACCCGTACATGGTGGATAGTCATCGCATTGTGGTGATTGCCGAACTTCAATAGAATCAGGAGGAAACTGCATTCATGGCCAAGAAATCGCGTCGCGCTCGCCGTCGGGTGACGACCGTAGCCCAGCCGGTGCGGGTCTCGGCGCCGGCGCGGCTGCCGGTGAGCCAGCCGGTAGCCCCGGAAGTGAACCTGGAAGAGTATCGCTATGTCGTGGACGATCTGAAACGGATCGCGGTGATCGCCCTGGTCTTGTTGGGGCTGTTGGTGGTGTTGGCGGTGCTGATTCGCTAGCGCAAGAGGGACGGGGCAAATTCATTCCAAAATTTCTTGCCTGACGGTCTTGACAAGCGGGTCTGCTTTTGGTATAATATAGGCAGAATCAAGATTCGATCACAACCGGGCCCTTAAGAAGGTATCAGGGCAGTAGCCAGCAGGTGAAAAGGCAGCTCTGCTGGCGGTTTGCGTCTCGATCACAGCCTGATTGAAATTTGACAAGGTTTTGAGTTTGTGATAGACTCGCGCCTCGGTTGCGCAAGACGCAGTCGAGAGTTGGTCACAGCGAGTTGGCGATTTGACAAGAGAAACAGAGCGTGCTATACTGCGTGCTCTGGAAAAGCAGGACCTTAACAACTGAAGAGTGGTAGGAAGGTGTGCAAGCACTTGGGCCCTATCAATCTCTGGAGAGTGAATCCTACGGAGAGTTTGATCCTGGCTCAGGATGAACGCTGGCGGCGTGCCTAACACATGCAAGTCGAACGGCAGCCCTTGGCTTGTCTGAGGGCGAGAGTGGCAGACGGGTGAGTAACACGTAGGTGACCTACCCCGAAGAGGGGAATAACCACTGGAAACGGTGGCTAATACCCCATGTGGTCATGAGGGTTAGAGGCCTCATGATTAAAGCTCCGGCGCTTCGGGAGGGGCCTGCGGCCCATCAGGTAGTTGGTAGGGTAATGGCCTACCAAGCCGATGACGGGTAGGGGGCGTGAGAGCGTGACCCCCCACACTGGCACTGAGACACGGGCCAGACTCCTACGGGAGGCAGCAGTGAGGAATATTGGGCAATGGGCGAAAGCCTGACCCAGCAACGCCGCGTGGGCGATGAAGGCCTTCGGGTTGTAAAGCCCTTTTCTGAGGGACGAGGAAGGACGGTACCTCAGGAATAAGTCACGGCTAACTACGTGCCAGCAGCCGCGGTAATACGTAGGTGGCGAGCGTTATCCGGATTCACTGGGCGTAAAGCGCGTGCAGGCGGCTCCGCAAGTCAGATGTGAAAGCTCCTGGCTCAACTGGGAGAGGCCATTTGATACTGCGGGGCTTGAGGTCGGGAGAGGGACGTGGAATTCCCGGTGTAGTGGTGGAATGCGTAGATATCGGGAGGAACACCAGTGGCGAAGGCGGCGTCCTGGCCCGCACCTGACGCTAAGACGCGAAAGCGTGGGGAGCGAACGGGATTAGATACCCCGGTAGTCCACGCCGTAAACGGTGGATACTAGGTGTTGGTGACTATCGTCATCAGTGCCGTAGCTAACGCGTTAAGTATCCCGCCTGGGGACTACGGCCGCAAGGCTAAAACTCAAAGGAATTGACGGGGCCCCGCACAAGCAGCGGAGCGTGTGGTTTAATTCGAGGCAACACGAAGAACCTTACCTGGGCTTGACATGCACGTAGTAGTGAAGCGAAAGCGGAACGATCCTTCGGGAAGCGTGCACAGGTGCTGCATGGCTGTCGTCAGCTCGTGCCGTGAGGTGTTCGGTTAAGTCCGGTAACGAGCGCAACCCCTGCCGTTAGTTACATGTGTCTAACGGGACTGCCGGTTTATTGCCGGAGGAAGGTGGGGATGACGTCAAGTCAGCATGGCCTTTATGTCCAGGGCTACACACACGCTACAATGGCCGGTACAATGGGTTGCCAAGCCGCGAGGCGGAGCTAATCCTCCAAAGCCGGTCTCAGTTCGGATTGCAGGCTGGAACTCGCCTGCATGAAGTCGGAGTTGCTAGTAACCGCGCGTCAGCCATAGTGCGGTGAATACGTTCCCGGGGCTTGTACACACCGCCCGTCACGTCATGGGAGCCGGTAACACCTGAAGCCGGTGGGCTAACCCTTCGGGGAGGCAGCCGTCGAAGGTGGGACTGGTGACTGGGACGAAGTCGTAACAAGGTAGCCGTAGCGGAAGCTGCGGCTGGATCACCTCCTTTCTAGGGAGTGCTGACCGCAACCGGAAGGTTGACGGTCTACTCCAACACTGAACCGCCCGAGTGAACCACCTTCCTATCACTTCTCAGTTGTTAAGGTCGTTAACAACAAGGGCCATTAGCTCAGCTGGCTAGAGCATTCCTCTGATAAGGGAAAGGTCTCTGGTTCAAGTCCAGAATGGCCCACCATCGTCAACCAGCGGTTGGACTCGCGGAGGTCGGGTCGACTGAACGGGATGGGTGAACCGAAACGAACTGAATAGGGGCAGATCGGACATATGGCGGGACGGAGAGCCCGGCCTATGCCGGGCTCTCTTCATGCCCCAGGCGGTTCACCGATGGACCTCTGCCCGGTGCTGAGGCGGCGCAAGCGGATCGGCACCGGCTAGCGGTCCATCGCTAGAAGGTTTGGCACCTTAAAAACTGAACAGGATGTAAGGCAAAGGCGCAAATTCATGTGAATTAAGCTACTAAGGGCACACGGTGGATGCCTTGGCGCCAAGGGCCGATGAAGGGCGTGGAGAGCTGCGATAAGCTTCGGAGAGCTGCCTCAAGCGTTAGATCCGGAGATACCCGAATGGGGAAACCCACCCAGGGGAATGCCTGGGTACCCCTGGCTGAACAAACTAGGCCAGGTGGGGGGCACCGGGGGAACTGAAACATCTTAGTACCCCGAGGAAAAGAGATCATTCCCTGAGTAGTGGCGAGCGAAAGGGGAACAGCCCAAACCGTCATCACTCAGTGGTCCAACGCCTATGTGATGGCGGGGTTGTAAGGCCCAGCAGGGTGAGTTGGTCAGCCCACGGAGTTACAAATCTGGTCTGTAGCCGAACTGTCTGGGAAGGCAGGGCGCAGAGGGTGATACCCCCGTAGGCGAAACGGATCCAGACTCCGGCTGGTGACCTTGAGTACCACCGGGCACGCTAATCCGGTGGGAAGCAGGGAGGTCCACCTTCCAAGGCTAAACACCCTTGGCGACCGATAGTGCACAAGTACCGTGAGGGAAAGGTGAAAAGAACCCTTGTTAAGGGAGTGAAAAGAACCTGAAACCGTGTGCCTACAAGCA
>JAGVRI010000024.1:43010-44605 GCA_018606645.1 Chloroflexota bacterium
CCAAGGCTAAACACCCTTGGCGACCGATAGTGCACAAGTACCGTGAGGGAAAGGTGAAAAGAACCCTTGTTAAGGGAGTGAAAAGAACCTGAAACCGTGTGCCTACAAGCAGTCGAAGGACTATGCCGGTTCGGTCTTGCCTTCGGGCGAACCGTCCGGAAGGTCTGACGGCGTGCCTTTTGGAGCATGAGCCGGCGAGTTACTCTCTGTGGCGAGGCTAAGGGAGACACACCCGGAGCCGCAGCGAAAGCGAGTCTGAATAGGGCGTATTAGTCGCAGGGAGTAGACCCGAAACCGGGTGAGCTACCCATGGCCAGGCTGAAGCGAAGTTAATCCTTCGTGGAGGGCCGAACCCACCAATGTTGCAAAATTGGGGGATGAGCTGTGGGTAGGGGTGAAATGCCAACCGAACCCGGAGATAGCTGGTTCTCCCCGAAATAGCTGTAGGGCTAGCGTCACGCGTTTAGTATCGGAGGTAGAGCACTGGATCGGCTAGGGGGCCTCACAGCTTACCAAACCGAACCAAACTCCGAATGCCGATACTTCACAGCGTGGCAGTTGGACTACGGGAGATGAGTTTCGTGGTCGAAAGGGAAACAGCCCAGACCGCCAGCTAAGGTCCTTAAATCCAGGCTAAGTGGGAAAGGATGTGGGATTACTGGGACAGCCAGGAGGTTGGCTTAGAAGCAGCCATCCTTTAAAGAGTGCGTAATAGCTCACTGGTCTAGTGATCCTGCGCCGAAAATGTAACGGGGCTCAAGCCTGGTACCGAAGCTGCGGGTCTCTCCTTCGGGAGGGACGGTAGGGGAGCGTTCTGTCAGCGGCGAAGCCAGACCGCGAGGACTGGTGGAGCGGGCAGAAGTGAGAATGCCGGCATGAGTAGCGCAAATCACGTGAGAAACGTGGTCCCCGTAAGTCTAAGGTTTCCGACGGAAGGTTAATCCGCGTCGGGTTAGTCGGGCCTAAGTCGAGGCCGACAGGCGTAGGCGATGGACATCCGGTTAATATTCCGGAACCACGTCGGGTTGTTTGAGCGATGGGGTGACGCAGGAGGGTAGGCCAGCCGAGGAATGGTCGTCTCGGTGCCAAGCCTTTAGGGAGATGAAGACGATAGGCAAATCCGTCGTCCGATCCTGAGAGGTGATGGCGGTGCCCTTTGGGCCGCAAGTGGCTGAGCCCACGCTGCCGAGAAAAGCCTCTAGTGAGACCCGCGTGCCCGTACCGCAAACCGACACTGGTAGACGGGTAGAGTATACCAAGGGGATCGGGAGAACCCTCGTTAAGGAATTAGGCAAAATGGCTCCGTAACTTCGGGAGAAGGAGCGCCCCGGTAGGGTGATACATCCGTAGAGCCCGAGGGGGCCGCAGAGAAATGGCCCTGCCGACTGTTTAACAAAACCACAGGTCTCTGCTAAAGCGTAAGCTGACGTATAGGGGCTGACGCCTGCCCAGTGCCGGAAGGTTAAGGGGAAGGGTTAGCGCAAGCGAAGCTCTGAACCGAAGCCCCGGTGAACGGCGGCCGTAACTATAACGGTCCTAAGGTAGCGAAATTCCTTGTCGGGTAAGTTCCGACCCGCACGAATGGCGTAACGAGT
>JAGVRI010000025.1 GCA_018606645.1 Chloroflexota bacterium
CCGGATGCTGGCCGCTTTGGGCGAGGTCCATAGCGGCCGGTGGCAGGAGGCCTGTACCCGCTTGGCCAAAGCAGCTTAACCCAATTCACCCAGAATTCTGAAATGCACCCACCGGCCTGCCCGGAAATTGAGGGCTTGACAACAGGCAGAAGTTGTGCTAAACTGAAGGCGTTAACAGGTAAATAAGATGCCCTGGCGGTGTGGTAAGCACCCCAGGGCGCGGCCAAGCCGGTGGGATCGGCCTGGCGAAGGGATTATAACCGAAACCCTCTGCTAGGACAAACCGGCAGAGGGTTTTTGTTTTGGTCTTTGACAACAATGTTACAACAATCCTCTTGGACCCCGTAGCAGTGGGCGCGGAGGGGAAGGGCGGCTTTCGGGCCATAGAAACGGCCTGAAGCGATGTGAGACCATATAGTTGGTCGGGGCCGTTGCCCTTCCGATAGAGCGGGAGACGGGATTCGAACCCGCGACAGTCTGCTTGGAAGGCAGATGCGCTACCACTGCGCTACTCCCGCACAGTCGGGGCGGTCAGACTTGAACTGACGACTTCTTGGTCCCAAACCAAGCGCGCTACCGGGCTGCGCTACGCCCCGTATCCATAGTATACTCAAAAGCAGGGCAGAGGTCAAACTTTTTGCCAGGAAGGAACCATGGTATAATGGGGCCGCTATGTCCGACTATGAAGCCATTATCGGCATGGAAGTTCATGCCCAACTCCTCACCCGCTCCAAGATGTTCTGCGGCTGTGATGCGAACGTCTTTGGGGCCGAGCCCAACACCCATGTCTGTCCCGTGTGTCTGGGGCTGCCCGGGTCACTGCCGGTGATCAACCGCCGGGCGGTGGAACAGGCGATCCTGGTCGGCCTGGCCCTCCACTGTCAGATCGCCGAGACGGCTGTCTTTTCCCGCAAGAACTATTTCTACCCCGACCTGCCCAAGTCCTATCAGATCAGCATGTACGATTTCCCCCTTTGCCAGCAGGGGTGGATCGGGATTGAAGGGGCGGAAGGCTCCCCAAAACGGATCCGCATTCGACGGGTACACCTCGAAGAAGATACCGGCAAGCTCTTCCATGCCGGGAATTACAGCCTGGTGGACTTTAACCGGTCAGGATTGCCCTTGCTGGAGATCGTCACCGAACCCGATCTGCGGACTCCCGAGGAAGCACGGCAATATCTGGTCAAGCTGCGGACCATCCTGCGGTATCTAGGCGTGTCATCGGGCGACATGGAGAAAGGGGCCATGCGCTGTGAGGCCAACGTCTCGGTGCGACCGGTGGGCGTTCCAGAGTTCGGCACCAAGGTGGAGGTCAAGAACCTCAACTCGTTCCGGGCGGTCAAACTGGCACTCGAATACGAGATCCGACGACAAACCCAGGTCCTCGCCCATGGCGGTCAGGTCCGCCAGGTGACGATGGGCTGGAACGAAGGGCAGGGGCGAACGGTCGAGCAGCGAGCCAAGGAGGAAGCCGACGACTATCGCTATTTCCCCGAACCAGACCTGCCTCCGCTCCGCATCTCCCGCGCCTGGGTGGACGAGCTGGCGGCGCGGTTGCCCGAGTTACCAGACGCCAGGCGGGCCCGCTTTGTGGCGCAATATGGATTGTCCGCCTCGGAGGCTGCGGTATTGACCTCCGATCGCGACGTGGCCGATTATTTTGAGGCAGCGGTGCAGGCCGGGCGTGAACGAGGCATCCCCCCCAGACCCATCAGCCATTGGTTGAGCGGAGAACTCTTCCGGCTGCTCAAGGCGGAGAACATCGAGATCGGCCAGACGCGCGTGACGCCGGCGGCGTTGGCCGAGCTGGTGGCCCTGGTCGAGACCGGCGCGATCACCGCTCACAGCGGGAAAGCGGTCCTGCAAGAGATGTTTGCCACAGGCCGCCGCGCCGGCGAGATCGCCACGGGCGCAACGCAGGTGGACGATCAGGAGGTACTGGCCCAGATCGTGGAACAGGTGCTGGCGGCGCACCCCGAGCAGGTGAACCGTTACCGTGCGGGCAAAACGACTCTGCTCAATTGGTTCGTCGGCGAGGTCATGAAGGCCACCCGGGGCAAGGCCAACCCTCAGGTGGTCACCGCCCTGCTGGAGAGAAAACTGAATCCATAAGGGGCATGTGATCCCCTGGCCCTTTCTGGACGGGACGTTTTCCGGCGGTAAGCCAACCCCTGCCTCATTTTTGCCTCAAGGTTGCCCCCTGTGCTATAATTTATGGAGACTAGGAATTGCAGCGTGGCAATTTTTATGGTGAAGGTATACCCGCACGCGAGGAGGTGGCACATCGGGTATATTTTTTTCTCTGAACCCCATCAATCTGGGGCGTTTCGCTACGCGACTCGGATTCGCGCAGCCAACATTTGAAACATACCTATACTAACCATACAAGGAGAGGAATTCGATGAGTGAATTAAATCCTTTCAAGATCGCCCAGGCGCAACTGGATGCAGCGGCCAAGATCATGAACCTTGAGCCCGCCGTGCATGAACTCTTAAGGTGGCCGCTTCGCGAGTTTCATGTGACCATGCCGGTGAAAATGGACGACGGCACGACCCGCATCTTTCATGGCTTTCGAGTCCAATACAACGATGCCCGAGGGCCGACCAAAGGAGGGATCCGTTTCCACCCCGAGGAAACGATCGATACCGTCCGCGCCCTGGCTGCCTGGATGACATGGAAGACGGCTGTCGTGGATATTCCGCTGGGAGGTGGCAAAGGCGGTATCATCTGCAATCCGAAAGAGATGTCCATGGGCGAACTGGAACGCCTCAGCCGCGCCTATATCCGGGCCATTGGCCATTATATCGGCGAAGAGACCGACGTTCCCGCCCCCGATGTGTATACCACGCCCCAGATCATGGCCTGGATGATGGACGAATACGCGGTCATCCGCGGCTACAACGTCCCTGGCGTCATCACCGGCAAACCCCTGGCGCTGGGAGGCTCGGCGGGGCGAGGGGATGCCACCGCCCGAGGCGGCATGTACACTATCCGCGAAGCCGCCAAGACGTTGGGCATTGACATGAAAAACGCGACGGTGGCCGTTCAGGGCTATGGCAATGCTGGCCAGTTTGCCCACCGCCTGATTTCGGAGATGTTTGGCTCCAAGGTGGTGGCCGTATCCGACTCCAAGGGCGGCGTCTACTGCCCGGATGGGTTGGAATTTAATGCTGTCCTGGCCTGGAAGAATGAAAAAGGCACGGTGGCTACCTACCGGTGCTGCGATGCGTGCACCCCGGTCAGCAACGAGGAATTGCTGGAGCTGAAGGTGGATATCCTCATCCCCGCTGCGCTGGAAAATCAGATCAAGAAAGAGAATGCGGGGAATATCAAAGCCAAAATCGTTGCCGAACTGGCCAACGGCCCCACCACGCCTGAAGCGGATGAGATCTTGTACAAGAAGGGGGTATATGTCATCCCGGACTTTTTATGCAACGCCGGCGGGGTGACCGTGTCCTATTTTGAGCAGGTACAGAACGCCTACGATTTCTATTGGACGGCGGAAGAAGTATACCAGAGATTAGACCAGAAAATGACCGCCGCCTTCCATGCCGTGCACGAAACGGCCCAGAAATATCGCGTCGATAACCGCATGGGGGCGTATATTGTCGCTGTTGCCCGCGTGGCCGAGGCGATGAAGTTGCGCGGTTGGGTCTGATTCACAAAAGCGCTTTCGCGAACAAAAATGGGCACAAGGATTCACTTGTGCCCATTTTTTTCTTGGCTCAACCGGCTAGGGCAAAAAGCCTAGTGGATTGCGCGGACCCCCGTTCTGAATCACCTCAAAGTGCAGGTGGGGTCCGGTGCAACGACCCGTACACCCCATCGTCCCGATCTTTTGGTTCTTCTTGACGAATTGGCCGGCCTTGACCAGGATGGTCTGAAGGTGCGCATACCGGGTCATGTAGCCGTTGCCGTGATCGATGACCACCTGGTTGCCATATCCCCATGTGTCCCGTCCTGCCATGAGCACGTACCCATCATCCGCCGCATAGACAGGCACGCCGGTCCGGTTGGCAATGTCGATCCCCAAGTGCCCGCTCCAGAATTGCTGGGAGAGGTAGCCCTGCGTAGGCCAGGCAAAACGCCCCGACCCCTTCGGAGCCCCTTTGGGCGGGGCCCCCACGCGGGTCATGGGATAGAGGTTCATCGCCGGGCGCGGGGCCGGTTTTTGCCCATCGGGGACGACCAACTTCTGACCTGGGGTCAGGGTGTACGGTTCCTGCAGGCCGTTGAGTTTAAACGAAACGATCTTTTCCGGCGTCGTTTTGAATTTCTTGGCGATCTTTTCCACCGTATCCCCGGTCTGCACCGTATAGTAGACGCCATCCACCGGCAAGATGACCAGAACCTGCCCCACGCTCAGGAGGTCAGGCGCATTCTCCACCTCCGGATTCGCCCACACCACCGTCTCCACTTTCAAACCAAACGCCTGGGCAATGGCCCAGACATTGTCGTTCGGCTGGACCGTGTAGGTAATAATCTCCATCCGATCGCGTTCGGCGATAATCGTATGGGGAACCGGGGCCTGGAAGAGGAGGGTCTGGTTGCTGTGGACCACCAGGCGGTTCACGCCGCGGTTGGTCGGCGTCCTGGGGACTGTATGCTCTCCCAGATCGGGGGCTGGCGTCGGCGTAGGGGGGAGAAAATCAACCTGCGGCAGACCGAGCTGGCTGATGGCCACCACCCCCACTGCCAGCAGGACCACCACCAGATGCAAGGCGAAGCGATTCAGCGCAATTTTCTCTTTTCCAACGACAACCCGGCGAAGGAAGAACTCCCAATTGGCATGGATTTGAGACGACTGTACCAGGGCGCGGACAAGAACCGTAAATTCCCTCAGCAAGTACGCCGCCCTCGTCCCTGACAGGGTACGAGTCATGCTCCTGACCTGCCCGGCGACAGAAGCCATGAAATGACGACTCCGTGCCCAGGAGGTCGCAGACTCGTACTCCCCGGCAGGGAGCTCGGTTTGCGACTCGATCATGCACTCACTCCCAAAAGATGTGCCGCACCAACCTCCTGGCAGCGTCGCCTATTATACCACAGGCGGGATGGGTTGCCAAATTAGATGTCGCGGTTGAGAGTGGCCAGGAACTCGGCGTTGCTGTGCGTCTTGCGCAAACGCTCCAACACCGGTTCCACCGCCTCAGGACCTCCGCCCAGAGCATCGATCATGCGCCGCAAGGTCCACACCCGCGAAAGTACCTCTTTGTCCAGCAACAGTTCCTCACGACGTGTGCTGGTGCGCTCGATATCGATCGCCGGGAAGATGCGCCGCTCCGCCAGTTTGCGGTTCAGATGCATCTCCATGTTGCCGGTGCCTTTGAACTCCTCATAGATCACGTCGTCCATCCGGCTGCCGGTGTCGACCAGGCAGGTGGCAATAATCGTCAGGCTTCCCCCTTCCTCCAGGTTCCGCGCTGCGCCAAAGAACCGCTTGGGGGGATAGAGGGCTGCCGGATCGATGCCTCCGGAGAGCGTCCGTCCGCTGGGCGGGACCACCAGGTTGTAGGCACGCGCCAACCGGGTGATCGAGTCGGCCAGGATCACCACATCCTTGCCGGTTTCGACCAGACGCTTCGCCCGCTCCAGAGCCATCTCCGCCACCCGCACATGATGCTGGACCGGTTCGTCAAACGTGGCGGCCATCACCTCCGCTTCCACCGAACGGGCCATGTCGGTCACTTCCTCCGGGCGCTCGCCGATGAGCACCACCATGAGGTGAAGATCGTTATAATTGTGGGTCAGCCCGTTGGCGATCTCTTTCAGGATGGTGGTCTTGCCCGCTTTCGGTGGTGAGACGATCAGACCACGTTGCCCCCGGCCAATGGGCGCCAGCATGTCCAGCAATCGGGTAGACAGAGGAAACTGGCCCGATTCCAGGACAAGTTGCTCCCGTGGGAAGATGGGCGTCAACGAGTCGAACCAAGGCCGCCGCTTGGCCTGCTCCGGATCCATGTTGTTGACCGCTTCCACCCGAAGCAGACCAAAGTACTTTTCGTTGTCCTTCGGCGGGCGCACCTGTCCGATGACCGTATCCCCCGGTCTCAGGCCAAAGCGTCGGATCTGGGACTGAGAGACATAGATGTCTTCTGGACTGGGGAGGAGGTCTCCGGAACGGAGAAACCCGATCCCTTCCGGCAAGACATCGAGAATGCCCCCACCGAATAGCAGCCCCTGGCTTTCAGCGTGGGCCTGGAGTAGACGCATGGTCAACTCATGCTTCTTAAGCCGGCTGTAGCCAGTAATATCAAGCTGGCGAGCCATTTCCTGAAGTTCGCTCAGCGTTTTGCTTTCAAGCTCTGCAATATTCACTTTTCTCTCCACATCCAGGGATTCATTATCTTATTGTAGGTGACAAGTACAACAGATATCAGCCGGAACCGATCATTCCGACAGAACATTCCGTCAATCTTGTTCGATCATTGCTGGTTAATTGGTAGGGCAAACACAACAGATCAAGCCTCAAGAGTTCCCTGCTTTGCCAAGATGTGTGTCCTGAAACCCAGTCCTCGATTCTGTTCTGTCCCTATCAGATACCCAAGAATCATAGAAACGATTAAGGTGCGCACATACGGCGAGGATCCGCTACATCTCGGCATTACACATTATAGCATGGAACTGTTCTGTCGTCAAGTCCCGTTCGTTGATTTGTTCGGCAGGTCAAGGGTGGGCAAACTCTAACCAGGCTGTGCCCAATCCGTCCACATACACCTCTAATTCGATATCGGCACCCTCCGGACGCAGATAATAGGTGCCGGGCCACAGCCCTGCAAAGTCGCATACATCGGGCCCGTATTCCGGCTTGGAGCCGGTGATGCAGGTGGCGCTCCAGCCGCCACCGCCGGTAATCGTCACCGGCCAGCCTCCATAATGGATCACCCGCACCACGATCACGGACCACACGCCGGCTCCCGGCTGCTGGCCGCTGGTATTGCTCAGCACCCATCCTTTCCAGCGGGGACCGCCGGGCGTCGGGCTGGTCGGAGGAGTGGCCGTCGCGCGAGAAGTAGCCGATGGAGTGGGTTGTAACCGGCTGGTCGGGGAGGCGGTAGGGCGAGGAGCGGGTACGGTGACCGGATCGAAGCGGACCATGGCCCAGCCCCACCCGTCCATAGTGACCTGCACACTGGCGTCCAGGCCTTTGGGAGTAATCGTGTACGTGGCCGCGCGCAATCCGGCAAATTCGCAGGCATCCGGACCGTAATCGGGCTTGGTGCCGGTCAGGGCTGCCGTTTTCCAGCCATTGGCCCGGATCTCGACCTCGTGCCATGGTTTTCCGGCGACAACGACAGCGATGGCCGAGTTGACAAACTCGGTCGGCTGACTGCCGCTGGTGTTCTTTACCACCGAGCCAACCCATCGGCTCACCGTCGGCTCCGCGCCGGTCTGGTAAAACTCGATCAGGACGAAATCCCCCATCTGGACAGCCACATCTCGCTGAACACCCAGGCCCACCGGAGCCAGGCGATAGGTCCCGCTGCGCAGTCCGCCGAATTCGCAGGCATCCGGACCATGCTCTGGTTTCGTGCCGGTTTTGCAAGTGGCGGTCCAACTATCCGATTGAATCTTGACCTCCTGTCCTGCCGGGCGGCCGATCACTCGCACGGCAACGGTCGCCCAATAACTGCCCGGTAGCTGCTTCAGATGTTGGACAATCCGGCTCTGCCAGCCAGAAACCGGTGCAAGAGGCCGCGTGGGCGTCGCCGTCAACGGGGTAGGGGAAGGGGTCCGGGTCGGCGTGCGGGTGACCGTCGGTGTAGGCCGGGTCGGTGTGGGTGTCGGTGTCGCCCCACACGGCACCGGGCGAAAGTCCACCCGGGTGTAATTCCTGCCATCCAACCATAGTTCATAGGTAAGGCCCAGGCCCTGGGGTTCGATAAAATAGGTGCCCTTGCTCAACGGCGCAAATTCGGCCACATACGGACCATACTCCGGTTTGGTGCCGGTAAAGCCCACCGCCTCAAACCCGCCCAGGGAACGGACAGTCACGGGCAACCCAGCCTTGCCCTCCACCGACACCCGCAACACACTGCCTACCAGGCCGAGGTCTGTCCATTGGGCCGTGATCTCGGCTTTCCAACAGGTGGCTGCCTCGACCGAACGTCCACCAGGAACCAGGGACAACGAGACGGCCAGGAGCACTGAGCAAAGCAAGCACAGAGAGAAGAGTTGCCAGGATGATTTTCCTCTGACCATACCATTCCCCTCCTGATCGCAGCGCTCTCATTGGCTCTTGATACGCATATAATAGAGCGCCGATTCCAGATACTCCCGAGGTGTCATCCGGAATGGAAACATCCGGTTTTTGATGGCCCACCCCTTCCATAGTTTATAGGCCAACCAGAACAGCCAGTTTGGGGGTAGGCGGATCAAGTGGCGGATGAGAGGCCATAACCGAGGCATTTCAACGGCTAAGGCAAAGAGCTTTTGCAGGTTTTCGATCTGGCGCTTTTCGGCCTCGCTACCAAACTTGATGATGGTGGTATCACTGACCGAACCCGAAAGATCGTCAAAGGAACCCATCATCCAGCCCTGCTGGTAGGCCCATTCGCCCAGCGCTGTTTTCGGATAGGGCTGGAACAGAAACACGTTGGCATACGCCGGCCGGCACTGAATATTGAGCGCCAGGGTCTCCAGGTCATTCTCCAGCGAACCGGTGGGCAGACCCAACATGTTGTTGGTCATGAACGCCACGCCGTGGCGGCGCAGGATCTCGGCGGCGTCCAGGATCTCCTCCTGGCTCATGTTGCGGTTCAGCACGGCATTGCGCAGCCGGTCATTGCCCGCCTCCAACCCAAAGCTCACCGAGACGCATCCGGCCTCCTTGAATAACGAAACCTTTTCCTCCGTCACCAGGTTGGCCCGCACCTGACACCAGAAAGGCAGGCCGATTTCCGCCTTGTAACGGGCCATGAACTCTTGCAACCACTGGCCCTGTAGAATGAACGTGTCATCCATAAACAGCACAAAGCGTACATCGTAGCGCGAGATCACTTCCTTGAGTTCCTGGATGACGTTCCCGACGCTGCGGCGGCGGAAGCGGCGCCCCTGCCCCCCATACAGGTCCGAATAGGCCTTGTTGAAGCAGAAGGCGCAGTCATAGGGACAGCCCCGGCCGGTGATGAACGGCTTGATCTTGGTGCGACGGCTTTGCCGATGGGCGGCATAGAGCAGTTCTCGATCGGCAAAGGGCAGGGCGTCCAGTTCCTCCCCGGTCAGCAACGGACGCAACGGATTGCGGACCACCGCCCCGTTCCACCTGAACCACCAGTTGGCGATGCCTGGCTCCGTCAGGCGCACGCCCTCGTTGGTGCGCTCCAGCGCGTTCATCAAGTCCAGGGTCGCGTACTCGCCCTCACCGATACATACCCCATCCACGCCTTCGTGCTCGATCATCTCCGGAAAAAAGGTCGGATGAGGCCCACCGAAAATTGAAAACACCCCCGGCAACTGGGACCGGATGCGACGGTTCAGATCCAGATACCACGGATGAGAACCGGTGTAGACCGTATAGCCCAACACATCAGGCTGGAGGCGCAACGCTGCCTGGACCGGGTCTTGCTCAGTCGCCACCACCAGGCTCACCTGGTGCCCCGCCTGTTTCAAAAGGCTGCTGATCAGCAGAATCCCCTGGGGTTCGTTATCAATCTCTTTGACAATGAATAGGAGATGCAAGGGTTCCTCAGGATTTGATTCTCATGAAATGCCAGACTGCCTCGACAATCTCGCGCCAATTCAGGCGAACGGGGTGAACCCGGTTCTTGATGGCCCAGCCCTTCCACAGTTTATGCAACAGCCAGAACAGGCGGTTATCCGGCAATCGGGTCATGCGGCGGATGAGCGGGACCAACCACGGCCACTCCACTCCCAGGGCAAAGAAGCGCTGCAGGACGGTCAAGGCCCGCTTGTGGGCCGCGTCAAACTTGAGCACCGAATGGTCCCAGGCCACTTCGCCGATATCATCAAAACTGCCGGCCATCCAGTCATGTTCGCGGGTAAACTCACCCAACTCCGTGCGCGGGTAGGGCTGAAAAATGAACACATGAGCGTATGACGGTCTGGCCTGAATGTTCAGTTCCAGGGTGGCAAAATCATCGTCCAGCGTGCTGGTCGGCAGGCCGATCATGTTGGTCGTGGTAAAGTGCAGGCCCCCTTCGCGGAGCAGGCGGGCGGCTTCCAGAATCTGCTCCTTGCTCATCCGCCGCTTCAGAAGATCGTTTCGCAATCGATCGTTTGCCGTCTCCACCCCCATACTCACCGAGTGGCAGCCGGCTTCTTTGAGCAAACGGACCTGCTCTTCGGTCACCAGGTTGGCCCGCGTGTTGCAGAAAAAGGGCAGGCCGATCTGGCGCGGATACTTTTCGGCAAATTCGGCCAGCCATGTTCTGGAGAGGACAAAGGTGTCATCCACGAAAACAACAAATTCCAGGGGGTAGTGGTCCCGCACCCAGCGGATCTCTTCGATGACGTGGTCCACACTGCGCTGGCGGAAGTGCCTGCCTTTCCCCCGGTACAGTTCGAATAACGAATGGTTAAAACAGTAGGTGCAGTCATAGGGGCAGCCCCGTCCGGCGATAAAGTGTTTGATCTTGCTCCGGGCAACGATCGGTTCCCGTTCGTAAATCAACCTTCGATCGGGAAAGGGCAGGCGATCCAGATCTTCGATATAGGGCCGCACCGGATTGGTGACAAGCTCTCCGTTGCGCTGGAAGGACCAGTTCGCCACCCCCAGAACGGCGTCGGGGCCGCCTTCAGACAGGACCTGCACCAATTCGACTAGAGCCTCTTCCCCTTCACCCCGGCACAAGCCGTCCACCCCGCTTTCTTCGACCATCTCCGGGAAGAAGGTCGGATGTGGTCCCCCGAAAACGGCAAACACCCCGGGCAACGCTGCTTTGATCCGCCGATTGAGTTCCAGATAATAGCGCTGCGAACCGGTGATGACCGAATAGGCAACCACATCGGGTTGAAACTCGCGAGCTGCCTCTACGGGCTCCCGACGAGCTACGACCACCAACTCAACCTGGTGCCCTGCCGCCTTGAGGGCACTGGACAGGTGCATGATCCCTTGTGGTTCGTAATCAATCTGCTGGGCGACAAACAACACTCGCACCGCTTCGTCCCCCCACTCAATGAGAATCGCTCCGAGATGCCGGAGCGACGTCGCGACACCTGCAGTCTACCATAGAACGGACCGGCCGACAAATCGAGTCAATCGCCGATGCGCACCGCGCCCAGGTCCAGATCGCTCCCCAACGGGATCAGGCCCCGCCCCCAGGCCACCGGACGTCCGTCCCGGATGACTCGCATTTTGAGCCGATACACCCCTGCCGGCAGGTCACCGGGGATCGGCAAGTACGGTTTCTGTTGCACGACCTGGTGGGCCTGCCAGCGGTCTGTGGGGAAAAGCCCGCCGAGCGATTCTTCATGCACGGGGTGTCGTCGGAGCCCCTCCAGCCAAACGGCAACGTGCCAGGCGCCGACCGCCGGGCCTTGAGCCTGCCACAAAAGCGTCAGGGGGAGCAGGTCGCCAGGGCGGTAGATCGCTTCCGGATCGGGCGGGGTATAGCCCAACAACTCCACGTTCTCGAAACGGGCATAAATCGTCCGAGCGACACTCGCTTCCAGCGCCCGACGGGGTGGGCGGGCTGGATTGCCGGTCAGCCACACCGACGTCAGAGACACTCGCGCCCGCTCCATACCGGTAGCCGGCTCGTAGACAATGATCACCGGGGTATATTCGCCCGGTGGCAACCCGGCAGGCAATGGGATTTCATAGGCATCGGCCACCACCTCACCAGGACGCCAGACCGTGGACGGATAGGCTCCGGCCACCGGCTCCGCATCGGTGACCGCCACAAACTGACCGCCAGCATCGACCAGCCGCGCCGAAACCTTAAAGCTCTCCACTCCGCCTTGCCCGGCCTGCCACCAGACCCGCAACCGAAGCCAGGCCTGCCAGTGCCCCCGGTGTTCATGGAACCCATAGCCCACCAGTCGCAGACCGGGAATGATTTCCAGGTCCGCAGGACGCGGCACCGGAGGAACCTCGAAGTTGGGTTCCCGCACCTGAATCAGCGTTTCCGGGTCTCCGGCCACATCGATCAAGCCGATCACCGAGGCGAGGGCGTAGCGATCGGCCAGGCCGGGCAGGGGACGGGTGATATAGACCGAACGTCCCTCGGCCAGTGCCTTTTCTACGGCCTCCCGGCGTGCTTCTTCGCCATCGCGGGCAATCGTCTCCACATCGGGGCGCAACCCGATCGTCTCCTGCAGGTAGCGCAGTAAGGTCGTCTCCCCCAGCAAACCGACCACCACGCTGTCCACGGGCAGCGGCTGGCTGAGCACGTACCAGCCAAAGTCACGGACGATCCAGTGCTGACTCCGGTCCAGGTCAGGGTAACGGTCCAGGGCGATCCACAGCGGTTGGAGAAAAGCCGCCAGGATCAGGATCAGGCAGGCAATGGCCAGCAGGCGGCGCAAGGTCAGACTCGTCCCACGCGGACGGAGCCGCTCCACGGCATGGTCCAGCCCCACCGCCATCCAGAGGGACACCAGCAGGAAGGCAGGGATGAAAAAGACCTCCACATCGGGCACGCGATAGGCAATGGCGAAGGCAGTGGTAGCCAGAAAAGCGACACCGGTCAGAACCAGAGCCTTCGGCTTGCGAACCAGAGCCAACAATCCCACCACCGCCAGAGCCAATCCGACCGGGCCGAACTGTTGCCAGAACAGGCTACCATAGAAAGCGGCGTCCAGATCGCGGGCGAGGGGGTTCTCGCCCAGAAAGAGACGGTAACTGCCGGCCGTCACCCACTGCCAGAAGCCGCGCCAGGTGTTGACGTAGGTGCCATCCAGCGACCCCACATTGCCTCGGACGGGGAGGTAAAGGTAGAGAAGGAGCGGAGACAAAAGGGAAATTATCAGAAGGATCGCCGGACGCTTGAATATCTGAAGCCAGCGGGGGGGGCGGCGGGGTTCTGCTCCCAGCAGCGCAGCCCGGCTGAAGGTACGCGGTTCGACAAACAGGATAAACAGAAGCAGCGCCGGGACCAGCAGCACGATCGTGCGGTGATGGGTCAATCCCAGCCCCATCAGAGCCGCCAGACCATAGATCACAGGATTCAGTCGCAGACGACGCCTGGGCGGTACGGCCGGGAAAAACCATCGGTAGACCCGATACATTCGCCCGAGAGTCCGGCGTGCGGCCAATGGCATCCGGGATGCAACGCCTTCCCCAGGCAAAAAGAGCATGGGTCGCTGGGCTGGAAACACCAAGAGGAGGGAAAAGGGTTCGACTGGCAGCAGGGGACGTGCTGCCCAACAAAGGGCCAGCCATAATACCCCGGCGACCAGGGCAGCGTTCAGCGTATAGACCTCGGCCACCACGGCCTGGGACCAGAAGACAGGGGAAATTGCCAGGCTCACCGCACCCAGCAGGGCTGGCAGCCGACGGCGGGTGAGTCGGCGGGCGGTCAGGTAGACCAGCGCCGTTGTCAGCGCGCCGGCGACGGCTGACAGCAGATTGACCGACCAAGCCACATTACGCCACGGTCCCAGAGTGAAGAGCTTGCCAAGCAGCGTATAGAGAGGGTAACCGGTGGGGTGGGCAATGGCCAGTCGGAAGCAGACCAGGGGGAATTCAAGACTATCATCAAAAAGGGCAGCGACCGAGGGGGCCAGAGTCTTCAGGTATAAAAAAAGAGAGCCGAGAAAGACCAGGGCCCCAAGCACCCCATCGCCGAACCGATTCCAGGCTCGATAGCCCGCGGCCACAAAGCGTTCGGTGTTCATCCATTCCTCGCATCAACCGACCACCGATCATACCACAAGGCAGCCAAAACAAAAAGATTCCCCCGCGGTCGTTTCGTGGGTCATAGTTGCTGCTTTCAAGAGCCGGTGGTATAATGGGAGCCAGAGGGTGGACGAGGGGCCGGTCTCAGAAAGGAGGGTATATGCCCAGTCTGAACTTTGATACCCTCAGTTGTGTCTATTCTGTCCTGTTTTTCGTCGGCCTCGGTTATGCGGTCTTTGTCGCCATCACCGGTGGATTATCGCAAATCGACCTGCCGGATATCGATGTGGATGTTCCCCAGATCAACCTGCCGGGCGACGTAGATATTCCAGGCGCCGGTGTTCACATCGGCGGGCCGGAGGTCCCGGCGGCGGGATTGGATGCTCCCGATGTGCCGGTGTCGCCGTTGAGCCCGATCACCATTGCTACCTTTGTGACCGTCTTTGGAGGAGTCGGCGTGCTCAGCCTTCAATTCTTTCAGGTCGATCCGAGGTTAAGTCTGGTGTTCGCCTCGCTCAGCGGGCTGGTGTGCGCCGGGTTGATGTACCTGCTCTTCAGCCAGGTCTTTATCCGGTCTCAGGCTTCCAGTGAGGTGCGTCGCAGCGAATTGGTCGGCCTGGAAGCCGAGGTCACCGTTCCCATTGGCCAGACTTCGCCGGGTCAGGTGGTGTATGTCACGAAATCGGGGCGGATGAGTTCGATGGCTCGCTCCGTGGACGGAAGCGCCATCCCCCGCGGGCAGTTTGTCCGGATCGTGCGAGTGTTGGGCCCCCAGGTATTGGTGAGGCCGCTGACGCCAGAGTCAGAAGAGGAGGAGAAGCCAAGAGACGACACGGAACGTTCCTGAACCCAGGTCAATCCCATCACAGAAGGAGGTGAAGCAATCATGGCAATGGCAATTCTCGTAGCAATCGGCATCCTTTTTGTGCTGATTGTGCTGGGTGCGTTCTATGCCAGCCGGTACAAGAAGGTGGGACCGAACCAGGTGTTGGTCATCTCGGGCCGACGGCGCACGCTGATCAACCCCGTGACCGGCAAACCGGAGCGGGTAGGGTTCCGGGTGGTCAAGGGGGGCGGTACTTTTATCCTGCCGGTGTTGGAGCGGGTAGATGTCCTCTCGATGGAGATTTTGACCATCGAGGTTGAAGTGCGCAATGTCTATACCGTCCAGGGCGTGCCGGTCCATGTGGACGGTGTCGCCCAGATCAAGATCCGGGGTGATGAAGCCTCTATCTACACCGCTGCTGAGCAGTTCCTGTCCAAGGGACCGGACGGGATCATCTACGTCGCCCATGAGACGTTGGCCGGCCACCTGCGCGCCATCCTGGGCATGCTCACCGTAGAGGAAATCTACAAAGACCGCGATGCCTTTGCCCAAAAAGTATTAGAGGTCTCGGCCGGCGACCTGGCCAACATGGGCCTGGAGATCGTCTCCTTTGTCATCAAGGACATCCGCGACGACAAGGAGTATCTCGATAGCCTGGGCCGCACCCGCACCGCCGAGGTCAAGCGCGACGCGATCAAGGGGGAAGCGGAAGCCCAGCGCGACGCGACCATCGCCCAGGCGAATGCGGCTCGCGATGCGACCATCCAGTCGGCCCGCGCCCGGCAGGAAGGCAAGATCGCCGAACTGGAGGCCAATACCAAGATCGCCGAGGCAGAAAAGAACTATGCCGTCCAGAAAGCGTCCTATGATGAAGAGGTAAACCGCCGTCAAGTGCAGGCGGAACTGGCCCGCACGCTTCAGGAAAAGATCACCAGCCAAGAGATCACGGCTCAGGAAATCCAGATCGAGGTCGTGGCCAAGCAGAAGCAGATCGAAGTCCAGGAACAGGAGGTCCTGCGCCGGGCCAAAGAGCTGGAGGCGACCGTTCAGAAGCCGGCCGAAGCGGAGAAGTATCGGATTGAAACCCTGGCCAACGCCAAAAAGTTCCAGACCGAGACCGAGGCGGCAGGCGAAGCCGAGGCAACCCGCTTGCGGGGGGAAGGCGAGGCCAACGCAATGCGGGCGCGTGGTCTGGCTCAGGCTGAAGTGATCAAAGCCCAAGGCTTTGCCGAAGCAGAGGCCATGGAAAAGAAGGCACGGGCGTGGCAACAGTACAACCAGGCCGCCCTCATCCAGCAGATCATCGAGGCTCTACCCAAAGTCGCGGAGGCGATCGCTCAACCCCTGGCCCAGACCGAACGGATCGTCATCATCAACAGCGGTGGAGACGGCGCTGGCGCGGGTAAGCTTACGGCTGACATCACCAACATCATCGCCCAGGTGCCCGCTACCCTGGAAGCCTTGACCGGTATGAATCTGGTCGAGGCGCTTAAGTCGGTGCCCGGCCTCAGACAAAGCGGACCGGAAGAACAAAACGAATAAGTGCGTAGCCGACCCACTCAAGAGCCCGGAGGCCAGCGCTCCCGGGCTTTTTCGTGTTGCCTGGCTCGCCATGCCCCGCTGGATGTGACCTGGGTGCATGTGGCCACGCCAGGTTCGCACGGCCCACTGGATCTGGTCGGACCCTGTCCTCGGAAGCAGGCCAGAAGGCCAGGTGCAGTATGTTCAGGGCAAATAATTCTCAATCTGGTGCCGGGCGGCGTATGCGGCTGCCTGAGCCCGCGATGTCAAGTCTAACTTGTCGAGTATCTGGCTGACGTAATTGCGAACTGTTTTTTCGCTCAGGTGCATGATATCTCCAATCTCTCGATTGGTTTTCCCTTCGGCGATATGAGCCAGAATTTGCATCTCCTGGATGTTCAGGTCGGCAAAGGCGTGGGCTCGTTCCCGCCGCCGTACTTCCCGTATTTTGGCAAAAACCCGCTCGGTGAGTGCTGGATCCAGCAAGCTTTCACCACGCCCCACCCGTTCCAAGGCTCGGATCAAATCGTCGGACCCGACCTGCTTCAGGACATAGCCTTCTGCCCCACATGCGATGGCATCAAACAATCCCTCATCGTCAGGAAATGAGGTCAGGATAATGATCCGCGTCTTGGGCTGTTGGGCCTTGATTTGTCGACAGGCTTCCAGGCCGTTCTCACCCACAAGTCGGATATCCAGAACTACCACATCGGGTACCAATTGCCTGGCTTTGTTGACTGCCTCATGAACGGTGCCCGCCTCACCCACAACTTCCATCCCAGGCTGGCGTTCGATAAGCGTCCGCAAGCCTACTCGCACAACCTCATGATCGTCAACCAGTAATATCCTCAATCCCATGGGTTCCCCCCTTGGACCTCTGCCGCCTGCTCCTGGCTGGCACAAGGGATGGTCAGTGTCAGGACCAGGCCCTGGCCGGGCCTGGTATCGAGTTCAAGCTCCCCCCCTAGCGAAAGAGCACGATGGCGCATGTTGGTTATCCCTTGCCCGTGATGGAGGTTGAGGTTGGGAGAATGCGGGTCCATCCCCCTCCCGTTGTCTGCTATGGTCAAACGTGTGCTATCTCCCAGATATTCAAGCTGCATCATGACATGAGAAGCCCGGGAGTGCTTGACCACATTGCTCAATGCCTCTCGTGCGATCTGGGTGATCTCGCCTATCGCCCGGCTATCCAGCCAGCAGCAGCGCTGGCCCTTCACCTCCAGATCCACCTCCAGCAAGGTGTCCAATCTGAGATCCCGAACCAACGTGCGCAGTACGCTCTCCAGTTCGCAGACCTGTTCCAACGCCCGCAAATCGAAAATGTAACGGCGGATATCCTGGATGATCCGGTCAAGATCCTTCATGACAACCTGGATACGCTGCCGGGCGCGGAAGGGATCTTCATCGATCAGATATCTGATTTCTTCCAAGGTCAAGCCAGCAGCGTATATGTTCTGGATGATACCGTCGTGCAGATCCCGCCCAATCCGCTCCCGCTCTGCCACCAAGGTCTGGGCCCGCTCCATCTCGGCCAGGCGGCGGTCGGTCTCTACCTGAAAGATATTGAGCGAGCGGACGATAAAAAACGCCATGGCCAGGCCACACAGCGAACGAAACACAGGGGCCGGCAGGTGAACCGTCTTATCCAGGAGACTATAGTTGACCCAGTTCGCCGGGAAGATCGGTGCGGTAGGAACAACAAGGCCGCCGAATAGCCCATACACACAGAAAGCCAGCGCTGCCCCGATCAGGTAGTTGGCGATCTGGGGCAGGTCCATGTCCCTCACCTGGCGGGCCTGGTGCAGCAAGCCCAGGCCGGCTAGAATCGAACCCGGCAGGCTCAAGAAATACCGACTCCAGCCATCGCCAATAGCCACTAACACATTGAGAGGATCCCGAGCCAGCGTCCCTCGCACCAAGACCGCCAGCATCCATACCAGGAAGACCAAGCCCGGTATGGCACGCAGCCAACGAAGCCTGGGGACACGCAACAGCGTCAGTTCCACCCCAAACTGGAAGAGGAACAAGAAGGACACGGCCAGCAACAACAAATGCCCCACGACCATCAAGCGCACTATCCAATCGGACAAATAGAGAGCCTGCAGAGGGATAAAAATATAGCCCCATTCGTTCAGGCCATGACTGAGGCCAAAAGCGGCCAGCCAAGGCAACGGGCGGGCTAATTCCAGATGACTACCGCGCCGCCATTGGAGACCCGTTACCAAACCGGTGATAAAAAATACCTGGCCGTAGACAAAGTACAGAATGATCCAGTTGACTGCTAATACTTCGGTCAGCATGGTTGCTTAGTATGTGTCAAGATTATATCACAAAACTGCTTCAAAGACAATTGCCAGCATCATCGAATTTGACCTATGTCCTGGTAAAATAGGGACACTTGACCCCTACAATGAACACCGGTTTATGGTATCATAATCCCTGCCCTTGCCACTTCATGCAAGGGAGCTTCTACATTGGGGAGATTGGTGCTGAGGAGGCATCCCGGGTTATGCGGGATGCTACCAGACGTGGCAGTTTAGACCGGAGACTGTCATTTAGGAGGGGACAAAGCAATGAAGAAGCTATCCGTGATGATGATGGGATTGCTGTTGCTGGGCTTGGTTCTTGCCAGTTGCCGCGCGACCCCAACGCCAGAACCAAGCCCTGCTTGTCCAACCGCCCAGCCGTGTCCTGACTGCCCGACACCGGAAGCCTGCCCCCAGTGCCCCGAATGTCCGGCACCGGTCGAGTGTCCGAAGGTCGAATGTCCTGAATTGCCGACCGGCGTGACCGAGATCCCCTTTGCGGAGATGTGGGCCAAATCGGGCCATGCGGATTATGAAGCCGAGGCCTTTCGTCATTGGGACGAAGAGGACCCCAAGCAAGTGCCCCCCAGTTGCGCCAAGTGCCACAGCGAGACCGGCTACCTGGACTTTTTGGGAGTGGACGGCACGGCAGCCGGTACAGTGGACAACGCTGCCCCGATCGGGACGGTGGTCTCGTGCATTGTTTGCCACAATCAAGCGACCGTCGCCAAGGACAGTGTTCGATTTCCTTCAGGGTCCGAGGTCGCCGGTCTGGGAGCAGAAGCCCGTTGCATGGAATGTCACCAAGGTCGCGCCTCCACAGCATCCGTTGACAAATCCATTGCCGACGCTGGTCTGGCGGACATGGATACTCCCAGCAAGGACCTGGGCTTTACCAACATCCACTACTTTGCGGCTGCGGCAACCCTGTACGGCACCCTGGCCCAGGGTGGATACCAGTACGAGGGCCAGGCGTATGATGCCAAATTCGACCACGTCGAAGGGTTTGATAGCTGCGTGGATTGCCACGACTCTCACACCCTCGAACTGAAAACGGAAGCCTGCCGCGAATGCCATGGTGAAGGCGATCCCAAGGATTATCGCATGTACGGCTCGGCGGTCGATTATGACGGCGATGGCAACGTGCAAGAGGGTATCTATTACGAAATCGAAACCCTTCAAGAGAAGTTGTACAAGGCTATCCAGGCCTACAGTGCTGACGTTTCGGGCACGCCGATCGTCTATGATGTGCAAGCCTATCCCTACTTCTTTATCGATAGCGACGCTGACGGCACCACGGACCCGGAAGAGGCGGTTCCCCCGAACGGTTACAACGCGTGGACGGGCCGGTTAGCCAAGGCCGCTTACAACTACCAGACCTCGATCAAGGACCCGGGCGCCTATGCCCACGGCGGTAAGTACATTATCGAGTTGCTGTACGACTCCATTGTCAGCCTGAACGAAAAATTGTCCAGTCCCATCGACCTGTCTCAGGCTCACCGCATGGATGCCGGTCACTTTGCCTCCTCGGAAGAGGCATTCCGTCACTGGGACGCCGAAGGAGAAGTACCCGGCACCTGCACCAAATGTCACACGGCTTCCGGTCTCCCGATGTTCCTGAAAAACGGGGTGACCATTGCGGCCAAGCCGTCCGGTGGCCTGAATTGCGCGACCTGCCACGACGATCTCAAAACCTTCACCCGTTTCGCTGTAGATGAGGTACTGTTCCCCAGCGGGGCCAACCTGGCATTGCCCAATCCGGACAATAACCTGTGCCTTGAGTGCCACCAAGGCCGTGAGTCCACCGTCAGCATGAACAAACTGATCGCGGGTCTGGAGCCCGATACCGCATCCGATAAACTGCGCTTCCTGAACGTTCACTATTTTGCTGCCGGTGCTACCTTGTTCGGCACGGAAGCCAAGGGCGCCTACGAGTACGAAGGTAAAGAATACGCGGGCCGTAATACTCACGTTGAGCCGTTTACCACCTGCACCGAGTGCCACGACGGCCATGCACTGTCGGTGAAAGCTGAAGATTGTAGCGCGTGCCACACCAACGTCGAATCCTATGCAGACCTGAGGAACATCCGCATGTCTGCCACTGACTTTGACGGAGACGGGGACACGACCGAAGGCCTGGCCGGTGAGATTGATACCCTGCGTGAATCACTCTATGCCGCAATGCAGGCCTATGCCAAGACAACGGTGGGGATCAGCATCGTGTATGATGGCCTGCGGTATCCCTACTTCTTTGCCGATGCGGATGGTGATGGTAAGGCTGATACGGATGACCAAGGGGCAGCCGTGCGCTTTAATACCTGGACGCCGCGCCTGCTGCAGGCGGCCTACAACTACCAGTACACCGGCAAAGACCCTGGCGCTTTCGCTCACAACGGTAAATATATCATCCAGATTCTGTATGATTCAATCGAATCAGTCGGCGGCAATGTGAACGGATTGACACGACCATAACGGAATGATGGGCCACCCGGGGGCGGGTTCTGGAACCCGCCCCTGCTTTTCGCCTCTGCTCGGCCTGATACCTTTTGTCGCAGCTCCTTGTCAATCTTCTGAGCGTTGACATTTCATTCCGCTTCGGGTACAATGGTCTGGTAAGAAATTTGTAAATGTCCGGTGGCAACGGAGCACGTGGAGGTGAGATGTCCGAATTATCTGGGAACATAGACAAAAGTGGCTCCCGGAGAGGGACCATATGGCGAACTCTGCTGACTGGTTTTGCCTTTATCCTCGGTTTTGTCGTGCTGGGCATCATTGCCATCCAGGCATGGGAATATTCGAACAGTGTCTCGTTCTGCAGCGATGTCTGCCATGACGTCCACCCTGAAGAACCATCGGCCTACCAGGACTTTTACCACGCCAGCGTCAAATGTACGGAATGTCATACAGGCCGGGTAAGTACTTTGCAAGCGGTCGTCCTCAAGGCGAGCCATTTCCGGCATCTGCCGGCGGTGATCATGAACCGGTACGAGCGACCTCTGGAGTCGGCAACAATGCGTCCGGCCAATGAATCATGTGAGCGCTGCCACTGGCCGCCCGCATTCCACGGCGATACGGTGAGGGAGATCAAGCGTTTCTTGCCGGACGAGAACAATACGGAGAAGCGCACCTATTTGATCCTCAAGACGGGGGCTGGCACCCGGGAGCAGGGGTTGGGATTTGGCATCCACTGGCACATTACCAGCCGGGTTGAGTATATCGCCACTGACGAGCGAAAACAGGCGATCCGTTGGGTGCGTAGCACCTTACCTGATGGCCGGACGGTCGAATACAATGACGTGACCAATCCTCTGAGCCCGGAAGAGATCGCCACGGCGCCCAAGCGGGTGATGGACTGTGTAGACTGTCATAATCGGATGGGACATCCTTTTCCCTCACCGGAGGATCTGGTCGACGAGGCCCTGGCAGGGAGGAGACTAAATACCGATCTGCCTTATGCCAAAAAGGAGTTGCTGGCCCTGCTTAACAATAATTACACCAACCGTGAGGCAGCCCTGCAGACCGTCGCTTCGTTCAAAGAGACGTATATGACCACTTACCCCGAGGTCGCGGCCAGCCGGGCCGACGACATCGCACAGGCGCAAGAACTAGCCCAGGAGTTCATCACGCGCCTGGTATTCGAGGAGCCAGGCGTCACCTGGAGATCGTTTCCGGACAATAGCAAGCACAAAGACTTTCCTGGTTGCTTTCGTTGCCATGACGGCAAGCACCTCAGTGCCGAGGGAGAGTCGATTCGCCTGCACTGTAACATCTGCCACAGCATCCCGGTGACCGTTTCAGGGAGCGATCGGCCGCCCCAGATGCCAGTGGCTTATATCCAGGAGCCATCCTCACATCTGGAAACAAATTTTATCGCCGATCATCGCTTCCAGGCCAACAGCGTCTGCACCGAGTGCCATGGCGAGGTTGCGTTTGGCAATGATGATTCCAGCTTTTGTGCCAACTCGGCCTGCCACGGACGAGCCTGGCCGATGGTCAATTTGGACGCTGCCTTCCCCCACCCCATCCCGTTGGAAGGCAAGCATGCCCAGGTATGGTGCCACAATTGTCACAACGGGGTGGAAAAGCCAGAATACCGATGTGCAAACTGTCACCAGCCGCCGGCGCAACCTCACTTTGGTGACCGGTGCGAAGAATGTCACACTCCAGCCGGGTTTGAGCAAGTTGTCCTCACCAGCTTTGTCCACCCAGTGCCCCTCGAAGGCGCCCACGCCAGTATCAATTGTACCGCTTGCCACACCGGGAGCCAGAAACCTGTCTATGAGTGCGCCAGTTGCCATCAGCCACCCAGCACACCTCACTTCGGACCGAATTGCGGGGAATGCCATACCCCGGCCGGCTTTAAGGGTGCCACTCTGCCGCCGGAGTTGCACCCTGTGCCGCTGGTGGGAGCCCACCTGCAAGCGACTTGCAGTACATGCCATGCCGAGGGCAGGCCAACGCCAGAGTATGTCTGCAGCAACTGTCATACGCCGCCAGCGCAGCACCTGGAAGGCAGGTGCGACATCTGTCATACGCCGGATGGGTGGGTGGAGTCAGCCGCTCGCATCGTGGCTCTGGCATCCAAGATCAGTCACGAACTCGAGGGGCGCGAGAACTGTCTCGTGTGTCACGATCCGCAGGGAGAGATCAGACCAGCACCCCTTGGCCACATCAAGTACGTCAATGCGCAGTGCATTCTCTGCCACAAGGCTGAAGAAGATTGATTCTTGTAGCTGAGCGGCCAAGATACTTGAGGGCCCGGGGCCAGCGCTCCCAGGCTCTTTCATCCCCTGGCTTGTGGGCGTGCCTGTCATTTTAATTTTCCGGAACAGTTTGACAAATCCCAGTGCGCAGTGTAGAATGGCTACCCTGGAGGAAGAGCCATGTTCTACCATGAGCGAGCCAACGTGGTGGCGACGTTGGTCGTGTTGGGCCTGATTTTGATGACGTTCTTGCGATTCCCGACCTGGACGTACAACCTCACCGTACTGGGGTCGCCGCTCACTCTCTCCCTCACGCAAACCGTGTTAATGGCCGCTTTGTTGGTGGGGATGACCTGCGCCGGCACCGATGTGATCGTGCGTTCCCACCCAACGGCGCAGCGGATCGAGGCTCGATATAGCTTCGTGACCTGGACGCTACCGGCCCTCACCGTGCTTACGGCGACGGTTTTGATCCCCCAAGCTCCGACGCAACTCTATCAATGGCTTGGCTATGTCGTCACCGGCCTGGTCCTGATTCTGATCATCAGCGCAGAGTATTACACGGTGGACCCGACCGAAAGCCGTTACCTGGCGGCGCGGTTTATTCTGAACGGTTGGGCCTATCTGCTCGCTGCGCTTCTGTTTGTCTTGATCTATTCGGCCAAGACCCGGAGTTTGCTTTCGGCCACCGGGGTCACAGTGGTCAGCACCCTGCTCGCTCTGGAGTTCCTTCGGGGTGCGGGACGGGAGTTTGCCCGTACTGCCCTCTATGCGGTCATTGCCGGCCTGTGTACCGGCGAGATCATCTGGGCCATGAATTACTGGCGCATTTCGGGTGTGACGGGCGGGCTGATCTTGCTCCTGGGGTTTTATGTAACCGCCGGGCTGGCCAGCCAACAACTCCAGGGCCGCCTCACCCGGCAGGTCCTGGTCGAGTACGCGGCGGTCGCACTGATCGGTCTGGCGATCCTCCTCCGCTTTGGACCGTAAAGGTGTGGGTGGATGACCGGTAGGGCTGTTGAAGTCCAGCACTCAATGGGAGTGGAGGCTTCAGCCGGAACGGAACCACGCAGAATCCAGCTAAAGCTTCCACTCCTGGGCCATTCCACAAAGCCGCATCGGGCTTGGCCACCTACTTTGCACCAGCCGTGGATGACCGGGGATCGGTTTGACAAGCGGCCCAAGGTGGGCTAGAATATGGTCAGGAGGAGCCCCCATAGCTCAGTGGACAGAGCAACTGCCTTCTAAGCAGTGGGTCGCAGGTTCGAATCCTGCTGGGGGTGTATAATCCTGCCCATTCTAACCCTTTCTTGCTGTTTCAGCCTCCATGAGTCGGCCCGCCCGACCAGGCCAGCCGGCCTGAAATGCTGTATTGCGGCAAAAACCAAAAACCCTCTGCCGATTGCTTCGCTGGTGAATGAGGCGCGCCGAAACCTCACGGCCGTTCTCGATCCCGGCGTACCTTCTCCAGACAGGCGGATTCCAGGTCAATGCCGGTGTGGTTGGCAAGTTTCAACAGGTACGCCAGACAATCGGCCAGTTCGGACTCGAGCGCCTGTCCGCGCCTGTGTAATGCGAGCCGTCGCGCCTCCGCTGCCGACAGCCCCTGGCTTACCATGGTTTCCTCCTCGATCCAGAGCTGGGCCAATTCGCGCCCCAGATTCCCTACCTCTTCGCCCAGGCGAAGGTAGTTAAAGTAGACATTGGCATTAAAGCCTTTAGCCCTGTCCAGTTCGCCGTGGAACCGTTGCCAGTCGGCCAGCGGCCGCCCCTGAACCGGCCATCCTTCCGCCGAGAGGATCTCGAACTGGGGCAACGGCTGCTGGAAGACCCCTGCCCGCAGGGCGCTCCGCAGCCGGTCCAGGATGTATTGAAAATCCTCCGCATTGGCCACAAAGTTGAGGGAGTTGGTGTCAATGACCAGCACCGGCACCTCTCGATGGGCGGTGAAATACTCCTCGTACGCCTGCCGCAGCGCTTCTATATACCCCCGGTCCATGTTGCGCTCGTACGGCCGGTCCCGCTGAGCAATCCGCGCCATCAGCACATCGGTATCAGCTTGTAGATAGACGATCAGATCCGGGTTCGGAATGTGCTCCGTCAGCGCGGTATGGATCTGCTGATAGATGTCCCATTCATCGCCGCTCAGATTCAACCGGGCAAAGAGTTGATCTTTGGCAAACATATAGTCGGTGATCAGCGGTCGGGTTCTCAATAACGGCACGATCTTTTGCTGCTGTTGGCGGTACCGGCTCAGCAAAAAGAACATCTGGGTTTGAAAGGCATACTGGGCGCGAGATTCATAGAACTTGGTCAGAAAGGGGTTTTCCTCAAACACCTCCAACACCAGGTGGGCGGAAAAATGGTCCCGGAGCATCCGCGCCAGGGTGGTTTTGCCCACTCCGATCGCCCCCTCAATGACCAGATACCAGGCGGGTTCGACTGTCGGTTGGGTCAAGGCAAACTCCTTACCATATGATCAGCTATCCACGATTGTACCTCAAAAGCTGGTTCCGGGCAAAATGACCCGCTGGAGCCACCACCAGGGCCAGTTGCCTTTTCCGTGGAGTCGTGATATAAATGGAAACTCGAAGGAACAAAACGGTCAGTTCGAATTCTACCACCAAGGATGTGGCAATGACGAAAGATGCCCTGGATCCGATCTTTGATTCTGGCTCCGACGTAGAGACCCGTTGCCCCGAATGCGGAGCCAGCATGGACGCAGAGGACACGGTCTGTCCTCAGTGTGGAGCCGAGTTCGGTTTCTATTGCCCGGTTTGCGACCGGGAGATCTCAGCCGAGGACACGGTCTGCCCCCATTGCGGAGCTGAACTGGGCGAGGGTTTTGAGGACGAGGAGCCGGTAGAGCGCGTCAGTTTCTGCACGGTGTGTGGCCAGCCCATTGATGAGGACGACGAAGAGTGCCCCTCTTGCGGGGCCGACCTATGTCCCGACTGTGGTACCGCCCTGGGCCCAGATGAGGTCATCTGCCCGCACTGTGGCGCTCAGTTTACCTTCTCCTGCCCGAACTGCGATGAGGAACTGCCCGCAGATGCCGAGGTCTGCCCCCATTGTGGGTACGAGTTCGTGGACGCCGGGTAACCGCGCAAGGATCGAACTTGCCGTGCCCCACGCCGATTCGATGGCCGAAACCCCAGAACCCACTCATTGTCCAGAATGCGGTGCAGGAATCTCTTTGGATGACGGGCTGTGCCCGGTGTGTGGGCAGCTCTTTTGTCCGGGGTGCGGCCACGTTCTCGGCGACGAGGATGAGGAATCGTGCCCGGCCTGCGGTCTGAGCCTGACCTTCTCCTGCCCCGGGTGTGGGTTCCAGGTGGCGGCCGGGGCCAAACTCTGTCCTGAATGCGGAGTCCTCTTTGTCCGGCGTTGTCCAGCCTGCGGTCAACGCATCCTCGATGCACCCGAGTCCTGTCCCGGCTGTGGCCATCTCCTGGAACTGGAACGGCGCACCTCCGCGACCATTTTTGCCCTCTCGCCGGGTCTGGTGCTGCTGCGCTGCCCGGTTTGTACGGATCATTTTGGCAGCGAGTTGGGAGTGTGCCAGAAGTGTGGGCAGCGGGTATGCCCTCAGTGCTACTTGTTGCTGAAGGATGAGGAAATTGACTGCCCCCACTGTGGATTTCACGCGGCACGACCCTGTCCGACCTGTCAGCGGGAGGTAGGGCTCGGCCTGGTCCAGTGTCCCCATTGTGGGCAGTCGTTATGCCCGATCTGCGGCCAGGCGGTGGCCGAACAAGAGTCGGCGTGCCCTGCCTGTGGGGCGGAACTAGCCTTTTACTGCCCCCGCTGCGATGCGGAGCTTACGGCAGAGATGGAGCGCTGTCCGGAGTGCGGTCTGGAGTTCGATCAGCGGTGCCCCGCCTGCGGGGCGGCAACCGATTGGAGCGAGGGGCGCTGCTCCGTCTGTGGTCAAGTTCTCTGCCCTGAATGCGGGGCCATCCTGGGCGAAGCCGATACTCTCTGCCCCTCCTGTGGAGCCGAGTTGGTATTGTATTGCCCCGTCTGCGGCGCTGAAGTGAGCGCCACTGACCCGACCTGCCCCAAGTGCGGAGAGCCGTTCGAGGACGAATAATCAGCAATTTAGAGAATCCCTTGGGTGTATCCTCCATCCACCTGGATGGTGGTGCCGGTAATATAGCTGGCCCGTTCTGAGGCGAGGAAAGCGACCAACGCAGCCAGCTCTTCCGGCTCTCCCATGCGTTTCATGGGAAAGCGGTCCGTCGTTTCGGCCAGGATCTCCTCGACCGTCTTCCCCTGGCGCTGGGCGCGAGCCTGGGCCAGTTCCAGCACCCGATCCGTGCGCGTGTAGCCGGGAGCCACATTGTTGATCGTGATCCCATCGGCCGCCAACTGCGCCGCCAGTGTCTTGGCCAGGCCTACCACCCCAAGCCGATAGACATTGGAAAGCAGGAGGTTGTCGATCGGTTGCTTGACCGACACCGAAGTGATGTTGATAATCCGACCCCACTGCTGGGCGCGCATGGCCGGGAGCACAGCCCGGATGAGACGGGCGGCGCTCAGCAGAGTCAACTGATGGGCGTACAGCCAAGTCTCGTCGTCCAGTTCGTCAAAGTAGCCCGGCGGCGGGCCGCCGTTGTTCGTCACCAGAACGTCAATGCGTCCATATCGGCGCAGGGTTTCGTTGGCCAGGTGCACGATCTGGGCCGGATCCGTGAGGTTAATCGCCAGGGGGAACACCTCGGCCCCCGTGGCCGCTCGGATCTCGTCAGCCGTCGCAGTCAGCCGCTCGGCATCCCTGGCGCAGAGGACCACCTTCGCCCCTTCGCGAGCCAGTTCCAAGGCGCAGGCCTTGCCCAACCCCCGGCTTGAGGCAGCCACGATCGCCACCCGCCCTTTCAATCCCAGGTCCATGGAAACCTCCTATTCTACCAGGTATTGCTAATGTAGCAGAGCCAGTATATCATAAGCAACTCACGACCACAAAGCCAACGTTCGCACGAATTTGACATTTGCGACCAGTCTGGGTATAGTGGGGGTCGTGAACGAGGAGAAGGTCCGCTCCCTGGGCGAGTGGTTACGGCAACGCAGAGAGGAATTGGGGATTAGCCTGGCACAGGCTGAGATCGATACCCGCATCCGCATCTATTATCTGGAAGCCCTGGAAACCGATCAATTCGCCAAGCTTCCGGATCCAGCGGTGGGCCGTGGTTTTCTGCGGAACTATGCTTCCTATCTGGGGCTGGATGCCCAGGAGGCGGTCCGGCGTTTCTCCGAGCTGGTTGCCCCGCCCGAACCGGAGTTCCGGGCAGTGGAAGAGCCTTCCCCATCGTCGCCGGCGTCGTTCCGCCCTCTGCCGTTGCACGCCGTGCCCGGCCGACGGCGTGGATGGCTCTGGGTGGTTGGCTTGTTGACCTGCGCAGCAGCCGTGGTCGGGTTCCTACTCTGGCGCAACTATCCCTATCTGAGCGGATGGTTCTTCAGCCAGGCGCCCACCGCTACGCTGACTCCGACCCAGGCGACTGCCGGTTCCGTCCCGGCTACGGCCACTCAGACACCCACCGCGCTGGCCACCAGGCCAGCGGCCGCGCCCACGACCCTTACTCTAGAGCCGACCCTGTCACCCACCTTCACCCCTTCTCCGTTGCCCACGCCCTCCCCACCGGTCTACGTCGGTGTCTTTGTGGAGTTGGTCGTCACCGAGACCTCGTGGATCCAGGTCACAGTAGATGGGGTGCGCCAGTTTCAGGGGCAACTAAATCCGCCCACGTACCAGTCGTGGTATGGGGAAGAACGGATCGAACTCCGCATCGGCAATGCCGGCGGCGTGTTGGTGACGGTGAATGGCGAGCCGTTGGGCACCTTAGGAGGCCGCGGCGAGGTAGTGGACCGTGTCTTTGAAAAAGTCGGGGAGCAGATCAGCGAGGCCACGCCGACTCTCCCGGTCACTGGCACGGTGACCCTGGAACCGAAGCGCGCTCCGACCTCCACCACCGCGCCCACCCCCTCCATAGCCCCGACCCAGCCGGTCACGGCGACGATCGCAGCGACCGCCACGGCGGGTCCCTGAGTTCGGCGCCGGCTGATGGGCCGTTTGGTGGAATGCAGCTTTCCCGAATGGACCAGAAGCGATCACCTGTGGTGGGCCTCTGCTGCGCACCGTTCCCATCCGGGCCCAACCAACCGCCGCGCATCGGTCAGAACGAGGCCTATATCCGCGCTCTGATCCGGGCCGGCGCCGCCCCGTTCCTGATCCCGCCGCTCACCGATTCTTCCCTTTTGCACCGTCTATATGAACAAGTGGATGGGTTGCTGTTGCCGGGGGGCGTAGATGTGGACCCCGCTCATTATGGCGAACCGCGTCACGAAAAGTGCGGCCCCTCGTGCCCGGAGCAGGATCAAGCCGAACTGACTCTGGCCCGATGCGCCGTGGCTGATCAGACGCCGTTGCTGGCCATTTGTCGGGGCATCCAGGTCCTCAACGTCGCCTTGGGAGGCAGTCTCTACCAGGACATTCAGGCCCAGGTCCCCGGCGCGGAGAAACACGATCGCTATCCCGATCAGCCCCGTGACTACCTGTCCCACCCGGTGACCGTGACTCCGGGCACACACCTGGCGCGTATCCTGGGCGTGTCCTCTTTGCCGGTGAACAGCATGCATCACCAGGCCATCAAGGGCGTGGCCCCCGGGCTGGTAGTCACGGCTTGCGCCCCGGATGGCATTATCGAGGCCGTCGAGGTCCGAGACCATCCTTTTGCCGTCGCTGTCCAGTGGCATCCGGAGGAACTCATCAACGGCAGCCCCCACGCTTTCCGGCTGTTTGAGGCGTTTGTTGACGAGTGCCGAAACAGGGTGCGATCGTAACCCCAGAGGGAGGAGAGAGGATGGATAGGTGGCTGGAATCGCTGGTACCGTGGGGGACGGAGGCCATTCTTCGGGTCCAGGCCATGATTCACGGCGAAGGCCTGATCGCCGCTTTCAAGTTTCTGACCTTCCTGGGCTATGAGGAATTCTATCTGATCCTGTTGCCCCTGGTGTATTGGTGTGTCCACCGGGAATGGGGGGTAAGCCTCGGCTACCTCTCGATATCCTCGGCTTGGCTCAATAGCGCGCTGAAATATCTCTTTGCCATCCCCCGGCCCTCCGATCCCCGCATCCGCATCCTGTTGCCGGAAACCAGCCCCTCCTTCCCCAGCGGACACGCCCAGAGCGCGGTAGTAAACTGGGGATACCTGGCCTATCGCTTGCGGAATCGGGTCTTCTGGATCGTGGCAGTCCTGCTCATGCTGGGCATTGGCTTCTCAAGGGTGGTGCTGGGGGTTCACTTTCCCCAGGATGTCCTTGGGGGCTGGCTGATCGGGCTTGTCCTGTGGCTTATTTTCCTCTGGGTGCAACCGCATATCCAACGCCGGATCGGCGCCCAGCGAAGGGTGACTCAACTCCTTGGGATCGCCCTTCTGCCTATCCTGCTGATCGTTTTCCATCCAGGCGACACGGAAGGGCTTTACCCGGCAGAGGGAGCGATCACCCCGGCCAGTGCTCTTTTCGGGCTGGGGGTCGGGGTGGTGATGGAGCGCGCCTGGGTGCGCTTTCGCGCAGATGGAGCATGGTGGCGCCGTGGCGCGCGCTTTTTGCTGGGCCTCATCGTGGTGGTTGTTCTGTATGTGGGGCCCAGGCTGGCCCTCCCCACGGAAATGACCTACAGCCTGGAAGCCATCGTGCGTTTCCTGCGCTATGCGTTGCTGGGCTGGGCTGTTGCCTTCCTCTGCCCCTGGCTTTTCGTCCGATTGCGGTTGGCCGAAGGGGAATGATCGGGGATATGGGCAGGTGCTCCATGGGTTATGGCCAGGGCAGGGTGGAAAGGTGATCGCCAGATCATCCATTCCGGACCGGCTCCTGCGCCTGGCCGGGGTCCTGGGCATCAGCCTGACGGTGGCGCTTACCCTCTCCCTCGCCCATCTGTTCCTCTTCCCTTCGCTGCTCAATCAGCGCGTGATCTTGCACCCGGTACTCCTGCGAAATGGGTTTGTGCCCTATCAGCATATCCCCGACCAGAAAGCTCCCTTGCTGCCGCTGTTCCTCTCCTGGACATTGCCTCTGTTCAAGGGGGATGCAGTGGCGAACGCGCGAACGGTTCATGCTCTGCTGATCGGTGCCATGGTCATGCTGTGCATGGCCTGGAGCTATCGTTGGAGCGGCCCGTGGGCCCTGGCTGCCACCGGCCTCTTTCTCCTGGCCTGGTCCAACTCCTTTGGACTGTGGGCCATTATGTATTACGACTTTGTGCTGGGGCTTGTCTATCTCATCGTGTTTCTGCTATTGGCAAGGCAGATGCATAAGCCAACTGCATGGGGAATGGGAGCCGTCGGCCTGGTTTCGGGCCTAACCATCCTGACCAAGCAGTATGCCATCCTTTTGCTGGTACCAACGTTGGGCGTGTGGGTCGGGTGGCTGGCAACGGGTCGTGTTCCCTTCCGGCGATCGGTCCCCCTCTTGCTGGTGTATCTGCTCGGTTTGTCCCTCCCGATCGCTCTCTTTGCCTGGAGCTACTACCGTCAAGCGGGATCGTTTCAGGATCTGATCCACTGGACGGTCTCGTTCAACCTCGGAGCGTATCCCGGCGAAGCCACATTGCTGCCGACTCGGGCACAGGTCATTGGCATCCTGCCGGCATTCCTCATGCTCGTTCCCTTTGCCAGCAGCATCGTCTGTCCTGGGGAGAAGATGCGTCCTGGCCGTGGCGTACGGCTGTTATTGCTCGTTTTCTTTCTCCTGGGCGCACTGTGTATCTACCCACGTTACGGTGGCCGGCACTGGGCCGCTGCTTTTCCTTTCATGACAATTCTGTCCGGCATTGCCTGCGCCGATCTGATGGCCGATTGGCCGAAACGAAAACTCCAGTGCAACCACCAATCGCTGGTTGCGGCCATCATGTTGTTCTGGGTGACGATCACCGCGCTGGGCTACATCCCTGCCCTGAAGAGTCCCCAACCGCCGCGCTGGGCCGAATATTCCGAGTTAGTCGAACTGGCCGACACCTTACGCGATCGGATTCCTGCCCAGGGAGGACTCGTCCTGCTGCCCACTGACGAGGGAAACAGCAATCTATATTACCTTCTGGGGCAGCTTCCGCCGCATTACTGGCTGATGAACTACCCATGGTGGATGAACCAGGCCACCATCAGCCGCTGGTTGGCCGCCATGGAGGAGGAAAAGCCAACGACATTGTTGCTCTTTCCAGAAGGGGCCACTTTAATGACCAACTATCCGGAAATCGGCCAGTATGTACGGGAAAACTACCGACCAGCCGACGCGGTGGAGTGGCGGAATGGCCAGGTGCAGATTATGGTACGCTCGGACGTCGAACGATAAGCGCCGTTACAGCCACTCCCGCAATTCGGGGGTGGTCTTGAGGATCAGGTCCGCCCCGGCGCGTTTCAACTCGTCCTCCGTCCCGAAACCGCACAACACGCCAGCCGCATAGGCCCCGGCCGACCGGGCTGCTCGGATGTCCACCGTTGTATCGCCCACCATCAGGCACCGATCCACCGGGACGCCCAATTGTTCGGCGGCGTAGCGGACGGGACTGGGATGGGGCTTGCTGCGCCAGGTATCATCCCGGCCAGCGATGACCTGAACCAGATCGGCGAGCCCTTGTTGACGAAGGAACGCTTCCGCTTCGCGGCGGCTGCGAGTGGTGACGATGGCCAGATGATAACGGCGGTGGAGATCGCGCATCATCTCGCCGATGCCATCCACCGGACGGAACTCGGCCGAAGGGTGGACCCCACGGACACGACGCAGCCGATCCGCCAGCCCCAATATCTCATCATCCAGCCCGATCAAGTCCAACAAACGAAAGAACCGAGATACCGGTCCCTCCCAGGCCATCAGAATACGACGCGCTGCCCCGGAAGGATCGCGATTCGGCAGCAGCCAGCGGATGAGCCTCAATCGCCGGGCCAGGTTCTCTACCGCCTGGTCGTCCGTCTCGACCAATGTGCCATCGAGATCGAACAGGATGGCATCGATCTCGCCCGGGTAGAGTTCACGGGTCTCTTCCACCTGCGGCAAGAAGGGAGGGAGGTTCAGGAGCTTGGCATATACATAACTCAGTATGACGCGCACCGTAGCAATAATGGGCGCAGCCAACAGCACACCCAACGCGCCCCAGACAACGCCGCCGGCCAACATGCCGATAAAGACAACAACCGGGTGAAGCTGCAGGCGGCGCCCCATAATCCGGGGTACCAGGTAGGCGTTTTCCACCTGTTGGATCAGCACATACAGCCCAAGCACCAGCACGGCAAACCAGAAATTGCTCAAGGGCAGATAAGTGGATCCTCGAACCAGAGCCACAATCAGCGCCGGAATGGTAGCCAGCACCGGACCAAAGGTCGGGATCACTTCCAGCAAACCGGCCAACAATCCCATCAATCCGGCCTGGGGCAGGCCCACAATGGCCATCGTCACCCACACGACCAGGCCTACAATCAGACCGAGGACCACTTGTCCACGGAAAAACGACTTCCATACCTGGTTGATCTCTTCACGAAGCCGTCGTAGTTCCTCTGTGTAACCGGGCGGAGCGATCTGATCCAGAAACCGACGGAACCGATCCGCATCTTTGACCAGGTAGAACGAAATGACCAGGATCGAGAGGATCCAGAGCAGGCTGGAAGCCACGCCAAACAGCAGGCTGACGGTTTGAGTGGCAAAGGGGCGGACCAAACCTTGGAGTGCCCCCCGGACATCCCCGACCAGATCTTGAAGATCGAAGACGAAGTTCAAAAAGATGATAGGCCGGGAGAGAAAGGTATCCACGTCTTCACTGAATTGCTGAAGGTCCAGATTAAGGCGTACCACTCGATCGATCAGATAGGGAACCGCCAACACCGGGATCAGGCTGACAAGCACGAGCAGCACGGCAAAGACCAGGACCACCGCCGCTAATCGGGGCACTCCAGCCCGTCGCTCTAACTGGTCCACCAATGGCTTGAGGACATAGGTCAACATGACCGCGATCACCAGCGGGGGCAGGAGCACGCGAAAGACATAGAGGGCCAGGAGCAGGATAAGGATCAATCCCGCCAGGACCAATCGCTTGGTTGTCTGGCTCCACTCGGTGGACACCATGAATCCCTATTCCTTTGCCCTGACTTTTCCCTCAGGGCGCCCAGGGCCGGATTCAGGCAGACACAAGACAGGAGCTAATGAACCAGCCCCATTTCTTGGAGAGGCCAATAGGAGAGCCAGGCCCGGCCCACAATACTTTCGATCGGCACCGGGCCAAAGCTCCGCGAATCGTTGGAACGATCGCGGTTGTCGCCCAGGACATAGACATGAAGGGGAGGAACCGTCACTTTGGCATACCGTCCGGGGCGCGTTTCGTCCACGGTATATGGTTCCTCCAGCGGCTCTCCATTGATATAGACGCGCCCATTCTTGATCTCCACCGTCTCGCCGGGCAGGCCGATCACCCGTTTAATCAGCAGGTCTTCACTCTGATTGGGCAGCTTGAGCACCACCACGTCAAACCGCTGCGGTCCATGAAAGCGATAGGAAACCTTCTCGACCACCAGGCGTTGGTTAGTATGTAGGTTAGGCTCCATGCTCTGCCCCTCCACGCGGGTGGCCTGACCGACAAAGACGTTGATCAGCAACGCGATGAGGAGCGCCGGCAAGATGGTCTCCAGCACCTCGCGCAACAGCCGGATCAACCGTCGCTCCAGCCCAGCTTGGGAGAGACCCGTCGGTCTTTCTTCTGGACAATCGCTGTTTTCTGGATCCATCTCTCGAAACCCGCTGACCGGAAAGCAGGGTGTCAGAGGCATCATACCCCCGACACCCTTCCGCCTTGCTTATCGCTTACGACGTGGAGGATGCCCTTCTTTAGAGACGTAATTACCCAGTCGGGGTTCACGCGGGCGGCTTTCGGCTCGCTTGCCATCCCGTGAACCGGTCGGGGCAGCCCCTTTGCGATCCCGTTCCCGGGCCTCCTCGGGTGTCCATCCTTCCAGCACGGCCTGGCGTGAGAGGCGGATCTTGCCCGTCTCCTGGTCAATGTCAATGACCATGACCATAATCTCGTCTCCGACGCGCACCACGTCTTCCACCGAAGGGGCGCGGTAGTCGGCCAACTGAGAAATGTGGACCATACCATCGACTCCAGGCAAGATCTCGACAAACGCTCCGTAGCTTTCGGTGCGGATCACTTTGCCGATGTAGATTTTGCCGATCTGCGCCTCTTCGGTCAGGGACTCGATCATTTCGATCGCTTTCTCGGCGCCGGGGCCTTCGGTGGCGGCGATGTACACCGTCCCATCGTCCTCGATATCTACTTCGACGTTGCATTCTTCCTGGATCTTGCGGATCGTCTTGCCCCCAGGACCGATGATCTTGCCGATCTTGTCCGGATCGACGTGGATGGTCGTAATGCGCGGCGCATACATTGATATCTGGGGCCGTGGTGTAGCGATCGTCTCGGCCATCTTGTCCAGGATAAAGAGCCGGCCAACCCGCGCCTGAGCCAGAGCGTTGGCCAGGACCTCATAGCTCAAGCCCTTGATCTTGATGTCCATTTGCAGGGCGGTGATCCCCTCCCGAGTCCCGGCCACTTTAAAGTCCATGTCGCCCAGATGATCCTCCAGACCCTGAATGTCGCTCAGGATCGCATATTGACCGTTCTCCGAGATCAAGCCCATGGCGATACCCGCCACCGCGCATTTGATCGGCACACCGGCATCCATCAGCGCCAACGAACTCCCACACACCGAGGCCATCGACGTCGAGCCGTTGGAGGAAAGCACTTCTGACACGACCCGGATCGTGTATGGGAACTCTTCTTCGGAAGGGATCACCGGCAACAAGGCCGTTTCAGCCAGGGCTCCATGGCCGATCTCCCGGCGTCTGGGACCGCGCATAGGCGCCGTCTCGCCGGTGCTGAACGGCGGGAAGTTGTAATGGTGCATATACCGTTTGGCTTCTTCGGGCCGTAACGTATCCAGTTCCTGGCGTTCACGGGGAGTGCCCAGGGTAGCAATGCTGATTACCTGGGTCTCGCCGCGCATGAACAGTCCCGAGCCATGGGCCCGTGGGAGAAAGCCCACGGTGCACCAAATCGGTCGGATCTCGTCCAGACGCCGCCCGTCTGCCCGTTGTCCCTGTTCCAGGATCAACCGTCTGGTCTCCGCCCTGAGCAGTTCGTGAAATACGGTCTTGACATAGGCTGGGTCGATCGTCTCATCTTCGGCAAAGGAGCTGAGGATCTCATTTTCCAATGCTTCGGTCGCCTGACTCCGCTCCAGCTTGCCCATCGGTCGCGCAGCCAACTCGGCCACTCGGGTGCCAATCCGGCTCACGATCTGCTCGCGGATGCTCTCGTCCACCGCAACGGCTGGATAGCTCAGGTTCTTGGGTTTTCCGACCTCTTCCCGCATCTGCTTTTGCACGGCGATCAGCGGCTGAATGGCCTGATGCCCCACCTGAAGCGCCTGCAGCACAACCTCTTCATGTACCTCATGCGCACCGGCCTCGACCATCAAAATGGCATCCTCCGTACCGGCCATCCGCAGGTCCAGGGAACTCACTTCCATCTGCTCGGCGGTCGGATTGATGACAAACTCGTCATCGATCAAACCGATGCGGCACGCCCCAATCGGCCCCTCGAACGGGATGTCCGAGATCATCAACGCCGCAGACGCTCCGATAATGGCGGGGATATCCAGGTAATTCTGCGAATCAGAGGACAGGGCGGTGGCGATGATCTGAACCTCGTTCCGGTAGTCTTTGGGAAACAAAGGTCGCAACGGACGATCGATCAGCCGCGCCGTCAGGATCGCCGATTCACTGGGACGGCCTTCGCGCCTGAAGAAGCTACCCGGAATCCGGCCTGCTGCATACAGGCGCTCTTCAAATTCTACGGTAAGGGGAAAGAAATCTTCTCCCTCGCGGGGGGATTTCGAGGCGGTAGCCGTGCACAGCACGACCGAATCGCCCAAGCGGACCAGCACCGCCCCTCCTGCCTGCATCGCCAACAGCCCCGTTTCCAACGTAAAGGTTTTGTCGCCGACCTGGGCAACGTACACTCGATTATTCACTTTTATACCTCCAAAATTTGACGGGGGTAGACAGGGTCGAGGGACTGGGGAGTGGGTCACGGCCCGTCCGGCGAACCGTGGCCCACTCCCCAATTCCTGACTCCTGTCTCCCCTCGTTTGATTATCTACCCTCTCTATACATGCTACGGCCTATGGCGCCCCCTCAGACCGACATGGTCATGGGCCATAGGCCGCCAACGACTCATGAATCCCCGAAAGAATGCTATTTGCGCAGTCCCAGCCGCTCCACAATGCGACGATATCGCTCCGCATCCTTGTTCTTCAGATAGGCCAGATGCCTTCGCCGCTGACCGACCAGCTTATACAATCCCCGCCGCGAGTGCTCATCGTGCCGATGCACCTTCAGGTGCTCGGTCAACTGGCTGATCCGGGTCGTCAGCAAAGCAATCTGTACCTCAGGAGAACCGGTATCATTGGGATGGACATGATATTTCTGAATAATGTCCGTTTTTTCTACTTTTGTCAGAGACACCGCCCAATCCTTTCTCTACCTCTCGGTATGCTTTCCACTGTGACGCATCACCACTAAACTTTCGAGATACTCATTACCATGCCATTATATCATGACAGGGCTTTTAGTGCAAATATGTCCGACTCTGCAGTCATGGCTGCACTTCCGTGGAAACGGGCAGAGCATGGCGGCAAGCACCCCTGTTCCCATTTGCCTTTTGCCGCAGTTGGTGGTATAGTGATTACATCGCGGGATGGTGGTCACTGCCGGTTCATTGGGTCCCTTCGCAACCGGGTGGTAGGAACCAGGTTCATGAGAAAACCGTGTGTCGTGAGCTGTCCCTTTCTATACCGTCTCTCTGGAGAACGTTCGCAGCGGGTAGATACCCCCCGTGTCAGCCGTCTGCAACCCACCTCATTGATGCGTACCCGATGGGAGAACGAAAGGAGGTGATCGAGCCACATTTCCGGCTGTCCGCTTTGCGCCAAATATTCTAAAGATGATACGACCTCAGGGAAGGAGGAAGAAAAAATGCGCGCGTTCTTGGGCAAGGTGTTGTTCATCGTCGTAGTAGCCAGCCTTATCTTCGGCGTGTCCATGCCGGTCAGTCTGGCTGCCGCTCCCAACGGGACGGTGACGATCACACTTTTGCACACCAACGACTTTCATGGCAACTTGCAGCCAGCAGGTAGCAACCCCGGGATGGCCCGGGTGGCGCAGGTGATCGAAGATGTACGTACGGCTGTCGGCGCCGACAACGTTGTCCTGGTGGACGCTGGCGATATCATGCAAGGTTCTCTGCTCTCCAATCTGTTCCACGGCGAGTCCACCATTGACATCTATAATCAGGTCGGCTACGACGTGGCCACGTTTGGCAACCACGAGTTTGACTGGGGGCAAACGGTACTGATCAGCCGCACCCAGGAAGCCCAGTTCCCCTTTATCTCGGCAAACATCGTGGTGAATGACACCGGCTCTTGCGCCACCGCCGGGTGGACGCCGCCGATCTTTGCCCGGCCCTGGGTGACGATGACTGTCGGCGCCCCGGGCAACCAGGCAGTGCTGGGCTTCATTGGTGTGACTTCGCAGGAGACCCCCTTTATTACCATTGCCACCGCAACCCAGGGATTGTGTTTCAAGGACCCGGCCGAATCGATCGGCCACTATTATGCGGAACTGGATGCCGCGTCAGATGCCATTGTGGTGTTAAGCCACCTCGGCTTTACCGATGGCGGGTACGGGTATGGGTTCCCGGTGTACGGCGATCAGACCCTGGCCACCAAGTTGGCTCAGGCGGGTACGCCGGTGGCGCTCATTGTGGGCGGGCATAGCCACACTGACCTGGCCGCGGCCCAGGTGGTCAACGGCATCCCCGTTGTGCAGGCCCATTACAACGGGCGCAAGGTGGGCAAGGCCACGCTGACGATCGACAAGGATACGGGCACGGTCAATGTGGCGTGGCAACGGTTGGTGGTAAGTACTACCGGTCCGGAGAACGCGGCGATCAAAGCGGCGATTGACGCCTGGGCGAACGACCCGTGGTACCAGTCCCAGATCAACCGGGTGGTCGGCTACACGAACGTGCCTCTCGTGCGCAACTACAACGGCGACTCGCTCATGGGAGCCTTTGTCAACGATGCCATCTACAACGACCTGAACACGGACACCGAGCCGCTCAATGACGCCGATATGGTCTTTAACAACCCCGGTGGGTTACGAGCGGACATCACCTTCCCGATCACCCAAACTCTGCCTTTCACTCTGACCCACGGCATGTTGTACAGCGTCTTGCCGTTCGGCAACCAGACGGTCGTGGGCGACATGACCGGCGCGCAGATCCTCGAGTTGTTGAATCAAAGCGCGACGCTGTTCAAAGGAGCCATTCAGGTATCCGGGGTTCGCTATCAGTTCTATCGCTATGCGGATGCGTTACCGGGGCCGCAGCCGTGGGCCTGGGGCGCGTTCAATGTCCTGGTAAAGAACCGTGATACCGGGCTCTGGGAATCGCTCGACCCCAATCGCACCTACCGCGTGGCGACCAACGAGTTCCTGGCCCCGGCCGGGCAGGATGGCTTTGTCGCCTTCAAGTACATGACCAATCTCAGTTATTGGGGCGATATGCTGGATGGTGTGGAGCGTTGGGTGTCCAAGGCCTACCCCAAAACATCCCCCTACAGCGGCGCGCGCGATGGGCGGATTGACCGCGAGGGCACCGATACCGGCGGTCCGGTCATCCCCGTGACCATCCTGCACCATAACGACCCCCACGGTCGGCTGCTCAAATCGGGCAGTTACCCGGGTCTGACCCAGTTGGCGACGCTGATCAACCAGGAGCGAGCCCACAATCCAACCCGCACCCTGCTGCTCAATGCGGGTGATAGCATCCAGGGCGACTCGATGATGTACTACTTCAAGACGGCTCCCTTTGGCTATGCAGCGGATGGCACGCCCATCATTACCCCGACCATGCATATCCAGCCGATGATCGCCGCCATGAACGCCATGGACTATGATGCGATGGTCCTGGGCAACCACGAGTTCAACTTTGGCAACGACGTGTTCACCAGTGTGCTGAGCATGGCCAACTTTCCGATCCTGGGGGCCAACGTCACGGATGATGGCCGCTACGGTCTGGACGAGGTCCCGGTGTTGCCAAGCATCCAGGTCTCGTTGCCCGGCGCGCCTGCGCCGTCCGGAGCCATTGACGTCGCGATCCTGGGCCTGACCAACCACCGCGTGCCGAACTATGAGCTGCCGAGCAACATCGTTGGCCTGACCTTCGGCAACCCGATCACGGAGGCGCAAGCCCGGGTGCCGCTTCTGGGCGGCACCAATGACGTGGTGATCGCACTGACCCACATCGGCTTTACGACCAACCCGGCCAGCGTGGAGGTGGATACCAATGTAGACACCTACCTCGCTTCTCAGGTGAGCGGGATCGACGCCATCATCGGCGGGCACAGCCACACCGACCCGTCGAAACAGACCGAGTTCTCGGGGCCGTATCAGTACCTGCCGGCCATCGTCGGCGCTCCGGATGGCGAACCGGTGATCATCAACCAGGCCTACCGCTACAACAACTACCTGGGTGAGGTAGTGCTGGGCTTGTTGCCGGTGGACCAGGAAGGTCTGGTGGATTACCGGGTCGTATCGCGCGCCGGACGCTATCTGAAGGTGGATGCAGCCACCCCCGAAGATCCGACCATCAAGGCCATCGTCCAGCCTTACCAGAACCTCCTGAATGCCTACAACAGCCGGGTCCTGGGACAGACGACGGTGCCCATTGATGCTCTGAGCGCCTTCACCGAGGAAACCAACGCCGCCAACCTGCAGGCGGATGCTTCGGTCTGGGAGCTGGAACGACACGGCATCGACGTGGACTTTCATCTGTCCGGGGCGATGACCAACCGGGCGATAGCTCCCGGGGCGACGGTGACCACCCCGTACACGCTGACCGTGGCGGACATGTTCACCCTGATGCCCTACGAGAACTCGCTGGTCACGCTGCGCATGAACGGCCCGCAACTCAAGACGATCCTGGAACGCGCCTACCGCAACTACTACTACTATAAATATGTGCCCGATCACGGTGGCTATTCCTACTATACGACCTGCATGCTCGACATCAACGCCGGTGGGCAGATCGTGTATCGCGACACCTACCCGGCGCTGCCCAGCGGCAACAATGTGGTCGCGCTGATCGTCAACGGCCAGCCGGTGGATTTCAGCGATGATGCCACCTACTACACCGTTTCGACGGTCAACTATCTGGCGGCCGGCTCTTGCAACTTTAACGACAGCGGGGTGTCGCTGTGGCCGTTGGACCAGATCGAGGCAGACACCCAGTACTATGTGCGCGACGCGGTGATCAACTACATCCAGGATCAGGGGGTTGTCTCGCCGCAGGTTGAGGGGCGCCTGGCGTTCCTCGAGGCTTTCCACTACTATCTGCCCGTCATCTTCAAGAACCACTAGCGATCCGATCGCAGAATTGACCGAGAGGGAAGGGGAGACCCTTCCCTCTTCTCTTTCCTGCCGCCGGCCTACGGCTGTTGCCAAGTAGGTTGACAGGTCGCTGCCGCTTTGCGGAACGGCCCAGGAGGGGAAGCTTGTGCTAGGTTCTGCGGGATTCTGTTCTGACTGAAGCCTCCATTCCCACTGGGTGCTGGACTTAGTAGCTCTAGGTTCGTGGCTAGGGCAAACGCATTTGGCACTGACATAGGGTATAATGGGGCTCTAACCGAGTTTGTGGAGGAGGAACCCCATGGAATCGAAGCCGACCGCTGTCATCACTGCGCATTTC
>JAGVRI010000026.1 GCA_018606645.1 Chloroflexota bacterium
GTCGTTTTACTCGTACAAGGGGGAGCGGTTGGCGCAGGGACGGGAGAATGTGAAGCAGATGTTGCGCGAGAACCCGGCCCTCTGCCAGGAGATCGAAAACGCCATCCGCCAACTGACCAGCGGCAATGGCCTGGAACTCTCGTCTACCTTTCGGTTCGTGGCCGAAGCAGAGGATGCGGACCAGCCCTTCGAGGATTGAGTCGCTGGCGACTTGTTTGCCATGGATGGTCTGGCACGATTTGCTTTGAGGATCGCTTTGTGATACAATCCAGGTCGGCGCAAGCCGGACCGCGCCGGAACTGCCAGGGGAGGTGACCTGTGAGCGAAGTGCAGGAATTGGGGACTGGTCCGACGGAACCATCTGGAAACTCGATACGGTGGTATCTTCTCCTGGCCGGGGTCTTGCTCCTGCTCATTATCGTGGTCGGTGCGCTCCTGATCAGCAAGGGGATCCCCGCCCTGAAAGGGGAAAAAGAGCCGGTGGCCCTCTCGCCGACTGAATCCCCGGCGACGCTGGCGCCGACCTTCACCCCGGAGAGCATCCCATCGCCGGCTGTTTCACCGACGGAACCCCCGCCCACGTGTTCTGCTCCGGTGATGAGCGATCCGGTCACTCCCCTGTTTGATTTTGACAGCGCCGGAGCCCGACCGGGGGTGGAGTGGACCGGCTTTTTTGGCCAGGTGTTCGACGCAACAGGCAAGCCCATGCCCGGCGTCTCGCTCATCGTCTGGCAAGACACGGACCCTGCTTCGCCGGTTGTCCAGACCGATGAGAATGGATATTACGAGATCCGTCTGGCGGACAAACCGTTGGCCGGCACCTGGAGCATCCAGGTGTTGACCGAAGATTGCCAGGGTGCGTCCAAGGTCTTTACCTTCCAGACCGATACCGACACTCAGATAGGCATCCAACAAATCCAGGTCCTTTGGAAACAGATCCCTTGATGCGTATTGAATTTCATTCCGAGATCGGCGGCTTTTGGGCGTTGCGCCCGGAGTGGAATGACCTGTTGCGCCGGAGTCGGTGCGACACCGTGTTCCTGACGTGGGAATGGCAGGCCACCTGGTGGAAGCATCTGGGCGAGGGCCGGTTGCTCCTGCTGGGCTTTCGGTCCGAGGAGGATGGACGTCTGGTGGGCATTGCGCCCCTGTTTCACGTCCAGGAGGAGAACGGCAGAGCGACCCTGAATGTGGTGGGGTGCCGGGAGATTTCCGATTATCTGGACCTCATTGTCGAACGAGGGCAGGAAGACGCGGTCTATGCTGCCCTGCTTGACTATCTGGAACAGGAAGCGCCGGCCTGGGACCTGATCGACTGTTGCAACCTCCCAGAGGCATCCCTCACCTTCGTCCGATTGCGAGAAATCGCCGAGGCGCGGGGCTATCAGACCCTGGTCGAGATCGAGGATGTGTGTCCGGTTCTGGCGCTGCCTTCCACCTGGGAAGAATACCTGATGTCGCTGGACAAGAAGCAGCGTCATGAAGTGCGGCGCAAGCTCCGCAAGGCCGAGCTGGAAGGGAAGGCCCGGTTCTACGTCGTCGGGTCCGGGGATGACGTGCAGTCCGAGATGGAGGACTTTATCGCCCTTCACCAGAAAAGCACGCCCGAAAAAGACCAGTTCATGGACCCGCAGATGCAGCGGTTCTTCTTGGATGCCGCCCAGGTCTTGCACGAACGGGGCTGGTTACAACTTGCCTTCGTGGAGATGCACGGCGAAAAGGCCGCCAGCCTTCTCAATTTTGATTATGGCAACGCCATCCTGGTCTACAATTCCGGATACGATCCGGCGCGCTTCTCAACACTCAGCCCCGGCATTGTCGTTGTCGCCCGCTGCATTGAGCATGCCATCGCCCTCGGTCGGGAAAAGTTTGATTTTCTCCGGGGCGACGAAGTCTACAAGTATCGGTTCGGCGCCCAGAACACGCAGGTCCGCCGGCTGCTCATCGCTCAACCTGGAGTATCCCTGGACACAGTGTGCTAGCCGGCCAGGCGCCCCCGTACAAAGGAATCGTTCCCATAGCCAGCCGGCGTTGGAGGAAGTCTCCACTACCTCTGTAACCCGGCGGCCAGGTCCTCTTCCTCGGCCACTCGCCGCCCGGCGGCCACATCCACCCGTGTCAACAACCAGATGCCGATCAGGAAGAAGGCGATGAGGCTCAGCACCGCCGGCCGGCTGCTGTTAAAGGCCATCCCCGCTGCGGCAAAGAGCAACGGCCCGATCAGCGACGAGAACTTTTCCATAATCGCAAATAGACCAAAGAATTCGCCGCTCTTGGCCGCCGGCGAGAGGGTGGCGTACAGGCTTCGGCTCAACGCCTGGCTCCCTCCCTGCACAATGGCCACCATCCACGCCAGGAACCAGAACTCGATGACCGAGTCGAGAAAATAGCCCCAGATGGCAATGGCGGCATAGACGCTCAGCGCCAGAATGATGCTGGCCCGGGTATCCAGCCGCGCCGCCAGCCGGCCGAACAACGGCTGGCCCACCAGCCGGGCGAGCAGCAACCCCACCGCTTCCACCAGCAGGATCAGGCCGATAATGATCCCCAGATTGCTCCGCCGCACCAACGGCAGGACCTGGACCTGGGCCAAGGTCATGACCGTCCCCCGGCTGTTAGGGTTCCGGTCCCCGGTATTGACCAGGCTCAGGGTGTGCTCCCCCGGGAGGCTATCGGTAAAACTCCACCGCACCCCATACCGCTCTGTGGGGTGATAACCATCCAGGGTGATGGGCTGGCCCGTGTCCGAATCGAGCAGCGGCCGACCATCGATCTCCACCTGCCAGATGCCCCGGTCGGGACCGGTGCTGTAGAGGACTTCCACCCTCTGCCCGTTGAAGGTCAGGTCCACCCGCGCCCCCGGTTCCGAGGTCATGGCATAGACTGCATCCTGCCGCGCCCGCAGCTTCTCGGCCGGTACGATCACCCGCTGCCACGTCCCGCGATAGGCAAGGGCCGGATCGTCGGCGGGATAGATGCCTTGCCCGACGGCCCGGTCAGTGGCCTCGTTGGGCGGGAGAGGAGCGCCTACCAGCCCGGCCGGCAGGACGGCCCGGCCAACGACCCCGATGACCGGCAGGGCGATCAGGTTGAACACGATAAAGGCCAGGTACCATGGCCGCCGTCGGGCAGTTCTCGAGTCCGAGGGGTTCTCGTCCCCCCTCACCGGCAGATTGCCAAAGATCAGGCTGTAGGGGATGCCCACGAACTGGACCAGCAGCAGGGCCAGGAGCAATTCGACGCTGCCAAAGCCCAATTCCGCCCCGTAGATGGCCGCCACGCCGATGATCGTGCCGATCCCATCGTTGTAGATCAAAAAGGCGATCAGGTATTTAAACAGTTCCCGATAGCGCCGGATGTCCTTGAGCGTCTCCCACAAGCGCCGGAAGCTGACCGTCACCACATTCTCCCCGGCGCCCAGCGACGCGGTAGCGGCCGGCGGTTCGGGCACCCGACGGAACAGGGGGATCGAAAAGACCGCCCACCACAGGGCCACGCTCAGAAAGGAGAGGCGCGGACCCCATGTGCCGGGCAAGAGCTGGATCATGACGACGTTGATCGCCAACAACAAGCCGCCGCCCAGGTAGCCCAACGCATAGCCCATGGCCGACACCCGGTCACGGTCCCCTTCCCGGGCCACATGGGGCAGCAGGGCGTCGTAAAAGGTGAGGGACCCGTTGAACCCAATCCGGCCCAGGATGGCCAGCACCGAGGCCAATAACCAATCGCCGGTAGTCACCATCACCAGCAGGGCCGTGCCCACGATCCCCAATCCGGCAAAGAGCGCCAGAAAGCGTTTCTTGCCGCGCATCACATCGGAGATGGTCCCCAGGATCGGTGACAGGACGGCGACAATAAACAGCGAGATACTCAGACCCAGGCTCCAGTAAGCCGTGGCCGTGGCTTCGCTCGGCAGAGTGGCGCCGGCCACCTGGCTGTAGTAGATCGGCAGCACGGCGGCCAGGATGGTGGTCGCAAAGGCGGAATTGGCCCAGTCGTACATGCACCACGCCCGAACGACCCGGCGATACCGTCGCTCATCCTCGGTGTGAGATGCCATAGATACCTCCTTGGGTTCGATATCAAGGGTTCCCGTCATCGCCCAGGCCGTTCGGCCCAGTCCAACCCGCACCAGCCGTACCGTTCCAGGTCAATGCGTCCCTGTTCGTCAAAAGCGATCCCTTCTTCCTCCAGCAATAGCCGCTGCAGCAAAGCGCCATGGCTGCCTGGAGGGCCGTGGACCGTGCCCCGGGCATTGATCACCCGATGCCAGGGGACATCCGTGCCCTCCGGCAGGCTGTGCATCGCCCATCCTACCGTTCGCGCGCCGCGAGGCATCCCCGCCATGCGGGCGACTTGACCGTAGGTGGCAACCCGTCCCGGCGGGATGCATCGCACCACCCGGTAGATCTGCTCAAACACCGACGGGGCTTCTGCCACCATCAGACTGACACCCCAACGAGGCGTGTTCTCAAGGCTCCAGATCGGGACGTGGGGTCTCGGACCGACCACCTGGCCCAAACCCGCACGGCGCCCTACGACGGCATCGCCACCTGCCCATAGCTTACCCTGACCCGGCCGAGCGTGACCACCGACAGAAGGAAGAGCAGCCCATACAGCGAAAAGATGACCAGGTACCCCAGGCCCGGCCGAAGGCTGTTGAACAAGTCGGCCATCGGGCCGCCGATGCCGGCGCCGACGATGCCCGCCCCGGCCCCGGCCAGGTTGGAGATACCCAGGTAGCGGCCTGCCTCCCGCGGCGGCACCAGGTCGGTGCCCAGCGCCCAGCTGGTCGCCATAAAGGTCCCGGCACCGATGCCGATAATGCTCCCGCTCACGATCACCAGCGGGATGTTACGGGCCATGAGCAGCAGGAAGGTGCCCACCGCTGCGACCAGACCGGCCAGGCCCACCAGCCGCTTCCGCCCCATCCGGTCGGCCAGGTATCCCCCACCCAGGGCAGTGATGACCAAAAAGACGGCGACCACCCCCAACAAGACCGTGGTCATAGTGGCCGCGTTAGGAATATGCAGCACGTCGCGAAGGTAGTACTGGGCAAACCCCTGGATCGAACCGACCGCTGCCAGGAACAGCAGGCGGTTGATCACCCACCAGATGAACGACGTCTGCTGCCGGGCCTCGCGGCCAATGCCCACCCAGGCGCCCAGATAGACGCCGACCAGGATCGAGCCGGCCATCGCCAGCAGACCGGCCAGCCCCACCAGCAGGACCTGCAGACCGATCGTCGCTTCCTGGGCAGCCAGCCACCGCCCGCCGGAACGCACCCCCCAGACCGCCGCCTGCGAGGTGGCGACAAAGATGACAGCCAAGGCGATCAGGCGCAGGATCGGCTCTCTTAACCCGCCGGCCGGCTTTTCCGCCAGCCGCTCCTCGTGGACGGTAAGTATGGTAATGACCATGGTCACCACAAAGGCTGCCATCAGGATGCCGACCGTCCACCCGATCTGGCCGGCGTCGACCAGGGGACCGATCAGGATCACCAGGAAGGCGGGCAGCAGTTCCATGACCGCTTTCACCCCGGAGGCCCGACCGCGCTGATGTTCGGGCACCAGATCGGGGATCAACCCCTGAAGCGCGCCATGCGCCATGTTCGATGACGCTTGCAGTAACCCGTTCCCGATCACCAGGACCACGTAGGCCGTCGTCGCCCCGACGAGCGCCTGGAACAAGGGATCCAGTGGAGAGTTCACCAGAGAGGGAGAGACAGCCAGGATGGCCAGGAACAGGACGTTGCACAGGGCTCCGCCGATGATGAAGGGACGACGGCGACCCAGAGGGTGGGTGCAGCGGTCGCTGAGCAGGCCGGCGATGGGCTGGACGGCCATGGCGATCGCCAGGCCGATGACGCGCAGGGTGGCCAGGTAGGTGTTTTTCAGCTCCGGAGGCGCAAAGAGCGCCACCAGGTAGGGGAGCAGGACCGGGGTCAGGGTGGCCGAGGCCACATTCAACCCCAACCAATAGAGGTTAATGGTCAGATAATCCACCCAACGCAGTTCGCGCCTCATGCTCCTTTCTCCTCTCCTGCGCCGGCTGGCTATGACGAGGACCATGCGCCGGGCCGGACGCGCCGGATCACCTCTACCGAAGCCAGCGCCTCTTCGATCGTCAGTTCCAGGATCAACGGCCCGGCAAATCCCGCTTCACTCAGCCGGTCCAGTAGCCGGCCGAGGTCCAGATCACCGGTTCCCAAGGGCTGGTGGTCCTTTCCGTAGGCCGGCTCGTCACCCGGCCCCGCCTGGGGCGAATCGTGCAGATGGACCTCGCTCAGCCTGGGCAGGCACAGGTCCAGCGCCTCGAACAGACCCAGCGGTCCAGAAAATCCGGCCAGGACGTGACCGGTATCCAGGCAAATCGAAAGGTCCAACTGGTCCGCCAGTTCCAAGGTCAGGTCCAGGGGGAACTCGACCGTTTCGATGGCCAGGCGGCGGCTGGCGACGCCGGTCTCGGTGAGGATCGTCTCCAGGCTTTGCCGGGCCTTGCTCTGAAACTGGCGGAGGATGAACGATTTGGCCAGGTCGGGCAGGTTCATACGGTAGAACTCGGCGGCCAGGGAACCGGTGGCGTGCAGGACATAGACCTCCGGCTCCAGGAAAGTGGTGGCGCGGATGGTGTCGATCAGGGCCCGCACCGAACCCTCCCGCACCGGCTCCAGCGGGGTCGAGGGCTCTACCGACCAGAGGGGAAGGTGGACGGTATAAGTCAGTCCCGTTTCCGCTCTGAGGCGCTCCAGGCGCTCCAGGGTGGGCGGCGCCAGGGTGTGGGGCAGAAAGAGGGGCATGTCGCCGCCCAATTCGATCGGGTTGAACCCCAGACGGTAAAGCCGCCGCGCCAACTCGGCGTGGTCCAGACTGCCAATGTAGGCCAGCAGCTCCTGCGGAGACAGTCGGGCCGGGATCAGGGCATTGCGTTGCATGGTCATAATTCCAAAGCGCATTGACGTTTCCTCCATTTCAACCCAATCGGTAACGCGAAATTCGTTTCGTACCACCCGACGGCGGAAATTTTTTTTGGCCCCACCGCCCAATGGCGAAATCTAATTCCGCCCTACTCTTGGCCTCACCCCACGCCAATACATAGCGCCAGCCCGATCATTAGGATCATGACCGTCACCAGCAGACGGAACTGTTCCGGCTGGAGCTTGCGATCGAGGCGGGAGCCAACCCACAGGCCCAGCACCAGACCAGGACATACCACCAGATACCGGATCAGCACCGTAGGCGTCACGTGACGAGCCAGCAGGTGGGAAGCCACCACCAGCGCACCGTTGAAAAAGAAAAAGGTCTGCAGGATGGCCCGGAATTGATCGCGGGGCCATTGTTGCAACGAACCATACAGGATCACGGGCGGGCCGGGCGTGTTATACGCGCCCCCCAGACAACCCGCCAGCCACCCGGCCAGATAGCCCCATCCCGGCGAAATGCGACGCGAGATGGCCGGCCGCACCAGACTATACAGCGCATAAGCGGCCAGAACCACTCCCAGGCCCCGCTTCACCATCGACTCCTCCCCATGGACCAGCACCCAGAGGCCTACCGGCACCCCGCAGGCCGAGGCCATCCCCAGGCGCACCACCTCTCGGAACTCAATAGACTGCCGATAGCGCACCAGGTTGATGGTGTAGGCCGTCAGACCGGCCATGGCCACCAACGGCGCCGCTGTCCGCAGGTCCAGCATCCAGGTGATCAGCGGCATGACCAGCGCGGCAAAGCCAAACCCGGACAGGCTTTGCAGGACAGCGGCCAGGAAGACGATCACCACGATCCCCAGTTCAGTCATAGTTCCATAACAGCGTTCCCTGACGCTCGGATCGCTCTCGACCTGACTCAGTTGGTCCACAACGTCCAGGACCAGCTCGCACAGGTCCCTCGGTTGGGCAGAGTGACCATCATCGTTGCCAGGCGACCTGACCCAACTCTAGGATCACACCCGGCCATCGTGCCATCGGGCGTCCCTTTCGCGGAGCCGCTGCATCTCGGCCAGGATCGTGTCGGGCGCTGTCCTGCAGGCCGGGAGGGTTCTCATCGTTTCAGCTCCTCCGGCCGCACCGGCAACCGGTAGACCCGCGTCCCCACGGCGCGGTAGATGGCGTTGCAGATGGCCGGGGAGGTGGGGATCGATGGCAACTCGCCCATGCCCTTGGCCCCATACGGGCCGGCCGAGGTGGGATGCTCGACGACATAGACCTCCATCTCCGGCATCTGGTCGAGCAGAGGGATCGGGTAATCGGCCCAGCGCCGGGTGAGCGGGATGCCGTCCTGCAGTCGGTACTCCTCGGTCAGGGTCGCACCGATGCCCATCACAATCCCCCCTTCCACCTGTCCGAGGAAGGCCCGGGGATTGATCGCCCGACCCCCATCCACGGCGGTAACGACGCGCAAGACCCGCACCTGGCCGGTTTCCGTGTCCACCGCCACCTGCGCCGCCTGCACGCCAAAACCAAAGGCAAAGTGCATGTCGCCTCCCTGGCCCAGTGGCCGGGTCTCCGGCGCCCGGTAGCGATAGGTGAGGCGAGGCTCCCGGCCTTCCTCCAGAAGCCAGCGGACCACCTCAGCAAAGGGAGCGGACGCTCCAGATGTCGGTGCGCTGACCATCCCGTTTTGAAAGCGGACGGCCTCTGGCGAGACGTCCCAGCGTTCGGCAGCCACCGCCGCCAACCGCTCTCTCATGCCGCTGGCCGCCAGTCGGGCGGCGTTGCCGGTGATAAAGGTCTGCCGACTGGCCGTAGTTGGACCCCCGTTGGGAGTCCGATCGGTATCGGATAGCAGGACGCGCACCTGTTCAAAAGGCAACCCCAATTCCTGGGCCACGCACTGAGCCACGACGGTGGTCAGCCCCTGCCCCATATCTGCCGAACCGGAGCGAACCTCGGCCGAGCCGTCGGGATAGACCTCCACCTCGGCCCCGGCGGCGTCATCGGCCCCTCCTCCCAGGCCGGTGTTCTTGAAGCCGGCGGCCACACCCCAGGCCACGCGGGTGGACGGCGAGCGGAGGGCGGCCGGCGGCGACTCGGTGAGCTCTCGGACGCGGGCTTCGACCCGGTCCAGGCATTCGATCAACCCCACACTCTCGCGCAACACCTGGCCGGTGATGGTCACCGAACCCACCCGCAGCGCATTCTTCCGCCGCAGTTCAAAGGGGTCCAGGCCCAGTTCGTGGGCCAGGATGTCCATGTTCGATTCGACGGCAAAGGCCGACTGGGAGACGCCAAAGCCGCGGAACGCTCCCGCCGGTGGGTTGTTGGTATACATGGCGTAGCAGTCGATCCAGGCGTGCGGCACCTGATAGGGGCCGGAGGCATGGGTCGTCGCCCGGGTGAGCACATGGGGGGACAGGCTCGCATAGGCTCCGGCGTCGCCGATCAGTTCCGCCTGTATTGCCGTCAACGTCCCGTCCCGCCTGGCTCCGGTCTTGAGACGGATGACCATTGCGTGCCGCTTGGGATGGGCCAGCATCGATTCCTCGCGGCTGTAGAGGATTTTCACCGGCCGTCCCGTTGCCTGGGCCAGCAGCGCGGCGTGGATCTGTCCCATGATGTCCTCTTTGCCGCCAAACCCGCCGCCGATTAGCGTCCCCTTGACCCGTACCTCTTCCGGGGACAGGTTCAGCGCCGCCGCGATCTGTTCCCGGTCAGCATACGGGATCTGCGAGCCGACATAGACAGTCAGTTTCGGATGGTCGGCGTCGTAACCGGCCGGCACGCCGATGCTGCACTCCGGTTCGAGGAACATGTGCTCGTAGGCCGGGGTGCGGTACTCGCGCTCGACGACGATCTCGGCCTCGGCCAGGCCCTGGGCCACGTCGCCGTGGCGGACCTGGATATGTTTGAGCAGATTGCCGGTCGGCCATTCCTCGTGGACCCGAGGGGCATCGGGCTGGCGTGCTTGCTCGGCGCTCGCCACCACCGGCAGCGGTTCATAGTCCACCTGGATGAGGCGCAGCGCTTCGGCGGCGATCTGGGGCGATTCGGCGGCGACGAGAGCCACCGCATCCCCCAGGTAGCGGACCTTGTCGTCACACAGCACCGGCCAGTCGAGGATGACCAGCCCGTGCCGGTTCCGGCCTGGGACATCCCGATGGGTGAGCACGGCGTGCACCCCTGGCAGGGCCGCCGCCCGCCGGGTATCGATGGCCCGGATGCGGGCGTGGGGATAGGCAGCGCGCAACGTCGCCCCGTACAACATCCCTGGGAAGGAATAGTCATCGGCGAATTTGGCCGCGCCGGTGACCTTGGCCACTACCTCCGGCCGGGGAAAGGAGCGGCCGATCGCCTCCAGGGGCGGGATGGTGTCGATCGCCGGCGGCGGCAGCGGATGGCCGGTCCGGGCTTCGTGGACCGCCGAGCGGACGGCGCGCACGATGCTGGCATAGCCGGTACAGCGGCAGGCATTGCGGCCGAGCGCTTTTCGTATCTCCTCTTCAGACGGAATGGCGCCGGATCGGACCATCCGAAACCAGAGCGCAGCCGCCGCCATCAACAGGCCCGGCGTGCAAAAACCGCACTGCACCGCGCCATGGTCAATAAAGGCCCGTTGCAGCGGATGGAGTTCGCCGGGTCTGCCCGTCGTCGCCGCCAACCCCTCGATGGTCAGGATCGATTTGCCGACCGCCCGCCGGACTGGATAGACGCAGGACCGCACCGCTTTGCCATCGACCAGCACCATACATGAACCGCACTGCCCGTCGCCGCACCCGATCTTGGTGCCGGTCAGCCCCAGATGATAGCGCAATACCTCGGCCAGTTTTGCCTCGGGGTCCACTTCCAGCCGATATTCCCGGCCGTTGACTTCCAACGCGATCGTACGTTTCTGGCTCGCCATTGAGCATCTCCTGTCACGGCTTGGGCACCGATTCGGGATCGTAAAAGTCGCAGATGTCGATGCCCCGAACGGTCTCCCCCGCCTGGACCGGGACCGGGATGAGGCGATGGTCCGGGCAATCCACGCTCAAGCCGCAGGTGACAAAGTATGAGTAACTGCCACCGATCCCCTCCCCGGTCCAGGCAAAAAGATAATAGCTGCCGGGAGGCACCTGGAGTTGATACTCCGCCGTGCCGGCCGGCACCGCAAGAGAGAAGGTCTGTTGGGTCTCCACATGACGCGCATAGATGGTCATCGGCGGGATGCCTTCTGAGGGATAGCACAACTTGCCGGTGATCACGCCGACGGCGGGTTGGGTCGGGGTCGGCGTGACGCCCGACACTCGGCAGGCCAGCAGGAATCCGATCAAGATCAGCCACACAGCGCCGATCCATCGGCCTTTCCGGCAATCTCCCATGGTGATCCTCCCCTGAAAATAGACCGCTCCCCTCGCGCGGGAGTCTAGCTTTAGCCGGTCCACCGCCTGAAGGCTCCACTCCCCCACCCGGAGTCGAGCCCTCCGCCACCGGCTCCTGGATATTTTCATTCCTCGTGGTGCCCCACCGGGCATGGCCACTCCTTTGCAATCCAGGCGGGCGGTGGCATGCCCTTGCCTGCCCGCACACGGCTGTCGCCTACCTGGTCAACAGAAACGGGGCAGAGGTAGTGATCCCCCTCCAGATCACGGCCATCTCCGCCGCCGGTCTCAGTGAGAACCGTCCGCTGAACGGCTTCTTGACCGCCCATTCCCGGACCTCCCACTCGGGCGAAAGGACCAGGCGAAGCTGATCATTCTCCACGATCAGGGCTCCGTCTTCCGCCGTCAGCCTCGACTCCTGTCCCCCCTCCCGACGGCGGATGGTGCGGCCCTCGATGGAAAAGCCCGTATTCGGCTCCTGGATGAGGTCGCCGGCGTCCAGGTAGAGCCGGGGCTTGTCCCGGTACGGCCGGCCCTGGTGGACACAGAAGGTGGCGCAGTTGCCGCACTCGTTACAAAAGTCCACGATATGGACGATCTGCCGGCCCTGCTGCACCTCAAACGCTTCCCGGCCGACGACCTTCAGGCGCCCGTCCTCGCAGACCAATTGGGGCAGAGTGAGACGGATCGGCGTCACCTGGAACGGATAATTGGCCCGATTGGGGCACACCTCGACGCACTTGTCGCAGAGGGTCGAGCACTGCAGACACCGACCGGCCTCCGCCTGGGCTACGGCCTCGGAGAAGGTCTGCTCCACCAGCTCAAAGCCGCTCCGTTGCGCCGCCGGTACCTGCTCTGGTTCCTGGCGGGTGGTCTTGCTGGCCCGCGCCCGCTTGACCCGGACGATATCGGACGCGGACAGTTGAGGCCAGCGGGCGGGGAAGGGCTGAAAGTCCAGGCCCAACTGGCGGCAGATCGCCTCCGCCGCCCGTCGGCTGTCAGCGCAGGCCTCGATGATCGTCGCCGGCCCCCGCACCAGGTCCCCACCGGCATAGACCCCAGGAGCGACCTGTCGCGTCACCGCATCGGCGAGCACGGCTCCATCCGGGTGCAACGGCAGCCCCATGCTTTCCAAAAGAGCACGGTCGGGCTGCTGTCCGACGGCGACGATGATCGTGTCGGCCTCGATCCGGAACTCGCTGCCGGGAATCGGCACCGGCCTTCGACGACCGCTAGCATCCGGTTCGCCCCGTTCGTTGCGCATGCACTCCAGGGCCACCACCCGACCCTCCCGCCGGATGACGCGCACGGGCGAGGCCAGCTCGATCAATTGGTTTCCTTCGTCGAGCAGGTCCCGCAGCTCCTCTTCCTCGGCCGGCATTTCGGTCCGGCTGCGCCGGTAGACCACCGTCGCCGGTAGACCGGTGAGCCGTTGGGCCGTTCGGGCGGCATCCATCGCCGTATTGCCCCCGCCGATGACCAGCACCCGGGGGCCGACCCGCAACGGCTCCTGCCGCGCCACCTGCTCTAGAAAGCGGAGAGCAGTCCATACCCCTTCGCCTTCGATTCCCTCAATCGCCAACTCGGCGTCCTTCTGGAACCCACAGGCTAGGTAGACGGCATCAAAGCCGGCCTCCAACAGCCGGTGCGGCGCCTGGCGGATCGGATGGTCCAGTTTGATCTCGACCCCGAGTTGCCGGATGCGATCGATGTCGGCCTGGATGATGGCCGGAGGCAAGCGAAAGGGAGGAGCCATGGCCAGCATCCCACCCGGCCGGTCCTTCGCCTCAAAGACCGTCACCTGCACGCCGTTGATGGCCAGGAAAAACGCGGCCGCCAACCCGGCCGGGCCGCTGCCGATGACCGCCACCCTCCGGCCGGACGCCGACGCGGAAGGCGGGAGCGGGACCCGGCCATGCTCGGCGGCAAAACGTTTGAGGGCGCGGATCGCCACCGGCTGGTCATACTGATTGCGCGTGCAGCGCGTCCGGCAGCGTTGGGTGCAGACATAGCCGGTCACCCCAGGCAAGGGGTTGCGGTGGAGGATCACCTCCAGCGCCCGATCCGGTTCGCCGTGGGCGATCCACCACGCATACTCGGGCACGTCCTGACAAACGGCGCACGGCTCGGTGCACGGGGCGGTGATACAATCCAGCAGGGTCAGTTCCGAAGCGACCTTGGGCGGTCCGTAGGGAAAGTAGCTCTTGTGGTAGCGAGGGTTTTCCAGCGCTTCGGCGGCAGCCTGCTCCAGGGTGGCCAGCCGGTTGCCGGCCAATTCATCCAGGCTGGACACCCCCCGCCGAACCATCTCCCCCTCCAGATTCTCCAGCCACTGCCCCAGCCGGGAGAAGCCCCCGGGCTTCAACAGGTCGGAGGCAGCGGTCACCGGCCGGGCGCCGGCGGCCAGAAGCGTCGTCACGTTCAGGGCATCGGCTCCGCCCGAATAGGAGACATGGAGGTCGCCGTCGAACTCCCGGACCAGTTGATAGAACAGGTTGATCGTGATCGGATAGAGGGCCCGGCCCGACATGTACATCTCATCGCCCGGCAGGTAGCCTTTGTGGTTGGCCATGGCCAGGGTGTTGCTCAGTTTGACGCCGAAGGTCAGCCCGCGGGCAGCAGCGACCTCCTTCAGGCTTTTGATCAGTCCCACCGCCCGCTCGTACTGCAGGTCGTGCGCAAAGACCCGATCGGGAATGTCGATCTCCCGGAAGCCGAGGTGCTCATGGAGGATCGTCATCACCCGTTCTTTGCCCAGCAGGGTGGGGTTGAGCTTGACCATGGTGTGCAGCCCCCGTTCTTCCATCAGGTAGCGGGCGATCCGTTCGATCTCGTCGGGCGGGCAGCCGTGCATGGTCGAGAGGGTGACGTTATCGGTCAGCCGCGTCGGGATCGAAAGGTCGGCGAACTGGGGGAATTGCTGTCGTAACACCTCCTGGATGTGGGCGATCTCTTCCGAGGCATCGGTCAGGCGGTCCATGAAACGGGTCATCGGAGGACTCTGGATGCCGGCCAGGTTGTAGCCGACGCTCATGTTGAACACCGTGCCCAACGGCGCCTGCTCCTCATGCCCCAGCAACCGGTGCAGGAGATGGATCAATGCCCAGGCTTTAATATATTCACTGGCCGACTGGTCCAGCTTCAGTTCCTGCGACCACTCGACGTTGTAGCCCTCATCCTCCATGTCAATGCAGGGCCGGGGGATCTCCAGTTCATCCATGATCTGCACCGTCTTGAGTTCGATGAACCGGCCGCCGGCCAGCCAGGCGCACACAATATTCTGGGCCAGTTGCGTATGGGGGCCCGCTGCCGGCCCGACGGGCGTGGTCAGGGGATGGCCAAAGATCTCGCTGCGATACGGCAGGTTCGACCGGGGAGTGTAGAACAATGGGCGAGGGATGCCAAAGATCGAGTCGTTGCCCTCCAGTTCAGCCAGTATCCAGCGCACCAAAACCTCAAACGGTTGAGGCTTCATCGCATCCGGCATCGATCATCCTCCTCTCTGCGACCCTACGGAGGAGCAAAGCCAGGCAGGGCAAACTGTACACGCTGTACATCCATACTACTGCCCCTCTCGCAGCAGTCCGGTCCTCTCGTTAAACTCCTCGATCAAGGCATCAATCTCTTCCACCTGGCGGTGGATGCGCGTCCAGTAGTCGGGATCGTACCATTGCGCCTGGATCTCTTCGTAGGTCTTGCCCTGCTGCTCGACCCAGGTATAGTACTTCAGGTTGTGGATCCGCTTGCGGTCCCAGTACCCCAATTCTTCCATATAGTCGAGGCTACAGCCCAGCAGATAGCGATGGTAATCGGCGGCAGCGTCCCGCTCGGTGTACTCGCCCCGTTCCTCGCGGAGTTCGCGGATGCGGCTCTGGTACAACTCCATCGAGTCGGTCCACACGGTGAGGACCAGATCGTGCTCACCCAACTCGTACCACTTGGCGAATTTGATGCAGGACAGCACATTGGCGATGCTGGAGATGCCCAGCAGGTCGAGTTGGGCGACCAGTTCCTCGGGCACGCCCTGCTGGACCAGATAGGCGCGGCCCGCCGGCTCGTTAAAGAGCCGCACCAGGCTCATGCATGCCTCATCATCAATGGCCATCACCAGGTCGGTGTTCTTGACATTGTGGATCCAGGGGACATGCTTGTCCCCGATCCCCTCGATCCGATGGCCGCCAAAGCCGTTGATCAGCAGGGTGGGACACTGGAGGGCCTCGCTGGCCGCAACCTTGCTGGTCGGAAACACCTTTTTTAGATAATCGCCACAGCCGATGGTGCCCGCCGAGCCGGTGGTCAGGACCACCCCGCGATAGCTATCCTGAGGCCCCAGTTCCTGCTCGAGCACTTCTTCCATGGCATGGCCGGTTACCTCGTAATGCCACAGGTAATTCCCGAACTCATCGAACTGGTTAAAGATCATAATCTGATCCCCCCGCGTGCGGATCAGCTCCCAGCACTTGTCAAAGATCTCTTTGACGTTGCTCTCGCAACCGGGGGTGGCAATGACCTCTCCCGAAATCCTGGAGAGCCACTCAAAGCGCTCGCGGCTCATTCCCTCTGGCAAGATGGCGATCGACTCGCAGGCCAACAGGGCCGAATCGTACGCCCCGCCCCGGCAATAGTTCCCGGTGGAGGGCCACACCGCTTTCTGGCGGGTGGGGTCAAACTGACCGGTGACCAGCCGGGGCACCAGACAGCCAAAGCTGGCCCCGACTTTGTGCGCTCCGGTGGGGAACCACTTGCCCACCAGGGCCAGGATGCGCGCCGGGACTCCGGTGAGGGAGGGCGGGAGTTCGATATAATTCACCCCGCCAAACCCGCCTCCATAGGCCACCGGCTCGTTCTTCCAGGTAATGCGGAACAGGTTGAGCGAGTTCAGATCCCACAGGCCGATTTCCCGCAGACGGTTCTTGATCCAGGCCGGGATGCGCGAGGGATCTTTCATCTGGGCGAAGGTGGGAATGATGATCCCCCGCTCCCGCGCCCGCTGCACCGCTCGTTCTCGTTGTTCTTCCCGGACCGTCAGGTCTATCATCGCGTTTCCTCCATCAAGGTATTTCCCAGGGCAGGGGTCAGGCCCATGCCCGGAGTGGATATTCGCTTCCATGCAAAACCGATGGACGCTCCCAGCCCGCGAACTCGGTCTAGGCAACGCCCATCGCGCTCATCGCCCGCCGGACCTCCTCCAGGTCGGGCGCGACAATCGCCGGCTGTCCGACCGACCGCATCGCTGTGGACACATCCTTCAAGCCAGACCCGGTGGCCAGGACCACCACTCGTTCGTCCGCGCCGACCCATCCCTGGGCGACGGCCTTGACCAAGCCGGCATAGGCGGCGGCTGCCGCCGGCTCGGCGAATACTCCGCACCCCTGCGCCAAGGCGGGGATGGCGGCGATGATCTCCTCGTCACTGACGCGCACGAACGCGCCGCCGGTGTCGCGCACCGCCCGCAGGGCCTTGACCCGGTCACGGGGCAAGCCGGCCACGATGCTATCGGCCACCGAATGGGCCTTCACCGGTTCCATCTGCCAGCCCTCCAGCCCCCGTTCCCAGGCATCCACCAGGGGAGAGGAACCCGCCGCCTGGACGCCCATCAGTTTCGGCAGGCGATCGATCCAGCCCACCGCTAACAGGTCCCGCAGGCCCTTGTGCATCCCGCCGATGATGCACCCATCGCCGACCGGGACAAAGATGCGATCCGGGGCCTGCCATCCCAACTGTTCACAGATCTCGTAGGCCGCTGTCTTTTTCCCCTCGGTCATGTATGGATTGTAGGCCGTGTTGCGGTTGTACCAGCCAAACTCGGGCGCCGCGCGGAGGCATAACTCAAAGGCGTCGTCATAGGTGCCATCCACCAGCAACACCGTCGCCCCATAGACCAACAACTGGGCGATCTTGGCCGGCGGAGCGGTGCGGGGGACAAAGATGACGTTCGGTTGGGAGACGGCGGCACACAGCCCGGCCAGGGCTGCCGCCGCGTTGCCGGTGCTGGCCGTGGTCACCACCGGATAGCCCAACTCGCGCGTCTTGACTACGGCGATGGCCGAGGCCCGGTCCTTGAACGAAGCCGTTGGCTGCCGCCCATCGTCTTTGACCCATAGGTGTCGCAGGCCCAGCGCCGTCGCCAGGCGCGGCGCCGGATAGAGGGGTGTCCAACCGACACTCCCTAGGGAACTATCCGAGGCCAGGATACGTACCATGTCCGGATCGACCGGCAGAAACGGCAGGTAGCGCCAGATAGAGGCCGTGGGGTTGTCCCGAAGCTGGTGGGGGCTGATCTGCCGTGCGACCTCGTCATAGTCATATACCACATCGAGGATGCCATCATCTCCGTGGTGGGGACAGACATATTGGACCTGGTGGACCTCATATTCGGCACCGCAGAGGGTGCACCTGAGACCGAGCATCTGCTTCATCGTTGAATTGCCCCGCTTTCCAACAGGCTGGTCGTGATAGAGCCCCGATCTTCCCCGGACCGAACCGGTCCGGGGCGAGCGTATCGCCCTTGGGGAGTCGATCATACACCCAATCCGAGTTTGTGTCAAGGAAACGTATTCCGCCACCAGTTCCAGTTCCAGGCTTGCCGGGCGAAGAGGAGTGGAGGCTTCCGGCGGTGGACCGGCTCAAGCCTTGACTCCTGGAATGGGGCCTTCCGGCGGTCCGGCTCAAGCCTCGACTCCGGGAGTGGAGCCTTTAGGCGGTTTCTCCGGCTAAAGCCTCGACTCCTGGACCAAGGGACGATCTTCTTTTTGAGGCTCTGTACCCTTGTGGTATAATGGCGGAGGTCGTGATCCAGAACAGGAACCTGGGTGTGCGTCACACTGTCGTGACACCTGTCCAGTGCAACTCCATGGGTAATAAAACTTGGCATCTTTTTTGACAAAACAAGAGTTTTGCGCTATCATTCGCATGGATCAGGATGACTGGACAGGGCAGCGATTCAAGGAAGCTGAGGAACGAGCCTCGGTGACAGAACAGATCGGGTCTGGCAACGGAATCAAAGAGCCGTGATATCGGTGTGGAACGCCCGTTGGCCGACCCTTTTTTGTTATGGCAAAGGGGAGGAACATGGCTGAAGCAAGAACGGTCCACTTGGTGCAAACTGCGGTAGCGATGGGACTGATTGAGGAACAGGTGAGCCTCTGCTATCAATGTGGAACATGCACCGGAGCGTGTCCGGTGGCGGCTGCGGGCGGGATGGATTACACACCCCGGGCCATTATGCGCATGATCCAGGCAGGACTGGAGGAAGAAGTGCTGTCCAGCCAGACGATCTGGACCTGCGCCTCCTGCTATCTCTGTACGGTGCGCTGTCCCCGTGGCATCCAGATCACCGAGGTCATGACCCAGTTGCGTAATCTGGCCCTGGCAAAGGGCTACAAGGCCCGCAAAGGTCAGGTGTACAATCAGGGCTTTATCGATATCGTCCGTCGCCACGGTCGGATGTATGAACCCGAACTGGTGGTCCGGTATCACCTGCTCACCAATCCCCTCAACTTTATCGGATTGGCGCCGGTGGGCCTGAAGATGATCGCCAAACGCAAGCTCCGCCTTCTACCTGACCACCCGCCCGGGCGGCCCGAAATTCGTCGCCTCTTTGAACGGCTGAAGGAGAGCGAGCGACGAAAGGAGCAAGGGGAATGAAATACGCCTACTTCCCAGGATGCAGCCAGGAGTCCACTGCCGAGGAGTACAACCGTTCCCTGCGGGCGGTGGCCCGACGCTTGGGGACGATGGAGCTGGAGCCGATCCCTGATTGGAACTGCTGTGGGGCCACGCCGGCGGCTACCGTCCACCCGCTGCTGCTCTATGCCCTGGCCGCCCGCAATCTGGCCATCGCCGAAGAAATGGGCCTCGACGTCGTGGCGCCATGCGCCGCCTGCTACAAGAACATGAACAAAGCCAGCCACGCCCTCAACGACGACCCCGAACTGTTGGACCGGGTCAACGCCACCTTGAACGGCCATCGTCTGAGGCATGCGCCCAAGGTGCGGCATCCGCTGGACGTGGTGGTCCACGATGTCGGGCTGGACAATGTGCCGGTGTCCAGGCCGTTGCGCGGTCTGAAGGTGGCCAGCTATTATGGCTGTCTGATCACCCGGCCAGAAGGCGGCTTTGATGATCCGGAGCGCCCGCAGAGTATGGACCGTCTGATGGAAGCGCTGGGTGCTGAACCGGTGGACTGGCCGTACAAGACCCGCTGCTGTGGCGGGGCGATCTATATGACGACCGAGGAGATCAGCTTCCGGATGTCGGCCGATATCCTGGCCTATGCCAAGGCAGCCGGGGCGAACGTAGTCGCAGTGGGATGTCCTTTCTGCCAGCTCCTGCTCGACCTCTACCAGGACAGGTTGGAAGCGCTCAAGAACATGACCTTCAACCTGCCGGTCCTCTTTTTTACCCAGTTGATGGGCCTGGCGATGGGGCTGGATCGGTCTGAACTCGGCCTGGAGAAGCTGGTCGTGTCACCGTTTGCCCTGTTGGCGGAGACGATTGACCGGCCGGGAGAGGAGATGCCCAAGAAATCCAGGCCGCCCGCGCCGAAACTCAAGAGATGGGGAGAAGCGGAACAATGAATCGGATGGGGGAGTACCGCAAACCACGGATCGGCGTTTATATCTGCCAGTGCGGGTCGAACATCGCCGCCACGGTGGACACCGAGGCGGTGGCCGAGTTCGCCAGCCGTCTGGACGGCGTGGTGCTGACCCGGGTGAACAAATACACCTGCTCCGATCCCGGGCAGGCGACCATCCGCAAGGATATCCAGGAGCAGAAGCTGGACCGGGTGGTGATCGCCGCCTGCACGCCACGGATGCACGAACCGACATTCCGGCGCACGCTGGAAAGCGCCGGGCTGAACCCGTACTATCTGGAGATGACCAACATCCGCGAGCAGGTGTCGTGGGTCCATCCCGCCGGTGAGGCAGCTACGCACAAGGCGATGGACCTGGTGGCGGCGGCGGTGGAGCGGGTGCACCTGCACCGGGCGCTCTACCCCCGCAAGTCGCCCATCGAGCCGGCGGCGCTGGTGGTGGGGGCCGGCATCGCCGGCATCCAGGCCGCGCTGGACATCGCCGATGCCGGCTACCAGGTCTACCTGGTAGAGCGCGAGCCGACCATCGGCGGCAAGATGGCCCAGCTTGACAAGACCTTCCCCACTCTCGACTGTGCCACTTGAATTCTCGGACCCAAGATGATGGATGCCGGTCGGCATCCCAACATCCGGTTGCTGAGCTACAGCGAGGTGGTCGAGGTCCACGGCTATGTGGGCAATTTCCAGGTGCGGGTCAAGCAAAAGCCGCGCTATGTGGATATCGAGCGGTGCACCGGCTGCGGGGCATGCGTCGAGGCCTGCGTCTGGAAAGATCGCGTGTATAGCGAATATGAAGCCGGACTGGGCCTGCGCGGCGCGGCCTATATCCCCTTTGCCCAGGCGGTGCCGATGAAAGCGGTCATCGATCCCAACTCCTGCCTCTTTCTGACGCGGGGCAAGTGCTCGCAAAAATGCGTCCAGGCGTGCGAGGCCAGGGCCATCCACTTTGACCAGAAGGAGGAGTTCATTGACCTCAAGGTCGGAGCGGTGGTGCTGGCCACCGGCTATGAGCTGACCGATCATCCCTCGCTGGCCCGCTACGGCTATGGCCTCTATGACAATGTGATCGATGGCATCCAGTTCGAGCGGCTCTCCAGCGCTGCCGGGCCGACGGGCGGCCGGATCGTGACCCGCGATGGTCGGGTGCCGGAAACGGTGGTCTTTTTACACTGTATTGGAAGCCGCGATGAGGATGCCCACGAGTACTGTTCGCGCATTTGCTGCATGTACGGTGCCAAGCAGGCCCACCTGGCCCTGGAAAAGACCGGAGGGCGGGTCTATCAGTTTTACATTGATATGCGCACCGCCGGCAAGGGCTATGAAGAGTTCTACAAGCGGATGCAGCACGAGGGGGTCCGCTACATACGGGGCAAGGTGGCCGAGGTGGTGCCGGATGCGGAGAACGGCAAGTTGCTGGTGCGAGGCGAAGACACGCTGCTGGGCCGCTATGTGGAGATCCCGGCCGATCTGGTGGTCCTGCTGACCGCCATCAAGCCGGCCGAGGGTTCCCGCGAACTGGGCAAGCTGTTCGGGGTCGCCGTGGACAAGGATGGCTTTTTCGCCGAGGCCCATCCGAAACTGCGGCCGGTGGACACCACCACGGACGGGGTGTTTCTGGCCGGCTGTTGCCAGAGTCCCAAGGACATCCCCGACACCGTCGCCCAGGCCAGCGGGGCGGCGGCCAAGGCCATTGTCCTGTTGAGCAAGCGCGAGATCGAGATCGATCCCACCGTGGCCGAGGTGGACCGGGACAAGTGTTCCGGCTGTGGGGAGTGCATCCTGGCCTGTCCGTACCACGCCATCGAGCGGGTGGAAGGCAAGGCTCAGGTCAACATTGCTCTGTGCAAGGGCTGTGGCACCTGCGTCGGGGCCTGCCTGGCCAAAGCGATCATCGGCCACCACTTTACCGACGAGGAACTGATCGCCCAGATCGAGGGCATCTTTGAACGGGAGCCGGAATATTCGTTTCCATAAGGAGCGCTGGATAGGCGCTGAATTGCGATGATCAGGTTCTGGGGATTGACACTTCAGGAGGATAGCATTGATGACTACCACACCTGAACCGTTCGAGCCGCGCATCGTTGGCTTTTTATGCAACTGGTGCAGCTATGCCGGCGCCGACGCGGCGGGCACTTCGCGCCTCAAGTACGCGCCCAATCTGCGCATCGTGCGGGTCATGTGCTCCGGTCGGGTCTCGCCGGAGCTGGTGGTCCGCACCTTCCGCGAGGGTGCGGACGGGGTGATGGTGCTTGGTTGACACATCGGCGACTGCCACTATGTTAGTGGCAATCATCGAACCGCCAAGCGGTTCCCCATCTTCCGCCGCCTGCTCGAGTATGTAGGCATCCATCCCGATCGGTTGCGGCTCGACTGGATTTCATCGTCTGAGGCCAACCGGTTTGCTGAGGTGGTTCAGGAGTTCACCGAGCAGGTCCGGAGGCTCGGGCCGCTGGAAACGAAGGGGGTGGCATAGCCGATGGAACGAGTCGCCCTAGTACGTGAAGCGGTGAAACGGCTGTTGGACAGCGGCCAGGTGGAAGGGGTGCTGGCGTTGCGGACGGTCGGACCTGGTTCGGCGCCCCATCTTTTCCATCCCGGCGACAGTCTGGATGATTTGACGCTGTGGCCCAAATATCCATTGCCCAAGATCCTGGATATGCTACTGGCCGCAGACCCGAGCGTGCGGCTGGGCATGGTCGCTCGCGGATGCGAGGAGCGAGGGCTGATCGAGATGGCCAAGCGCAATCAGGTGGACATGAACCGCATCCGGTTGGTCTACCTGGCCTGCACTGCCGAAGAGCGGGATGAATGCTGTTGCTCCTGGCCCTATCCCAGCCAGATCGATGTCGGCGATAAGGTCGAAGGCACGGCTGACGCCCTGGTGGCCGAGCATGAACGGCTCTCCCTGGCCGAACGGACCGAGTTCTGGAAGCGGCAGTTTGCCCGCTGCATCAAGTGTTATGGCTGTCGGACGGTGTGTCCACAATGTTTCTGCGAGACCTGTGTGTTGGAAGACAATCTGTGGGTTGAGGCGGGCGTATTGGCGCCGCCCTTTCCCTCCTATCACCTCATCCGCGCCTACCACACTATCGGCAAGTGTGTCGGCTGCATGGAATGTGAGAACGCCTGCCCGGCTGACATTCCGCTGACGGTGCTCTATACACTGCTACGGCGCGACGCGGAGGAGATGTTCGGCTATGTACCCGGACGTAGCCTGGAGGACTTGCCGCCTCTGGCGGTAGAAACACTGTGGCAGACCGGGCATTGAGAAGGAGTGGGAGCGAGTGGAATACAGAAATGTGTTGACGACCTGCATTTATTGCGGCGTTGGCTGCGGGCTCTATCTCCAGGTGCTGGATGGTCAGGTGGTGGGCACCTGGCCGGCCAAAGGACACCCTCTCAACGACGGGCGTCTGTGCGTTAAAGGCTGGTATGCCCATAGCTTTATCCATCATCCCGAGCGGTTGACGACCCCTCTCATCCGGGACCAGAAGGGCGGCCCGCTGCGCCAGGCATCCTGGGAGGAAGCGTTGGACCGGGTCGCACAGCGGCTCATGGCTATCCGCGAAACCCATGGCCCGGACGCTATCGCCTTCATGGCCTCGGCCAAATGCACGAACGAGGAGAACTACCTGCTTCAGAAACTGGCCCGGTCGATCATCGGCACCCACAACGTCGATCACTGTGCCCGCCTTTGACACGCCCCCACTGTGGCCGGTCTGGCCGCAGCGTTTGGCAGTGGGGCAATGACCAACAGCATCCCCGAATTTGATGAAACAGATTGTTTCCTGATCACGGGTTCGAATACGACCGAAGCCCACCCCTTGGTCGCCACCCATGTGCTGCGCGCTCAGCGGCGAGGGGCGAAGGTGATCGTCGTGGACCCGCGCCGAACCCAGATCGCCCGACTGGCAGACCTCTACCTGCGCCAGAGGCCGGGGACCGACGTGGCCTGGCTCAACGGCTTGATGCATGTCATTATTCAAGAGGGGATGTACGACGCCGAGTTTGTCGAGAGCCGCACCGAGGGCTTTGAAGAGCTAAAGGCGGCGGTCGCCGAGTACACACCAGAACGGGTCGAGGCCATCACCGGCATTCCGGCAGCCGATCTGGTCACTGCCGCCCGGATCTATGCCCAGGCCGGGCGGGCGGCCATCTTGTATACGATGGGCATCACCCAGCACACCACCGGCGTGGATAACGTGCTTTCCTGCGCAAATTTGGCGATGCTCACCGGCCATATCGGCCGGCCGGGCACCGGGGTCAATCCCCTCCGCGGCCAGAACAACGTGCAGGGCGCCTGCGACATGGGGGCGCTACCCAACGTCTATCCCGGCTATCAGCCGGTGACCAGCGAAGCAGTTCAGGCCAAATTCCAGGAAGCGTGGGGTTATGCCCCTCCCCTCCGCGCCGGACTCACCGTGACGGAGATGACCGACGCCGCCTATCACGGCGCGGTCAAGGCGCTCTATATCATGGCGGAGAACCCGATGGTCTCTGACCCCGACCTGAACCATGTGCGGGCTGCCCTGGAACGCTGTGACTTTCTGGTGGTGCAGGATATTTTCCCCACCGAGACGGCCGAGTTTGCCGACGTTGTGCTGCCGGGGGTCAGCTTTGCCGAGAAGGAGGGCACCTTCACCAACACCGAGCGCCGCATTCAACGGGTGCGCCAGGCCATCCCGCCGCTGGGCGATGCCCGTCCTGATTGGCAGATCATTTGCGGCCTTGCCCAGCGGATGGTTGGAATGCAGCCAACGCGGGAGGGCCGATTTGCCGGCTGGGAGTACTGTTCGCCGGCCGAGATCATGGCTGAAGCGGCCGCCCTGACACCCTCCTACGGCGGAGTGACCTATGAACGGCTAGAACAGGGATCGCTGCAGTGGCCGGTGCCGACCCCCGACCACCCCGGCACTCCCTACCTGCACAAGGACCGGTTCACCCGCGGGCTGGGGCGCTTTACCGCGGTGGCCTATAAAGAGCCGGCCGAGTTGCCCGATGAGGAGTATCCGTTCCTGCTCACCACCGGTCGGATGATGTTCCACTACCACACGGGCAGTATGACCCGCCGCTCCGAAAAACTAGAGCGGGAGGTGCCAGAGGGCTATGTCGAGATCAGTCCGGAAGATGCCGGGCGGTTGGGGCTGGGCAAGTCGGCCCGGGTGCGGGTGATCAGCCGCCGGGGGACGATCGAGACGCGGGCCTGGATCACCCGGCGCGTGCCTCCGGGCACGGTGTTCATCCCCTTCCATTTCGCGGAGGCGGCGGCCAATCTCCTCACCAACCCGGCCCTGGACCCGATTGCCAAGATCCCAGAGTACAAGGTGGCCGCGGTGCGGCTGGAGAGGGTTGCCTAAATCGGAGACCGACGCCCGGCGGCGCACGGTCAGAATGGAATGACAGGAACGAGAGCCATCCCCACGCAGGGGATGGCTCTCATCGTACCAGCCGTTCCCTCGGTTAGACGATCTCGACGACGGCGTCCTGTTCCTTCAGGGCATTGGCTGCTGCTTCGGCCTGGTCCTTTGGTACGCCTTCCAACACCTTGACCGGGGCGCTGTCGACCAATTCCTTGGCCTCCTTCAGGCCCAGGTCGGTGCGGAAGGTTCGCACCGCCTTGATCACCTGGATCTTCTTGGGACCGACATCCTTCAGGATGACGTCAAATTCGGTCTTTTCTTCGACCTCCTCTTCCACGGCCTCCGCCGCCGCAGCCGTCGGCACGCCGGCCATGGCCACCGGAGCCACCGCCGCAGAGACCCCCCACTTTTCCTGAAGCATCTTGGACAACTGCGCGGCTTCGAGCAAGGTCAGCCCATCCAGGGCTTCGACCAGTTTCTCCAATTTTTCAGACATCGATCAAACTCCTCTCAATCTTTGTTTATAGTTCAAAAAGACGGATATGCGCTCGCTCAAGCGGCCATCGCCTGGCCTTGCTCGGAACGAGCCTTCAGAACCTGCACCAGTTCGCGGAGCGGGGCGGTGATGGTCGCCAATAGGCTGCTCATCGGTCCCTGGACCGCACCCAACAACTGAGCCAACAGGACCTCGCGCGGCGGCAGCGTCGCCAGGGCCTGCACCCCCTCTGCATCCAGGAATTGGTTGCCCAGGATGGCGCCTTTGACCTGGAGCGACTCGGCTTCCCTGGTAAAGTCGAACAGGGCCTTGGCGACCGGCGGCACCTCGCCGAAACAGTAGCTGGCAGCCATCGGACCCTCTAGCCGGTCCACCGGGGCAGAGATGCCCGCTTGAGCCAAGGCCAGTTTGAACAGAGTGTTCTTGATCACCTGGAAGCCACAATTCTGTTCTCGCAACCGGCGGCGCAGTTCGGTCAACTGGGCCACCGTCAGACCGCGATAGTCGGCGAGGATGATCGCCTGGCTGCGGGCCATCTGCTCCGCGTACTCGGCTACCATCTGCTCTTTTTTGCTTTTCGGAATGGCCAATCTATCTCACCTCCTAATTCAATTTCATTCCGCACCGAGCCCGCCTGGTTTACCTGGCCTCCGGCGACAACAAAAATGCCTTTGCGCTGCCGACGCAAAGGCATTTCCCCTGTTGCGACAGGGTGCCATTCTTGCCTCGGCAGGCCAGAGCATTTAAGCGCCCGGAGGCGCACCTGCGGTCTACGGCGCGATTCAGTTCTTAAGGCAACACGATTCCAGACTACATCGTCCGCATGGATGTGGCCGCCACCGGGTCAACCCGGATGCCGGGTCCCATGGTATTACATACGGTCACGCGGCGGATATAGGTTCCCTTGGCCGCCGCCGGCTTGGCCTTGACAACGGCCTCCATGACGGCAGCCATATTTTCGAGCAGGTCTTCGGTCGAGAAGCTGCTCTTGCCGATGCCGACGTGGATGTTGGCCGTCTTGTCCACCCGGTATTCGACCCGCCCCTGACGGGCTTCGCGGATCACCCGCTCCAGGTCTTCTTCGGCCACGATGGTGCCGGCCTTGGGGCTGGGCATCAACCCCCGCGGTCCCAGAATCCGGCCCAGGCGGCCGACCTTGCGCATCATGCCCGGCGTGGAAATGGCCACATCGAAATCGGTCCAGCCCTTCTGGATCTGGTCAATCAGCTCGTCGCTTCCCACGTAATCGGCGCCGGCTTCGCGGGCGATCTTTTCGGCTTCGCCTTCGGCAAAGACCAGAATGCGGACCTGCTTGCCGGTTCCTTTGGGCAAGAGCACCACCCCACGCACCTGTTGATCGGCGTGCCTGGGGTCCAGACCGGTCCGCAGATGGAGTTCGATGGTGCCATCAAACTCTGTGTAATTGGTTTTCTTGGCCAGCTCGATCGCTTCCCGTGGAGAATAGGTTCGGGTGCGATCGACCAGCTTGGCCACCTCTTGATACTTTTTTCCTCGCTTCGCCATGATTCTCTCCTCTGTGGTCTTGATGGGGTCTCCCCCTCCCACGATCGGCTCGTGTGAGCCGGTCCCTCGTTCTATTCGACGATCTTGATGCCCATGCTCCGCGCCGTGCCTTCGACCATGCGCATGGCGCTCTCAATGTCATAGGCGTTCAGATCTTTCATCTTTTGTTCCGCAATCTCTCGCACCTGCTGACGGGTGACGGTGCCAACCGTCTGTACGGCGGCATCGGAAGCCCCCTTGGACACGCCGGCGGCCTTCTTTAACAGGTCGGTGACCGGCGGGGTCTTGAGCACAAAGCGGAACGAGTTATCCTGAAAGATCGTGATCTCGGCCGGGATGATGCTGCCCACGAGATGGGCAGTGCGGGCATTATAGTCCTTGCAGAAGGCCATGATATTGATGCCGTGCTGCCCCAGGGCCGGGCCCACCGGCGGCGCGGGCGTGGCCTTACCGGCCGGCAGGGCCAGTTTGACGATTGCTTTGATCTTTTTTCCCATTCAGCCTCTCCACCTAGATCAGGTTATATCTTCTCGACTTGAAGGAAATCCAGTTCGACGGGGGTCTCCCGGCCAAAGAACGATACCAGGATGCGGACCTTGCCCTTGTCGGGGTAGATCTCGTCAACCGACCCCACAAAGTCCTCAAAGGGCCCATCGCAGATGCGTACCTTCTGACCTGGACGGAACGTCACCTTCACGCGGGGCGCCTCGGCCTCCATCCGCTTCAGGATCTTTTCCACGTCGCGCTTGCGGAGGGGGGTCGGCTTGCGCACCGAACCGACAAACCCGGTCACCCCTGGCGTGTTGCGGACCACGTACCAGGAATCCTCGTCCATGATCATGTCCACCAGGAGATACCCCGGAAAGATGCGGCGCTCGACCGTCCGGCGCTGGCCGTCCTTTAATTCGATCTCTTCCTCGGTGGGCACCACCACCTGAAAGATCTTGTTCTGCATACCCAGCGACTCGATCCGGTGCTCCAGGTTCTTCTTGACCTTGTTCTCGTAGCCGGAGTAGCTATGGATCACATACCAGTTCCGTTTCCCTTTTCCTTCTTCATCCAGTTCTTCCTCGGCACCCGCCTCCTCTTCCAGGGGGAAGGAAGGGCGTTCCCCCTCGGCGGCTTCGGCCAGCGCCGCTTGCTCCTCTCCTTCAGACGTCCGCTCCTCCTCTAACTGGAGGTACGAGGCAAAAAGACGACGGGCTGCCTCTTCCGGGGAGAGCGGAGCCTCCTCCTCGGATTCCGCACTCTCTATGGATTCGTCTTTTTCCAGTTCCGATATACTGAATTGCTCCTCTTCCATCATGCTCCCATCGCTTACAAGAACAGGCCGAATAGCGAAGAGAACACCCAGTCCATCAGGCCCAGGACCAGAGCCAGGAAGGTAGTGACGACAATGACTATCAAGGTCAGGTTCACCGCCTCCGACCGGGTGGGCCAGGAGACTTTTTTCAGCTCGAACCAGGTTTCCCGAAAGTAGCGGACCACCCGGTTATCTTGCGCTTTTTTCAGCACTTCTACTCTTGCCAAGGCTCTGTTCTCCTCACCCTCTATTCGCTTACCCGAAAACACCGTCCCATGGTCCGACTCTTGAGACGGTGTTCTCTGGTTCAGGCAGGCCAGGCAGGAATCGAACCCGCAACCTGCGGTTTTGGAGACCGCTGCTCTGCCAATTGAGCTACTGGCCTGTATGAACGAATCGATCGAATCGACTCGCTACCCGCACCTCTCTATTTGGTCTCGCGGTGCAGCGTATGGGTACGGCACCGGGGACAGTATTTCTTGAGTTCAATCCGGCTCGGATCGTTGCGCCGGTTCTTCTCGGTGGTATAGTTTCGTTCCTTGCACTCGCTACAGGCAAGGGTGATGATGGTTCGAACTGCTTTCTTCGCCATGATCTTCCTCGAATTTAGGTCCTGAGCGCGGAGGCTTCACTCCCGGCTTATTCCAGAATCTTGGTGATGACGCCCGCGCCCACCGTCCGGCCTCCCTCGCGGATGGCGAACCGCGAACCGGCCTCCAACGCCACCGGCGCAATCAGCTTCACCTTCAGGTTCACATTGTCCCCAGGCATCACCATCTCCACCCCCGGCGGCAAC
>JAGVRI010000027.1 GCA_018606645.1 Chloroflexota bacterium
GTCGTTTTACTCGTACAAGGGGGAGCGGTTGGCGCAGGGACGGGAGAATGTGAAGCAGATGTTGCGCGAGAACCCGGCCCTCTGCCAGGAGATCGAAAACGCCATCCGCCAGTCGGGGAAGTTGAGGGAGATCAACATCTTTGCGGTTCGGGAGGAAGAACCGGAGGGATAGAGGATTCTAACAAGATGGGGGCCTCCCGGTTGGGGTAGGATTGGTCCAACGCGGGGAAGCCCCAGGCAACGGGTGGAAACGCCCTGCAGTCGTGAACTGGAACAGATTGACACGGGACTGGGCTTGCGAATTGCTTGTCGGAACGTCAAGGGAGGCCGGGTGCGTCGTGGGCAAGAACGACCCGGTCTCCTATCCACATAGATGGTCAAGACCAGATGGGCTGGGAAGCGAGCGCCTTTGCGGAAAGGCGATGCCTTGAACGGGGGAGAGTCGTCGGGATGGGCAGACTCTACCGCTTGGGGGCCAGAGGAAACGCAGATCGCAGAAAGCTGATGGGCCTTTCTTGGCCTTGCTGTTAAATGGCGTGCCCGTCTCCGTGGTAGCCAGAACTCGATAGTCTCTTTGACGAGTTTGGTTCGTCCCAGGTAAGAGCGGCTGTGGGGGGAATCCACCCTGGCCGCTCTTCTGTTTGGGTGTAAGGTGTGGTATGGGAGGCAAGGTTACCGCGCTGCGGGTTCAAAAGAAAAACCGGGACCGGGTGAACGTCTACCTGGATGGGCGGTTTGCCTTTGGCCTGCCGGTGATGACGGCCGCCCGCCTGAAGATCGGACAGGTCCTGTCCGATGGCGAGATCGAGGCGCTGAACGAACAGGGAGCGGTGGAATCGCTCTACGATCAGGCGCTCCACTACCTGTCCCACCGTCCCCGCAGCCAGGCCGAGATGGCCCAGTACCTGCAACGCCGGGGGGCTTCCGAGCAGCAGAGGGAGGCGGTGATCAAGCGGTTGAAAAGCGCCGGCTGGCTGGATGACCGGGCCTTTGCCCAGTTCTGGATCGAGAACCGGGAGCGGTTCCGCCCCCGCGGATCACGCGCCTTGGCCCATGAGCTGCGTCGCAAGGGTGTAGAGAGCCAGGTCATCGAAGAGGAAGTGGAGGCGGTAGACGAGGCCGACAGCGCCTATCGGGCGGCCAGCCAGAAGGCAGGCCAATTCCGACACCTGGACCCCCACGCCTTTCACCGCAAAGTGGTGGAATATCTGGTTCGCCGCGGGTTTGACTATGAGGTAGCCCGTGAGACGGCCATCCGTCTCCGGGCAGAGCTGGAAGCGGGTGAGTGAGGAGCGACCCTCACCCGGAGAGTCCGGCCTCTCTGACAGCCGGTTGATATATACGTGGAAAGGATGAATCACCGATGGAGATAGTGAAGATGGGAGTGGCAATTCTGGCCGGTCTCATCGTGGGCGCCGTGGCGGCATACCTGTACCTCCAGTACCGCAGTCGGCGCCAGGTGGAGACGGCCAGACACCAGGCAGCACGCATTCTGGAGGAGGCAGAGACCGAAGCCAAGCAGAAACTGGTCCAGGCCCGGGATGAAATCCTGCGCCTGCAGAACGAACTCGAGCGGGAAAACAAACGCCGCGAGCGGGAGCTGCGCCAGGAAGAAGACCGCCTTCAGCGGCGACGGGCCTCCTTGGACGAGCGGTTCGAGCAGTTGGACAAGCGGGAGCGCGCCCTAAACCAGCGCCAGAGCACGCTGGACAAACGGTTCAACCGCCTCGAGGCTCTGGAAAAGGAGCGGCTGGCCGAGCTGGAACGGGTGGCCTGCATGTCCCAGGAAGAGGCCAAGCAGTTGCTGCTGAAAACGGTCGAGCAGGAGGCGCGGCAGGACATGGCCCGCATCATCCGCGAGGTCGAGGCGGAAGCGATGGAGGAAGCGGAGAAACGGGCGCGCAAGATCGTGACCCTGGCCATGCAACGGATCGCCACCGATCAGGTGTCGGAGATGACGGTCTCGACCGTGCCGTTGCCCAACGAGGAAATGAAAGGGCGGATCATTGGGCGACAGGGGCGCAACATCCGCGCGCTGGAGAATGCCACCGGAGTGGACCTGGTGGTGGATGATACACCGGAGGCGGTGATCCTTTCCTGCTTTGATCCGGTGCGCCGCGAGGTCGCGCGGGTGGCGCTGAACAAGCTGATCCTGGATGGGCGCATCCACCCGGCTCGTATCGAAAAGGTGGTCGCCAAGTCGCAGGAAGAGGTGGACCAGGTGATCCGTGAGGCAGGCGAGCAGGCGGCCATCGAGGCCGGAGTGCCGGGCCTCCACCCCGAGCTGATCAAGCTGCTGGGCCGGCTCAAGTTCCGGACCAGCTACGGTCAGAACCAACTGGAACACGCCGTCGAGACGGCCCATCTGGCCGGGATTCTGGCCGCAGAGCTGGGGGCCAACGTCCACGTCGCCAAGCTGGGGGCGCTGCTCCACGACCTGGGCAAAGCCATTGACCATGAGGTCGAAGGGCCGCATGCCCTGATCGGGGCCGACATCGCCAAACGGTACGGCCTGCCCGGCGAGGTGGTGAACTGCATCGCCTCGCACCATGGCGAAGTAGAAGGGGAAAGCGTCGAGGCCATCCTGGTCGAGGTCGCCGATGCCATTTCCGGTTCGCGACCTGGGGCGCGACGGGAATCGCTGGAGACCTATGTCAAGCGGATCAAGGCCCTGGAAGAGGTGGCTAATTCGTTCCCCGGGGTCGAGGAATCGTATGCGGTCCAGGCCGGACGCGAGATCCGGATCATCGTCAAGCCAGAGCAGATTGACGATCTGGCCGCTATCCAGCTTTCGAAGAACATCGCCAAGACGATCGAAGAGAACCTGCAATATCCGGGCCAGATCAAGGTGACGGTCATCCGCGAAACCCGAGCGGTGGATTTTGCCAAGTGAACGCCAGACACGCTCCCGTTGGCAACCAACGGGAGCGTGTCTTTAGCTAGTCTGTAGGTCCCGCCGGCGCGGCTTCAGCCGCCTTTTGCGACGGTTACGTATAACTGAGCACCGGCATGACGAGAATCACCGCTCAGTTTCCCTCTTGCCGACTCTGGCGGGAGATGATACAATACAATCAGAGATTGATAGAGGAGGGTAGAGTGATGGAAGTCGTCCCACTATGGTCGCATCGTGACCTGCGATTTGTAGTGGAGACCCTGATCCCGGAGCGTCAGGACCCGGAGCATGTCATCCAACTGCTGCAAGAGGACACCTCCTTGCTGGAGGCGATGCTCGAAGATGAGCGGCTCTTTCAACAGTTGATGGCCGATGACGAGATCCTCCTCTCTGTCTCTCCCGGCTTCTTTTTCAAGGTCCTGCTCCTGCGGACCCGGCGCGACCTGCAAAAAGAGCTGTACACCTTCGAGCGTCGCAACCTGCAGCGAGTGGTGCTCTTTGACGCCAATCGGGTGGTGGAACTGCTGTCTCAACCCCCGGTGTGTGACTACCTGGCCGGCCTGCTGGCCTCCTTCACCCGCATCCACAGCGTGACCATCCCCATCCGTGTCCGTCCAGGCATCTGGCACCGCCTGCGCATCAATGACCTGGACGTGGACAGCATGATCCGCTACGCCGAGATCCTGGACGAGGAGTATCGGTTTGGGGTGTACCAGCGGATTGCGGATGCCTGCCTGTTTCTGACCGGTGTCTTTCCCGAGTATCTCGAAACCCGGCAACGCTACCCCTCCGCCGGTCAACCGCGCCTGCGGCTCCGCAGTTCCGTCCTCCACACCCTTGAAGATCACGAGGCCTACGGCCGGTCCTTTTACGGGCTGGCAGCCAGGCATCCGCTGGCCCGGCAACAGGGACTGGATGAGGTGCTCAGCACTCTGTCCGAGGACTTTGTCCTGGCCGAGAAGCCGTTGGCCTACCTGGCGGAGCGGTACCTGTCGCTGCACAAGCACCGCCTGTTCGACCTGTAGATGGCCGAGACCCCGTTCGCACGGTTGGCGAATCTGGGCGAGGAGCTGGGACGAACCAGCAAGCGCCTGGAAATGGTCGCCCTGCTGTCTGATTTCTTGCGAGAACTGGCCCCGAAGGAGGTCTCGCCGGCGGCGCGGCTGGCCATCGGCCAGGTCTTTCCCGGCTGGGACGAACGGATGCTGAATCTGAGCTGGAAGTCGGTCATGGAGGTGGTGGACCGGCTGACCGACGCTCCGCCGGCGGTGCGGGACGAACTGGGGGCGCGGGCGGTGGACGGAGGTCAATTTGTCCGTCTTCTGCTGGAAACGACGCGGCGTCGGCCGGCCCAACCACCACCCCTGGGCCTGCTCGAGGTCTATCGCGCTCTGGAAGAGATCGCGGCCATGGAAGGCAAGGGGGCGCGCGTCGCCAAGGAAGAGCGGCTGCGCGCCCTCCTGGAACGGGCGATGCCTCTCGAAGCCGAGTATTTGACCAAGATCCTCTACCAGGAGATGCGCCACGGGGTGAACGAGGGCCTTATGCTGGACGGGATCGCCCGCGCGGCGGGAAGCAGCCGGCAATGGGTACAGCGCGCCTACCAGGTATGGGGCGACCTGGGAGAAGTGGCCCGGGTGGCCCTCAGCGAGGGCGAGGCCGGGCTCCGGAAGGCCGGTGTTCAGCTCTTTCGCGCCGTCAAGCCGATGCTGGCCGAGACGGCGGAGGATCTGAGCGAGGCGTGGGCGCGCTATCCTGGGCGGCTCGCGCTGGAGTACAAGCTGGACGGAGCGCGGGTGCAGATCCACCGTCAGGGCCGCCAGGTGCGCATCTACTCCCGTCACCTGGCCGAGGTGACGGCCAGCCTGCCCGACGTGGCGGCCGAGGTCCAGGCCGGGTGCGCGGCCGAGGAAGCTATCTTTGACGGCGAAGCCATCGCCGTGGATGCCCACGGCCGACCGCTGCCCTTTCAACATCTGATGCGCCGCTTCCGTCGCAAACACGCCGTGGCGGCGACCGTCGAGGAGGTTCCCGTCCAGCTTTACCTCTTTGACCTGTTGTATCTCAACGGCCAGAGCTGGGTGGACGTCCCGTATCGGGAGCGGTGGGAGGCCCTGGCCCAGGCGGCCGGCTCGCTGAACCTGGTCCCCCGCCTCATCCCGACCAGCCTGGAAGAGGGCCGGGCCTTTGCCGAAGCGGCCTATCGCGAGGGCCACGAGGGCGTGATGATCAAGGACCTCGATAGCCTGTACACCCCCGGCGTGCGGGGCAGGTCCTGGCTCAAGCTCAAACATGCCTTCAGCCTTGATCTGGTCATCGTCGCCGCCGATTGGGGATATGGACGGCGGCATGGGTGGTTGTCCAACTACCACCTGGCGGCCCGCGACGCCGAAACGGGCCAGTACTGGGTGGTGGGCAAGACCTTCAAAGGGTTGACCGACGTCGAGTTTCAGACCATGACCGAACGGCTGTTGGCCCTGGAACGGGGGCGCCGGGGGAGCACCGTCTTTGTCCAGCCGCAGGTGGTGGTCGAGGTCACCCTGAACGAGATCCAGGAGAGCAGCCAGTACGAGGCCGGGTTGGCCCTGCGCTTTGCCCGCATCAGCCGGGTGCGCGAGGATAAATCCCCGGCGGACGCCGATACCGTTCAGACCCTTCGCCGCCTGTACGAACAGCAATTCCGCTATAAAGGGCAGCCGACCTGGCAGGCCGGCGGCTGAAGATGCGCCGGCGAGAGGGCAGCCCGTTGCCCAATCGGCCCCGCTGAATCCTGCCATATACCTTTCACGCGCTATTTGACGAACGGCGCGATTTCGGGTATGATAGTCGCCGGGGGTGGTGCAGGTCCGTTGAGGAGGAACCCATGTCCTCTCCAGACAGTGCCTACACGCAATGTTACCGTCTTCGGGGAGAAGGTGACATTGCGGCAGCGACTGCGACCCAGGCCCGGTTGCGAGAGCATGGCATGTGCAGTTTCTTCAACTGGGACCCACGACCTCCCCGATGGCGCTTCTTCTATGAAACGAACCTGTCCCACGCCGAGCTTGATCAGTTATTGGGTCCCTTGCGCGCTCGGTTCAAGATCGTCATCGAGGATTAGTCCGGTCGCGATTCCCCTCGCATGAAACCGATTTGCCAGGCGGTCGAACTGTTGGTATAATGACAGCGTTCTGTGCACCATGTCAGGTGGGCCGACGCGGATTCTGAGTTGCGCTGAGGAACGTAGGTCCCTCAGCGCAATGTATGTGTGCCCGCCAATCATACACTGGGAGGAATGATGCATAGTATCAGGAATCGAATGGTGATTCTGGTAGCAGTGCTGGCCACGGTGGTCGCGTTGCTGGCCTGCTCGACCAGTAACCTGGTGTCGCGGTCCAAACCGACGGCCACCCCGACCAAGACGCCCAAGCCGACCTTTACCGCGACCCTGACGCCGACCCAGACGAACACGCCGACCAACACCCCACTGCCGACCGACACGCCGACGCCCACGCCGTTGCCGACCAATACGCCGATTGTGATGACCGCCACCTTTACTCCGGAACCGACGAGCACGCCCGTGCCGACCAATACGCCCCGGCCGACGGCGCGGCCCCGGCCCAGACCGACCAGCACCCCCACCCGCAAGCCGCAGCCGACCAAGACACCCGCCCCTTCATTCCCGTTCACCGGCACGATCACTGGTGGCACCCCGAACTGTGGGACGACGGGCATCAAAGGAAAAGTCAAGACCAGGACGGGAGCGGCCTATCCGGGCGTCACCGTGGCAGTATGGACCGACGGCTGGGAGGGGGTGGTCTCCAATCCGGCCAACACCGCCGGAGCGTGGGACGTATTCTTGAATGAAGGCCCGCGGGCCGGAACCTGGTACGTGGCCGTGGTCAAGGCCGAGTCGTGCCAATCCAGGCCAGGGGGCGGGCGGACGGCCGTGGGATGTGAGCGGCAGTCAAACGTGGTCACGGTGGTGACGACGGCGAATTGCACCGGCCAGGGAGCGGTGCAGTGGCCGGAGGTCGAATTCAGACAGAACTGAAATATAATAAATGTTAACAGGCTGGGGCTTGCCCCAGCCTGTTAACATTTACAGGAACCGCCAAGAGAACCGATCCGCCCCAGCAACCAGAGGAGGGCGCTCGCCAGGCTGAGCGCGGCGCCGGCCTGTTCGGCCAGACCGGGCCGGTAGCGGAGGGTCAGGGTGTACGAACCGGGCGGCAGCGCGATCTGCATCAACCCCAATTCATCGGCCTGGTGAGACAGCCGCTGCTTTCCAGCCCACACCTGCCACAGCGGATAGTCGGTGATGCGGATGTGCAGGACTGCCCCCGGTTCGGCGTCGCGCACCGCCAGCTCCAGGGCGGCAGTCTCGATCCGGAGGGGGGCGACCATCGCACCTTCGGCTTCGACCAGGGCCGGCGCCGGGTCCAGCACCCGGTAGATCACAAACCGGTCGTTGCTATAGTCGGACTGGAAATGGGGGGCGCGGTCCAGGAAGGTCCGCGCGTTCAGATCGTCCCAGGTGGTGACGACGGTGGTCACATACAGGCGATGGCACAGATCAAAGAGATCGGAATCGGTCCACTCGGGCCATGGCCGCCCGGCCAGGCTCACGTCATCGGTCAGTTCCACCCGACCCGGTAGTAGGGTAGCCCCCTTCTCCCCCACCCACAGGTAGCGGGCCACCGGGCTCCAGTGGGAAAAGGTCCCGCCCACCGTCGGGCGCCCCACAAAGTAGGGGGTGGCAGCTTTGAGAGCCGTCGGCATGTCCCCCAGTTTCAAATAGTACGAGGTGAAGAGCACTCGACCCGCGTCGGCGCGGAGGACCTCCCAGGTGGCGTCGAGGGGAAACTCCTGGCGGGCCTGACTCAAAAAGTGCGTCGGGTCTCGCTGGTCCTGCACCAGGGAGAGAAAGGGGCGCCCCAGCCAGATCAGGGTCGCCAGGCCAATCAGTCCCCCCGCCAGCCATCCCCTCCCGCCCCAGCCCTTTTGAGATAGCCAGAGGGGCAAACAGGCGAGGCCCATCCCCGCCGCCAGGACGGCCATGAGATAGACCTCGGCGCTAAAGCGCACCGGGTCCAGGAAGGAGACCCCCAACCGTCCGATCAACACCTGGTGGTCGAGCAGGATCAGCAGCATCAACAGGCCACTGGTGAGCAGGGCTGATGCGACGAAGCGGAACGCGGCTGCATGGCGTTGTCCCCAGATCGCCGGCAGCGTCAGCAGAGCGATACCGTAATAAGGTCGGACCGACGGGCCAAACAGCCAGTCGAGAGTCTGATGCCAGTCGGCGCGGAGCAGAGAGGCGGCGTAGGAGTGCCGGACGATCAGCGGCAGCCACCAGAAGGCGGTCAGGCCGACTGCCAGCAGGCCGGTCAGGGCCAGCTCACCCAGCAGGCGCCGACGGCTGGGCTGCATCAAGGCTGCCACCCCCAGGAAGAGCAGGGGCGCGGCTGCGTGAAAAGGATGCATCAGCAGCGTGGCCGCCAGCGCCAGGCTGGCGATCAGCCACCAGCCAGCACGGCGCCGGGCGTGGAGGGCCTGCCAGCCGGCCCACATTGCCAGCGGCACCAGGCCAAACGCTAGCCGTTCGGCCACCAGTCCGACAAACACCGCCGTCGCACCGCCCCACAGTTCGGGAAAAAGGAGAGCCAGCCCACCGCACACCAGCCCCACCCAGCGCCGCGCAGTCACCCGACTGGTCAGCAGGTACACGGTGAGGCCGGGCAGGAGATAGGCCCCAAAGAGCAGGAGTTGATAGAGGAGAAAGGGCGGCAACTGCCGGAGTGCCATCCAGTCGAGCGCCCAGCCCAGCATCACAAAGCCGGGTGGGTAGAATTGTAGCTCCGGGTAGCCGGCGTACCACAGCGGGTTCCAGCCCAGCAGCCGGTGGGTCACCCGCAGCGGGACCCAGAGGCGCATGAACTGGCCGGGATGATCGCCGTAGATGAACAGATCGTTGCGCAGCAGAAATCCACCACTGGCCAGAGCGAAAGCGGTCAACAGGGCCAAGGCCATCAGGTCGCGCGCCCAAGGTCGGACGGACAGGGTTCGGAGCCGGTCGATCATGGGCCGATTATACCACAGACGCGGGCAAGAACCAAGGGAGTCTCGATCAAAAGACCGATTCTCTCCTGGACAAAAAGGGCCGCTTGGTGTAAACTGGCGACTGTGTTCATCGTCGCTGGGATTCAGGTGACTGCTGAAGGCTCAACCTTGGAATTGGCGTGCATATTCCCAAGGGAGGATGCTTCAGCCAGTGAAGACAAGATAGATTCGCCTGAAGGCTCAACTCGAGGATGGTTCCAAGGCCGATGAGAACCGCGTTCGTGCCCCTTCTCCTGGGGATCGCCGTTCTCCTGACCGGTCCGGTGGCAGCCGGGCCCTCATCCGATCGGACGGTGTACTTTTACTCCGGGTCCCAGGCGGTGCCGGTCCTTCGTCCCGGTCCTCTTACTGGGGAGGTCACGGCCGACGCCCAGATGCTCCTCGAATTGCTGCTGGCCGGCCCCACCGCAGAGGAACGGGCGGCGGGCCTGGTCTCGCCCCTGCCAGAGGGCACCGAACTGCTGGCGGTGACCGTCTCCGGGGAAGAGGTCACGGTGGACCTGCGGTTCCCTCCCGGTTTCCTGCCGGATCAACTCGACCCCGATCTCAGCGACGCTATCGTGGAGCAGACCGTGAAGACGCTCCATCCGTTGGGCCTGCGCCGTGTCCACGTCCGCGCCGAGGACGAGACTGGACCGAGGGTCCCCGTGTCCGCGTTCCTGCCCCGCCCGGTCATCCCCTCGCCGGAGGTTCCGACCAATGACGAGCCTTTGCCGGATCGGATCGGCCCGGTACCCGAGTATGCCGGTCAACCGCCGATCCCCGGTCCCGGGCGTCCCCAAGGGGCGCTATCAGGCAAGACGGTCTGGCTCAGCGCCGGGCACGGCTGGTATTGGAGCACGACGCTGAACCGATGGGCCACCCAGCGGGGCAACAACTACGGTCTGGTGGAGGATTTCTCCAACGCGGAGGCGGTGAACTATTATCTGGCGCGGTACCTGTGGAACGCCGGGGCGGAGGTGTGGCTGGTGCGGGACCGGGCGATGACCGAGCATGAGGTGATCGTGGACAACGACCAGGGCGCCCCGTTCTACACCGAGACCGGCTCCTGGATCACCAGCAGCACGCCGGGCTATGGCGGCGGCACCTATCGCTGGTCCAGTACCTTCAGCACTCTGTCGGCCACGGCCACCTGGCGGCCGAACCTGCCGGCGGCCGGCTGGTATGCAGTGTGGGCCTGGTACCGGGAGGGGGCCAACCGCCCGACCGATGCTCGCTACGAGATCCACCACGCCGGCGGAGTGACCTTGGTCAGCATCTCTCAAGAAGTGCATGGCCGCACCTGGCGCTATCTGGGCGAGTACTATTTTCAGGCGGGCACAGCGGGCCATGTCAGGCTGATCAATCAATCGTCGGATACAGGCCAGGCGGTGATTGCCGACGCCATCCGCTTTGGCGGCGGCCTGGGAAGCATCGCCGAGCCGGGCGGCACCAGCGGCGAACCCCGCTGGGAGGAGGCGGCTAAATATTGGGTCCAATACCAGGGGGCGCCGGCGGAGATCTATGCCAGCGACGTCACCGCCCGTCCCCTCTATGCCGAATGGGAGACGGCCAAGGGATATCCAGGCGAGGCGGGCAACGCCGTCTATATCTCATGGCATACTAACGCCGGCGGCGGCACCGGCACCGAAAGCTACATCCACAACACCGAGCCGACTCCGGGCAGTGCCGCCCTCCAGAATTGGGTCCATGCTGAACTGATCCAAGATCTCAAAGCGGCCTGGAATCCCGGCTGGGTGGACCGGGGAAAGAAAAGCGCCGATTTCGGCGAACTGCGGGAACTGTCCACCATCCCCGGCGTGTTACTGGAGGTGGCGTTTCACGACACCGAGGATCCGGGCGACGCCGATGACCTGCGCGAGCCGGTCTTTCGCCAGATCGCCGCCCGCGCTGTCTACCAGGGGATCGTGCGCTATTTTGCCGATCGACAGGGCACCCCCGCTCGTCTGTTGCCCGAACCTCCCACCCATCTGGCGGCCCGCGTTACCGGTCCCGGTCAGGTGACGGTCTCCTGGCGTCCGCCCCCCTGCTGCGACGGGGTGGTGGGCGATGCGGCGACTGCCTACAAGGTGTATCAAAGCGCCGATGGCCGCGGCTTTGACAACGGCACCCAGACGACCGGCACCTCCCTGGTCCTCACCAACCTGCCGGCGAGCACCCTCCGCTTCTTCCGGGTCACGGCGCTCAACGAAGGCGGGGAATCGTTTCCCACCCCAACCGTGGCCGTCCGCACTCCGCCAAGCGGAGAACGGCCCTCGGCATTGATCGTGGATGGATTTGATCGACTGGATCAGACCGCCCTGGTTCCCCAATGGGAGAGCCCGGCCCTGGGCACGGCGCAGCGGATGTTCCTAGAACGGATGAACCGCTACGACTATGCCGTCGAGCACGGGCTGGCCCTCAGCGCCTGTGGTCTGGCCTTTGACGGGGCGACCGATGAAGCGGTCCGGGACGGGGATGTGGCGTTGGGCAATTATAAGGTGGTGGACTGGTGGGTCGGCGAGGAGTCGGCGGCCGAGGCGGCCCTGAGCGACGCCGAACGAGCGCGGCTGGCCGACTATCTGGACGGCGGGGGAGGGCTGTTGATCTCCGGGGCGGAGATCGGGTACGATCTGGTGGAGAACGGACAGGACCCTGCGTTTTTCCAGAACTACCTGCGGGCCGACTACCTGGGGGACGACGCCCAGACCTATGACTTTTCCGGGACGGCTGGCGGTCCCTTCTCCGGCGTGATGGGTCGGTTCGACGACGGCAGCGGCGACACCTATGAGGTGGGTTATCCCGACCGCCTGGCCGCCCGGAACGGGTCGGGTGTGGCCCTGACCTATACCGGCGGCACGGCCGATGGAGCGGCGGTGGTGTACCACGGCGATTACCGGCTGGTCTACATTGGCTTTCCCCTGGAAACGGTGACCGATCCGGCGGTGCGCGCCGATCTATTCTGCCGCGCCGCCCAATACCTGGGGATGGAGCAGCGGCCGGCGATTGGAACCCCACGCTTGATCAACCCTGGCTTTGAAGGGGGGACGGGCCAAACGGCCTGGCGGATGCGCACCCCCACTGGTCAGCCGATCCCTGCCCGGCGCGACAGCCTGCCGGCCTATATCGCCCCCTACCAGGGTGACTGGCTGGCCTGGTTCAAACCGAGCCCGACCGGGACCTCGGTCCTGACCCAGGCAGTCGGGTTGCCGACCGGCGAGCCGACCGTTACCCTGAGCTTGGCCTGGTTCGTCCACCCCAACGCGCCGCCATCAGGAAGCGATCACCTCTCGGTGGACCTCTACAGTCCCGGCGGCGATCCGCGCGCTCACCTGCTGACGCTGACCGATCAGGCGCCGGCCGGGGCGTGGTTCACCACCGCGCTGACGCTCGATCCATACGCCGGCGAGATCGTTCACCTGGCCTTCCGCGCCGATACCCGCACCACCGACCTGTTCGTAGACGACATCCGCCTGACCTCCCACGGTCCGCCCGGGCCGGAGGAGTTCCGCGCTCTGTGGGTGGATGCCTATCATCCTGGCATCAAAAGCCGACAACAGATTGATGAACTGGTAGAAACGGCCCAGGCGGCCAGCCTCAATGCCCTTGTCGTCCAGGTGCGGCGCCGGGGTGATACCTATTACCCGTCGGCCATCGATCCCTGGGCAGCGGACGCCGATCGCTCGTTTGATGCGCTGGCCTACCTGATCGAAAAGGCCCACGCCGCCGGCATCCAGGTCCATGCCTGGGCGACCACGCTGGCCCTGTGGGATGGGCTGACTCCGCCGGCCGATCTCAATCATACCTTTCACCAACATGGGCCCTCGGCCCAGGGCCGGGACTACTGGCTGATGACCAGTTTTGCCGGCGAGGAAAATTCTGAGTACCCGTATTACTCGTATTACCTCGATCCGGGCCATCCGGATGTGGTAGACTATACGGTGGCGATCTATGCCGAACTGGCCTCGAAATACGATCTCGACGGGGTGCACCTGGACCGGGTGCGATATCCCGAGTTTGACGGTGCGTACTGTCAGAGCAGCCCCGATTGGCGGTGTCAGGATTGGGGCTATAACCCCACTTCCGTGGCTCGATTCCAGGCCCAGACGGGCCGCAGCGATATTCCCGACCCGTTGGACCCTGTCTGGGTGCAGTGGCGGCGGGACCAGGTCACTGCCCTGGTGCGCAAGATCTACCTGACGGTCACGGCCATCAAGCCTCAGATGCGGGTCAGCGCCGCCGTCTCCACCTCGGGCAGTCCGCCCAGCTCCTCGCTTCCGTGGGAAACGCGGACCCCATATATCCACCAGTTGCAGGACTGGCGGGACTGGCTGGAAGAGGGGATCCTCGATCTGGCGCTGCCAATGACCTACCGCGACGAAGACACATACGCCGGCCAGTTCGACGGCTGGATTGCCTGGGAAAAGGACCACCAGTACGGGCGGCGCACGGTGATAGGGACCGGGCTGTATCTCAACGAAGTGGTGGACAGCATGGCCCAGTGGCACCGCGCGCGGCTGCCCTCCGCCCTGGGCAACCGGGCGTTGGGCCTGTGCGGCTATAGTTACGCGACCCCCAGCAGTGAAGGGGCCAGCCGCCGCGATTTTGTCAATGTGGCCGTCACTGAGGTGTTCACCCGACCGGCCCTCTCCCCGGACCTGCCGTGGAAGGACAGCCCAAACCTGGGCCATCTGATGGGGACGCTCCGCCTGGCACCCCCCTGCTCCACTCCCTTGGACGGTTATCGGATCACCCTAGAAGGCCCTCAGACCCGCATTCTTCTGACCGATGGTAGCGGCTGGTTTGGCGCGGTGGACCTTCCGCCGGGGGAGTATCAACTGGCGGTGGCGATGCCGGGTACCGGGGAGACGATCACCGTACCGGTGTCTGTAGTTCCCGGCCAGGTCGCCCAGCAAACAGTGGCCCTGCCCGTCTGTCGGGCCTGGCAGGTGTACCTGCCACTGGTCCTGAAGCAGGTCGTTGGTGGATACGAAAAATGAAATTTTAATCTGCAGGTCTTGACATTTTTGTTTTTCCATGGTATACTTTGTGACGAAAAACGCAAGTCGGGAAGTTCATGGGCGCCGATCTGGATATCATCGATCGCCAGATCATTCATATTTTGCAGCAGGATGGCCGCACGCCGAACGTCGAGATCGCGCGTCGGACCGGCATTTCGGAGGCGACGGTACGCAAGCGGCTGGACCGCCTGGTGTCTTCCGGGATCATCCGCGTCACGGCCATTCCCGATCCAGCCAAGGTGGGGTTTTCGACGATCACCTTTTTCACTCTGGATGTCGATCTGGCCCACGTCGATCGGATCGCCGATCAGTTGGCTCGCTTGCCCGAGGTGCGCGCGATCTATTATACCACGGGAGAATGTGATCTGATCGTGGAGGCCTGGTTCACCTCGGGAGACAAGCTGTTGCGGTTCCTGACTCAGCAACTCGCTGCGATCCCTGGCATTCAGCGGACGGCGACCTCGCATGTGTTGCGCACCATCAAGGACGCCGGGCGGTGGGTGTTGCCCTCGGCGGCGCCGCCCCGCATCCTGGTGGTGGATGACGATCCCGACTTTGTCGAGGTGACCCGCTTGACGCTGACCAAAGAGGGGTATGAGGTCGCCTCGGCCGCGAGCGGGGAAGAGGCGTTGGCCTTGATGCGCGTCTCCAAGCCCAATCTCGTCATCTTGGATATCATGATGCACGGCCTTCTGGATGGGCTGCGCACCGCGAAGGAGATGCGGGCCGATGGCGAGTTGCGCGACATCCCGATCCTGATGGTTTCGTCAATCACCGATTCGGCCTTTGCCGGGCTCCTGCCCAGGCAAGAAGAGCTTCCGGCCGATAATTTTCTGGTCAAACCGGTGGATATGTCTTTGTTGGTGTCCGAAGCACGGCGTCTGCTGCGGGTGGGCGCCATTTGACTCTGTAGCTTGGAGAGAGCCAGTGAAGAAAAGAACAAAGACGTTCCTCATCGTTGTCCTGGTTTCGGCCGTACTCGTGGGCTGCACTCCCCGCCCGCCCAGTTGGCCTCCCCTCCTGGAGAAACTGACAGAGACCAGTTCCTGGTACGTGGATATGGCCCGCTTCCAGCGCTCGGCGCACAGTAGCCTGACCTGCGCGGAGTGCCATGCCGACATCCAGCCTGGCGATGCGGCGGCTCCCCATCCTGATCTCAACAAGCTGAGCCAGGAAGCCACCGCCCTCTACGACTATCAAAGATGCGCTACCTGTCACCCCCAGGAGTACGCTGCCTATGAGCAAGGGGTCCATGCCGAGGCGAGGGCCAATCCGGAAGGGATCGAATTGGAAGCAGAAGCCCCCACCTGTGGGCACTGCCACAGCGCGCATTACGCCACCAAGCCGACACGGGCTGAGCTTCTAACGCAGGTCAGTGAGACCTGTAGTGAGTGCCATCCGGAGGCGCTCAAGACCTATGAGCACAACTACCACGGCAAGGTCGCTCTGTTAGGCCGCGAAGAGACGGCGACCTGCACCGATTGCCATGGTGCCCACACCGTCTTGGCCCTGTACGAAACGGAGGAATCGCTGCCGGCCTGTCGCCGCTGCCACCCCGGAGCGAATGAGAGTTTTGCCAGCTATCGCATCCACGCGCAGGCAACGCTCAACCCGGTGCCCACCGATCCCCGCGCCACCGAATTCCGCGTCTTTTTCTGGGTGACCCTCTTTTTCACCTGTCTGGTGGTTGGCGTCCTGGCCTTCTTTTACACCCATACGGGATTGTGGTTCCTGCGAAGCTTGCATGAACGACTGAGGAAGGGACACCATGAATAAGGAACAGACCAAGCCTGTCGAATACTGGCGGTTCAACATCTACCACCGGGTCGTTCATCTCCTTGTATTGGTGAGCTTCTTTGGCTCGACGATCAGCGGCATGCCGCTCAAGTATCCGCACACGGGATGGGCCAGGTTTCTCACCCGCCTTCAGGGAGGGGTGGCGGTCATGGGCATCATCCACCGCATCAGCGCGATCATCATTGCCCTCTACTGTGTGATGCACCTGGCCTTTATCGTTCACTATGTCCTGGTCCGCAAGAAAAAGCCATGGGGTCCCGACACCCCGGTGCCTTCGGTCAAGGACTTTAAAGACCTGTGGCACAATCTGCTCTATTTCCTGGGCCAGGGCAGCCGTCCCCTGTTCGACCGATTCGCCTACTTTGAGAAGTTCGATTACTGGGCAGTCTTCTGGGGGGTGCCGATCATTGGTCTATCGGGGCTGGTCCTCTGGTTCCCGACCTTCTTTTCGCGCTTCTTGCCCGGCGCCGCGATCAACATTGCCCATATCATGCACAGCGACGAGGCGCTGCTGGCTGTCGGGTTTATCTACATCGTTCACATGTTCAACACCCACATCCAGTTCGAGAAATTCCCGTTGAATAAAGTCATCTTTACCGGTAAAGAGACGGAAGAGGAACTCCGCCACGACCGGCCGATGCAGTGGCAACGGATGCAGGCGGACCCCGAGCGGATAGAGGAGATGAAGGTTCGATGAAGCACCAGATAACTCGGACCGCACTGGTACGGTGGATGGCGTGGGCCTGGGTTCTGGCGGCGGTGGCGCTGCTGCCTGTCTCTGGAGCATGGGCGCAGGAGATGCCAGACCTGACCGGCGACGAGCAGAACTGCTTTACCTGTCATCGGCAACCCAACTGGGCCGGCATCGAAGGGACGCGGGCGAGCATTACCCTGTGCCTGGACTGCCATACCTCCCCGGAAGTGCAGGGGTGGGGCCAGGGGAAACGCACACCGGTGTTCATGGATGCCGGAGCCTATGCCAAGACGATCCACAGTGGCATCGCCTGCATCGCCTGCCATACCGATGTGGCCGGCAACCCCCATCAGGCGGAGCAGGCGGTGGCCTGCGCTGATTGTCATGCCGCCATCCTCAACCACGTCAACATGGGCGCCCCCCACATGAGCACCGACTGCGCAGCCTGCCACCGCGAAGCGGCGCCGGTGATCAAGGACGAGGAAACCGGGCGGGTCGTGCTGGCCTCGGTGGATGCGACCGGAGCGCCGTTGGACCGGACCAACCATTCGGTCATCAAAGAGGCCGGTTGTCGCAAATGCCACGTTTCGGGCAACACCGTCGGCGCGCCGGCCGCGATCCTGCCGGCCCGCAGCGTCCTGTGCATGGCCTGTCACGATGCCTCACCCACGGTCAGCGTCGCCTGGCTGGATCCCACCCCGGTCCGGACCGACTATGGTTCGCTCATCGCCCTGCTGATCTTTGGGGTGGGCATGGTGTGGAATGTTTCGCTCTACCTGCGCGGCGAGGTCCCCGGCCATCCTGGCCTGACCGCCATGCACAAGCTAAACTACCTGGGGGCCGAGGTCGTGCGCTTTGTCTTTTCCCGCCGCATCTTCCGCTTCCTGGTAGGGGCGATCGCCGATGGCATCTTCTTGCGGCGGGTACTGCGGGAGAGCGTCGGGCGCTGGGTGATGCATGAGTTGATCTACCTGCCCTTCCTGGCCCGCTTCCTGTTGGGGCTGGTCACCTGGATGGGCATGGCCTTCTGGCCCTCGGCTGCCTGGACCCAGACTCTGGCCGACAAGAATTCGCCGGGCGTGGCCTTTGCCTACGATTTCCTGACCTTGTTGATCATCCTGGGTGTCCTGTTCGCTCTCCTGCGCCGCTTTGTCCTTCGCGACCGGAGGCTGGTGACCTTTGCCCAGGACAAGGTGGCCATCTTCTTGTTAGGGGCCATTCTGTTGGTGGGCCTGTTCACCGAGGCGATCCGGCTCCTGGGTACGGGCACGCCCCAGCACCTGGCGGTGTACTCGTTCCTGGGGTATGCGGTTGCCTGGCTGCTTCGCTTCTTGCCCCTGTCCTGGACCTCGGTCTACCCGATCTTTTGGTACCTGCATGCCTGGCTGGTCGCCGCCTTTATCGCCTATTTGCCGTTCAGTAAGTTCATGCACATTCTGGCTGGTCCCTTTATCGCCAGCCTCGATACTGCCAGGAAGGGAAGTCACTAATGGTCACGATCAACCCTTCTTTCTACTCCATTCGCCAGCTTATCGAGCTGGATGCCTGCACCCGTTGTGGGGAATGCCGGATCTGGTGTCCAACATTCGCCGAAAAACCCTCGCTGGAAGCGATCACGCCGTTCAAAAAGATCGACAGCCTGCGGAGCTTCTTGCGGCGTCAGCACGGCCTGCTGGCCAAATTGATGCGGCGTACCGCCCTCAGCCCAGAAGAGCTGACTACCTTTGCCCAGGGTGTGTACGATTGCACCTTGTGTGCCCGCTGTTATCAGGTCTGCCCGGTGGGCATTGAGATGCGGTCGTTGTGGATCGCCATGCGGGAGCAGTTGGTGGACCTCGAATTGCACCCGCCGCTCATGAACCGATTGCGGGACACGGTCACTACCCACTACAATATCTCGGGTGATCCCAACGAGAACCGGCTGGGATGGACAGCGAACCTGGCTTCGGTGCCGGAGGGACTGGACCGGAAGCAGAACGCCGAGGTCGTGTACTTTATGGGCTGTGTGGCTGCCTTCTATCCGATGGTCTATAGCGTGCCGCAGAGTCTGGTCGCCCTCCTGAGCAAGGCCGGCGTGGACTATACGACGATGGGCGGGGACGAGTACTGCTGCGGCTTCCCGCTGGTCATCGCCGGCATGGGCAAGCACGCCCGCGAGATGATGCGCCATAACATCGAGACGGTCCGCTCGTTGGGCGCCAAGAAGCTGGTGGCGGCATGCCCCTCCTGTTACCACACCTGGAAACATGAATACCCTCACCTGATCGGAGAGCCGCTGGGCTTTGAGGTGTTGCACGAAACCGAGTTCCTGGCGGACCTGATTGCCCAGGGGGCGTTTGATCTGAAACCGGTGGAGAAAAAGGTGACCTATCATGATCCGTGCGATCTGGGGCGGACCAGTGGCGTCTATGAAGAACCGCGTCAGATCATCACCGCCATCCCGGGGGTCAGCTTTGTCGAGATGAAGGACCATCATGAATATGCCCTGTGCTGCGGCGGCGGGGGCGATGTGGAGATGGCAGATGCGGAAGTGTCGGCTGCCGTCGCTCGCCGCCGATTGGGCCAGGCGCAGGAGACCGGGGCCGATTTCATTATCACTGCCTGCCAGCAGTGCAAGCGAACCCTGTTGGGCGCGGCGCGCAAGGAGAAGGTGCGCATCCGAACCCTGGATGTCAGCGAATTGCTGTGGGAGTCGGTACAGTAACGAATGAAATGTAAGTCGGAGAAAATAAGGAGGAACTATCATGAAAATCGATCAGTACAATTTTCCGGATGATCTGTGGTACGACCGTGAGCACAACTGGGCCCGCATTGAGGGCAACCAGGCGACCATTGGCATGACCGATTTTGGCCAGAGCCTGGCCGGCGAGATCGTCTATGCCGAGGTGCCTCGCGTCGGCCGCGAACTGAAGCAGGGCGAGCCGTTCATGTCCCTGGAGTCAGGCAAATGGGTGGGCCGGATTAAGGCGATCGTCAGCGGCAAGATCATCGAGGCCAACGAAGAGATCGAGTGGGAAGCCGCCGTCATCAACCAGGATCCGTATGGCCGGGGCTGGCTGGCCAAGGTGGAGTTGGCCGGGCAACCCACCGGGTTGATGAAGGCGTCGGATCCGGAGTTTGCCGAGTTCATCGCCGCCGAGCGGGCCAAGTACGGTAAGTAACCATTCGACAACAATCAAGCGATAGTCAGCGATGAAGCTCTACTATCTGGATTCGGTGAGCTGGGCAGACTCCCAGCTCTTGTATCACGCCTTGCCCAGGCTCGGTCGGGAGGGGCTGATCCTGCTGTCTCCGGCTTCGCCTTACGTCTGCATCGGCTATTTCCAGGATGTCGAACAGGAGGTCGATCTGGAGGTGTGTCGTCAGCAGGGCATCCCGGTCTTCCGCCGGGAGGTGGGCGGTGGCGCGGTCTATCTGGACGGCCAGCAGTTGTTCTATCAACTGATCTTGCATCGGAGCAACCCCCTGGTGCCGGCCGGATGGGAGGCCCTCTACCGTCGCTTCCTTCAGGCGCCCGTGGACGCCTACCGCGCCCTGGGCATCCCAGCCATGTACCGACCGGTCAATGACATCATCGCCAATGGGCGCAAGATCTCGGGCAATGGCGCGGCGGAGATCAACGACCATTATGTCGTCGTGGGCAACCTGATCGCCGACTTTGACTACGAAATGATGGTCCGGGTGCTCAAAGTGCCTGATGAAAAGTTCAGAGACAAGGTGCACAAGACTCTGCAAGAAAACCTGTCCACCATCCGGCGCGAACTGGGCCATGTCCCGCCCCGGCAGCAACTGTGGGAGCTGTTGACCGAAAAGTTCAGCCAGATCCTGGGCCCCCTGGAGGTGGAAACGACGGTGGATCCGGTCTGGCGGGCCGAGGTGGACTCTCTGGCCAGGACGATGCTTACTGACGAGTGGTTGTTCGGGATGTCCAGAGAGCGGAAGGGAGACAAACGCAAGGTTACCATCCGCTCCGGTGTGCAGGTGAGCCACAAAGCGTACAAGGCGCCCGGCGGCTTGATCCGGGCCATCGTCGAGACCCGGGAAGGAACCATCACCAGCGTGTCCTTCTCCGGCGATTTCTTTTTCTATCCGGCCCATCGCCTGGCCGATCTGGAGGAAGCGCTCGTCGAGACACCCCTGGACAAAGCCGAGGAAGTGATCAGCCGTTTCTACACCGAGCACGGTATCGAGAGTCCGGGGGTCACGCCATCGGACCTGACTCGGGTGTTGCAATAAGGTTTCCCTGGCCGAATGCGGCCGGGTGTGGAGCGGTCTGTTAAGTTGAGAAGGAGAGAAAAATGGCCAAGATTCTGGTAGTTGATGACGATCCGGACTTTGTGTTCGTCTGTCGCACCGTCCTGGAAAAGGAAGGATATGAGGTCCTCGAGGCGGCCAACGGCCGCCTGGCCCTGGAGACGATGCGCAAGGACCGGCCGGACCTGGTATTGTTGGACGTGATGATGTCCACCACCCTGGAGGGGGTGGATGTCAGCAAAGAGATGGAATCGGACCCGGAGCTGAAGGATGTGCCGGTGGTGATGGTTTCGTCCATCGCCACCACTGAGCACGCCGCTGAATTTCCGGACGACGAGGCGATCCCGATCGAAGCCTGGATCTCAAAGCCGATCCAGCCGGCTGTCTTGTTGCGCATCGTCAAACGGTACGTCGGCTAGATTCGCCTCGTTCTGTGGAGAGCATTTCAACCGGGTGGGGAACGTGACCCGGTGGTAAGGAGGGTGTTTTTATGAGTCTTGAAGCATTGCCTTCTCTGTTGACGGAGGAGCAGTTAGATCGAGATTTTATGCGGCAGGTCGAGCCGGAATGGCACAAGCTGTTGACCTGCTTTCAGTGTGGGACCTGTAGCGCGTCCTGTCCGGCCGCTGAATTGATGGACTACCCCCCACGCCAGTTGTGGCAGCTCATGCGGCTGGGGATGCGGGACATGGTGATGAACAGCCGCACCTTCTGGCTGTGCACCCAGTGCTATGCCTGCCAGGTCCGCTGTCCACGCGGCATTCACATCAGCGAGACGATGCGTCGCTTGCGCGAGTGGGCGGTGGCTCAGGGATACCAGGTGCCGGCGGCCATCACCAACCTGCGGGAAGCGGTCCGGACCACCTACAATATCCTGAATGAGAACAACGAATCGCGCCTGATCTGGAGTCAGAACCTGGAACCGCTGCCGGCCCAGCTTCAGGCGCCCCAGGCAAGTCAGGTGGAGGTCTTGCTGTTCACCGGCTGCGTGTCCTCCTTCTTCCCGATGGCCTACAGCATTCCCCAGTCGTTCGTCCAGATCCTGGAACAGGCGGGCCTGAGCTACACCACGATGGGTAGCGAGGAGCGATGCTGCGGCTATCCCCTCTATGGAGGAGGAATGAAAGACGACCTGGCGGAGCTGGCCCACCACAACATCACCCAGGCGCAAAGGTTCGCCCCGCAGTACCTGGTCGCGACCTGTTCCTCCTGTTACCATACCTGGCGCCACCTCTATCCCGAATATACGAACGGCGACGGGGACTGGGGCTTTCAGGTCCTGCACGCCAGCGAATATCTGGCGATGCTGATCCGGCAGGGCCGGATCAAGATGACCCCCCTCGACTGGGTGGTCACCTACCATGACCCGTGCGATCTGGGGCGGAAGAACGGGGTCTATGATGCGCCGCGAGCCATCATCCAGAGCATCCCTGGCATCACTTTCAAGGAGATGGCCAATCACCGCGAGGATGCCATGTGTTGCGGGGGCGGCGGCGATGTGGCGATGATGGAAGCGGATGTGACGGAGCATATTGCCGAGCGCCGGCTGGCGCAGGCGGTGGATACCGGGGCAACGGCCATCATCTCCTCGTGCCAGCAGTGCAAGCGGACCCTGTTGCAGGCGGCGCGCAAGACCAAGACCCGTATCCGGGTGTTGGACGTGACCGAGCTGGTGTGGCAGGTCATGGAAAAGTAACGATGGTGTATAGAGGATTGGAGGTCATTACCCATGACAAATGAAGAGCCGAGAATCGGCGTCTATATCTGCCATTGTGGGATCAACATCGGGGCCACGGTGGATGTAGACGAAGTGGTGCGCTTTGCCCAGGGCCTGCCCTATGTGGTGGTCGCCCGGCCGCACCGCTATACCTGCTCTGAAGCCGGGCAGGAGATGATCAAGCAGGATATCCGTGACTTGAAGCTGAACCGGGTGGTGGTGGCTTCGTGCAGCCCACGGATGCACGAGATCACCTTTCAAAACGCGGTCGCTTCGGCCGGTCTGAACCCGTACTATTTTCAGATGGCCAACATCCGGGAGCACGTCTCCTGGGTGGTCAAGGACCGGGAGCAGGCCACGGCCAAGGCCAAGCGTCTGGTCAACGCCGCCGTCTCGCGGGTGACGTGGCATCAGCCGTTGCAGGCCCGCCGCGAA
>JAGVRI010000028.1 GCA_018606645.1 Chloroflexota bacterium
AAGAGGTGCAGGGTCTGTTTGCCTACCATCCGGGTCGGAGTGTGGGGGAAGCAGCGCCGGTACAGACCTTCCGCGAGGATGAGTTGACTACCCTGGGGGAACGCCCCCGGTGATTGCGAGGATGGCGGGCTTACCTGCCATTTCCTCTGTTTGCTACTCGGAGTAGCCATGAGCGACGAGAAAAAACAACCAGCGGCTCTGGTTCTGGGAGCAGGCATTGCTGGCATTCAGACTGCGTTGGATATTGCGAATGCCGGGTTCCAGGTCTACCTGGTGGAGCGGCTGCCGAGCGTTGGGGGGCACATGGCCCAGCTTGACAAGACCTTCCCCACCCTGGACTGTTCAGCTTGCATTCTGACTCCCAAGATGGTGGACGTCGCCAGCCACCCGAATATTGAACTGATGACCTATAGCGAACTGCTGGGGGTGACGGAGCAGGCCGGAATGTTCCGGGCCAAGGTACTCAAGAAGGCCCGCTATGTGGACATTAGCAAATGTACGGGTTGTGGGGACTGTGCCAAGGTCTGTCCGGTGGTCGTACCCAATGAATTCGATGTGGAGATGGCCGATCGCCACGCCATCTATGTACCGTTTCCTCAGGCAGTCCCCAACAAATATACGATTGACAAACGCGGTTGGCCGCCCTGCAAAGATGCTTGCCCCGCTCATATTGACGTTCAGGGCTATGTAGCCCTTATCGGCCAGAGAAAATTCGCGGAGGCGTTGGCTTTGATCCGACAGACCATTCCTTTTCCGGGGGTCATCGGTCGGGTCTGCAATCACCCGTGCGAGACGGCCTGCAACCGGGGTCAGTACGATCAGCCGATTGCCATCTGCGCATTAAAGCGCTTTGTCGCCGATTGGGAAAAAGAGACAGAACCTCTGCCCCCTGTTGAGGTGCATCGCGATCAAGCCGTTGCCATTATTGGCGCCGGTCCGGCCGGGCTAACTGCGGCTCACGATCTGGCGCTGTATGGCTACCGTGTCGTTGTGTTCGAGGCACTGCCGGTCGCCGGCGGCATGTTAGCCGCGGGCATTCCTGCGTATCGCTTGCCCCGCAGTGTGTTAGAAGCCGAGATCGCCCGCATTCAGGCGTTGGGTGTCGAGATCAAACTCAACACGCCGATCGGCCGTGAGGGGAATCCTTCCCTCGAAGATTTACGCCGTGATTTTGATGCGATCTTGATCACGGTCGGCGCGCACCAGGAACTCCAACTCCGGATCGAGGGAGAAGAACTGGAAGGGGTAGTGCCCGGGGTGCTCTTTCTCCGTGCCTGCAATCTGAAATCGCACGGGCCTGCGATTGGTCTCGATCTGACAGCCAGGAAGGTAGCAGTCGTCGGCGGGGGCAATGTGGCGATTGATGCTGCCCGATCGGCGCTGCGCCTGGGAGCCGAATTAGTTACGATCGTCTACCGCCGCTCCCGGACCGAGATGCCGGCCAGTCCTTGGGAAGTGGAAGATGCGGAAGAAGAAGGAGTTCGTTTCCAGTTTCTAGCCAACCCCATCCGCATCCTGGGCCGGGATGGTCAGGTGGTGGGCCTGGAGTGCATCCGCATGGAACTGGGAGAGCCGGATGCCAGTGGCCGTCGGCGGCCCATCCCGATTCCTGGTTCCGAGTTCGTGCTGGAAGTGGATGTCGTCATTCCGGCCATTGGCCAGACTCCAGACCTGGGGTTCATGGGGGAAGGTAAGTTGGCGGTGACCCGCTGGGGGACCCTGGCGGTAGATGCGGACACGTTGGCCACGAACCTGCCCGGTGTTTTTGCCGGGGGCGATGCCGTCAGCGGGCCGGCCACGGCAATCCAGGCCATCGCTGCCGGCAAACAGGCAGCGGAGAGCATCCACCGCTTTCTCCAGGGAGAGGAGCTGGCCCGCCCGCCGAAAGGCCTGCCCGTCGTGCCCTACGAAGAGGTGGACCTGCGCCGGGCACGTAAGCAGGCGCGGGCCGAAATGCCCAAACTATCTCCTGACATCCGCGCCGCCGATTTTGACGAAGTCGAGCTTGGGTTCACCGAGGCGCAGGCCGTGGCCGAAGCCCAACGCTGCCTCAATTGCGCGTTCTGCTCTGAATGTCGCCAGTGTGTGATCGCCTGCCAGGCCCACGCGATCGTCCATGACATGCAGGATGAGACCGTGGAGCTAGAAGTGGGGGCGATCGTCGTTGCGACCGGCTTTGATCTGTTCGATGCAACGCTTGAGCCAGAATTCGGCTATGGCCGCTATCCCAACGTGATCACCGGTCTCCAGTTCGAGCGGCTGTCTTCGGCCTCGGGACCGACCGCGGGCAAGATCCAGCTCAATGGCCAGGTGCCGAAGGATATTGTGTTTATTCACTGTGTGGGGTCACGGCACAAACAGGTGGATGTGGAGTATTGTTCCCGCGTGTGTTGCATGTATACCGCCAAGCAGGCGCATCTGGCCCACGACAAGGTGCCTGACGCCAGGGTCACCGTGTTCTATATGGATGTACGAGCCTTTGGCAAAGGGTTTGAGGAGTTTTACGACCGAGTACGGGAAGAGGGGATCATCTACCGGCGCGGTAACCCCTCAGAGATTTATAAGCGAGGTGACAAGCTCATCGTCCGCGCTGAGGATACATTGCTAGGTCAGACGGTGGAAGTGCCGGCGGACCTGGTGGTCCTGGCTACCGGGGTCCGACCGCGGGACGACGCCGATCGGCTGGCCGAAATGCTGGGATTGGAACGGTCCGAGGATGGCTTCTTCGCCGAGCTACATCCCGAACTGCGGCCCGTGGACACTCGACGGAGAGGGGTCTTTCTGGCTGGGACTTGCCAGTCACCCAAAGACATCCCCGATGCAGTAGCCCAGGCCAAAGCGGCAGCGGCGGGGGCGATTGTCACGCTATCTCAGTTGCGGCGACAAATGGACGAAATGGAAGACGGGGGGGAGGCATGAAAGTCAACGCCCGGGAGTTTGCACGAGAATATACTTTGTTGGAATGCATCCAATGCGGACGCTGCACGGGCGGCTGTCCGGTCTCGATGAAGACGGCCCTGAATATCCGCGGATTGATCTACCAACTCTTGATCGAAGACACGTTCAGCCCTGCCAGTCTGGATGAACTGTGGGACTGTACGAATTGCCTGACCTGCACCATCCGCTGCCCTAAGGATATCCGACCGGCCGATGTGATTATCGGCTTGCGAGGGTTCATTGTGGGCGAGGGAAAAGGAGTCCCCCCTCGCATCCGCGATGCACTGATGAGCGCCTTCACCCGGGGCAATACGTTGGGATTTGCAACCGAAGACCGGGATAGCTGGACGGAAGGGTTGCCGTTTGAGGTCAAGAACATCCTGGATGAGGGCCAGGCCGATCTCCTGTACTATGTCGGGTGCACCCCGGCCTATGATCCCCGGGTACAGCCGGTCACCCGAGCCTTGGCCACGGTCTTTTATGAGGCGGGCATTGATTTCGGCACGCTGGGGGTCGATGAGGTCTGCTGCGGCAATGAGATCCGGCGGATTGGCGAGGCGGAAGGCTTTGCCTCGATGGTCGAAGAGTTTCGCGAGGTATGCAAAGAGTTCCAGGCCGGACGCATGGTCACCGTTTCCCCCCACTGCTTCAACGCCTTCAAGAACGAGTATGGGGAGTTGCCCTTCCCGGTGCAACACTACACTCAGTTCCTGACCGAACTGATTGACACCGGCAAGTTGACCTTCCGGCGTGAGGTCCGTAAGAAGGTAACCTATCATGATCCTTGTTTCCTGGGGAAGCATAATCAGGTGTACGATGAGCCACGGTATATCCTCCAGCGGCTCCCCGGCCTGGAGTTTGAGGACCTGGACCGCTCCCGCGAGCGGAGTGTGTGCTGCGAGGGAGGGGGCGGTCGGATGTGGGCTGAGGGCACCAATGTCGAGGTGCGACTGGCCCACCAACGAGTGCGTGATGCGGTGGACCTGGGCGCCGAGGTGTTGGCGGTCGCCTGTCCCTTCTGTTTGCTGACTCTGGAAGACGCGGTCAAGATCCTGGGATTGGATGACAAAATTCAGGTCATGGACATTATGGAGTTGGTGATCCAGGCGCTGTGAAAAGGGTTCGGTACGTCCGGGGGTGTGAAGAATATGGCATCTAGAATCGGCGTGTACATTTGCCACTGCGGGATCAATATCGCGGCGACGGTGGATTCCAAAGCGGTGGCTGAATATGCAGCCACGCTGCCTCACGTGGTCATTGCCCGCGATTACATGTACATGTGCTCGGATCCCGGTCAGGAGATGATCAAGCAGGACATTCGGGATTACGGTCTGAACCGGGTGGTGGTGGCTTCCTGTTCTCCCCGGATGCACGAGACCACGTTTCGCACGGTGGTCCAGGAGGCAGGAGTCAACCCGTATCAGTTCGAGATGGCCAACATTCGCGAGCAGTGTTCCTGGGTCCATACCGACCGGGTCACGGCTACCGAGAAGGCGAAAGAACTGGTAGCTGGGGCGGTGGCCAAAGCTGCGTTGCTGGAGCCGTTGGAGGAAAGACAGGTGGACGTCACTCCGGCAGCGCTGGTTATCGGCGGCGGGGTCGCCGGGTTGGAGGCAGCCCTGGACATTGCCAATGCCGGCTATACGGTCTACCTGGTCGAATCCCGACCCTCTTTGGGCGGCCGCATGGCGCAACTCAACAAGACCTTTCCCCGCCTGGAAGATGCGGGCGCTTTGGTGATCTCGGAGATCGAACAGGTAATGGCCCATCCCCGTATCAAGGTGTTGGCCTATAGCGAGGTTGCCAGCGTGGAAGGGTATATCGGCAACTTCCAGGTGACCGTCCGGCGCAAGCCACGCTTTGTGGATGCCGCAAAATGTACCGCCTGCGGTGAATGCGCCCAGGCCTGCGTTCTGGCAGGTCAGATCCCCGACGAGTTCCAGATGGGACTGGCCCGGCGGGCGGCCATCTACCGGCCTTCGCCGCGATCGTTGCCCGCGACCTTTACGGTCGACCCGGCTCACTGTCTGTTGCTAAGGAACGGCCAATGCGAAGAAGGCCCCCCATGCGCACTGGCCTGCCCTGAGGCTGCCGTAGATTTCGGGCAACGGGAAGAGGAAGTCACGCTGCAGGTCGGCGCGATTGTGGTCGCCACCGGGTACGATCCCTTTGACGCCCGGCGCAAGCCCGAGTTCGGCTACGGGCGCTATCCAGGCGTGATCACCGCCTTGGAGTTTGAGCGCATGGCCGCACCAGACGGCCCGACCGGTGGGCGGATCATCATCCCCGGCACCGACAGGAAGCCAGAGCACGTTGTCTTTATCCATTGCGTGGGGTCCCGGGACAAGCAACTGGGCAATGCTTACTGCTCGCGCGTATGTTGCATGTATACGGCAAAGCAGGCCAATGTGGTTCTGGATCAATTGCCCGAGACGCAGGTAACGGTCTTTTACATGGATGTGCGGGCCTTTACCAAGGGGGGAGAAGAGTTCTACGATCGGGCGCGGGCGCGTGGGGTGCGCTATCGGCGTGGCAACCCATCAGAAATCTACCGTCGCGGCGACAAACTAGTTGTCCGCGCCGAAGACACTCTGTTGCGCCGTGCGGTAGAGGTCGAGGCTGACCTGGTCGTGCTGGCAGTGGGTCTCGAACCGTCCGTTGCCGGAACCGAGGTGGCCCGGCTGTTGAAACTGTCTCGCACCGCCGATCGATTTCTGGCCGAGGCCCATCCCAAATTGCGGCCAGTGGATACCACCAGCGATGGCATCTTTCTGGCTGGCACCTGTCAGGGTCCAAAGGACATTCCCGACACGGTCGCTCAGGCCAAAGCAGCCGCGTCGTCGGTTCTCATCCCATTATCATTGGGCAAGGCCAAAGTGGAGGCCATTACCAGCAAGATCCTCCGCGAGTTGTGCGTCGGGTGTGGTCTGTGCAAAGAGGCCTGTGCCTATGGCGCGTTGAACTTGCATCCATGGCGCGGGGTGATGGTCATTAATGAGGTGTTGTGCAAGGGCTGTGGTGCCTGTTCCGTTGCCTGCCCATCCAAGGCCATCACCCTCGGGCATTTCACCCAGAAGCAGACCCTGGCCATGCTGGATGCCATGCTGAGCTGAAAGACGGTGGACCAAGGGCCGCTGGCCCTTTTGTCGGTAAAGCTGGTTCACAGAATTCATTTAGGAGGAGAGTGTATGAACTCGATCGTTTGTCTCAAAGAGGTGCCAGATACCGAGACGCGCATTGAAATCCGAGGAGGCAAAATCGTTGAAGAAGGCATCCAATATGTGGTCAACCCCTACGATGAATTTGCCTTGGAGGAAGCGCTCAAGTGGCAGGAAAAGTTCGGCGGGAAGGTGACGATCCTCTGCCTGGGACCGGAACGAGCACGGGAGAGCATCCTCAAGGGGTTGGCCATGGGAGCCGACGAAGTGTACCATCTGGCCGATCCGGCGTTCTTGGGAGGCGACGCCTACACCACCGCCAGAGCCCTGGCTGCGGCGATCCAGAAACTGGGCGACTATGACATTATCTTCTGCGGCAAACAGGCCGTGGACGAGGACAATGCAGCGGTCGGGGTGATGCTGGCGGAAATGCTGGACCTTCCCCATGTCTCCGTAGTGAGCCGGTTCGAGATCGCGGCCGACGGCAAATCGGCCCGCGCGGAACGAGACATCGAAGGGGGCCGGGAGGTCGTCGAGACGCCGTTGCCGGCGGTCGTTACCGCTCAAAAAGGGTTGAACGAGCCACGCTATCCATCGTTCCGCGGCATCCGCCAGGCCCGGAGCAAGCCATTCACTCAATGGACTGTGGCGGACCTGGGTCTCGATGCGGGGGGCGTCGGCGCTGCCGGGGCTAAACTGCAGGTCATGGAAGTCCTGCCGCCGCCGGATCGACCGCCCGGCCGTGTGATCCCTGGCGAACCCGCCGAGGCGGTCAAGGAGCTCGTCCGGTTACTGCGTGAAGAAGCCAAGGTGATTTAGGAGGGCGAGATGGGAAACAATGTTCTGGTCATTGCTGAACAGCGGGGCGGCGTTCTGAAAAAGGTTACGTTTGAGCTATTGGGGGTCGGTGCTGCACTGGCTTCCAGGTTGGGAGGGAGTGTTGAGGCAGCGCTCCTGGGCTCCGGGTTGGACAATCTCTCAGAAGCATTGGCCCAGCATGGAGCGGCCAAGGTCTATCTGGCCGACGACCCGGGCCTGGCCCGCTATTCCAGTGAAGGCTATTGCAACACCCTGGCGGCGCTGATCCAGACGATCCAGCCGGCCATTGTCCTCGCTGGCGCGACGGCCATGGGTAAGGACCTGGCGCCGCGTCTGGCGGCACGCCTGGGGGTGGGGCTGGCCTCCGACTGTACCGACCTTGAAATTGACAACGGACGGCTGCTCGCCACGCGGCCTATCTTTGCCGGTAAGGCGCTAGCCAAGGTGAAGCTAAACGGCGACCCCCAGATGGCCACGGTGCGTCCGAATGTGCTCCCGGTTCCCGCGCCGGATGCGAGCAGAACGCCGACGGTCCAGCCGGTAGCGGCGGTTGTGGATCGGATCCGCGCCAGGGTGGTGGACATTGTCTCCGCAGGGGTCGGGGAGATCGATGTGGCCGAAGCCAATATCATCGTCTCCGGTGGCCGGGGCGTGGGCGGGCCAGAGGGTTTTGCTCCGATCCGCAGCCTGGCCAAGACCTTGGGCGCAGCCGTTGGCGCTTCCCGCGCGGCGGTAGATGCGGGTTGGATCGAACACTCCCACCAGGTGGGCCAGACCGGGAAGACGGTGACGCCGAACCTGTACATCGCCTGCGGCATTTCGGGCGCCATCCAACACCTGGCCGGTATGAAGACCTCCAAGGTCATCGTCGCCATCAACAAAGATCCGGAGGCGCCGATTTTCAAGGTGGCCAATTACGGCATCGTCGGCGATCTGTTCACCGTGGTCCCCCTGCTAGAACAGGAATTGAAAGCTCTACTCGCAGAGCAGTGACCGCGAGGGCAAGGCGCAAGAAACCGGGTTTCATCCATCGAAGCCCGGTTTCTTTTTTGAAGCAGTCTGCTTCCAGTTTTTGTTCTTGACAAAACCCACAAGCCAGGCTATGCTAGGCGCCGAACAGGAGGGAAGCAACCTCAGGGGGAGTGAATGACAGGTCCCGGCATCCGATCCAGGATTACCCGATGGGGAACGCCTGGCTGGGAAAGGCTATCTCTGGGGTTGATCGTGGCCATCGGTGCGGCCCTGCGGCTGTATGGCGTGAACTGGGATGGCGGGCAATGGCTTCATCCTGACGAACGCCAGGTCTATTTCCTCATCAACCAGTTGAGTTGGCCCCGCAGCCTGGCTGAAGCCTGGAGTCCAGATAGCCCTCTGAACCCCCGCTTCTTTGCGTACGGTTCGTTGCCCCTTTATCTCCTAAAGCTCGTCGCTACTCTGGTGGGGGTCCTTATCCCTGCCCTGCACCATCCCGACAACTTGCACCTGATCGGGCGTCCGCTGGCTGCCATCCTGGACCTGGGGACGGTCTACCTCACCTACCGGCTGGCCCGGGGCCTGATGAAGGGGGACGAACGAGCAGGCGCTGCTGGCTATCTGCCCCTTCTGGCGGCGAGCCTAGTTAGCCTGGCGGTCCTCCATATCCAGCAGGCCCACTTTTATACGGTGGACCCTCTTTTGACGTTTCTGGTCATGTTGACGCTGAACCTGGCGATGGATGTGGCTCAAGGTGCGGGTTGGGGCCGGCGCGTCGGTTTGGGTGCTGCGTTGGGGATGGCCCTGGCAACCAAGGTCAGCGCCTTTCCCTTGGTCCTGACCGTTTATGCCGCAGACCGGCTTCAGGACCAGACCTGTGTCTCTCGCACTCACCGTCCCACGGCGAAATTCGTCCAGTCGCTGCTCACTGTGGGAGTCACAGTGGTCGTCTTTTTCCTCACCCAGCCGTACGCCCTGATTGATTGGCAAACGTTCCTGGACCATACCCTTCGCGAAATGCAGATCGCGCGAGGCATCCTGGAGGTGCCGTACACCCTCCAATATCGCGGTACGTGGCCCTTTTTATATTCGATGTGGCAGACGGCTCTCTGGGGATTGGGCATACCGGTCGGAGTGATGGTCTGGGCCGGCCTAGCGGCCCTTTTGATCCGCTGGCTCCGGTACGGACGATGGACGGATACGCTGCTGTTGGCCTGGGCCGGGCCAACCTTTCTAGTGATCGGGCTTTTGCATACCCGATATCTGCGCTACATGCTGCCGTTGACCCCGGTTCTGTGTGTGACAGCGGTTCAACTGTTGGAAGCACTCAAAGACCGTGCGCTGCGCCAGCATCGCGAGTTGCTTTGTCGTCGAGTATGGACCACCCTGTGTCTTATGTTGCCGGCGAGTTCGCTTAGCTACGCGCTGGCTTTCACAAGCATCTACGCCACCCCTCACTCCTTGATCACTGCCTCGGAATGGATCTACCGACACATCCCGACTGGGAGCACCTTGGCGGTGGAGCATTGGGATGTGGCCCTGCCCCTCCCTCTGGAGATAGACGGAGTGTCCTGGCGGATCAGTCAGTATGAGGTGCGAACGCTGCCTCTCTACGACGAACCAGACAACATGACCAAATGGCAGGCACTTGTCTCCGATCTGGCGGCGAGCGATTACCTGATCCTTTCCAGTCGTCGTCTGTACGGTTCTATCTCGCGTAGACCAGACCGTTACCCCATTGCCAGCCGCTATTACTCCCTCCTGCTTGCCGGGAACCTCGGCTTTGAATGCGTGGCCGAGTTCACCCGTGGCCCGACCTGGTTGAACCCGCGCGCGTTTCCTTTGTCTGGTGCGGTTCCACCCCTTCTCCTCCCTGACGAAAGTTTTGTCGTCTATGATCATCCGCGCGTTCTGATCTTCCGCAACCGGGACCACCTGCCGGCGGATGAACTCATGCATCGCCTGCGTACGCCCTAGGATGTCAGACATTGAGATAAAAAGAATCAGGGCGGAGAACCTCCGCCCTGATTGTGAGCGTGTGAATGATGGTCAGCTATGGGTTGGATCCGTGCTCACCGCCAAGCAAGGACAGACCGATTCCATCTCCACAGGATGCGATCGATCGGGCCATGATCGCCCGGTTCGTTGGCTTAGATGCGCCGAACTTCAGCGGCAGCGGGACCTTTTTGGCCCTGGGTCACCGCAAATTCAACCCGCTCTCCCTCCTTGAGGGTGCGGAATCCTCGATTCCCATCGATAGCGGAATAGTGGACGAACACGTCTCCACCCGAATCACGGGAAATAAACCCAAAGCCTTTTTGTTCGTTGAACCATTTGACGGTTCCTGTTTCACGTGCAGCCATTTCTTTGAAAACTCTCCTTACATTTGTTGCTTTCTGACGTACCGGTTCGGTTCATGACGGCAAAGAAAAACCGCCCAGACTGCGGTAAGACTGGGCGGTGCCTCTTCGACATCCGAAACAGAACTTACTACGTCTATGGCTATTATACCGCAAATCAATAGGATGTCAAATTGGCATCGTCGTGAATCCGAACCCTGAAGACTGCTCTTGCGCTTTCATTCCTTTTGCGGTATGATTGAGCCGGGTGAGACCTTCAAGGGCTTGAGGCTTTTGAGGGCTTGCCGGGAGAAGCGATTGTGCTGGACATGTTTTTTGATCCACGGGCAGTGGCCGTGATCGGTGCATCCCGCACCCCAGGCAAGTTGGGGCACGTGGTGCTATCCAACATCATCCAGGGCGGCTACCAGGGAGAGATCTATCCAGTTAACCCCCAGGCCGATCAGGTTTTGGGTCTCCCTTGTTATCCCAGCATCCTGGCGGTACCTGGTCCGGTGGACCTGGCCGTCATCTTGGTCCCCAGTGCACAAGCGGTCCCTGTGCTGGTCGAGTGCGGCGAGAAACGAGTCCGGGGGGCGATCATTATCTCGGCCGGATTTCGGGAGGTAGGGGCTGAGGGTTGGCAACGGGAACGGGAGATGGTGGAGATTGCCCGACAGTACGGGATGCGCCTGATCGGCCCAAATTCCTTAGGGATTATCGAACCCGTTTCCCGGCTCAATGCGTCCTTCGCCTCAGCCATGCCGCGCCAGGGGACCATTGCCTTCATGTCCCAGTCGGGTGCGCTGTGTACTTCGATCCTCGATATGGCCCTGGCCGATGGCATTGGCTTTTCTCACTTTGTCAGCCTCGGGAATAAGGCCGATACCGACGAGATCACGTGTATTAAAGCTTGGCATCAGGATCCTCACACCCGGGTTATCATCGCCTACCTGGAAGGGATTGAAAATGGGCCGGAGTTTATGCGCATCGCCACCCAGGTGAGCCGGGAAAAGCCGATCATTGTCATCAAAGCGGGCACCACGCAGGCCGGTTCGCGGGCTGTCTCCTCGCACACCGGAACGCTGGCCGGTTCGGAACAGGCCTATGAGGCTGCCTTTCGTCAATGCGGTGTGCTCCGCGTGCGATCTCTCCAGGAGTTGTTCGATTATGCCGTCGCATTTGCGCGCCAGCCTTTGATCTCGAACCCTTGGGTAGCCATTGTCACCAACGCCGGAGGTCCGGGTATCATGGCGGCTGATGCCTGCGAGCGCGCCGGCCTGCAACTCGCCCACCTGGGCGCCGAGACGATGGAACGGCTGTCTCGAGCGTTGCCGGCGGCAGCCAGCGTTCTCAACCCGGTGGACCTTCTGGGGGATGCTCCGGCCGAACGGTATCGCCTAGCAGTAGAAGAGGTCTATGCCGATCCGAACGTTGGCAGCCTGGTCGTGATCCTCACCCCCCAGGCGACGACTGAAGTGGAGGAGACAGCCCGGATCATCGGCGAATTATCCTTGAGAAACCATAAGCCGATGATCGCCTGTTTCATGGGACGGAGCGCAGTAGAGCCAGGGGTTCGATTGCTTCACCAATACAATGTGCCCAACTATCCGGTGCCCGAACGGGCGGTGGCGGCGTTAGCGGCGATGATGCATCACCGCCATTGGCGCGAGCGGCCCCCAGCCCAGCCGGAGAAGCTGATCGCCGACCGCGCTCCGGTGCGACAGGTCCTGGCGCAGGCGCGAGCCGAGGGTCGGCTCACTCTGGACGATCTCGAGGCTCAGGAGGTTCTGAAAGCATACGGGGTCCCTGTCCCACGCACCGCATTGGCCCACACCGCCGATGAAGCTGTCGCTCTGGCCGAGCAGATCGGATTTCCCGTTGTCCTCAAGATCGTCTCGCCCGACATCTCGAAAAAGATGGAGGTAGGGGGGATTTGTCTGGACATCCAGACGCCAATCCAGGTGCGCGATGCATTCGCCCAACTCACCTACCGCATCCTGCACGCCATGCCGGAGGCCGAGGTCCTGGGCTGCTTGGTGCAGGAGATGGTATCCGCCGGCAAACAGGTCGTCATCGGCATGGTCCGCGACCCCCATTTTGGTCCGCTGTTGAGACTCGGGGTGGGGGGAATGTATCACGAGTTCCTCCGGGAAGTGGCGTATCGAGTCGCTCCGTTTGACCGGCGTGAAGCCCGCGAGATGATCCAGGACAGTGGGGCCTATCTTTTGTTGCAGGGAAGATACAGCGAACCTCTTGCCGATGTGGAGGCGCTGACCGAGATATTGTTCCGGTTGGGCCAGCTCGCCTCCGACTTTTCCGAGATCGTAGAATTCGAGATTTCGCCTCTGACCGTTCTGGAGAAGGGGCGAGGAGCACTTGCCATTGACATCCGAGTGGTACTCAAGTAGAATCTCAGGCGCTCTGGGGCCTGAGATCTTGGCATAAACTAGGGAGGAAATCATGGTGACTTTGTACATCACGTCGACCGAGACCTTTTCAGGGAAAAGCGCCCTTTGCGTGTGCCTGGCCAGGCGGCTGCAACGGGATGGGTACCGCATTGGGTATATGAAGCCGGTGAGCACCGGGGCGCGCCTGGCGGCTGGCCTGGTGGACGAAGATGCCGAGTTCTTTAAGCAGACCTTTGGGCTGGCCGACTCGATGGATGATATGGTCCCCATCCGGGCTACTCCACGCGTGGTCGAGGCGATCCTGAGGGGAGAGGAAGGGACCACCAATTTGGTGACGCGCCTCCAATCCGCCTATGAACGGATCGCCCAAGGGCGTGATGTCATTCTCCTGGAAGGAGGGAGCAATTTGCGGGAAGGATATTTGTTGGGCCTTCCCACCCCCCAGGTGGGTGAATTGTTGGGCGCGCGTGAGTTGGTGGTCATCAAATACAACGAGAACCTCCAGGTTGCCGACGATGCGCTGACCGCACGGGTGCGATTAGGGGAATCGCTCATTGGCGTCGTGTTGAATGCGGTCCCCCGCCCTCAGATGCCGTTTGTGCAAGAGACACTCAAGGCAGCTTTGGAAAGACGCGGGATCCCGGTTCTGGCCGTCCTGCCGCAGGAACGCCTGCTGTTGTCGGTCAGCGTCGGCGAATTGGCCGAGTTCCTATCGGGCAAGATCCTGTGTTGCCCTGACAAGACCGATGAATTGGTCGAACATTTGATGGTCGGCGCTATGAGCGTCGAATCGGCGCTCACCTATTTCCGCCGCAAGCCAAACAAGGCCGTGATCACCGGCGGCGATCGCCCTGATATTCAACTGGCAGCTCTGGAGACCAGCACCAAGTGCCTGATCCTCACCGGCAACCTGCAACCCAGTCCGATTATCGTTGGACGTGCCGAGGAAGTGGGCGTCCCGATGATCCTGGTTCGCCAGGACACCCTGTCAACGGTCGAGGCGATCGGGCGTTTCTTTGGCAAGACTCGTTTTCACCTAGGGAAAAAGATCGAGCGCTTTGAGGAGTTGTTAGAAGACCGATTTGACTTTGACCAATTATATGCAGCCCTTGGTTTGAATCGAAAACAGGGGCATAAGCAACGAGACTCGTGATCCATGATCCATTTCTGGATTCGTGAATATCTTACTACAGGAGGTCAGAATGACTGGGATTGAAGAAATTGTGGCCCGCGAGATCCTCGACTCGCGGGGGAATCCGACCATCGAGGTGGAGGTAGTCCTGGAATGCGGAGCCATCGGGCGGGCCGCCGTGCCGTCGGGTGCCTCGACCGGTATCTACGAGGCGATAGAGCTGCGGGATGAGGATCCGGCCCGGTATGGCGGCAAAGGGGTCCAAAGGGCAGTGGAGAACGTCAATGAACTGATTGCCGATGACCTGTGGGGTTTTGACGCTCTCGATCAGGCAGGTGTGGATGAGCGCCTGATCGAGCTGGATGGCACCGCTGACAAAGGTCGGCTGGGTGCGAATGCCATCCTGGGGGTCAGCCTCGCCGTAGCCAAAGCTGCCGCCGAAGCGGTTGGCCTGCCCCTGTACCGGTATATTGGCGGTGTTGCAGCGCGGACCCTGCCGGTGCCGATGATGAACATTCTCAACGGCGGCAAACATGCGGTGGACGGACCCGATCTGCAGGAGTTCATGGTCATGCCGGTGGGCGCCCCTACCTTTGCCGAGGCGCTGCGCTGGGGAGCCGAAACCTATCACGCTCTCAAAAAGGTGCTCAAGAAGAAAGGCTACAACATCGGAATCGGTGATGAAGGAGGGTTTGCTCCGGCCCTCAAGTCAAATGAAGAGGCAGTGGAGCTGATCATTGAAGCCATCCAGCAGGCAGGATACACGCCGGGTGAAGAGATTTATGTCGCCCTGGACCCGGCAGCCAGTGAGTTCTTTGAGGACAATGTGTACGTCCTGAAGAAAGAGGGGCGCACTCTGCGAGGCGAGGAGATGGTGGACTTTTATGAAACATGGGTCAACAAGTACCCCATCCTCTCGATCGAAGATGGCCTGGCGCAGGATGACTGGGACCATTGGGTCTTGCTGTGTCAACGTCTGGGATCCCGGGTGCAGATCGTGGGCGATGATCTACTGGTCACCAATGTCAAACGACTCAAGATGGGCATCGAGCGAGGCGCGGCGAATAGTATCCTCATCAAACTCAACCAGATCGGCACCCTCACCGAGACGTTGGCTACCGTCGAGATGGCGAAACGGGCCGGCTGGACCACTGTCATCTCTCACCGCTCCGGTGAGACGGAGGACACAACCATCGCAGATTTTGCCGTGGCGACTAACGCCGGTCAGATCAAGACCGGCGCTCCGTGCCGCACCGACCGGGTGGCCAAGTTCAACCAATTGTTGCGCATTGAAGAGGAACTGGGCGACGCGGCTCAATATGCCGGTCTGGATGCATTCTACAGTATCAGACGCTAGCTGCTAGCGAAGTCAATTCAGACCTCCGGGGTCTTGATAAACCTCGGAGGTCTGATCGCTTAATGGGATGGTGGTTTCGGGGCCGGCTGGCTACTGGCCGGGACGGTTTCCCCTTTGGGATGCGATGGCACCAACGCCATCACCAGCCCTGTAGCCAGGCCGAACGCTGCGGCAGTCAGCAGGAAGGGGGTACGCAACCCCCAACCCATGGCGACTCCGGCTCCGATCATCGGGGCCAACCCGTTGGCCACCGAGACGACACTGGCATCCACGCCATAGACGGCGCCTTGACGGCCTTCTGGGGAGAGGTTGGCCAGGCTGGCGCTCAGCGACGCTAATACGCCGCCCATCATCAGGCCGACGGCTCCTTGCAGGACGAGCAATTGCCAAGGAGAGGTGGCCCACGCTTGGGGCACATACAGCACCGCCATGCCGGCCATACAGGCCAGTAGCACGGTCCGGTAGCCGATCCGGTCGCTCGCCCGCCCCAGGATCACGGCCGTGACTGCGCTTGCGGCTGAACTCACCCCCGAGATCAGACCGTTGAACGAGGCTACCCGACTGCTAGATGGCATGAGGCTCTGCAAGAAGAGAGGCAACACCGGCACGATCAGGCTGGAACCAAGTCGGGCCGTGATGCGCACCCCAAAGAGGGTCATCAAACTGGGGGTGCTCAGCACCACCTTCAGCCCGTGCCAGAAACCCTCGTCAGTCCCCTTCGGGTTACGGCCAGGAGGTTGATAATCCTCGTGGACAAAACGCCACACCGTCAGGCCGGCCAGGAACAAGAGCGCTCCGGTGACTCCAAAGACAACCCGGTACCCCCAGGTATCGGCGACCACTCCCCCGATCAGAGGTCCTACCGAACTGCCAAGCCAAATTGCCATTTGCAGCATGCCCAGAGCGTACCCTACCCGGTCCCGCGGGGTCGAACTGGCCACCAAGGTGGTGGCGGCGGCGACCGTGCCGGTGATCATCCCCTGCAAAGCTCGCAGCGCAGCCAGTTGCCACACGTTTTGGACCAGGCCCATCGCCGCCAGCACGATGGCGCCGCCAAAGGTGGCCCGCTCAATCATCAATTTCCGCCCATATCGGTCGGCCACAGCCCCCCAGATGGGAGAAAAGATCGCCATGGCGACTGCATGGGCAGCAACGATGATCCCTGACCAAAGTTCGACTTGCTTGAGTTCGGTGATGCCCAGCTCCTGAATGTAATAGGGCAAAAAGGGAAAAGCCACCGAAAAGCCAGCAATGGCCAGCAACTCGGCGGCCCACAGGACGTAGAGGTTGCGTTTCCAGATGGCCATGTCTTCCTCAACTCTGGACTCAAGGGGCACCCTTGAGTCTCTCTCATCCCAATTATAGCATGACCCGATGGATCCTGCATGTTTTATCCCCGCGCAGGATTCTTGTTCTATAAGAAGCTTGCCGGAGATGATCAGTTATGCTATACTCACCGCCGTGCCGGAACTGGTGATTCCTCCTCGCTGGGAGAGCCTGGAGTTGGATGGTTTGCGGGGCACGGTGATGATCATCGGCGCCTCGGACACGGGCAAATCCACGTTTGCCCGCTATCTGTTTCAGCGGATGTGTCGAGCTGGCCGGTGGAGCGCATATCTGGATTTGGACATAGGCCAGAGCACGTTGGGGTTGCCCACCACCATGAACCTGGCCATGGCGGCTGCCCCAGGGGACGATCGGTTCCCGCCGCAGGGAGCGCGGGCTTCTTATTTTGTGGGGGCCATCACCCCCCGAGGGCACCTGTTGCCTACCATCATCGGTGCTTATCGGCTGCAGCAAAAGGCAGTAGCTTGGGGAGCGGAAGTTATCATAGTTGATACCACCGGATTGATCGACAAGGCCCAGGGAGGCAAGGCACTCAAACAATGGAAGATCGAGCTTCTGGCTCCCGCTGTGGTGATCGGCCTGCAGCGAGGGCGGGAGCTGGAGCCGATTCTATGGCCGCTCCGTCGTGATGGTCGGGTGCGAAGCATTGAGTTGCCTGTCTCCCCGCACGCTATTGAGCGCCCCCGCGAAGCGCGTATTGCCCGACGACGAGAACGGCTGGCTGCCTACTTTGGCCATGCACAACCCCGGCTGTTGAGCCTGCGACAGTGCGCGATCTATGATCTCGAATGGCTGACCGTGGGTTCGCTCCTGGCCCTGCAAGACGGCGAGGGGTTTGTCCTGGCCTTGGGCGTGGTAGAACAGGTAGACCATCAAGCCGGGGCGGTGATTGTGCGCACGCCCCTCCCCACTCTGAGCACAGTAGCCAGTGTGCGTCTGGGCGCAGTGGGATGGGACCTGGTCAACCAGCGAGAGCTGTGAGCAGTTGGATTTTTCGATTCGGGAAGATAGAGGGACATGAAACCCAAACTGCGGGAACTTGAGGTACATCGCATCCAATATCAGGGCCAACCGATGATCTTGTTGCGCGATCCCTTGAAACTGAGCGAGGCCACTTTGGCCATTCCTCAGTCCCTGGCCCCGCTACTGGCGCTGATGGATGGAACGCGGGATGAGGCAGGGCTTGAGGCGAGCCTTCAGATCCGTACGGGGGTCCGGCTGGCACCGGGCCTGCTTTCGAGGCTCCTGACGGACCTGGATCAGGCCTGTCTGCTCGATAACGAACGTTTTGCCCAGGCGAAAGCGGAGGCGTTGCGCGCCTATCGAGAAGCGCCATTCCGCCCTTTGACTACGCTAGACGGTTCTGGCGCGGCATCCGATCCGAACCAGGCAGCCGCCCAGTTACAGAGTTGGATCGATGCGTTGCCGCCACCCGGTTCGATGCCCACGGACTCGGCCGCCATCCGGGGGTTGATCAGCCCCCATATTGACTATGAGCGTGGCGGGCCGGTTTACGCTCAAGTGTGGCGCGCGGCCAGCCAGGCGGCACGCGAGGCGGAACTGGTCATCCTCCTGGGAACCGATCACCGGGGCGCTGACAGAACGCTTACCCTGACGCGTCAGTCGTACGCTACCCCGTGGGGGGTTCTCCCTACGGATCAAGGGTCTGTCCAGGCCCTGGCTGCGGCCATGGGAGAAGAAGCGGTTTTCGCCCACGAGCTGCACCACCGCAGCGAGCATTCGATCGAATTGGCCGCAATATGGCTCCATTTTATCCGCGACCAGAAGCCGGTTCCGTTGCTGCCCATCTTGTGCGGCAGCTTTGCCCCGTTCGTTGCCGGCGAGGACGATCCAGCCGGCTACGAACCATTCACGAGAGCCCTGGAGGTCTTGCGGGAAGTGATGGCTGCCCGACGGACTCTGGTGGTGGCTGCGGCGGATCTGGCTCACGTGGGGCCGGCGTTTGGCGATCCCTATGGCCTGGATTTTGTCGCCCGCGCGCAACTGCGCAACGCCGACGAGCGGCTGCTGACCACGATCTGTGCAGGAGACGCCGCTGCATTCTTTGACCAATTGAAAGCGGAGGGGGACCGACGGCATGTCTGTGGCCTCCCGCCCATCTACCTGACCTTGCGTCTGCTGGGCCAGGCGCAGGGGGAATTGGCCGGCTATGCCATCTGCCCCGCCGATCCCCAAGGTCTGTCGTTTGTAACGATTGCCGGGGTAGTCCTACGTTAACGGTCTATGGCATTTCCCGGATACCGAGCACAGGGTGGGCCGATCGGAAGGAGTAGCCATGCCCGGATGGGCACCACGATGAATGAAAATATCCAGGAGCCGGCGGCTGGGGCCTTGACTCCGGGTGGGGGAGTGGAGCCTTCAGGCGGTGGACCGGCTAAAGCCTCGACTCCTGGATGCGGGGAGCGGTCTATTTTCAAGGGAATTGTAGCACCGCGCAGGAGGAGAAGGAGACGATGATAGCGAGAATGTGGCACGGCATGACCCTCGCCTCAAGGGCAGACGAGTATCTGGATTACTTGAACGAGACCGGTGTGCCCGATCTGCAAGGTACAGAGGGGAACCTGGGGGTCTATGTATTGCGTCGGTTCGAGGGCGACCGGGCCCATTTCTGGATCATTTCCCTGTGGAAGTCCCTGGAAGCAATCCAGGCGTTTGCCGGCCCGAACCCGGAAATCGCGCGGTACTATCCGCGCGATCCGGAGTATTTGCTGGAGCTGGAGCCAAACGTCGTGCATTGCGAGGTCTTGGTCAAGCCACCTCAAGTCTGGCTTGAGTAGAAGGCCAAACCTCCGCCTCTACCCACTTGCCTGAGCCAGCATCTCCAGGAGCGCCTGACGTTTCTCGGCGTATTGTTCTTCCTCAAATAAAGGTGTACAGGCCTGGATATCCGCCTCGCCCACTGTGATCTTGGAGGCAAAGGCAAAGCAGGTAGGTTGTCCGCATCTCTTGCAGTTGGTTTGAGGTAGCAAGGTGTAGATTTCCATGGCCACCAGCCGCTTGCGCTGGGTATGGAGCGGGGTCAGGTTCTCCCGATCCATCCAGATGCGGTTGACCTCGGCCACGATCTTTTCCATCTCGATAACGGCCGTATCCCGGTCGGGCAAGTTGCTCAATGTGATCTCATGCGGCTTGAGGGCCACTGCCCTTCCGCCAATATTCGTTGTAATTTGACGGACTGCGGGGTTGTAAATTGCCCCCGTCCATTGGGCATTGAGATAGGGAAACACCTCGCTGATATCGTCCGCAAAGTGAGCGGTGGCGTTCCAGTACTCGGCACCAGGCTCACAGGCTGGGGCCTCCAGTCGGAGTTCATAATCCTTGGCAATGAACATTATAGAAACCTCCTACGCAATCGTTGACGATACGATTTCCGGAATCTCGATGTCAAACTGACAGAGCGGATCGCCCAGTCCCTGCCGCATCGGGTAGCGGACCTGGATCTCACACTCGGGCAAAAGTACCTCCAACCAGGCCTTCCACAGCACCTCGCAGGCCACGCACGCCTGGTCCCGACGGGGCAACGCCGCCCGCTTGGCTCCCTCGTACGCCAGACAACGGTGAATAATTACCCGGGCATGATGCGCGTCCAGGTGGGTGAAATCGGCGCGAAGCCCGTCCCCCATGAACGCTGCGCCGTAGGTATTCAGCATGCGCAACGCGTCGGCCAGGTCCTCAGCCCGGGTACGACCCAATGTCTGGAGCAGGACCCGCATCTCGATCCGTCCAAAGGAAGCCCGGACCCGGGCGTTCAGCTCGATCGCCGCCTCAAGGCCAAAGGCCTCGACCGTTTTGAGGAACCATTGGCCATCCCAGTAGAGCATCAGCTTGCGCAACATCCGCGCCTGTTCGGCGTCGGATAGCGGGTATCTTTCGTCAGCCATCCGTTTCCTCGTTCAGCCCGACCGTCGCCCTCGCGAGGAGGGGTCCGGTGAGTGATCATCCCGCAATCTGTCGGATCAACCGGCCAATGCGCTCCAGGCCGGCACGCAAATAGTCAGGCGGCAGGCCGAAACTGATGCGCAGATGGTGATCCAGACCAAAGTGGTCGCCGGGCACGATCAATACGCTCTGCTCGTGGATCAGCCGCTCGACCAGGGTGGTGGAGTTGATCGGAAGATGGTAGCGCACAAAGCAGATAGCCGAGGCCTGCGGTGGGACCAGCGAAAAGGCATCGCCATGGCTGTCGAGCCACTCCTGAAGCACCGGAAAGCCACGCCGGATATATCCACGGGTGCGCTGCAAGATGGTGGGCCGAACTTCTGGCCGCAGGGCGATCTCGGCCAGGCGGTCGGAAAGGATCGGAGGGCCAATGATGGTATATTCCTGTCGCCGCCAGAGTTCATCCCGCATCCCAGGCTGAGTGACGATCCAGCCCAGGCGCAGGCCAGGCAGGCCATAGGCCTTGCTCAGGCTCTGTTGGATCAGCACTTTGTCGTAGCGGCCCCAGAACGAGGGGGTCTCCTGGTCGGTCAGCCGTTCCGCCCCGGCATAGACCTCATCCGCCAGGATCCAGGCACCCACCCGATCGGCAGCCGCAACAATGGCCTCCATCTCGGCCTCGGTGAGGATGTAGCCGGTGGGGTTGTTGGGGTTGCAGACAGCGATGACCTTGGTCCGCTTGGTGACCGCCTCGGCTAACTCGGCCAAGTCGAGGGCCCAACCCTGTTCCTCCCGGAGATGGAATGGTCGGATGACCATACCCAGGCTCTTAGCCAATCCCCAGATTTGCATATAGTTGGGGAGCATGATCGCCAACTCATCTCCCGGCTCCAACAGCGTCCAGACAGCAATAAAATTGGCCTGGGCCGCCCCGGCGGTGACGAGTACGTGGTCCGGTGTCGAGCCGGGATAAAGGGCGGAAATCCGCTCCCGCAACTGGGGGGTCCCATTGGTTTGGGAATAATCCAGCCCTATCTCGAGAAGCTCATCGATTTCTTGAGGATCTTTTACCAACTCTCGGATGGAGATCGGATAGACTCCGCTTTCCGACAGGTTGTACTCAACCACCTTTTCCCACTGGGACATCATGGCTTCCATGACAAAGGGGTAGAAGGACATTGCGCTTCCTCCTGATCTTTTTATGATGGGCATGAGATGCCCCTATCGCATCCGGCTACGCTATCCATTATATCTCAGGTTGCCGTCTGAGGCCAACCGAGCGCGGGGTTGTGTATTCTCTGGGTGCATTTCAGAATTCTGGGTGAATTGGGTTAAGCTGCTTTGGCCAAGCGGGTACAGGCCTCCTGCCACCGGCCGCTATGGACCTCGCCCAAAGCGGCCAGCATCCGG
>JAGVRI010000029.1 GCA_018606645.1 Chloroflexota bacterium
TGATGGCCGCCGTCAACGTCGTCTTCCCATGGTCAATGTGGCCAATCGTCCCCACATTGACATGCTCTTTCGTCCGCTCAAATTTCGGCTTCCCCATGATGAAACCCTCCTCACTTCTCTTTTTTCATCCGGGCTGTGGATAGGCAATCCACAAAACCGCGCCATTCTACCGCAAAAGAATGTCCATGGCAAATTTGAGAAGCGCCGTTACCTGCGCCCTCCCATCAAGATCCGCTCCAGAACATCCGGAGGCACCCGGTCATAATGATCGAATTCCATGGTAAAGGTACCCCGACCCTGGGTCATCGAACGCAAATCGGTCGCATAGCCAAACATCTCCGCCAGGGGGACCATGGCTCGGACCGCTTGCATCCCCACTCCCCGAGGCTGTAGCCCCTCGATCTGACCTCCTCGGGCGCTCAAGTCGCCGATGATCGCCCCGCTAAATTCGTCGGGAGCCACGGCCTCTACCTTCATAATCGGTTCCAGCAAAACCGGTTGAGCCTTCTCGGCGCCATTGCGCAACGCCATTGACCCTGCCACCTTGAAGGCCATTGGAGTGGACTCTTGTTCATCGTATGTGGCATCCACCAGTGTCACTCGCAGGCCGACCATACTATACCCGGCCAGGACTCCGCTGTCCAGAGCTTCCCGAACCCCTTCCTCCACTGCAGACACATACACCTGGGGCAGGGTCGCCTGCGTAGTCTTGTTCACAAACTCGAACCCTGAACTCACCGGTAACGGCTCCAATTGGAGCACCACCCGGGCATACTGGTTCCGGCCTCCCACCTGACGGTTGAATTCTGCTTCACTCTGCACCGTCTCGGTGATGGTCTCGCGAAAGGCCACCTGGGGCTTGCCCACATTGGCCATCACCCGGAATTCGCGGACCATCCGATCGACTAACACCTCGAGATGCAGTTCACCCATGCCGCTGATGATCAACTGGCCGGTATGCTCGTCGGTTCGCACCCGGAAGGTGGGATCTTCTTCAGCCAGCCGCTGCAGGGCCTCGTTCAGCCTGTCCTGATCGGCCTGCGTCCTCGGTTCAATCGCCACCGAGATCACCGGCTCTGGGAACTTGATCGATTCCAATACCACCTGGTGGGTGAAATCACACAGCGTCTCGCCGGTGAATGTGTCTTTTAACCCGACCGCCGCCGCAATATCCCCGGCTTCGACTGACGGGATCTCCTCGCGGCGATTGGCATACATTCGGAGGAGTTTGCTCGGCCGCTCCTTCCGCCCTTTGACCGGATTTAGCACAGTGCTGCCCGCATTGAGCCGCCCCGAATAGACACGCAAATAAACCAACCGCCCCACATGGGGGTCAGAAACTACTTTGAAGGCCAGAGCGGCAAAAGGTTGGGTCTCATCTGCGTAACACGCTCGCTCGGCGTTGGTGCGTGGATCAAACCCAATCATCGGCGGCACGTCAAGGGGTGACGGAAGATAATCGACCACCGCATCGAGCAAAGGCTGGATTCCTTTATTACGCAGTGCGGACCCACACAGCACCGGTACCAGTTCACCTCGCAGGGTTGCTTGCCGCAAAGCGCGTCTGAGTTCAGCCGGGGAGATCTCTTCACCTTCCAGATATTTCTCCATGATCTCGTCGTCGCATTCCGCCAATCGTTCCAGGAGAAACTCCCGCTGCTCTTCGGCCTCTGGCAACAACTCCTCTGGAATCGCCGTGATCTCTTGCGCAGTGCCCAGGTCATTCATATATAGGATCGCCTGCATCGTCAACAGGTCCACTACACCACGGAAGGTATCCTCCGCTCCGATCGGGACCTGAATCGGCACGGGATTGGCCGCCAACTGATCCCGAATCATCTGGACCGTGTGCCAGAAGTCAGCCCCCAGGCGATCCATCTTGTTAATGAAACTGATCCGTGGCACCCCATACCGGTCCGCCTGACGCCACACGGTTTCCGATTGCGGTTCCACTCCGGATACCGCATCGAAAACCACCACGCCTCCATCCAGCACCCGCAGGCTCCGCTGGACTTCGGCAGTAAAGTCGATATGACCGGGGGTATCCACAATGTTAATCTGACAGTCTCGCCAGAAACAAGTTACAGATGCGGCTGTGATCGTGATCCCGCGTTCCCGTTCCTGCTCCATCCAATCGGTGACGGTTGTCCCATCATCGACGTTGCCCATCCGATGCGTGCGCCCGGTATAGAACAGAATCCGCTCGGTCGTCGTCGTCTTGCCGGCGTCGATATGAGCAATGATCCCGATGTTCCGCATCCGCTCCAGAGGATAAGCCCTGGACATGGGACAACCTCACACCACTCAGGAACGAGAAAGCCCGGCAGTTCTACTGCTCTGTTCATCCGTCACTGGGATAGGCTACCAACGGTAGTGAGCAAAGGCCCGGTTCGCCTCCGCCATTTTATGAGTATCCTCACGCCGCTTGACCGTGGCTCCGGTGTTATTCGCAGCGTCCATCAGTTCAGCCGCCAGCTTCTCGGCCATGCTTTTGCCAGGCCGTTTACGGGCCGATTGAACCAGCCAGCGGAGAGCCAGCGATAACCGCCGATCTGGCGGGACTTCCACCGGCACTTGGTAGGTAGCCCCTCCTACCCGACGGGGCTTGACCTCCAGGACCGGCATGACATTGCCAAGGGCCTGCTCAAACACCTCAAGCCCCGAACGCCTGGTCCGTGATTCGATAATGTCAAATGCCCCGTACACGATGCTCTGCGCCTTGCTCTTTTTGCCGCACAGCATCACTTTGTTGATAAGGCGAGCGACCTTTTCGCTGTTGTATTTGAGGTCAGGCGGCACCTCTCGCCTGGCCGGACGATTCCGTCTTGGCATTTCAAACTCCCTGATTTTCGAACAAACCGAACAAGATCCTTACGCCTTTGCCTTCTTGGGCAATTTGGCTCCGTACTTGGAACGACCCCGCTTGCGGTTCTCGACACCCCCAGAGTCCAAAGCCCCCCGGATAATGTGATAGCGCACGCCAGGCAGGTCCTTCACTCTGCCACCGCGCACGAGCACCACCGAGTGCTCCTGCAGCCCGTGTCCCTCGCCGGGAATGTAGGCCGTCACCTCAATGCCATTGGTTAGGCGCACCCGGGCGATCTTGCGCAGAGCCGAGTTTGGCTTTTTGGGCGTCATGGTGCGCACCTGAGTACACACCCCTCGCTTCTGAGGGTTGCCCCTCTGCTGTTTGGTGATCCGCCCTTTCAAGGCATTCAAACTGAAGCGCAGGGCCGGCGCCTTTTCCTTCTTGGGCTTGGGTTTGCGCCCTTCTCTCACCAGTTGATTAATCGTTGGCAACTTTTTCCTCCCTTTTGTCGATCCATCGACCTTCTCCGCCAGTCATCCAGACATATAGAGAGCCACCGCCCTGCAGGCCGCGATGGCTTCTGCTTTCCACTACGCATCCTGGACGCTGCCTGGTCGAGAAACACTGATTTGCGAAACTTGACTCTAACACAACCTTTCCCAAAAGTCAAATCCCTGTCGGCGTTTTGGCAAACAAGCGGGCCAATTCATCCCGCTCAAAAAGAGGCATGGGTTGCAAACCATTGGGGGTTTCTATCTGCACGGTCGGTGGCCCATCCACCACCCGACCAATCACTGTCGCCCTGATCCCGCTATCTACCAGCGCCTGCACGATCCGAGAAGACTCTTCTGGCGCCGCCGTCAACAACAACGCTCCGGAAGCAATCAACCCGAGAGGGTCCAGGTTCAGCACCTGACAGAAAGCGGCCGTCTCCGGGAATATGGGAACAGTTGCCGGGTCCATTATGATTCCCTTGCCAGAAGCCTCGGCCAGCTCCCTCAACCCGGTCGCCAACCCACCTTCCGTCGGATCATGCATGGCACGGGGTCGTCCAGCCCGACGCGCGATCTGCGCATCGCGCACCACGCTGATCCCGGGTTCTTTCAGAAATCGCCTCCCGCGAGCCACGAGATCGCTGCCCACTTTGTTCTCTAATACCTCTCCAAACTCTCGGGCCAATACCGCAGTCCCCTCGATCGCGATTCCTTTGGTCAAAATCACATCGTCTCCCGATCGGGCGCCTGCCGTGCACACCAGGTCTGCCTTCTCTACTTCCCCCAACATCAAACCCACCGCGATGGGCCGATCCAGCCCGTAGGTGACCTCGGTATGTCCCCCACACAGTACGATCCCCAACGCCTCACACGCCTGGCTCACCTGGGCAAAGATCGTCTCGATCAGGGTCTGCGTGCTCTGCTCCTCCGGCAACAGCAACGTCAGCAAAAACCACCGAGGCGTGGCTCCCATAATGGCGACGTCGTTGGCGTTGATATGGACCACGTACCAACCGATCTCATCGGTGGCAAACGTGATCGGGTCCGACTTGACCACCAGGTACCGCCGGCCCAAATCCAGGACGGCGGCATCTTCGCCGACCCGTGGGCCCACCACCAATTGTTCATCATGACCGCTATAGCGCTCCAACAATGTCTGGAGCAGTTCCATGGGAAGCTTACCGACAGGCAACGGCTTTGTATCCATGATGTCTCCCGCCCCATCCGGCACAGAAAGAGGGCCCCTCCGATAGGAGAGGCCCTCTGCCTTTTTGCGCCGTAGCTTAGAGAATAAATCGAGGTGATGCTACGGCGCCAGATGTACGACTACAGTCCATTCGCATCACCTCCCTATCTATGATAGCTAGTGCACGATCCGTACAAATACTGGCTTGTGGCACCTTTACATTATCTCACAGCATTCCTATTTTGTCAAACTGGCGAGTCTATGATAAACTATAGATAATCGAACTGCCACTTGGGTGATTGACAGCAGACGGCTCCCTGCACCATCGCTCCCAGCCGTCAAGAGCAGGAATGGACCTGTAGACTGTGGAACAAGTCTTTCGGGCGGCTTGAACCGGGTCCCAGCGATGGATAAAAAGGGCCGGTTCAAGCTGAACCAGGTGCGAGCAGGAGGGCATTCGCACCCCGTGATCGGGGGCCAATGGACCGGGGGATGTTACGATGGCTCAAGAGACCATTCTCGTGGTGGATGATAACCGGGAGATTGTGGCCGCTCTGTCTGATATCCTTCAGACCCAGGGATATACTGTCCTTGCTGCATTCACCGGCCGCGATGGTCTTCAGATGGCGGTAGAAAAAAAGCCGGACCTTATCTTGCTCGACTGGAATTTGCCTGAACTCACCGGGCTTCAGGTCCTTCAAGCCCTTCGGGAAAAAGGGAACCAAGCCCCCGTGGTGCTGATGACCATTTACGGTTCCGAGAGCGTCGCCGTCCAGGCCTTTCGGTTGGGGATTCGAGATTACATTTCCAAACCCCTTCGCGTGGCCGAGACTCTGAACGCCATTGAGCGGGCTTTGAGCGAAGAGCGACTGCGCCGCGAGAAAGAACGCATCTCCCAGCAACTCGAACAGGCCAACCGTCAACTGCAACAGCAGTTGATGGAATTGACGACACTCCAAGCGATCGGCCAATCCGTGATCTCAGTTCTTGACCTGGAAACAGTCCTCTCCCGGGTTGTGGAGGCCGCCTGCTATTTCAGCGACGCGCGGGAAAGTGCCTTGTTTCTTATCGATGAAGCTGAAGATGCGCTGACACTCCGGGCCCATCACGGGACCGATCGCAGTCGGGCGCCGAATCTGCGCCTAAAATATAGCATCAGCCCCTTGCGCCGCGCCGTCGAGATCGGCGAACCGTTGTTCCTGACCAGTGGAAGCACCGACTATTCGATCAAGTTAAAGACAGACTATCTGGTCCGGTCTCTTCTTTACGTTCCCCTCTACATTCAGAACCGTCCGCTGGGGGTGCTGGGGGTCATGGATAAAGTGGGCGGCAAATCATTCACCTTGGAAGATGCCCGCCTGCTTAGTTCCTTGGGAAACTATGTAGCGATCGCTATCGAGAACGCTCGCCTGTACGAGTCCGAAAAAGAGCTGGCCCGCGCCGAGACGGTGAAGCAGATGATTGTCACCCTATCTCACTACATTATGAACCCTTTGACTGCGGTGAACCTCAGCACCTATGAGTTGTTCACCAAACACGCCAAGGGATTGATCACCTGCCCCGACGAGTCGCTCCGACGCGGCCTGCGCATGATTGAGATGAACATCAAAGAGATTATTGCGGTCATCAATATCCTGCAGCAACTGGCAGCCCCCAAGAGCACGACCTATGTCGGCGACATCGAGATGATCGACATCGAAGATGAGGTCCGGCGCCGAGTGCAGCAGGTCCGCGCCCAGTACCCCGAGTTTGAGCAAGGCCCCACCTCGACCACCTAGACCCAGATCCAAGAACTCTTCCCGCTCCCGCTGCTGGACAAACGCTCAGTGAACGCCTCTGCGACGGCGTGGGGGATGGAATAAGGTCCCTCGACCGGAGTGGGCCTCGGTCTGCATCCGACGCCAGTCGGAAGAGGGAGATGGCGTGACCATCTCCCTCCTGTCAGGTCCGATTTCTACCCCTTAGGTCCGGTAGACCCACGTGCGCGAACCGAAGGGGGAGCATCCTCGCCTTGAAAGATCCGCTTCATCACCCGGTCTACCACGTCAAAGATGCGGTTCTCCTTAAAGCCAGAAGCCCAAGCCAACAAATACACGATCCAGGGAGACACGGCAGGGGAAGCCGTTGCCTCTGAGGCCGATTGGAGCCTGGTCGGCAAGATGCCCAGGAGCAGGACCAGGAGATTGATCGCCATGTATACGGTTGCCCCCAGGATAATCCCCAGAAATGGTTTACCCAGGTATGAGGGAATATACTGGGGATCAAAATCCCGCCGCCCGACATGCTTGAAGAGACTGTAAAAGATACAGGCCACCCCGCCAAGTCCTCCCCAGACCATCGCCGGGATCAAGATCTCCACCCCCACCGGCGAATTGCTGGCAATCACCGGCCGGATCATCTCTCGAAACCAACTGACATTAAGCATAGCCAGGACGGTCGCAAAGGCGCCAAACCAGATCAATCCCCATAACACGATCGCCCACGCAAACTTTTTGGCTGCCACTTCACTGACTGCCGCCCGCTTCAGTCGAGCTCGCACCTGCTCGATATGGTACTCTGCCTGGGCGATCTCGGCTACATCACCACGCATCAGAATGTCCCGCGCCCGAAACAACTTGTTGTAACAATCGGTGGCGATCTCTTCGCTGACCCCGACCTGTCGCCGCACCTCCTCATATACCTCGGCAATCCGGGCTTCTAACTCCTGAAGCCGAACACCCCCAAGCTGAGCGACGATCCTTTGCCGGTCCTCCTGGGTCAATTCCTGCTCCAGCCATCCCGCCAATCCTTCGGTCCTCTCGGACTCTTGAACACCCGGCTCCGAAAGGGAGAATTCTCCCACTTTGGTAAACCGGCGAGCCGGCTTGGGGGGCAGGATGTCGCTCACTCCATCACCCCCCTCAGCCGGGGGAGGTTCGTGCATCGCCACCTCCTCGTACGAACCTGGAGTCCGCGGAGCAACTGTCGGGGATGGCGCCTCACGGATCGCTTCGCCGGTTTTGAGTGGCTCTTCCTCAAGGATCAGGGGCAGCACGACACTATCGGCGAGTTGATCGTCTGTCTCCTTCTCTGCTTCCGGTTCACTGGCCCGCGCCTCCTCGAAAAGCGCCTGGAGTTCGGCTTCGGTCCATGCCGGCTCCGTAGATGCGAGCGGGGTGACTTTGGCGATCTCCGTCAAAAGGTCTAGGTCCAGGATCGGCTCGGGGGCTGCCTCTTTGGCCGCAACCAGGCTGGGGCCTCGTGGCTCAATGCGGACAGGAGGGGGCTCACCGAGCAAGATCTCGGCTCCCCGTCCGCTGATACTTGATCGGCGCTTGTTCATTTCTCATCACCTCCAACGAATTCAATAACAATAAGACGGACTTGATGTGTATATTATACCATCAAGCCGTCTAAAATGCAATATCTGAATTACACGTGTATCTGGCGATTATCTTGGAGGTAGAGAAATGTCCAGGCGCCGCTGCCTGCATGCCGGGGCTCTCAGCCGATGCCCTCGATCCCGGCATCGCCACTCCCCAGTTCGACTAGCTCGCCGGTGACGGCGTATACCACTCGCTCGCACAGGTTGGTGACTCGATCGGCGGCACGTTCCAGGTTATGGGCGGCCCACAACAGGAAATTGGCCTGTTCGATGACGCGTGGGTCTTCCATAATGTGGGTCAAGAGCTCGCGATAGACCTGATGATACAGGTTGTCGATCTCGTCATCCCGTTGCGGGATCGCACGCGCCAACTCCACATCCCGTTGCGCAAACGCCTGCAGCGCCTGGTGCAACATATCGCGTACCTTTTGAGCCATCAGGGGCAGATCGATCAGCGGCTTGATCAACGGCTGCTCCCCGATCAACAGATTGATGCGCGCGATGCCTTTGGCATAGTCCCCGATCCGTTCCAGCTCGCCCGCGATCTCCAGGATGGAGGCCAGCAGGCGCATATCGCCGGCCATCGGTTGTTGAGTGGCGATCAAAGTGAGCACTTCTTGTTCGATGGCATAGCGCTTCTGATTGATCACGCGGTCAGCGGCCACGAGTTGCCGTGAGCCATCGAAATCGCGTTGCTTGAGAGTCGCCACCGATTGGACGAGGGCCTCTTCGACCATACTGCCCAGGGCAAGTACATCGTCCTGGAGGCGCCGCAGCTCCTGATCAAATATTCGACGTAGCATATCCTTCTCCTTGGACGGCAAGACAGTCCGTTCGCAACCCCTGGCCCGTCACAGGGCAGCTTGCTGCAACAACCCGGGTATCCGTCGGCGGATCTCATCGCGCACCTGGCGAAACACCGCCAGCCGGTCGGCCTGATCGCCCCTGGCCGCAGCCGGGTCTGGGAACCCCAGGTGGGCCCGACGACCCGGCCCCAACCAGAGCGGACAATTCTCAGCAGCATTGTCGCACACAGTGACCACCAAGTCAAACTCTGCATTCCGGAATTCGTCGAGTGGCTTGGGGCGCTGCCCGGAAATATCAATGCCGATCTCGGCCATGACCTCGATCGCCAGGGGATGAACGGATTCGGCCGGGTCGGTGCCTGCGGAAAAGGCCACCCATTCACCCGGAAAGATGTGATTTACTAGCCCTTCCGCCATCTGGCTGCGGGCGGAGTTGCCGGTGCAAACAAAAAGCACTCGTCTAGCCATCGGATATCAATCTCAGTTGATTAACTCCCACTTTTAGCCAAATCGGCCAGTGATGTAATCCTCGGTTCGCTTGTCGCGAGGGTTGGTAAAGACTTCGGCGGTCGGACCGTACTCGACCAGATAGCCAGCCCGGTCCTCATCCATGTTGAAAAAGGCCGTATAGTCTGATACTCGGGCCGCCTGCTGCATATTATGGGTCACGACAATGATGGTATAGTTCTCCGCAAGCTGGCGCATCAGGTCTTCGATCTTGAGGGTCGCGATCGGGTCCAAGGCCGATGCCGGTTCGTCCATCAACACGATATCTGGCTTGACGGCGATGGCGCGGGCGATGCACAAGCGCTGTTGCTGCCCACCCGAAAGGGAATAGCCGCTTTCCTTCAGCTTGTCCTTGACCTCGTCCCACAATGCCGCCTGGCGCAGCGATCGCTCCACCAACTCGTCCATGTCCCCTTGATAGCCGTTGATGCGCGCTCCCCAGGCCACATTCTCATAGATGCTCTTGGGGAACGGGTTGGGTTTTTGAAAAACCATCCCGATCCGTCGGCGGACCTGAACCGGATCCACATCCGGGGCATAGATGTTCTGCCCGTGGAACAGTACCTCTCCTTCGGTACGGGCGGTGGGGACCAGTTCATTCATCCGGTTGAACGCGCGCAACATGGTGCTCTTTCCACAGCCTGACGGGCCGATAATCGCCGTCACCTTGTTTCGCTCGATTTTCAGATTGACATCTTTGACCGCGCGAAAACTGCCATAGTAGACATTCAAACCCCGCGCCTCAATGACATAGCGATCGTGGGGAGAAGCCCCGACCTCTGCAACTTCACGAACCCGCGAGCCAGGATGGGCAATAGGTTTTAGAGAGAGCATGATCATAGCCTCCTGCTGTACCGATTCCGGAGCAAAATGGCAGTCACATTGAGCACCAGCAACAACGCCAACAATACGATGATGGCCGCAGCCGCGATGTCGCGGAACTCGGCTTGTGGTCGCGAGGTCCACTGATAGATCTGGATCGGCAACGCGGTGAACTTGGAGAACGGGCCTGAAGGATCGCGGATGACGAACGTCGAGGCCCCCACCACCACCAACGGCGCCGTCTCACCGATAGCCCGTGAAATGGCCAGGATGGTCCCGGTCAGGATGCCGGGCAGAGCGTTGGGCAAGACATGAGCCCACACCGTCTGCCACCTGGTTGCCCCCAGAGCCAGACCGGCTTCGCGCAGCGAGGTGGGCACTGCTCGAATTGCTTCCTGTCCATTGATGATGATCACCGGCAAGATGAGCAGGGCCAGAGTCAACCCGGCGGAAAGGATAGTGCGGCCGTTGGCCATGGTTGGGTCCTCCACCAGGCCAAACGCCGCGCCGCTCGTTAACGGCTCCAAAGCACGAACAAAGATCGCCAATCCTAACATCCCGTAAATGATCGACGGTACCCCAGCCAGGTTATTGATGTTCGTGCGGATGAGACGGTTGATCCAGTTGTCCCGCGCATACTCTTCCAGGTAGATGGCAGCACAGACGCCGACAGGGAAAGCGACCACGATGGTAATGCTAATGATCCATAACGAACCCAGGATCGCGGTCCTTACCCCAGCCCGCTCCGCCTGACTGGACTGGGGAGTGGTCAGGAATTTGAAGTTGATCCATGACAAAAACCGCACCTCTGCTTCTGGGTATTTGGCCGCAATTTCAGCCAGGACCTCGTCGCGGTGCACGAGCGAATCGAACAAGGGCCAGGTCTGCATCACTTTGGGTTCCACGACTCGGTCAATAACCAGAGCATAGACCTCACTCCGGCTGCGCTTGTCAAACGGCTTTTCGGTGTCCAGTCGCTGATACACGGCCGGTTTCAAGGTCTCCTGCAATAACTGGATCAACTGTTCCTTCGATTGATCTTCTATCGGCACTCCTTCTTTGGCCAGGCTGTCTGGGTTCACTTTGACCTCCACCGCCGCCAATCCAAACGCCCCGTTGACAATGTTGAACAGCAGGGCAGTGAGCACAACAATGCCAAGGATGGTCGAGGCCAGGAACGCCACCTGCCAAAAGAGCGCCAGTCGATATCGCGAAGGCAGATTGTTCACAAACTCTGAGCTTTGGTCAGGCAATAGGCCCGGGGCTGATAGTTGCTGAATCGTCATTCATACACCTCCCGGAAGCGGCGGACGATCCGTTGGCTGATGATGTTGAGAGAGAGGGTGATCAGGAACAGCAGCAACCCTATGGCAAAGATGCTGTTATAGTCAATGGAATCGTAGCTCAGGTCTCCGCCGCTAATTCGCACCATGTGGCCGGTCATCGTCTCCGCCGATCGGAACGGATTCAGGGTAAAGTTCGGGCCCTGGCCGGCGGCAATGGCGACCACCATCGTCTCACCCACCGCGCGAGACATGGCCAGGATGAACGCTGCCTCGATGCCAGACAATGCCGCCGGCACCACCACCTTGACCGCAACCTCCAATCGGGTCGCGCCCATGGCATAGGCTGCCTCGCGCAGCGAACGGGGCACCGCGCTCAGCGCGCCCTCGCTCATGGAACTGACCAGAGGCAAGATGAGGATGCCGATCGCCAGACCCGCCGACGCCATGTTATAGATCTGTACCGTGTTTTGCCCAAAGACCCCCCGCAACAGCGGTGTGATAAAGGTTAAGGCAAAGTAGCCATACACCACAGTGGGAATTCCCGCCAGGATTTCCAAGATCGGTTTAAGAATTTTTCTGGCGCGGTCCGAGGCGTATTCGCTCAGGTAGATACCCACACTCAAGCCCAGCGGGAGAGCGACCGCCATGCCGATTACGCTGGTGATCAATGTCGCTGTGACCAGGGGCAATATGCCAAAGTGACCGATCTGCGGGTTCCACTTGGACCCGGTAAAGAACTCGAGCAACGACACCCGCCTGCCTCGAAAGAGAGTCGTGTTGGCTGGGTGAGCGACCGCTTCGGTTCCCTGCTGGCCGCGGACGACGATCGCGACCTCTCCCGTCGCCGTCTCGACTCGCATGATCTCGTTCTCGATACGGATGAGGTCACCGGCTTGGATGCCCGTCCCTCCTCGACTCAAGGAGAGTTCAGTGGAGTCCGGGTCTACCGCAGTCGCCAATGTCTTGTCGGTATTCTCCCATACCTGTCGGGTAAAAAAGCCCAAGGACTCTCTGCCCAACTCGAACACGATCCCAAGGGTAGTCAGAATTGAGATTACTCCACATACAAATAGAAAGCCTTGGATCAACGCTTCCCCGATATGTACCTTCCTGCGCAAGTCGATCGCTTCGGGAGAGCCGCCAACCATTCGCTCCTTCGATTGCAATGTGCTACCTCCTGGTATAGACTTGCTGGTGAACATACCCCTCCTCGTGCCAAAGAAACAGCGAAACAGGGACAGAGCGCGCCCTGTCCCTGTACGGATCGCATCTCAGGGAGAGAATCTATTATGGCGTCAACATCGCATCAAGCCAGGCTTGCTTCGCGGCATTAAGCGCTTCCACGCTCGCCGGAAAGTACCCAACAGCTTCGATCTCCTCGTTGACATAGGTCAGATAGAAATTGAGGAACGCGGCCACTTGTGGCTTTTCCTTCATGATTTTGGCCGTGCTGTACAGGAACAGCGGGCGGGCCAGCGGGTAGGTGCCGTTCTCTACCGTCGTGGCATCCGGCGCCACACCCTCGATCGAGAGTACGTTCAACTTGTCAGTATTCTCCTCATAATAGGCATACCCGAAGAAGCCAACCGCGTACGGGCTGCCGGCAACTCCCTGCACCAACACATTATCGTCTTCGCTCAACTGGGTGTTCGGCGCATTCAGCAGCGGTTCTTTGTCCTTTTCAAATACTACTTCCACAAAGTAATCGAAGGTCCCGCTATCGGTGCCCGGGATAAAGCGCTGGATCAGCTCTGCCGGCCAGTTCGGGTTCACGTCCGACCATTTCTCGGCGGTAAAGATTTGGGCCAACTCTTCCTTGGTGGCGTTCGTCACAAACGTGTTCTCTTTGCTCACCACTACCGCCAACCCATCGGTCCCGATCCGGAACTCGATCGGCTCTCGCCCAATCGCCCGGCAGCTTTCCAACTCCGTGTCCTTGATCCGACGGCTCGCATTGGATATGTCGGTCTCGCCCGTCTTGCAGAACCGCTCGAATCCAGCCCCTGACCCGATGCTGTCAATGGTGATATTCCCGGTGTATCCTTCATCGGCAAACCGCTCTGCTATCCGCTCTGACAGCGGATACACCGTCGAGCTACCGGCGGTCACAATGTTCCCGGTCACCTTGGCCGGGTCCACGGGCGGCAATGCTACGACCTGCACCTCTTTGACCACCTCCTTGGTGACCACGACCTCGACGGTTTCCTTGACCGGGACGGTCTCTTTCACCTGGACCGTCTCCTTCACCGGAACCGGTACCGTCTCCTTGACCACCTGGGGGGGCGGGGTCTCTGCCGGGGCTCCGCATGCAGCCAACACTAGCCCCATAACCACCAAAACCGCAAGAACCAAACGACGCATGGTATTTCTTGCCCTCCTTTTTAATGCAAGTTATCTACAAGCCGTCGCCTGCAAAAAGGAGGATACCATGCGCCTGTTAACAGTTGAATAAGGAGAGGTTAACGATTTGTTAAGAGTTAGTAAACGATTGGTGAATTTCCAAGCTGTTCTAGGCCAGCGGCAGGCTGAAGTAGAACGTGCTGCCCTTACCCTCCACACTTTCGACCCAGATGCGCCCGCCATGACCTTGGACGATATGCCGGGCGATCGCCAGTCCCAGGCCGGTTCCGCCTCCGCTGCGCATTCGGTCCGCCTTGTAGAACCGCTCAAAGATGCGGGGCAGGTCTTCGGCAGCGATGCCAATGCCGGTGTCCTTCACCGAGACGACCACCTCTCGGCCTGCCGCCTCAGCGCTCACTACTACCGAACCACCAGGCGGTGTGAATTTGATCGCATTGTGAACCAGGTTCGTGACCACCTTCTGAGCTCGCTCGACATCGGCTAATACCGGTGGCAGATCGGGTGGCAGAAGCACACTGAGTTTCAGTTGGGCGCTCTCTGCCTGAGGGCGCAGCCAGTTGACCGGTGGACCGATCACGCTCGCAACCGGGGTCGGGACCAGACGCAGCGGCACCTGGCCAGACTCGATCCGAGACAGTTCCAACAATTCTTCCACCATCTGGGTCAAGGCGTTTACTTCAGCATCCATCCGGTTAAGGAAACGCTTCGCCGCCGGAGGGTCCTGGAGAGCTCCGCCCCGCAACGTGTCAACCAGCGCTTTGAGACCGGCCAAAGGCGTGCGCAACTCGTGGGAGATATTGGCGATAAAATCGCGCCGCACGGTCTCCAGCCGCCGGATACGGGTGAGGTCCTGCAGGATGACCAGGAACCCGTGCGCTTCGTCCTGCTGAAAAGGAGTGACAATTGCCTGAACAAACAGATTGCGATGGCTCATCTCCACTGTGTCCTGTTGTTCCTCACCCAGATCACGACAGCGCTGCCATAACTCGATGATCTGATGCTGAAGGACGACCTGACCGACGCTGCGCCCCAGGGCTTCCTCTTCGGTAATGCCCAAAAGCCGCCCGGCCGCAGCATTGACCAGTTCAACGCGGCCTTCCTCATCGGTGATGAGCACCCCATCCGCCATGTGTTCCAGCACCGCCGCCAACCGTCCCCGTTCCTCGGCCAATACCGACATCTTTTCCCGGAGCTGTTCGGCCATGCGCTGGAATGCACCGGTCAGTTGCCCGACTTCGTCCCGACGACTTGCCACCAGATGGGGTTTGAGATCTCCCTGGGCAATCCGGTCAGCCGCCCTGGTCAGCCAGCGGATTGGTCGGACGGTGCGTTCGGCGATGACCAGGGCCAACAGTCCCCCCACCAAGGCGGTAATCAACCCGCTGACCACAACGCCCTGCCGGAGACGACGGATGCCCGCTTCGATATCCTGGACGGAAAGCGCGACCCGCACAAACCCGATGACCCGCCCGTGCGCAGCATCTTGGACCGGCACAGCCCCGTACATCATATCATAGCCCAGAGTCGCGCTGTGACGAATAGCTGTGCCCTGACCCTCGGCAAGCGCCTGTTGGACCTCGGGCCGGTTCAGATGGTTTTCCATCCGGGCTGGGTCTTCATGCGAGTCGCCCAGCACTCTGCCGTCCGCAGCGATGATGGTCACCCGGGCATGGAGCAGATCGGCCCAGCGGCGGGCCAGAGCATCGAATGTCTGCCCGTCCATTCGCTGGCTGAGCGATGGTGCCAGGTCATCGGCCAGCAGTCGGGCATGGGCCACAAGCTGGCTCTCCAGATCGGCCAGCCGCACCCGACGCACCTGGTTGGATAGATAGAGCGTCAGGCCCAAGGTGGCAATGAGAATGAGCACCATGTATGGTACCGCAATCCGCCAACGAATACTATGACTCATCGCATGGTCATCCTAGAACTCTGGAATCCGGCCAAAGAGTAGCGATATGACCGGTTACCCCTCAAAACGGTACCCCACCCCCCGCACGGTGACGATGCGTTGCGGTTCAGCCGGAGAGGGTTCGATCTTTTCTCGCAGCCATCGGATATGGACATCCACCGTACGGGTGCCTCCGCCATAGTCCCAGCCCCACACGCGGTCGAGGATGACGTCCCGGGACAAGGCAATCCCCTGGTGGCGGGCCAGAAACACCAGAAGCTCGAACTCTTTCGGTTTCAAGGGCAGGGGAACTCCTTGGACATACGCCTCACGTCGGTCCAGGTCAATGGTCAGATCGCCAAAGACCAGACGGTTGACGGCAGGGGCCTCGCCCTCCTTGCTCAGCGCCTCCCGGTCGAGGCGCACCCGGCGGAGCAGCGCCTTGACCCGTGCCAGCAATTCGCGCATGCTGAACGGCTTGGTGAGGTAATCGTCGGCCCCTACCTCAATGCCAACGACCCGGTCGGTCTCACCGGCCCGCGCCGTCAGCATCAGGATTGGGATCGAGGTCTCACGGCGCAATACCCGACATACCTCAAAGCCATCCAGACCGGGCAACATCACATCCAGCACCACCAGGTCGGGCTTCTCCTTCCGGGCCGTCTCCAGGGCTGCCAGACCATCCGTGGCCGTCAGGACCTGATACCCCTCGGCGGCCAGGTTGTACTCCAACGTCTCCAGCAAGGTACGATCGTCTTCGACGACCAACACCCGAGTTTTACTCGCTTGCTGCTTCTTCTGGCTGTCTTTTCCACTCATACGATTCGCTTCGACCCCGGTCGCCACAGGACCTTCAAGGCGCTATGCTGGCCCACCGCCCATCTCAGGAGTCTGCGTTCCCTTCGCTTCCCCGACTCACTTGGTCCAGACCGTACCCCTTGCCGGAACAAAGCCATCCGTGGCTTCATTATACCGCCTGCCCGGCATCCAGTCAAGCGCCCGAAACCCCACCCCTTGCGTATTCAACTAGTCCGTCTTACGTCACCAGCTTGGTCTTGCCTTTTCAGGAAGAGTACGGAATCATGCCGGTGAGGTGAGTCACTCTATCCTGGACCAAGATGGGAACTAGCGTGGGTGGTTTGCTCCAAGTGTGCGCGAGGCAAGGGGGTGGAGGCCGATGGACAAGAGCCATATGGTGGGGATTGTGGATTTCCTCCAAAGAGAATACGGGTGCATTTCACATATCTGGAAAACATAATGCGCGTTGAGCGAGGGTTTGCCTGCCGGGCATAGATGTGGTACAAATAGTCATCTTGTACGATGAGAGGAGTGTTCCCCGATGGAAAGAGGATCGAACAAGGCGCGGTGTACCCAGTCAGAGGCGCATGCCGAGTTTATAGCGGCGGCGGAGCGGTTGTGGACGAC
>JAGVRI010000030.1 GCA_018606645.1 Chloroflexota bacterium
AAAGTCGCGGATGACGCGTTCGGCGTCGGGGCCTTCGGGGACGTTTTCGATGTAGGCGGTTTCGACCTTATCGCCCAGTTTTTCTTCGAGCATGAGGCGGCCTTGATCGTGGGCCCAGGTCCAGCCCAGGTCGCCGATAGGCGCCACATAGACAAAGGCAACTTTGAGCTTCTCTTTGGGTGGGCTGGTAGGTTGAGCAACCTCGGTTGGTTTAGGGGCCTCCGTCGGTTGGGGTGCTTCGGTGGGCGTTGCGGTTGGGGCGCAGGCAGCGAGCAACAAGCACAGGAGGACGAGGACGCCCCCCAGTCTCTGCACTTTCTTGGAAAACATTTCTACTCCTCCTTATGGTTTCTTATAGACAAAGCGATTCTTCACACCTATAAGCGAGAAAGGTTCTCATCACCGCTTCACTGATCACCTCCTTACTCTCGGCTCACGGCTCAAGTTCGAGATCTCTCGGTAGGTCTACACACGATCTCTCGAGCGCCACGGTCCGCGGCTCCAGGCGGATGTGACGATATGAACTATATCATGAAAAGAGACCCCTGTCAAAGGCAAATTCTGTCCGTGGTAAGGCTGCCATGCGTATCGTGCCCGGCATCTGTCCAAACAGTCCTCTACGTGGCTCCGTGCGAACGGGCGGACTGCAGAAGTTGTTCGAGCAAGGTGACCAGTTCGGGATTCTCGGTCAGGTCGGCGGTTCGCTTGCGGCGTGCCTGATCCAGCAGGTCCAGGCTGTGCGCCAGGTCCTCACCGGGCATCTGCACCTGGCTGGCTGACATCAACCCTCCTAACACCAGCGGCAGATAGAGAAACTCGGCGGACAGGTTTCCTCCTTTATCCACACGGCTGGTAACCAGATCGGCGACGGCCAGTTGTTCCGGTAGGGTCCAGGGGTCACGGCCCAGATGCCGGCGCAACAGACCAAAGCTCAGGGAGATGGCCAAACGGACCATGCGCGGATAGTCAGCACAAGTAACCAGGGGAACAGGATCGTAGACAGCCAGGCCGTAGCGGTAGGCTAGGGTATAGGCCGGGACCAGGATTGCGTCCTGCCATTCAAGACGTTGAAAGAAATACTCGACGGCATAGGTCAATACCTTTGCCAGAAAGATCGCCTCACCCACATGTAGTGGCAAAGACGTCTCGGCAAAACGTCTCTGGCTTTCCTCAAAGAAGGCACGGTAGAGAGCGGGGCGGTTCAGTTTGGTCAAAAGAAACAGGCGTTGCTCATTCACATACTGTTGGGCTTTACCTTGAACCAGCAGATCGGCTACCACCCAGTGGGACAGGTAGGTTGGGGTCAGATCAGGCGGGGGCACGGGGCGGGAGGCGCCCTTGACCTGCAACGTCAGCTCCTGACGCGGAGCGGAGTGAGCCACGAACCCCAACCCCACCGAGGAAGCCAGACTCAAGCCGGTGGTAAAGCCTAGCACGCTGGTATCGAGCATACCGGTGGTTTTCTGGCTGCGGATGTAGAGGCCACGGGTCTGGCAAGAGGCACCGATTGTTACCGACACCCGATGGGGTCCGGGCAGGATCTCGACCGCGCTGGCAATTGGGATGTTGACCTCGCCCACCTCAGCGGCCTCCAGGGGCACCTCGGTCCGCTTCTGCAGCACCCACAGGGTGGCCGATGGGGCGGTAGCAAGATCGAGCGTGATCACGACCACCACTGGCACATTCCAGCAGTTCTGCAACCAGATGCGCAGGAAGCTCGTTTCGCCTGGACAGATAGTCTCCGGATCGAGGGCCATTTGGTAGTGAACGCCGTTGACTTCGAACCGCTGTTGCGCCTCAACCAGATCGCCCAAAATGTCGGGGTACTCGGTAGTCATGGTTGTCCTCTTGCCGACCGATGACCATCAGAAGGCCAGTCAGCGCTTTTCCTCCGCCCTCCGCACCATCTCCAGTGCCAGCTCGTTCTGGCGGGCGATGAGCCGTTCCAGGTCCAGGTTCGGGATCTGGCCGTTCTCCACGACAATCCGTCCATTGATCACCGACAGGTCCACCGTGGGTGGGGTGCACATGATCAGGGTACCCATGGGATCGTGGCAGGCTGCGCCGGCATATTCTAACCGGTCCAGGTTGACGCCGATAAAGTCAGCAGCCTTGCCAGGCGCCAGGCAACCTAGATCATCGCGTCCGAGCACCTTGGCTCCACCCAGAGTGGCCATCTCGAGTGCTTCGTCCACGGTCAGGGCTTTGGCCCCCTTGGTCACTCGCTGGAGGAGGAGGGCCATGCGCGCTTCGGCCAGCATGTGGGACGAGTCGTTTGAGGCGCTCCCGTCTACGGCCAGTCCGACCCGGACCCCAGCATCCAGATACTCTCGAATCGGGGCAATGCCCGAACCCAGGCGCATATTCGAGCTTGGACAGTGCGCGACCCCTGTACCGGTCTCAGCCATCAATGCGATCTCTTCCTGATTGAGGAAAATGGCGTGGGCGTACCAGACATCGGGACCCACCCAGTCCAAACGACGCATATACTCAACCGGACGGCAGCCGAACTTTTCCAGGCAGAACCGCTCCTCGTCCAAGGTTTCGGCCACATGGGTATGCATCGTCAGATGATGCTCCCGAGCCCAGGCGGCGGACCGCTTCATCGACTCACCGGTCACCGAAAAGGGAGAGCAGGGGGCCACGACAATCCGCAACATGGAATAGGGATTCGGGTCGTGGTAGGTATGGACCAGCCGTTCGCAGTCAGCAATGATCTCATCTTCCGTCTCGACGACGCTATCAGGCGGTAACCCGCCTTGAGATTGACCGAGTGACATGCTGCCCCGGCAGGGGTGAAAACGAATTCCAAGTTCCTGAGCAGCGCGGATCTCATCGTCATGGCGCGAGTCCTTGGGTACCAGATAAAGATGATCGTTGGCTGTCGTACATCCGGTGAGCAAAAGTTCGGCCAACCCCACCAGGGCGCTATGATAGACAGCTTCCGAAGTCATTTCAGCCCAGATCGGATAGAGATAGACCAGCCAGTCAAATAGCTCGGCGTTTTGCACAGCCGGTAGAGCGCGAGTCAGCGTCTGGTACAAATGGTGATGGGTATTGATCAGGCCGGGCAACACCACCATGCGGGAAGCATCAATGACCCGGTCGGCTTCATCGGGCAATTCAGGAGTAGGCCCGACTGCTTCGATGACGTTATCGCGGACAAAGAGCCCGCCGTTGGGTATCTTGCGGCGCTGCTCGTCCATGGTGACCAGAAGCCGTGCATTTTTCACCAAAAGCGTGCCCATCTTGTCTTGTTCCTCCTTTCCCATAATTCAAATGTTTTCCCAGTCCATCGCCCGAATGGTTTCCAACAGGCGGCAAACGCGGTCGATAGCAAAGGACAGGATCCGTTCTCCGGCTTCGGCTGATGCCAGCGACGGGTCGCCGATGATGCCTGTATCACCAAAATCCCTAGTCAGCCAACTCCAAGCAGCCGGGCTAGCAAACCAGGTGCGTACTCGATCCAGGTTGGCTTTATGATTTGCCTTTGCTGTATTGGGGAGCGGCTTCACCAGGTCGGGGCGGAGGTGGAGGAGCAACGAAGTCTCGACCGAGGCAGCATGTACCTCCATGCCAGCCAACCCCGGAAACAATTCGGCGATAATCTCATCGAAAAAAGAATCAGCCCACCAATCGATGTGGTAGATGCGGCTTCCAAATCTAAGACATAGGTCAGCACTGATCGCCCGCAACAGGGCGGTGTTGCCGCCGTGCCCATTGAGAAAGACCAGGCGTCGGAACCCGTGGGCCGTCAGGCTGCTCACAACATCCTCCACAATGGCCAGAAGGGTAGAGGCCTGCAGCGATACGGTTCCCGGATAGCTCAGGTGTTCAGGGCTCTTGCCCAGCGGCATGATCGGTAGCAAAAGAGCAGGGTAACTTGGCTCCAGGCGTTCCTCAATTCCCTGAACGATAGCCTCCAAGACAATGGCATCGGTGCCCAAGGGCAGGTGCGGACCGTGTTGCTCCAGTGAAGCGATGGGCCAGATGGCAAGCCACTGGGCCGGGTCCAATTTCGACAGATCAGGACTGGTGAGTTCTCGCCATCGGAGCATTGGTCAACCTTCCTTGACATAAGGTTGTGCCAGCGCGGCCGGAGCGGTGGCTCGCCGAGCGACAAAGATCATTGCCAGAACGGTAACCCCGTATGGCAGCATGAGCAGAAATTGAGAGGGAATCTGCACCCCCACCGCCTGCAAGGACAGTTGCAGGGCATCCGCCGCAGCAAAGATTAGAGCGGCTAACGCCGCCCGATACGGCTTCCACTGACCAAAGATGACGATCGCCAACGCAATAAAGCCCCGTCCGGCGGTCATGTTGTCGGTGAAACGAGCCAACTGCCCTACTGACAAAAATGCGCCCCCTAGTCCAGTCCCCAGACCACTTAACAAGATGCACAAATAACGGGTCCGTGTGACATTGATCCCTACCGTCTCGGCAGCCAGAGGATACTCGCCAACGGACCGGATCTTCAGGCCAATGGTAGTGCGGAACAAGAACCAGTGGGCGATTGGGACGAGGAGAAAGGTGAGATAGACCACCGCTTTTTGTTGAAAGAGCACCGGTCCGATGACCGGGAGATCGCTGAGGACAGGGATGTGCACCTCGACCATCGGTTCTACGTGGGGTGGGATGACCGCAACTCCAAACAGAACCCGGTAGATGAATGTGGTCAGGCCCAGGGCAAACAGGTTAAGGGTGATACCGACAACGATCTGGTCGGCCCGGAGGCTCACGGTAAGCAGGGCGAACAACAGACTGATCAAGATGCCGGCCAGCATCCCAAGCAGGAGCCCCAACCAGTTGTTCTGCGTATAGTACGCCCCAATAAACCCGGCCAGGGCAGCGGTCAGCATCTGAGCCTCGAGGGAAATATTCAGCACCCCCGATTTTTCCGTATAGATCTCGCCCAGCGCTGCGAGAAGAATAGGAGTTGCCATGCGGATTGTAGAAGCCAGGAATGTTACCAGGAAAAGCCGGTTGAATACGGTCTCAAGCATGGCATCTATCCCTCTCGTCTGAAGCGAAGGGAGGAGAATCTCTGATGCAGCCGTCGCAACGGAACCAGATCGTAGAGAAGCAGAATCTCAGTACCCAATACGCACAAGACGACCAAACCCTGAATGACGCGGGAGATGGCAATAGGCACATGGACGATCTTTTGCATCATATCGGCCCCCACCGATAAGCTGGCGAACAGAAAAGACGCGGCTACCACGCCCAGAGGATGAAGTTTGCCGAGCAAGGCGACCACCATAGCGGTAAAGCCGTAGCCCGGCGAGATGCCGTCGAGGAGCCGGTAGTGGATTCCCAGAACTTCATTCGCCCCGGCCAACCCCGCGAGCATGCCGCTGAGGACCATGACCTGGACAACGGTGCGTTCCACACCAATGCCCCGGAACCGGGCGGCCTTGGGGCCGGCGCCGACTGCCCGAATCCGATAGCCAAGGGTGGTGTGAAACAGGAGGAAATAGACCAATAGAGCGGCGGCCAGCGCCACCAAGACTCCAGCGTGCAGACGGGTGGGAGGGAATAGTGGAGGTAGTTGGGCGGTGGTAGCTACCCGCGGCGTCTGGGGCATAAAGCCGCCCGGTTCCTCCATGGGGCCATGAACCAGCCAGCTCACAAACAAGATAGCAATATAGTTCAGCATCAAGGTCACGATGACTTCATTGACTTTGAGATACGCCTTCAGCACCCCGGGAATGAGACCCCACAGTCCTCCCCCCAAAGCGCCAGCCAGCAACGCCAGAGGCAAATGAAGCCACCAGGGCAGGGGGCCGACGTACAACCCAATCCACACGGCAAACAGTGCGCCGATATAGATCTGCCCTTCTGCTCCTACATTCCACACCTTGGCTTTGAACGCGATGACCATGCCCAGACCGGCCAGGAGCAGAGGAGTACCCTTGACGAACGTGTCAACCAGGCCGTATATCCGGCCAAAGGCGCCATAGAACAAGGCGCGGTAAGCTTCCCAGGGCGATACCTGGGCGAGGGCGACCAGACCAGCTCCCATCAAGAGAGCCAGAATGAGCGATGCCGCGATCAGGATCACACTGGCCAGAGTGCCATGGGGTTGGGCCCGTCTCTCAAACACGTTCGCGTGTCTCCTTGGCGAACGAATTCTTCCGGTCTGCAGTGGATCGAGACTCGTCGCGACGTCCTATCCCGATCTCACGGCGGCTGCCGGCGATGAGCAGCCCGATCTCTTCGGCCACAGCCTCCTCAGCCCTCATCTCGCCCACGATGCGTCCTTCATAGATCACGGCGATGCGGTCACTCAAGCACAACACTTCGTCCAGCTCGGTCGAAATCAGAAGGATGGCCTTGCCATTTTGGCGTTCTTCCAGCAAGCGTCGGTACACGAATTCAGTGGCTCCGACGTCCAGACCACGGGTCGGTTGAACAGCGATCAGGATGTCGTGAGGGCGGGAGACTTCACGGGCCAGGATCAGCTTCTGTAGATTGCCGCCCGATAATGCCCTGGCCTGGAGATCTACCCCGGGGGTGCGCACGTCGAACTCACTGATCAGGTGCTGACAGTAGCGGCGGATCGCCTGTCGGTTGAGGAGTCCATGGCGGGCGAATGGCGGCTGGTCATGCGATCCCAGGATCACATTCTCGGCTAAGCTGAATTCGCCAATCGAACCAATGGCCTTGCGGTCCTGGGGAATGCACGCCACTCCCATTCGGATAAGAGTAGATGGGAGAGAGCCTGTCACGTCTCGGCCCTTCACCAGAATCTTTCCGCCGGTCGGACGTCGTAATCCGACGAGGCTTTCAGCTAGTTCGATCTGGCCGTTACCGTCCACTCCGGCCAAACCCAGGATTTCGCCCCGGTGCACCCGGAGGGAGACCCCCTCCAGGGCAGGCAACCCTTTATCGTTCAGGGCGTGCAGGTCGTTCACTTCAAGGACAGGTTCTCCTGGTGCTGGTGGAGGGCGCTCGATCCGGAGCACGACCTCGCGTCCGACCATCATGCACGCCAGTTCGGTCTGGCTTGTTTCTCGAGTCAGCACGGTATTGACCACCCGGCCATCGCGTAACACAGTCACTCGGTCGCTGATGGCCATGACTTCGTTCAGCTTGTGACTGATAAAGATGATTGAGGTGCCTTGCTGGGCCAGGGAGCGCAAGATATGAAAGAGTTCCCGAGTTTCCTGAGGAGTGAGAACGGCCGTAGGCTCATCCAGAATGAGTAACTTGGCTCCGCGGTACAGGGCCTTGATAATCTCAACTCGTTGCTGGAGGCCGACCGGAAGTTGCCAGATATAGGCATTGGGATCGATGCCCAGGCCGTACCTTTCGGACAAGTCGAGGATACGCCGTTGGACCTGCTCCATGTCCAGGACCAATCCTCGGGAGGACCTCAGACCAAGGATGATATTCTCGGCCACGGTAAACACCGGGATCAGCATAAAGTGCTGATGGACCATGCCGATGCCTAGACCGATCGCCTGGTGGGGAGACGAGACCTTGATGGGCCTGCCCTGAAAAACGATCTCGCCTTCCTGCGGTTCGTACAAGCCGTAGAGGATATTCATCAGGGTAGTTTTGCCCGCCCCATTTTCGCCCAACAGAGCATGGATCTCGCCCTCTTCCACCTCCAGGTCGATCCGGTCGTTGGCCAAGACGCCAGGAAAATGTTTGGTGATTCCCCTCATGCACAGGATGGGTGCCACTGGAGCCTCACGCAGACAGCGAGTTCCAAGGTACAGGTCCGGGTGTCATAAGGTGGCGGCAGAAGAAGCCGCTGCCGCCACCCATTCTCCACAGGGCTATTGGTCGATCCGTTCGTAGATTTCGGGGACGACGAAGGTGCCGTTGACGATCTGTTCGCGGAGGGCCATGACCTGGTCCTGGACCTCTTTGGGTACCATAGGGCCGAAGGGAGCGATATCGATAATGCCCTCTTTGATGCCGGCCACCCACACCGAACCGCCGAAGGTTCCTTGCTTGATGCGGTCGACCTGGAGGGCGATGGCTTTGGGGTTATTGACGATCAGGCTGGTGAGGAAGAGGTCGGGGGCGATCTCGCTCTGGTCGCCGCCGTAGCCGATGATATAGATGCCCTTTTCCTTGGCGGCCTGGATAGCGCCCATGCCGGTGGAGTCGGCGGTCTGCATCAGGATGTCAATGCCATTGCCGATCTGGGCCATGGCGGCTTCGCGGCCCTTTTCAGGGTCTTCGAAGGTGCCGGTGAGGACGCCCAGGATTTCGACGTTGGGGTTGACCGACTGGGCGCCTTTGGTAAAGGCGGCGAGGTTCGCCAGTTGGGGAGGGATTTCCATGCCGCCGACATAGCCGACCTTGTTGGTTTTGGTCATGAGGCCGGCGAGGACGCCGCACAGGTAGGCGCCCTGGAACTCCTGCTGGTCGAGGAAGCCGACGTTTTTGGGGATTTCGACGTTGGGTGGGGCTTTGCCGCTGACGTGGAAGAAGACGTTAGGGAAGTCGGGGGCGACCTTGAGGGCCGGTTCGCCGAATTCGAAGCCGTGGCCGATGATGAGGGTGTAGCCCTGTTCGGCGTAGCCGCGGAAGGCGGCCTCGATATCGGGGATGGGGATGCTTTCGGTGTAGGCGGTTTCGATGCCCTGGGCGGCGATTTCCTGGAGTCCCTTGTAGGCGTTGGCGTTCCAGCCTGCGTCACCGATGGACCCTGGCAACAGCAGTGCCACCCGGATCTCCTCAACCTTTCCGCTCGGTTTGCCCTGGTCGATCCGTTCGTAGATTTCGGGGACGACGAAGGTGCCGTTGACGATCTGTTCGCGGAGGGCCATGACCTGGTCCTGGACCTCTTTGGGTACCATAGGGCCGAAGGGAGCGATATCGATAATGCCCTCTTTGATGCCGGCCACCCACACCGAACCGCCGAAGGTTCCTTGCTTGATGCGGTCGACCTGGAGGGCGATGGCTTTGGGGTTATTGACGATCAGGCTGGTGAGGAAGAGGTCGGGGGCGATCTCGCTCTGGTCGCCGCCGTAGCCGATGATATAGATGCCCTTTTCCTTGGCGGCCTGGATAGCGCCCATGCCGGTGGAGTCGGCGGTCTGCATCAGGATGTCAATGCCATTGCCGATCTGGGCCATGGCGGCTTCGCGGCCCTTTTCAGGGTCTTCGAAGGTGCCGGTGAGGACGCCCAGGATTTCGACGTTGGGGTTGACCGACTGGGCGCCTTTGGTAAAGGCGGCGAGGTTCGCCAGTTGGGGAGGGATTTCCATGCCGCCGACATAGCCGACCTTGTTGGTTTTGGTCATGAGGCCGGCGAGGACGCCGCACAGGTAGGCGCCCTGGAACTCCTGCTGGTCGAGGAAGCCGACGTTTTTGGGGATTTCGACGTTGGGTGGGGCTTTGCCGCTGACGTGGAAGAAGACGTTAGGGAAGTCGGGGGCGACCTTGAGGGCCGGTTCGCCGAATTCGAAGCCGTGGCCGATGATGAGGGTGTAGCCCTGTTCGGCGTAGCCGCGGAAGGCGGCCTCGATATCGGGGATGGGGATGCTTTCGGTGTAGGCGGTTTCGATGCCCTGGGCGGCGATTTCCTGGAGTCCCTTGTAGGCGTTGGCGTTCCAGCCTGCGTCACCGATGGACCCTGGCAGCAACAACGCCACCCGGATCTTTTCCGGTGCAACCGCACCCTGAGTGGGAGCGGGCGGTTGGGTTGGTGCCGGCGGCTGGGTAGGGGAGGGAGCCTGGTTCGGAGCACATTCGACCAGTACCAGACCCAGTACCATCAACCCGATCAAAGGGATGACAACGCTGCTTCTTTTCATTTCTCACTCCTTGTATTTTTTTGACCGTAAATTCACGTTATGCTCTTTTGCGAGGTACACGTCCAGGTACCCGTGGCGGCTTGCCATCGCCAAAGAAAGTTGCCTCGTAGACGTTGAATCCAGGGTTAGGAGGGCCAAACAGATAGTCGTTAATATTCGAGATGCCCAACTCTTTGCCGTTGACTTTGATGTTGCGGGCGGTGGGGCGGCCGTCCCTCCCCTTTACCGAGACAATGTTGCCGTCCACCATGACCATCGACACGCCCACGGTATCGCCATTTTCCATCGCTTCGAGAGCGTTGGTACCGACCGAACCAGGGGGGTAATCGATGGCCAGGATGTCGGCTTCCCGGCCCACCTGAATAAAGCCGGTATTGAGGCCATAGATTCGGGCCGTGTTGCCGGTCGCCATGGCTAGCGCCTGGGCAGCAGGGATGTCGTCAATGGCAGAGATAAACACCGCGGTGCGCATAATGGCGTTGGGGATAGCGCCCTGGCCGGTCGGGCAGTCTGTGCCCAGGACCAGCCGATGGAGCTCATCCCGTTCCTTCAGGGTGCGTACAATGCGGTGCATCATCTTGTGGTTGCCGTTATGGATCATCTCTAACGGGATGTTCGTCTGTTCAATGATCTCCAGGGTCATGTCCCACGGGGCAGCGGTGGACCCGCCATTGGCATGGGCGATCTTGTCGATCATGTCTTCTCCCAGGGCCAGGATCTCGGCTGCTGAGACCGTAGAAGAGCCGGGAATGGACCGCGCACCAAAGTGCATCGACACGAAAAAGTCAAATTCCTTGGCCCATTTGAGCATAGGCCCAATGTCCTCGGGCCGGTACAGCCCACCTCCCCCGATCTCAGCCACCAGCCACACGCCAGCTTCTGCCATCTCTTTGAAATCGTCTCGGGTCAGGCCGTTCACCAGCACCAGAGCCCCGCCATGCATTTTCAGAGCACCCGCTGGTCGAAACCGATCAAAGACCCGCTTGGCCAGAATGGCTGTTGCTTTGCTTCCAATTGCGTCGTCAAAAAACCTGGGGAATCCAGGCCCTTGCTCGCCTTCGGAGATAATGGTGGTGACACCTACCAGCAACGCATTCTCCATCCAGCCGATTTCTCGTTGCTGAGGTGCATAATCGTCCAGGGTGTTGTGGACGTGGGCGTCAATCAGGCCCGGACAGACGGTCATACCTTGCACGTCAATGACCATGTCGGCTGATCCCAGGGGGAAATCTCCTTCTTTGCCAACAGCCTTGATGATCCCATCTTCGATCCAGATGGCTGTCGCCTTTGACAGCGGTTGATAAATGTCGCCAGTCACCAGTTGGCCTATGTTGACAATCGCTCGGGTGGTCATTTTTTTCATTGCCTCCATCCATAATGCTCCAAGATTCTAAAGACTAAAATTCCGCCAAAATCTCAACGCTAGTTTTCTCGGGGGATTCTCAGGGGCCCAACCAACATGGTGTGCTGGAAATGAGGAGGCAAGACGTAAGAGCACTCTGCGGTGAGTAACCCTTGCTCGCCGCTTGCCGTACGTGAAAGCTTGCGTCTCAGGCGTCATATTGTTGATTGCTAGCGGCATTATATCGGAAACTCAGGGGCTTGTCAAGCTCCGGAAAACAATCAATTTCAAGCAGAAACGACATTTGTACCGCGTGCACAGTCCGGCTAGTCGCCAGCGTCCAGCCACTGGCGCAAGCAGGTCACCGAATCTTGAAACATCTGCCGAGTGGTGGCGTTGTCGGCGTCAATGGAGAAATAGTGGGATAATCCTTCATAGGCATAGAACCGATGCGGTATCCCCCGTTGCGAGAGCGCCTGGTCCAGTGCCACGCTCTGGGAGAACGGCGACAGTTCATCCTCTTTTCCATGGAGAAGACATACCGGGGGGAGACCTTCCAGGTGAAAGATGGTCGAATAGCGAAAATAGAGTTCAGGCGAGAGATTGGGGAACCCCAGGGCCATAAGGATCTGGTCAAAGGGCGGACGCGTTCGGGCGGTGCCCGTCTCGACGTCATGGCGAAAGGCAAAGCCGTCAGCCATGCCTCCCAATACCAGCGTCATATCCATCAGATCGGTTAATGCCAGCAAGCGATAGGTGTGCAAGGAGGTAAAACTGGCCCCGATCAGCCCCATGCGCTCCGCATCCGCATGGACCGGTAGCCATCCCTGGCGCACATATTCCAGAGCGGTGAGCAGGTCAGCCACGTCCTCGTCAATGTTGATACCGCGCAGGGGGTAGCAAGCTAGAACGCTGAAGCCTTGGGCAGCAAAGGGTACTGGGACGATCTCCCAACTCAGGACGGGCCCCGGCAGAACCAAGAGCAACAGGGGGAGCGGCTCCTGTGCCTGCCTTGGAGCGACCGGTTCGTACAGCCAACAGTCGTTCACGCGTCGGCCGGCGCGCTCAAAGCTAAAATGGGTGCGCAGGGCTCGGGCAGGGAGAGGGGCAGTGGTCTCCACCTCTACCGTTGGACTGACGATCAGAGAATTGTCTAACACAATCAGCGGAGGGGAAGCCTGGAACAGTCTCAGATCAGAGGCTTTCGCCTCGGCAAGCGGCCGTACGGTTACCACATCCTTGTAGCATAGACCGGCAATGCAGGTTTGGGGGATTGCATCGTGATACCCGCGCTTGCCGGCCACCGGCACGTAGCGACCCGGCGGCACACCGGAAATCCGATATTGACCATCGAAGTCACTCGTCGCCGTATAGGTATGCCCCAGCGGAGAAGCGACCACGACCAGTGCCTCGGCTACCGGGTTGCCTTCGGTATCCCAGACAGCGCCGGTGATGGTCCCTGGCGGTTCTTCGGTGCGTATCTGTGGCCCGCCCATCGCTTTGATGAGCCGATAATGAACCACGTTGCGCAAGGCCGTGATCTTGGGGTCGGTAGTGTGGAAAAACCAGGTCCAGCCAACGGACAGGAATCCTGCCAGAATGAGGGGCCATAGGAGAAGCTTTCTTGACTGTCTGTTCGATCTTGTCTTTGAAGTCATGGGATCTTGCGCTTCCTTGGCGAATATTGTATTATATTTTGAGCGAACGGACAAGCCGGTTGGGTCGTGTTCTAGCTGCGATATGGACGAAAGTTGTTGTGAGTGATGCGCAGCCTGCGAAGCTTGGATTTTTGATTTGTGGGGCTAGACAAACGGCGAAATTCATGCTATAATAATAGGTGAGCAACAAGTTTAGTGCCCTCCGACTCATTCTGCTCCCATTGGGACGGATGAGCGATACGGTGAGGGGAGCAATTCCCTCGCCCGCCAGTGTGCAAAGGAGGCGAGTGTTCATTGTACCGGTTTGGTGCATGAGTCCGCCTCTTTTTTGCGAGTAGAGAAAGGAGGTGAGAGACGGAGCGATTGTGATGGATAAGGACAGGATTCGCATTGAGGTATGGTTGTACGGGCCGTTGGCCCGGTATGCGGGAGAGCATAGCCACGGCAGCTATGCGCAATTGCATTTGGAGTTCCCGGCAGGTAGCACCATGCAAGATCTCCTGGACCGCCTGGGTCTGCCGGGGGAGGAAAAGGGGATCACCTTCATCAACGGCAGTCTGGCTGCATTGCCCGGCCTGGACACCGACCGCCAGGTGGTCTTGCACGATGGCGACCGGATCGGCATCTCCCACCGTCGCAGCATGTGGCCTTTCCAGTACCGCTTTGGGGCCAGTGTGACGGAAGAAGTGAAGGAGACGTTCCGGCAGCGTGAGGACCGGGGCATCCATCACGCCTACTCCATCCCCGAGAAGTAGAAGGTTGGTTCCTGGAGTGGCAGGCAACCGTTTCGCGTTAGCGAATGAAGCAGATTGTTGAAAATCTTAACCAAAGGAGGTTAACGATGGCCAAGATATTGCGTCTGAACATGACCGATCGGTCGGCAAAGTTGGAGGAGCTACCGGAGAAGTACAAATACATGGCCGGCCGGTGGCTG
>JAGVRI010000031.1 GCA_018606645.1 Chloroflexota bacterium
CATGGGCGGGACCGACTGGATGAACGCCCTCCACTGCGCCAAGCAGGCTCCCAACCTGTACACCGACATGCAATCCTCCCATGCCGATCGAGACAAGGTTGGGACCGCCGTACGGATGCTGGGAGCGTCAAGGGTGCTCTTTGGCTCAGGGATGATGGGCATTCCCCTGATGATGCAAAAGGGAGCAGTGCTTGACGCAGACCTCACCGACCGCGAGAAGCAGATGGTGCTCTACGAGAATGCCCGGCAATTGTTTGGCATCTGAGGCCACCGGATCGGCGCTGAACCCGTCAGCCGATCAGGGAACCGATGGTTCCTGGATCGTCCACGTCCCCGTTTCCCGACGACCATCTGGCCTGATTATCAGATATGGTATTCGACGAAGGGGAACTCGGGCGGATAACCCTCCGCTGCCCAGATGCGACCTTTGGCTGGGGCGATGATCATGGCATAGGCAGTGCGCATCCCCTGCTCGCCGTTCTGGCTGGTCGGACCCACAGCGGAACGATCCCGGAGCAACGCCTGCATGGCTGATAGAGTACGCGGGGCAGGTGGCACAATCCGCTCCAGGGTGCGGTAGCGGGCCCGGCTATTTTCCAGAAGGCCCCTCTGACCATAGGCATCCACCGCCGCCTCGTCCATCTCCAACGCCTGGGTCTCCTGGTAGAGGCAATGATTGGTGTGGAACAGCACGTCGCCCTGCGGACGGCGGACAGCTTGCACTCTGGGTGCAACCTCGATCGAAGCCAGATCGCCTCGGGCATCGGCCAGAATCAGGTGAAAGCCCCAGCCCATGACATCGTATCGGGCCAGGAAGGTGAGGGCCTCCTGCACATTCCCGCAGTGCTGCAACACGCCCCGGGCCAGTGGAACCCAAGGAACTCCTTCGCTGGGGCCGGTGACCGGTAGGCCGTTGAGAACCATCCCCAGTCCCGCTTCGTTGAGCCCACCTTCGGTCCACAAAGTGCCGGCGCAGCCGTAGTGGATAAAGGTGTATCCTTCGCCAGGCAGCGGCTGGTAGCGCTGCCAGGCGCTCATATCCTCAGCCCCGTCCACATTCCAGTCCGCCGTTTTGCCCAGCAGCACTCCGACATCGGAATCGGCAAAGCCGATAGTCGAGCAGCACAGCTTCCCGGTCGCGACTCCGAGCACGGCGTCAAAGCAGTTCAGTGCCAGGATCTCTCGTTCCGAGAGTCCGGACCCATCGGCAATGCCACGCATCTCCGCCAGGGTTTCCGGGAATGAGCGCTGCAGACGCTGGCGGACCAGCGTCAACCCGGCGTCCACCTGGGAGTCTGCCACGCCTGGAAACCGAGCCCAAGCCTGATATGCCAGGCGAATGGCAGTTGGACAGGAGGCGCCATGCTGGCGCCCTATCTCATACGCGGATCCGACATTGTTCAAGTGGTTCATCTGGAAATGTGAATCCAAAATCCGAATTTTATAAATTCTATTAAAAGTTGAGACGCTTGTCAAACCCGGCGTCCCACGGATTCGTTCCAAGGCGTCGTCAGTAGGTTTATGGAGTCGATTCTCCACCGCGTCTTTGGCCTCTAAAGTAGGATGGCTGGCGAGATTGACCGCATCGCACCGCCCATCGGAGCATCTTAACTGCTCTTGACCGGCGGTTATAGCAGACTTGACAGCAATGAGAAAAGATGCTATATTGATCTTTGTTTCAGAGGTAAAAAGAAGCCAAGATCGTGGATGCCCGTATCGACATTGACGAAACGGTTTCTATCCGTCCAATCAGCCGCCGGAACGTGATCGACGGACTGAGGCAGTTGGGCTTGCGGACCGGTGATCGGGTGATAGCCCACGTCTCCCTATCCAGTTTTGGTCTGGTGGAAGGGGGGGCACGGACCGTGATTGAGGCGATTTTGACGGTGATCGGTTCGGGCGGAACGCTGATGATGCCCTACTTTTTCCCCCCTTGGTATCAGGGCGCGTTCGATCCCTGGAATCCGCCACCTACGACCTGTGGTGCGGTGCCGCGCTTATTACGCACCTGGCCTGGCGCAATCCTGAGCCTGCACCCTACCCACCCGGTGGTCGCGGTGGGGTTGGACGCCCGACCGCTGACCGAAGGACATGAGCGGGTGTCGTCTGTGGGCAAGGACAGCCCGGTGGATCGGATCGCCAAGATGGGGGGCAAGGTATTGCTGCTGGGCGTGACCCAGTGGGTCAATACCACCATCCATACCGGCGAGGCATATGCCGGTGTGCCATACTGGGGACGACCACGCCCCGATCGACCCCGGGGACGCTGGGCGATCATGCCCGATGGTCAAAAGGTCTGGATCCCCCTGCCAGAGTATCCGGGTGATAGCGCCGGCTTTCACAAAATTGAGCCATTCCTGGTTGAGCGAGGACTGATTGCCTTCGGACTCATTGGGCGGGCTCGCTGTCGTCTGATGGCTGGCCAACCCTTGATCGATGGCGTGGTGGAATTCTTGAGCCGGGACCGCGGCGGACTGCTGTGCGACCGGGTGGATTGCACCTTCTGCCCCTGGGCACGGCAGTTCCTGTCGGAACATGCCATGGCTGTAGGACCGAAAAGCGGGATAGATGACCGTCAGAAAAGAGGGCAACCATGCTGGAGCAAGAACTGCTGACTACTGACATTCAGTTGGTGCGACGACTCAACCGAGACACTATCCTGGGGTTGATTCGGGAACGGGGTCCGATTTCCCGGACCGCCCTGGCTCGCTTAGCTGGCCTCACGCCGGCCACCGCCTTTTCCATCGTCCAAGAGCTGGAGCAAGAAGGGTTAGTACGGGAGAAAGGGATTGGGCCGTCTCAGGGAGGACGTCGGCCGATGCTCTTCGAGTTTAATCCCCAATCCCGGGCGGTCATCGGAGTCAATATTCGCAGTGCTCAGGTGTTGGGGGTGTTGACCCATCTCGATGCCAGCCTCCGGGTAACCATTGCCCGTGACTATGAGTTAGAACCCAACGCGGACGTGGTGCAACTGGTGAAGGAAGTGATCCACGAATTGATGGCTGCCTCGCCGCTGCCGCCAGAGAAGCTCATCGGGATTGGCGTGGCCGTGCCGGGTTTGGTTGACGTCGACCGGGGGGTCGTCGTAGAATCGAGGAATTGGGGTTGGGAGGAGCTGCCGATCCGGGAGATGCTGGCCCAGGATTTCGATCTGCCGATCTATATTGAAGAGGACGATAACGCCCTGGCTTTGGGGGAGTGGTTCTTTGGCGCTGGTCAGGGGGTGTCCAATGTGGTCTGTGTCAAGATCGGTCGCGGGCTTGGAGCGGGAATCATCGTCAATGGCATGCTCTTTCGAGGGCCGGACAATGCCGCTGGTGAGATCGCTCACATACTGGTCGATCCCGAAGGTCCGCGATGTCACTGCGGCAACTATGGCTGCCTGGACCGGTTGGTCTCGGCCCCGGCCATTGCCGAACGGGCCATCAAAGGACTCAAACAGGGAGCGGCTTCCTCGCTACGGACTCGGCTGGGGGACGATCTGGACCGGGTCACTGTGGCCATGATCGCTGAAGCGGCCAACGCCGGGGACCGGTTTGCCTGCCAGGTGATGGAGGAGACAGGACGCTATCTGGGGATCGGGATCGCCACCCTGGTCAATCTCCTCAACCCCGACCTGGTGATCATTGGCGGCGGGGTGATCCTGGCCGGAGCTCCCTTGCTCGAGTCGGTTCGCCACGTGGTTAAGCTACGCGCCTTGCCCGTCCCTGGCCGGCGGGTGCAGATCGTCCCGGCCAAGCTGGGCGTCGAAGCGCCGGCCATTGGGGCCGCTACCTTTGTCATGCTGAAAGAGCGCGTCCTGCCCAGCCAGGGCCTGGCCCGCTTCATCTGATCAAATGCCGAAAATCCTACGGGCGTTCTCAAAGAGGACCTGGACCCGTTCCTGTTCCTCGATGTCGGCGTCGAGCACCGCGCCCAGTTGCATGAAAAGGCTTCCCTCGGTGGCGCCTGAACCGAACAATACGCGATCCGCGCCAAGTGTCCGGACGGCAACGCGGATCTTGTCCCGGTCAGCGTACGAAGCACAGGTGTCCAGATAGAGGTTGGTGGCCTGGGAGGCAGCATGTACTGCCGGCATCCATTCGGGGCCTCCCATA
>JAGVRI010000032.1 GCA_018606645.1 Chloroflexota bacterium
GATAACCGCTGAAAGCATCTAAGTGGGAAGCACGCCCCAAGATGAGATCCCCCATCCCCTCGTGGGAGTAAGGCCGCAGGTAGACTACCTGCTGGATAGGCGGCAAGTGTAAGCACAGCAATGTGTTCAGCTTAGCCGTACTAATGGCCGAGGGCTTAATTCGCTTCCATGAATTTGTCGCTCCGCCGCGCATCCTGTTCAGTTTTTAAGGCGCCAAACCGGTTCATGAACAATCGGATAAAAGGTTCTTCTGGTGACTTGAGCGGAGGGGAAACACCCTGCTCCATTCCGAACCAGGCAGTTAAGCCCTCCAGCGCCGATGGTACTGGGAACGCAGGTTCCTGGGAGAGTAGGTCGTTGCCAGGAGAACCTTTTTCTATTGGCCAGGAGGACTCATGAGCGAAGAACCAACCCCCACCGAGGAAACACCCAAGAGCGAGTTTGTCGAGGAACTCGAGACCCTGGGCCAGCAACTGGCCACGGCCATCAAGTCGCTCTGGGAAAGCGAGGAAAGCCGCAAACTGCGCCAGCAGATCCGGGAAGGCTTCCTGGAGCTGAGCCGGACGGTGGATGCGGCCATCAAGTCCGCGCAAGAAAGCGAATCGGCCAAACAACTCAGCGAACAGATGAAAGAGACGATCGAGAAGGCCCGCCAGAGCGAAGTCGTGGACAAGGTGGAAGAGAGCCTGCTCACCGGCTTGCGCGAAATGAATGAACGGCTCGCCCGGCTGATCCGTTCCCTGGAAGAAAAAAGCACACCACCCACTTCACCGGAGGATTCATCCCAGCAATGAGCTTTGACGCCATTCAACCCGGATTGAAAGGCCAGGTCCGCCTGGTCGTGGCCGAGGAACACACCGCCCAGCATCTGGGCAGCGGCGCGGTCAAGGTGTTGGCCACCCCGCAAATGGTCCTGTTGATGGAGCGGGCCGGGGTCGCGGCCGTCGATCCGCTCCTGCCGCCCGGCTACCGGACCGTCGGCGCCCATCTCGACGTCCGGCACCTGGCGCCGACGCCCATCGGCTTTGAAGTCGAAGCCACCGCCGAGCTGATCGAGGTGGACGGGCGCCGGCTCACCTTTCGGGTGCAGGCCCATGACGGGGTAGAGCTGGTGGGCGAGGGGACCCACCAGCGGGTGATCATCAACGTCGAAAAGTTCAGCGAACGGGTCGCTCAAAAGGCAGGGCAATCCACCCGCCAGGGCGGATAGCCTCAACCGCTTCTTTCCCGTTCCTGGAGGTAGCCGAGGAGCAAGCGGAGGGCCGCCTCGGCCGACCGCTCCTTGTTCTCCAGCCGGTTGCCCGGCCAGACGTGCCGCTCCCAGCGCTCCTCGTCGGGGGCCGAGAGGGCGATGTAGACCAGCCCGACCGGCTTGTCGGCGCTTCCCCCGCTCGGCCCGGCGATGCCGGTGACGGCCAGGGCCATGTCGGCGCCCAGCCGCCGGCGGGCGCCGCGCGCCATCTCCAGGGCGGTCTCGGCGCTGACCGCCCCGTGCGCCAGGAGCGTCTCATGGCGCACGCCGAGCAGCGCCTCTTTGGCCTCGTTGGCGTAGGCGATCACCCCGCCCCGGTAATAATTCGAACTGCCCGGCACGTTGGTGATCCGATGGCCGAGCAGCCCACCGGTGCACGATTCCGCCGTGGCCAGCGTCCGGCCGTGCGCCGTCAACAGCGCCCCGATCTCTGCTTCAAGGGTCATGGGTGCTCCGGGAGCCTCCCGCCGGTTCAAAACCTGCCGGAGGATCTTTCATAATTGCGCTCCTGGCGACCGCGCATAAGGCTGGACCGTCTGCAGTTCACTGAGGAACTGATAATGCTTTTCATTGAAGGTGTACAAGGGCACTCCCAGCGCCAGGGCTGTCTGAGCGATAAGTATATCCAACATCCCTGCCCCGTGGCTCAGGTGGCATTCCAGAAAGAGTTCCAGAGCGCGGTCGCAGTCGGCGGGCATCGGCCACACCACCCCGTATGGAGCCAGAGTACGCTGTAATTGTTCCTGCTCCGCCTTGTTCCTGCATCCCTGGATCAGTTCCATCACCACGTATCCCGGCAGGGCAACCTCTTCAGCGTCATCCAGCGCGTCAAACCAGGCGACAGCGGGTGGATATTGCCGCATCAAATCTATCATCACGTCGGAATCCAGCAGGATCATTGGGCCGCTCCGCGTTGCTGGGCCTGTTCGCGCAACCACCGCGCGTAGGCGCTGCTGTCCTCGATGTCCGTGCGGTCCTTCCACAGGCCGATCAGTCCGGACCGGCGAAGTTGGCCCACGGTCAACCTGGGACGCGGCTCGGCCTCGCGCTCACTTGGCAAGACGATGACCTCCACCCGGTCGCCCCGCTTGTAGGGCAGACCCGTGAGGCGAATCTGGCCATCTTTGACAATCACCTGTTCACGTCGCACCACTTCCATACTGGTCACTCCTTTTCATGCCATCCCTACCGGTACGATCGCCCCAACCCTCGGATCTATGGCAATCCCTTCACCCGACGCATCTATCGGAAGAATAACACATAATCCCCAAAATGCCAAATAGCCGGGCGCAGGGCCGAGGGCGCCGCTCCCCCGCACGGGAGTCGAGACTTCCGCCGGCCCGCCTAAAGGCTCCACTCCCCCGCCTGGAGTCGAGGCTTCAGCCGGAGACCCCGCACCCCCTCGCCGCGTGCCCGATCACCCCACCCCCGCACCCCTTCCCCGCCCGCGGGGAGGGGGCCGTAGGGGCGACCGCGCCCCTCCTCCAGCCGGCGCCGAGTCCTGCGCCGGTCAACCGCCTAAAGGCTCCACTCCC